>CAMCRV010000024.1 GCA_945877365.1 uncultured Clostridia bacterium | reverse complement strand
ATTTAATGCCGATGTCCGGTGGACATCGGCTCGGCGGCGGCTCGACGACGCCGACTCCTTAATGTAACGAGTCCCTTCCGGTTCCCAATCTGGGATAACTCTTTTTTGGTACACCGGAAAGAAGGGACTCGAAAATTTTAATTCAACTGCCCAGTGGGCAGTTGATTGACGCCAGCTCGATGGCGGCAACTCCTTAGTGTACCGAGTCCCTTCCGGTTCCCAATCTGGGATAACTCTTTTTTGGTACACCGGAAAGAAGGGACTCGAAAATTTTAATTCAACTGCCCAGTGGGCAGTTGATTGCCGCCAGCTCGATGGCGGCAACTCCTTAATGCAACGAGTCCCTTCCGGTTCTTTCCATACGGAACAGCCCATTGACCCGGCACACAGAATTTGCTATCATAAAAGCATCACAAAACCGCCGGAGGGGGATTCCCATGCAATACACCTGGATGGAAGAATATCTTTTGAAAAAGAAGGGCGTCCACAAGGATTTCAAGGCCGAGTGGAATTGGGAGCGGTATCTCATCGAGGACAAGATGTTCGCCGCAGTGTGCTATGACGACCAGAACCGGGATATGTACATCACCCTGAAGCTGAACCCGGCGGAGGGGGATTTCCTGCGGCAGCAATTCGAGGATATCATCCCCGGCTACTACATGAACAAGGTGCACTGGAACTCCATCCGCACCGAAGGCGCTGTCCCGGAGGATCTGCTGAAAGAAATGCTGGACAAGTCCTACGCGCTGGTGCTGTCCGGCTTCAGCAAAAAGAAGCAGCAGGAAATTCTCAGCAGATAGTCAAACCCCCGGCTTAGCCGGGGGTTTTGTCTGTTATTCGTTGATGTTTGCTTCGTCAGGGGATTCCTCGCCCAGATCCATGGCTGCTTCCAGCCGCTTCCGGGAATTCTTTTTCTTCTTCACAACCTCATACACGCCGAGACCTGCCAGAGCCAGGACGGAGGCTCCCAGCAGACCGATCCAGAGGTTCATCCGGAAGGGATCCCCGGTCTGGGGAATGTCGGTGGCAGGCACGACGCGAACCACCGTCTGAAGGGTTTCCGTACGGCCGGTCTGGGTATCCATCAGATCGATATACAGATTGTACTTACCGGCGGTCTTGATGGTCTTCAGATAGCTGGAGCTGAGGGTGACCACCACGGAGCCTTCCGTCACGGTGTAGTTGGCGGGGTCAATCACCGTCTCGTATTTGCCCAGCCGGATCTCCGTCACAAGGGTTCTGCTGTAATCGGCATCGATCTCGATGACCACATTGCTGGAGGTTCCCATGACATACTTGTAGTAGCCCACGCTGGGTTTATTCAGCAGCTTGTAGGCGGCAGCGCTGGCCTTGCTCTTGAAGCTGGCCATCAGGGTGGAGCCGACGGCAGAATCCACGATTGCCTTATTCTCTGCGGACAGGGCATCGTAGGCGGCCTTCAGCTGCTTGATCTGCTGCTTCTCGGCGTAGGTGAGGGTGGTCTTTGCGGCCAGGGTCTTGATGTTATCTGCCAGAACTGTGAGATTCGGATTGATGGTGAAGGTCTTCTGCAGAACGCCCTGGTAGTTGCCCCGCAGGACAACGGTGACCTTGGCGGTGCCGGGATTGGTGTTGTTGGAGTAGATGACGGTGTAGTCCTTAGTCGTACCCTCCTCCAGCGTTGTTTCGCCATCCTTCACGGTGATGGCGGGGGTGAGGGCGCTGCCGGTGTAGGTCTGATCCGCAATGTCCTGAATGGCAGAGTCCAGAAGGGTCTTTTGCTTGATGGTGAAGGTCTTGGTGGCCTCGCCCTTGTAGGCCGCGTCGCTCTTCATGGTCACCTTCACCGTGGCCGTTCCGGCGTTGGTGTTGTTCTCCCACCTCAGGGTGTACTGGTCGGCGGCGATGGTGGTGGAGCCGTCCTTCACGGTGATGGTGGGGGTCTTTGCCGTGCCGTCAAAGACGATGTTGTCCGCACCGGCAATGGTGATCATGGAGGCGGCAATGGACTTCTTTGTCACGGTGACGGTGAACTCCGTCTTGTTGCCCACCTTGTCATAGGCCTTGATCCCATAGGCAGTGTCGGACAGAGCCAGCGTGGTGCTGACGGTGGTGGTACCTTCCGCAGGGGTCAGGGTGTTTTTCAAGGTGGTGCCCTGATAAATCTCCACCTTTTCCAGATTGGTATCGGTGACGGTTATGGTCTTGGCCTCGTGGTAGGTTCCGCCGTTGGACACGCCGGAAATGACAGGTGCCGTAGTATCGCTGGTTCCCAGAACCGCCACGGTTGCCTGCTTGCTGCCGGTGTAGTTGCCTCTGCCGGTGACCGTGATGATCAGGCTTCCGGGGGTCGTTGTTTCATCATAGGACAGGGTATAGTCCTTGTCATTCCCCTCCACAAGGGTCTTTCCGTCCAGCGTTACCGTAGGAACGGGACGGCTGCCGGGGTTATAGGTGGTATTCAGACCGCCCAGAACTGCGGCGGAAATGTTCTTGGGATCGATGGTAAAGGTCTTGGTAAAGGGACCGCCGGAGTAGTTTCCGGTAAAGGTCACTTCTGCGGATGCGGTGCCAACATTGGTGTTGTTGGAATACACAACCGTGTAGTCCGTATCCTTTGTCAGCGTAGTTTCGCCGTTCTTCACCACCACGGGGGTGATGGCACTGCCGGTGTAGGTCTGGGAAGAAATCGGCTGAATTGCAGTTTCGTCCAGAGGCTTTGCGTTGATGGTATACTGCACCGTCTTACCACCGTAGTAGTTGCCCTTCAGGCTGATAACAGCATCCTGAGTACCCACATTGGTGTTAGCACAGGTTACATCATAGTCTGTTTCAGCCGACAGAGCTTTATCACCCAGCTTGACAACAGGTGAAGCAGGTGTTCCGTATGTAACAGGGGCAATGGTCACTTCCAAAGCACTGTCTGCCACCGTCATGGGCTGAATGGTAAAATTAACTGTGGTGCTGCCTGTATAATTTGTGCCAGTCTTGGCAGTGATCGTCACGGTACCGGCATTTTCACCGGCATTGATGTTGGTGCCGTATGCTACGGTATAGTGTGTATCTTTCGTAAGCTCAGTCTCACCATGCTTCACGGTTACACCGGGGGTTTTCTGGTTTCCATCGTAGGTCTGCGCATCGGAAGCCACAGTAACGGTGAGTTCAGAGATGGGCTTCGGGTTGATGGTGAAGCTCTTCGTAACTGTGTCGGTGTAATTTCCTGCGCCTGTGATGGTCAGCGAATAAGTACCGGCATCCCTAAGTTCCACGCTCCCATCAACAGCAAAGGAATAATCCGTTCCCTGAGTGGCAGTGACACCGTTAATCTTTACTACAGGTGTCTGAACCTCTCCGCTGTAGGTAGCAGGTTCTATGGTGACATTCTCCTCAGTCAGAGCAATAGTCTCCGCAAAGGCCGCGGTGGGCAGTACCCCCAGCAGCATCACCAGTGTCATGGCGATGCTCAAATATCTTTTCCAGTTTTTCATAATGTAGTACCTCCTGGAATCAACAGAATTCCTGATATCAGAATATCATATTTTACACCAAAGTCAACGGTTGTCACAGAAATGTTACCCTTTCTTCACATATGTCCGGAAGGGACTTCCTGTGCTTCCTGTCTTTGCCAATCATACCCCTCTTTTTCCGAAAAAGAAAGGGAAAGAGCGGAGGAAAACCCTCCGCTTAGCACTTATCCCATCAGCTCCCCAAACACCGGCAGGCTGCGGACGATTTTGTCATAGCTGACGCAGTAGCACAGCCGGAAATAGCCGGGACAGCCAAAGCCGTCCCCGGGCACCACCAGCAGATCTTTTTGCTTGGCCTTCTCCAAAAAGGCGTTGGCATCTCCCCCGGGAGCCTTCACAAACAGATAGAAGGCGCCGTCGGGCTTGGCGGTCTCATAGCCCAGCTTCGTCAGACCCTCATACAGCGTCCGGCGGTTGCGGTCGTAGCTGGCAAGGTCAGGCCGCAGATGGGTGCACCGGGCAATCACCTTCTGCCACAGGCTGGGGGCGCAGACATGGCCGCAGGCTCTGGCGGCTCCGGCGATGGCGGCATACAGTGCACGGCTGTCGGCAGCCTCCTTGGGCACATACACATAGCCGATGCGCTCGCCGGGGAGGGACAGGCTCTTGGAATAGGAATAGCACACCACGGTATCCCGATAGATCAGGGGCAGGAAGGGCACCTCCACCCCGTAGGCCAGCTCCCGGTAGGGCTCATCGGAGATGATGTAAATAGGATGCCCATACTGGGCGGCCTTTCGCTCCAGCAGGGCGGAAAGCTGCTCCAGCGTTTGCCTTGTGTACACCACCCCGGAGGGGTTGTTGGGGGAATTGAGAATCACCGCCTGAGTACGCTCTGTCAGCATGGCCTCCACCGCAGGCAGGGAAATCTGGAAATTGGGCACATCCGGGGGCACTACCTTGAAAATCAGCCCGGCATTTTCCGCAAATGGCTTGTATTCCGGAAAATAGGGGGCAATGGCCAGAATCTCGCCGCCCTCCACCGCCAGCGCCCGGAACACCGCCACCAGCTCCGGGGCGGCACCGCTGCCCAGAAAGAAATCCTCCGCCCCGGTATTGGCGCCGTATCGGGAATTCAGGTCGGCGGCAATGGCCTGCCGGGTTTCCCAATCTCCCACGGCGGTGGTATAGCCGTGCACCAGCAGAGAGTCGGTGTCCTTCAGAATCCGGCAGATGGTCTCGTTCACCTCCGCCGGGGAGGGGATGGAGGGGTTGCCAAGGGTGAAATCAAAGACATTTTCCTCCCCCACAACAGCCGCCCGGGCGCGGCCGTATTCAAACAGATCCCGGATGCAGGAGCGGTTGGCTCCCAAAGCGTAAGCAGTCTGGTTAATCATAATTCTCCTCCTTGTCAGCTCTCGTACAGGGGACGAATGGGGTCATAGGGCTGGGGTTTATAGGTGACGGTGCCGATGGGCTTGCCCTCGATGCCGTATTTGGGGTTGTAGCCGAACAGGTTTACATAACGCTCCAGATCCGGCTTCTCCTTCTCCATTTCCTCCATCACCTTCAGGGTGGCCAGCACATCGTCCACCGCCCGGTGGGAGTTCACCACCTGCCCCGACAGGCCGTAGGCCTCGATGGCAGAGCAGAGCCGGTGGGGATAGCTGCGGCGATCCCGGTAGACCGTCAGCAGATCCAGCTTGTCCTTGCCCTTCAGCACCGCCGGGTCGCCGTCCCGCAGGAGCATATAGAATAGAAAGCTCAGGTCAAAATGGGCGTTGTAGGCCAGCATCAGGGTGCGCCCCCGGAGCATTTCCCCGATATCCCGGCAGACCCGGGTTTTGGGCAGCCCCCGCTCCCGCAGATCCTGGGTGGAAATCCCTGTCAGCTCCTGAATTCTGGGGGGCACAAAGCTGCCGGGGCTGAGAGCCACCAGCTGGTCATATTCCTGCACCACCCGGGGCTGTCCATCCGGATTCTCCACCACAATGGCGGCAAATTCGATGATTTCATCCCGGTTGTATTGCAGGCCGGTGGTCTCCGTATCAAAGAGCATCAGCCGGTCATACCGGGCAAACAAGGTTTCAAAAGCCATATCTCTCTCCTGTTATCCTTCCGCCAGCGCCCTGGCACGGGCGAATTTGCTTTTTTCTTCCGGCATCAGGCCGTATTTCGCCGCCAGGCCTTCCGCAAACCGGATCGCAGCTTCTTCCGAGCCTTCCTTCAGCTCCACTTCCAGCTCTGCAAAGGGCAGCTCCCGATTTCCGCCGGTGAGAATTCCCTGATCCAGCGCAATCTCCACGGTGCAGCCGTCATGGGCTTCCAGCTTCCTCAGCCGGGTGAACCTCGCGCCGCACAGGGGCTGCAAATCCGGAAAAGC
This sequence comes from uncultured Clostridia bacterium, assembly GCA_945877365.1. Lineage (GTDB taxonomy): Bacteria > Bacillota > Clostridia > Oscillospirales > Oscillospiraceae > Faecousia. The sequence goes on along the minus strand of CAMCRV010000024.1, from coordinate 27,269 downwards.
CAGATCCTTTCCGCTGAGGCTCGCCAGCCGGGGCAGGGCATCGGCAAGGCCGGCATCCATGACCTCCCATTCCTCCCGGGCACCCCCGGGGGCCGGCAGTTTCAGGGTGCACACCCGAATTCCGTTTTCCATCCGCTGCCGCAATGTCCAGTGCTTCGCGCTGAGGGTGTGCTCCGGGGTGTCATAGTACACCGTCTCCATGGCCATGGGGGCAAAGCCTCCCAAAGCCTCCCGGATGCGGGCGAGGACTTCCCCCTGCGCCCGGTATTTTAACTCAAATTCTCTTCCCATGTCCCGGCCTCCCTTTTCTTTGGCACCATTATACACATCTGCGCCCCGGGTTGCAAGAATCTTTCTGTGGCTTGCCCGTTCCGACAGCATTATTTTTCCGGGGGTGGTAGGATCGAAGTAATTCTTGAAGAAAGGCAGTGGTGTACACATGATGACAGCGGTGGATCGTCTGCTGCGGCGGGAATACCGGCAGGCTCTGGGGGAGAGTGCCGAGGTGCGGCAGCTGACCCGGGCTCTGGTGTGGCTGGCTCAAGGGGTGCTCCTCAGCGGCATCAGCTTCCGGAGCTGGCCGGTGCCTCTGGCGCTGGGCTATCTCAGCGCTCTGACGGGCTGGCAAGCGGCCTTTACCTGCATCGGTTCCATGGTGGGGTATCTGGGGATCTGGGGGAAGGCCGGACTGCCCGGGGTGGTTTGGACGGCAGGGGGCAGCATTTTAGGCATTTTTCGCGCCCGGGGGACAGCCGCGCCTCTGTTGGGGGGTGTGGGGGCGGCTCTCACCGGGCTGTGCACCCTGCTGTTTCTGGCGCTGGGGGTTCCCACCCCCGGCTTCGGGGGATTTCTGGCGCAGGCGGCTGCCGCCGGACTATCCATATGGCTTCTGCCCCGGATTCTCTTCCCCGGGGTCCCCCCTTCCGCCGGGAAGCTGCTGGTGCGGCTGGAGCTGGGAGCCAGAGCCTTTTCCCGATGCCGCCTTCTGCTGCTGGAACAGGAAGCTCCCCCCATCGACCGGGATGCTCTGGTGGAACGGGCAAAGCAGGACAGCTGCGCCGGGTGTGTACTCCGGTTCAGCTGCCGGGAACAGCAGCAGCTCAGCGGCGAAGTTCTGGAAGACCCGGGAGGCTTTCTCTGCCCCAACCGGGAGCTGCTGCAGGCTGCCCTTCAGCGCTCCCGGGAGCAGCTGCGGCTGCTGGAAGCCCAGCGGCGGCGGCATGGGGAGCTGTGTCGGGCGCTGGTGGAGCAATATGCCTTTGTCTGCCGGTTTTTGCGGAGCTTTTCCGCCGGTCAATCCGCAGCGCAGAGCCGGTTCCGGGTGGAAGTCTCCGCCCGTTCCAGCAGCGCAGGCTGCGCCAATGGGGATCGGTGTCTGGCCTTTCCCGCCGATGGGTGCCGGTTTTATCTGCTGCTGTGCGACGGCATGGGCACCGGACGGGAGGCCGCCCGGGAGGGGAACACCTCCGCAAAGCTGATTCAGGAGCTGCTCACCGCCGGGTATCCCCCGTCGGATGTGTTCCGGTGCGTCAATTCCCTGCTGCTGCTTCGGGGGCAGGCCGGGGCGGTGACTCTGGACTTGGCGGAGGTTCGGCTGGACACCGGCATCGCCTGCCTTTATAAATGGGGCTCGGCTCCCAGCTGGATTCTGCGTCGGGGCGAGGCAAAAAAAATCGGGACAGCCACACCACCGCCCGGGATTTCTCTGGAAGAAAACCGGGAAACGGTGGCAGGGCTGTCCCTGCGCCGGGGAGAGGCGCTGGTTCTGCTCAGCGACGGCGTGGAAGGAGAGGAGGTTATGCGCCGGGTGAGCGAAACTCCGGATGCACCGCCTGGGGAGCTGGCGGAACAGATTCTGGAGGAGGGCTGCCGGGAGGGGGAGGATGACGCCACCGCTGCGGTGCTGCGTCTTTACCCCCGGCTTCCGGGAGTATCTTAGCAGTTTCTGTCTGCGAATGCTGTCGAAACACAAGATGTTGTAAAAATATTTAGGGACAAATACAAGATATCGCTGAAAGAAGGTGTATTTTCCGGCATGGCTAAAACAGGTCATGCCGGTTTTTTGACGCTGCGGTTCCATGGTTGGGGGCAGCGGACTTTCGTGAATTGACAATTGAGAATTGACAGTTGACAATTGTGGTGTCCCTTCGGGACGATTTGAAAAAGCAGAAGCCGGAGTGCCTTCCAGAGGCTGTCATTCTGAGCGAAACGACCGTAGGGAGCGAAGTCGAAGAATCTTTGCACTTACCCACTGCACAGTAAAAACGAGATGTGAAGATCCTTCGACTCGCTTTCGCTCGCTCAGGATGACAAGATGGGTCGATTTCGTGCATTGGCCTTACTTTTCGACTCTTGATTCACATTGTCAATTGTCAATTAAAAATAACACCATCCGATAGATGGTGTTACTTTTCTGGGGTGGACGATGAAATTCGCTGCCTTTTGCTATCGCAAAAGTAAGGTGTTGCCGCTGTCCAGCCAGCGGCAATGCACACCCCACAGGGGTGTGCGATTTGTCTTTCGAATCCCATCATTTATTCCACCCCATAAAAAAAGAACACCCACTCGGGTGTCCTTTTTTATGGGGTGGACGATGGGATTCGAACCCACGATCTTCAGAGCCACAATCTGACGCCTTAGCCAACTAGGCCACGCCCACCATATTTGATTTTCGAGGCCTTTTTGTCGGGTGCTTGTTTGGCACGCCAGGAGGGACTCGGGAAACTGAGGTATCGCTCGGTCAAGCCCTCGCGATCCATATGCCACCGGCATATGGGATTTGATTTTCGAGTCCGTCGAAGCTGGGTGCTTGTTTGGCACGCCAGGAGGGACTCGAACCCCCGACCTACTGCTTAGAAGGCAGTTGCTCTATCCAGCTGAGCTATTGGCGCGTGTCGAATGGAGCGGGTGACGGGAATCGGACCCGCGTATCCAGCTTGGAAGGCTGGTGTTCTACCATTGAACTACACCCGCAAAGCCTGACTCTTTTATGATTCAGCCAGAAGATTCTACCATAGATTTCCCGGCTTGTCAAGGCTGTATCCCCAGAATTTCCGGGATTTTTTCATAGATTACATCCGCCACTGCGCCTTCCTCGCAGGGGCAGACATTGGGAAAACGATCCGCCACCACGGCGTCAGACGGGCAGAAGGCAAAGTCTGCCCCCTCCAGCATGGACACATCATTTTCCCCATCGCCGACGCACACCAGGGTTTTCCGACCCAGCGTCTTTTGCAGCTCCCGGGCGGAGCGATTCTTGGAAACACCCTTGGCGTGGATATCGATAATCCGTGCCCCAGCCCGGAAAACCTCGCACTTATCCCCAAAGACCTCCCGGAGCGTTTTCTCCATTTCATCCATCTGTGCCATTACCTCCGGTTCTGCGGTGAACAGATAGGAGACACCCACCCCCTTCAGGTGGCCGTAGACCGACAGCTTCACAAATGGGCCAATCTCATCCCCGGGGCGGGCAAAGCCCCGGGCGCAGCCATTGAAATCGCAGAAGGCATCCCAGGCCGGGTCCTCCCAAAAGCGGTAGTGGGCATCCACCCCCTGCATCTCCACGGGATAGCCCGGGAACAGCTCCTGACACTTCCTCACCATGTCCCACAGATCCAGTTCAATGGGATGGCAGAAAATGAATTTCTTCTTCTGAATATCATAGGCGGCGGAGCCATTGTACAGCAGCAGGGGTGCGTTCACCGGCACCTTGTCCAGAAAGCTGCGGCTCATGGGTACGCTGCGGCCGGTATTGACGGTAAAGGCGCCGCCGTTGTCCATAAAATAGCGGATGGCTTCCAGATTCCGCTCCGGAATCGTAGAATCCGGTGCGGTGAGGGTTCGGTCATAATCTACGGTTAATAAGATATCTGAAAACATCGTTCAACCTTCCAGTCTCTTTTAAATCGTCCCGAAGGGACACCATAATTTTCAATTATCAATTTTCAATTATCAATTTTCAATTTCTTCTCTCCAGCTTTTCCAGCACCTCTTTGAAATACTGGGGAAGCTCTGCAAAGACCAGAATGGGTCTGCCGTCTCTGGGGTGGGCGAAGCACAGGGCCCCGGCGTGGAGGCACTGGCTGGACTGCCCCAGCTCCGGCTTTTTGTGACCATAGACCGTGTCCCCCAGAATGGGGTGGCCGATATAGGCCATGTGCACCCGGATCTGATGGGTGCGCCCGGTTTCCAGCTTGCAGCGGATGTGGGTATAGCCCTTGTACCGGGTCACAACCTCCCAGTGGGTAATTGCAGGCTTGGAATTGCGCTGGGTCACGCACATCTTTTTCCGATCCGTGGGATGCCGCCCGATGGGAGCGTCCACGGTGCCGCTGTCCTCCTTCAGGTTGCCGCAGACGATGGCATCGTAGGTTCTGGCCATGGAGTGATCCTTCAGCTGGCTGGCCAGCATGGTATGAGCCAGATCATTTTTCGCCACCGCCAGAAGCCCGGAGGTATCCTTGTCAATCCGGTGGACAATGCCGGGGCGCAGCTCTCCGTTGATGCCGGAAAGGTCATCCCCCATGGCGTACAGCAGGCCGTTCACCAGAGTGTCCTCCTGATGCCCGGCGGCAGGATGCACCACCAGCCCCTTGGGCTTGTTGATTACCAGCACATCTTCATCCTCGTAGACGATATCCAGAGGCATTTCCGTAGCCACGATATCCACTGGCTTGGCCTCCGGGACGGTATACTCCACAATGTCCCCGGGATTCAGCTTGTCGTTCTTTTTGCCGGGCTTACCGTTGCGCAGAACCTGCCCCTGCTCAATGAGCTTCTGGGCGGCGGAGCGGGTCAGCCCCTCCCCCATCCGGGCAAGAAAGGCATCCAGCCGTTCCCCGGCCTGATCTGCCGTTAAGCGCATTTTTTGTCATCCTTCCAGAATTCCTTATTAAAAAGGAAGAGATGTGCCATCAGCAGGATGCAGCCGCAGGTGATGAAGCAGTCCGCCACATTGAACACGGGAAATTCCATGAATGTGGTCTCGATCATATCCACCACATAGCCCAGCCGCACCCGGTCGATCATGTTCCCCAGTCCCCCGGCGTAGACGGCGGCAATACACCACCGTTCCAGCTTTTGAAACGGCATGGGCTTTTTGAAAAACTCCCAGAGAATCACTCCCGTGAAAATCACAAACATCACAGCAAACAGCCACTGCTGCCCCTGAAAGGAGGAGAAGGCGGCGCCGGTGTTCTGGACATAGGTCAGCTGCAAAAGCCCCGGGATGAAGGGGACATCCGAAAACAATGGGATGTTGGCCACCGTCAGGTATTTGGCAAACTGATCCGCCGCCACAACCGCGGCAATGAAAACGGCATAGGGCAAAATGGACATGGGCAGGAACCTCCGGCTGGATTTGTAAGGCTTATGATATCACGGTGGCAGGGAATTGTCAAACTTCCCATGGACATCCGGAGCGGATTTCTCTTTACTTTCCCACGACTTTGGGGTAAAATGGGGACACAAAGGAGGGTGAACAATATGTTTGATGATCCCAGAAAAGAACTGCAGCGGCTTCAGGAGGAGCTGCTGGCAGAGGACGACCCGGAAATCGGGGAATATGAGGAAGACCTGACGGAAGGCTTCGAGGAATTCTTTGATGATGAATCTGACGAAGACGATGAGCACTACCGCAACTATGCCAACGGCTATGGCGAGTTTGAGGAGGAAGAAGAATATCTGGATGATGACGCGGTCTTCTATCAGGAGGACTACCGTCAGGCGGTGAAGGATCAGCGTCGAGCCAAAAAGGAGGCCCTTCGGGAGAAGCGGCAGCAGCAGAAGCAGACCGTCCGGGAGCTGGAGGAAGCCCGGCAGAGCCGGAAGTCCGCAAAAAAGAAGCAGAAAAAGAGCGTCGGTCTGCTGACCGTTCTGGCGCTGGCGGAAATTCTGGCCATCATGGTCTTGATCACCTTGTGGATTCAATGGCTGAGGTAAAGCCGGTGGGGCGGTTTGCCCCCACCCCCTCCGGGCGGATGCATCTGGGCAATGTGTTTGCCGCCATGCTTGGCTGGCTCTCCGTCCGCAGCCGGGACGGGGAGATGGTGCTGCGGATGGAGGATCTGGACACCCAGCGCACCAGCCCGGAATATGCCCAAGTCCTGCGGCAGGATTTATTGTGGCTGGGGCTCAGCTGGGATCGGGAAACACCGCCCCAGAGCCAGCGCAGCCGGGTATATGACGAGTATTTCCAGAAACTGGAAGATCTAGGTCTTCTTTATCCCTGCTACTGCACCCGCAGCCAGCTCCACGGGGTCAACGCTCCCCATCTTTCCGACGGCACCTATGTCTACCCCGGCACCTGCCGGAATCTGACGCAGGAGCAGAGGAATGCCTTTCACCGGGCGCCTGCCTGGCGCGTGATGGTTCCGGACAGGGTCTGGCAATTCACCGACCGGGTGCAGGGGGCGTATTCCCTGAATCTGGCTACGGACTGCGGCGACATGGTTATGCGACGGGCGGATGGGGTGTATGTGTATCAGCTGGCTGTCACCGTGGATGACGGAGAGGCCGGGGTTACGGAGGTTGTCCGGGGCATGGATCTGCTCAGCTCTGCCCCCCGGCAGATGTATTTGCAGGAGCTTTGGGGCTTCCCCCATCCGGAGTATGCCCATGTGCCCATGCTTCTGGCTCCAGACGGGCGGCGGCTGAGCAAACGGGACAGAGATCTGGATCTGGGGCAGCTGCAAAAATTCTATTCTCCCCAGGAAATTCTGGGTCAGCTGGCCTTCAGCGCCGGACTTCTGGACAGGCCGGAATCCGTCAGTGCACAGGAGCTGGCAACCGTTTTCTCTTGGGACAAGGTAAAGAAAGAGGATATCTGCCTAAGTGCGGATATGCTGAAGAATCTATAGAAATTGCGCCGGTGAGGTTTTCTCACCGGCGCATTGTTCTTTATTCACCCATCAGAATCTTTGCCAGCTCGGAGTTTCCGTCCAGAATCACGGTTTTCTCCTTGCCGGTGAGGCTCTTTTTCAGGGCATCCAGAGCCAGATTGAATTCGTAGAATTCCTTCTTATCCTCGGTGTCGTAGGCCTCTGCCAGCAGGCGCATATACTCGCCCTCGCCCTCGGCCTCCAGCTGGGCGGCCTTGGCCTTGGCATCGGATACCATAATGTTCACCTGCTTATCCACATCGTTGCGGATGATGGAGGCTTCGTAGTTGCCGTCGGCGGTGTACTTCTCCGCCATCTGGTTGCGCTCGGAAATCATCCGGTTGTACACGGCGTTCAGGTTGCTCTCCGGCAGGTCGAACTGCTTGATTTTCACATCCTCCACCTGAATGCCGTAGGTTCTGGCCAGAGCATCCACATCGGTGGCGATGTTCTCATAGATTTCGTTGCGTTTGCCGCCGTCCTCCATGTTGATGATATCCGCCTGCGCCAATGTTCCCATGACGGTTTTCAGCTCGTTGTAGGTCAGGGCGTTGAGCCGCTGCTCTGCCACGGCGGTGGTGCCAAGGGTCTGGTAGAACAGCTTGGGGTCTGCGATCTTCCACAGGATATAGCAGTCCACCGTCATGTTCTGCTTGTCGGAGGTCAGCACCTCAGAGGGAGGGATATCATAGAACTGGGTGGCCTTGGAGAAATATTTCACACTGTCAAAGTAGGGCACCTTGAAGTGGATGCCGGCCTCTCCGGTGGTGTCGATGATCTTGGAGAACCGGACGGTGCAGGCGTACTGATCCTCCCGGACGGTAAACAGGGCGCCGCCGGCAATGCTCACCACCAGAAGCAGCAGAATAATCACAATCAGTTTCTTTTTCATTCGGTCTCACCTCCATTGGTCTCGGTTCCTGCCAGAGAGCCCAGGGGCAGCAGAGTCTGCAAATTGGAGGAGCTCCCGGTGTTGATGTACACCTCCACCCCGGGGAGCACCTGAGAAATGGCCTCGTAGTACATCCGGGAGCGGGTGATCTGGGGATTTCTGGCGTACTCCTCGTACATGGCGTTGAACATGGCAACCTGCTGGTTGGCCTCGTTGATACGCTTCTGCCGCAGGTACTCGGCGTTCTGAATCAGCTTGTCCGCCTCGGCCTCAGCCTTGGGGATCTGGGCGTTCTTATAGGCCTTGGCATCGTTGATGACGGTTTCCGCCTTCTGCTTGGCGGTCTCCACGGACTTGAAAGCCTCGATGACCTCCACCGTAGGGGGCTCGGCATCCTGAATCTTCACATCCACCAATGTCAGGCCTATTTCATACTCCTCCAGAATGGAACTGACCAGCTCCTTGACCCGCATCTGGATGTTCTCCTTGCCGTCGGTGAGCACCGCATCCACGGAGGCGGAGCCAACCACATTGCGCACCTGACTCTGAATCAGATTCTTCAGAATCAGCTCCGGCTCGTTGGAGGAATAGAGGTACTGCACCGGGTCGGAGATCTTGTACTCCACAAAGAAGTCCACATTGACGATGTTGTAGTCGCCGGTGATCATGGCGCTGTCGGCGTTGAACTCATCCCGTCCGTTGCCGTCGCTGTCATAGCCCAGCTCGATTTTCTGGTAGACATTCACATCCACCTTCTGTACCTGCTGGATGCCCATGGGCAGTTTGAAGTGGACTCCGGCGTCGGTGACATCCGTTACCTTTCCGAAGGTGGTGACCACAGCCTGCTGCTTGTCGTCCACGGTGTAGAAGCAGGTGCCTGCCATGCTGAACAGAATCATCACCACAATCACCGCGCCGATCCGCCGGGTCAGGCCCTTGAAGCTCACTTTTTTCTTTGGGGGTTTTGGCTGGTCATCTGGTGTCCAGCTGTAGGTTCCGTTTTCTTCCATTTGCCTTACTCCTTTTCTTTTGGTTTTTGTTCATTATAGCATTCCGGATATGCACCGTCAACGAAAGGCCGCTTTCAATTTTGAACACAATGTAAATTATTTGCCGTTCTCCCCTTTACGAATGAAAAAAAGTGTTGTACAATGGGCAAAGTACGAAAAAGGAGGTGCTTGGCGTGAACTGCATGAAATGCGGCCGTGACATTGAAGAAGATCAGGTCTTCTGCCCCATCTGCCTGGAGCAAATGGCGAAATACCCCGTCAATCCCGCCACCGCCATCGTCCTTCCTGTCCGGAAGCACAAAGCAGCTCCCAAAAAAGTGTGGCGGAAGGCGCCTCCCACCCCTGAGGAACTACTAAAAAAATCCCGGGTCCGGCTTCGCCGGTTGTTTATCCTGTGGATTCTCACAGTGGTGCTGTTTCTGGCGGCAGCAGCCGCAGCCATTCACCTTTGGGAAGTTCCGGTGGAGAAGCTTCGCCCCGGTCAGAACTATTCCAGCAGCACCTCCCCCACCCAGAGCACATCCTGAAATGTTTCACATGAAACATTTCCCTTTGGGGAGCTTCCCCATTGTTTCACATGAAACATTTTGATTCGCAGATAGAAGGAGACATACATGGGCAAGATAATTGCTGTGGTCAATCAGAAGGGCGGTGTGGGCAAAACCACCTCCACCGTAAACCTCACCGCGGCTCTGACAGAGCTGGGGCTGAAGGTGCTGATGGTGGACTTTGACCCTCAGGCCAACGCCAGCTCCGGGCTGGGCGTGGACAAGCGAAAAATCAAGAACTCTGCCTACGATGTGGCCATCAACGAGGTTCCCGCCCGGGAGGCCATCGTCCACACCAAATACGGCGATGTGCTCCCCTCCTCGGCAGATCTGGCAGGAGCAGCCGTGGAGCTGATTGCCGTGGAGCACCGGGAGCGGCAGCTGGAAAAAGCCCTGAGCGCCGTGAAAAATGACTACGATGTAATTTTCATCGACTGTCCCCCGTCCTTGGAGCTGCTGACCCTCAACGGCCTGTGCGCCGCCGATGCCATTCTGGTGCCGGTGCAGTGCGAATACTACGCACTGGAGGGGTTAAGCGATCTTATGTCCACATTGCGGATGGTGAAAAAGAAGATGAATCCCCGGCTGGAAATCTTCGGCGTGGCTCTGACCATGTTTGACGGAAGAACCAACTTTTCCGCCCAGGTGGCACAGGAGGTACGGCGGCACTTCCCCGGGAAGGTGTTTAACGCCGTGATTCCCCGGAACATCCGGCTGGCGGAGGCCCCCAGCCACGGCATTCCCGTGCAGGCCTACGACGGTTCCAGCCGGGGCGCCGTGGCCTACCGCGCCATGGCAGAGGAAATCCGGGACAAGCTGAAACCGGAAACCAGATAAGGAGGGAAAAACTTGGCGTCAAAAAAAGGCTTGGGCAAGGGTCTTGGGGCATTGCTGGAGGACTTCGGCACAGAAGCCGTGGAAACCAGCGCCTACCGCACCCTTCCCATTTATAAGGTAGAACCCAATCCCAACCAGCCCCGGCAGGACTTCGATCCCGAGGAGTTGGAGGCACTGGCGGACTCCATCCGCACCCACGGCATTATCCAGCCCCTGACGGTTCGGGAAATGCCCAACGGCTACTATCAGATCATCGCCGGAGAACGGCGGTGGCGCGCCGCAAGGCTTGCCGAGGTCGGCGAGGTTCCGGCTGTGGTGATGGAGGCCGACGACAAGAAGGTCATGGAGCTGGCTCTCATTGAAAACCTCCAGCGGCAGGACTTAAACCCCGTGGAAGAAGCCATGGGCTATCACGCGCTGATGGAGGAACACGGGCTGACCCAGGAGGAGGCAGCCAAGCGGGTTGGCAAGTCCCGGCCTGCGGTGGCAAACTCCCTGCGGCTGCTGGGGCTGTGTGCACCGGTGCTGGAACTGGTGCGCAAGGGGGAGCTTACCGCCGGACACGCCCGGGCGGTGCTGACCCTGAAAACCGAAAAGCTTCAGATGGAGGCCGCAAAGAAAATCATCTCCCTTTCCCTCTCCGTCCGGCAGGCGGAGACCCTGTGCAAGAACATGGCAAAGGAGCCTGCACCCAAAAAAGAGCCGGACTTCGCTGTGGACTATGTGGCAGAATGCGAAAAAAACCTCAGCAAAGCACTGGGACGGGGGGTTAAAATCGTCAACGGAAAACGCAAGGGACGCTTCGAGCTGGAATTCTACGGGGAGGAAGACCTGCAAAATCTGCTGGATGCGTTGATGCAGTTAAAGAAATAGAGGGAAAAGCTATGAAAAAACTTTACAGAAGCAAGTCCGATCGGAAGCTGGCCGGTGTCTGCGGCGGCCTGGCTGAGTATCTGAACATCGATCCCACCATCATCCGGGTGATCTGGGCTGTTACCAGTCTGTTTGCCCTGGTGGGCATCATCGCCTATGTGGTCTGCGCCGTAATCATTCCGGAAGAGCCGGAGGACTATGTCACCGTTACCGAAAACTAGAGAATAAGAGGAGAAAACGAAAATGCTGGACATTATGAAAATCAGACAGAATCCCGATGCCATCAAGGCTGGGATGAAGGCCAAGGAAGTGGACTGCGATGCCATCGTGGACCGGATTCTGGAGCTGGATGTGCAGGTTCGGGCGCTGAAGACCGCCACAGAAACCATGACCGCCGAAAAGAACAAACTCTCCAAGGAGAACGGAAAGCTCTTCGGTCAGAAGAAGGGCGCAGAAAAGCGGGGTGAGGACACCTCCGCCATCGAGGCACAGATTGCCGCAAACATGGCAGCCTCCAACAAAATCGACGAGGAAATCGCCGAAGATAAGGAGAAGCTGAAGGTTCTGGACGCCGAGCTGTATAACAATATGCTGGCTCTGCCCAATATGCCCGACCCCGATCTGCTCCCCGGGGGCAAGGAGAACAACCAGCCCCTGCGCTACATCGGCGAAAAGCACGCCTTTGACTTCGAGCCCAAGCACCATGTGGATCTGTGCACCGAGCTGGGTCTCATCGACTATGAGCGGGGCGTGAAGCTGGCAGGCGGCGGCAACTGGATGTACACCGGCATGGGTGCACGGCTGGAATGGGCCCTGCTGAACTACTTCATCGACACCCACATTGCCGACGGCTATGAGTTCATCCTCCCCCCTCACATGCTGGAGTACCAGTGCGGCCTGACTGCCGGTCAGTTCCCTAAGTTTGCCGACGAGGTCTTTAAGATCGCCAACCATCCCACCGAGGGCGGCACCTTCTATATGCTGCCCACCGCCGAGGCCGCTCTCGCCTCCGTCTACCGGGGCGAGATTCTCACCGAGGCCGACCTGCCCAAGAAGATGTTTGCCTACACCCCCTGCTTCCGCCGGGAGGCCGGTTCCCACCGTGCCGACGAGCGGGGCATGGTTCGCGGCCACCAGTTCAACAAGGTGGAGATGTTCCAGTTCACCACCCCCGAGGGCTCCGACGAGGCCTTTGAGGAGCTGGTGAAGAAGGCCGAGAATCTGGTTGCCGGTCTGGGTCTGCACTTCCGCACCGTGAAGCTGGCAGCAGGCGACTGCTCCGCCTCCATGGCGCGCACCTACGACATCGAGATTCTGATCCCCTCCATGAACGGCTACAAGGAGGTCTCCTCCGTCTCCAACGCCAGAGATTATCAGGCACGCCGGGGCAACATCCGCTACCGCCGCGCCGACGGCAAGATCGACTTCGTCCACACCCTCAATGGCTCCGGCCTGGCAACCTCCCGGATCTTCCCTGCCATCGTGGAGCAGAACCAGAGAGCCGACGGCTCCATCGTGGTGCCCGAGGCTCTGCGGAAGTATATGGGCGGCATTGAAGTCATTACAAAGTAAGGAGGAAACACAATGAAGAAACCTTCCTGGTGGGATGAATTCACCGCCTTTGCCGTCAAGGGCAACGCCATGGCTCTGGCCGTGGGCACCATCATCGGCGCCGCCTTCTCCGGCATCACCAAGTCCCTGACGGACGACATCATCATGCCCATCGTCGCCATCTTCATGGGCAATGTGGACTTTTCCGAATTAAAAATCGTCCTGCCCCGGCTGTTCGGCGAGGCAGTTCTGGACGAGGCAGGAAATCCCATTCTCAACACCCTGAACTACGGCAACTTTATCTCCGCAGTTATCAACTTCTTCATTCTGGCTCTGGTGGTGTTCTTCCTGGTCCGGGGGCTGAACAGGCTGACTGAGGCAGGAAAGAAGAAGGAGGAGGCCGCTCCCCCTGCACCTCCGGCTCCCAGTGCGGAAGAGGTTCTGCTGACGGAAATCCGGGATCTTTTGAAGGAACAGAAGTAAGGGATAATCCCTCACTGACTGGTTGGGCGATAAATTGGAATTTGGCGGCGAGTCTGCCAATGCCCTCCCCTTCGGGGAGGGTGGCCGAGCGTAAGCGAGGTCGGGAGAGGCTCCTATCGTTTCGCCGAAACATAAGAAATGATTTACGCTTCACCGCCCTCTTCCGCCCCAGTGTGCGCACTGGAGCACCTTCCCCAAAGGGGAAGGCATTTCCACGCCAAATTCCAATTTTTCAACTTACCAACCCGTGGGGATATGCGCCTTCAAATTCAAGATTTGACAAGAACAGGGAGCTGGAAAAGACCTTTCCGGCTCCTGATTTTTGATTCTAAAGGCATATAAGTTTACATAACTTTTCTGTTCTGAAAAAATGTACAAAAAATAGGATTCCAAAAAAAAATCATAGGAAATGGTGACAAAAATATCGATATAGATTTGACAAATATGCACAAACCCTTTATAATAATGTCGATGGGCGGAAAACTGCCCGTTGGCTATGAAAAATTTCTGAAAAGGACGGATCAGAAACATGTATAAGATTGTTCGCAAGAAAGAGCTGAACCCCTCCGTCACCCTGATGGAGATCGAAGCACCCTTCATTGCCAAGAAGGCAAAGGCCGGCCAGTTCATCATTTTCCGCATTGATGAGCAGGGCGAGCGCGTCCCCCTGACCATTGCCGGCTACGACCGCGAGGCCGGCACCATCACCATTATTTTCCAGAAGGTGGGCTTCTCCACCATCGCTCTGGGCGCCCTGAACGAGGGCGACTACATCCGCGACTTCGTCGGCCCCCTGGGCAAGCCCACTCCTGTTGAAGGCAAGAAGAAGGTCTGTGTCGTGGGCGGCGGCGTTGGCTGCGCCATTGCACTGCCCTCCGCCAAGGGCTTCAAGGAGGCTGGCGCTGAGGTCACCGTCATTGCAGGCTTCCGCAGCAAGGACATCGTGATTCTGGAGGAGGAGTTCAAGGCTGTTGCCGACCACTTCATCCTGATGACCGATGACGGCACCTACGGCCGCCATGGTCTGGTCACCGAGCCCCTGAAGGAGCTGCTGGAGAACGGCGAGCAGTTTGACGAGGTTCTGGCCATCGGACCCATCCCCATGATGAAGTTCGTCTCCCTGACCACCAAGCCCTACGGCGTCCACACCAGCGTCTCCCTGAACCCCATCATGATCGATGGCACCGGTATGTGCGGCGGATGCCGCGTCACCGTGGGCGGGCAGACCAAGTTCGCCTGCGTGGATGGCCCCGAGTTTGACGGTCATCAGGTTGACTTCGCCGAGCTCATGAGCCGCAACGCTACCTACCGCGACCGCGAGGCCGAAGTTACCGAAACCCACACCTGCCGCATGGATGCCATGGGCAAGGCTCTGATTAAATAAGGAGGATACTGCAATGGCAAACATGACTCTGACCAAGACCCCCATGCCCGAGCAGGACCCCAAGGTTCGTGCCCGGAACTTTAAGGAAGTTTCCCTGGGCTACACCGCCGAGATGGCTATGGAAGAAGCAGGCCGCTGCCTGAAGTGCAGAAACCCCAAGTGCGTCACCGGCTGCCCCGTCAATGTCCGCATCCCCGAGTTCATCGCCAAGGTTCAGGAGGGCGATTTCAAGGCTGCTTACGAAATCATCTCCTCCACCAACGCTCTGCCCGCCCTGTCCGGCCGCGTCTGCCCCCAGGAGAGCCAGTGCGAGTGCCACTGCGTCCGGGGCATCAAGGGCGAGCCTGTGGCCATCGGCCGTCTGGAGCGGTTCGTTGCCGACTGGTACCGTGAGAATGTCAACGCCATGCCCGAGAAGGTTCCCTCCAACGGCATAAAGGTGGCTGTTGTTGGTTCCGGCCCTGCCGGTATGACCTGCGCCTCCGATCTGGCTAAGCGCGGCTACGCCGTCACCATGTTCGAGGCTCTGCACACCGCCGGTGGCGTGCTGGTCTACGGTATCCCCGAGTTCCGTCTGCCCAAGGCTATCGTTGCCAACGAGATCACCAAGCTGGAGGCTCAGGGCGTTGAGGTCATGACCAACATGGTCATCGGCCGGGTTCTCACCATCGACGAGCTGTTCGAGATGGGCTACAAGGCCGTCTTTGTGGGCTCCGGCGCAGGCCTGCCCATGTTCATGAATATCCCCGGCGAGGCTCTGAAGGGCGTTATGTCCGCCAACGAGTACCTGACCCGTACCAACCTGATGAAGGCCTACAACGAGGAGGCCGACACCCCCGTCATCCAGTCCAAGGCTGTGGCCGTGGTTGGCGGCGGCAATGTGGCTATGGATGCCGCCCGCTGCGCAATGCGTCTGGGCGCTGAGCATGTGTACATCGTCTACCGCCGTGGCGAGGCTGAGATGCCTGCCCGTCTGGAGGAAGTCCACCATGCCAAGGAAGAGGGCATCGAGCTGAAGACCCTGTGCAACCCCGTGGAGATCCTGGGCGACGAGACCGGCCGCGTGAAGGGGATGAAGTGTGTCCGCATGGAGCTGGGCGAGCCTGATGCTTCCGGCCGCCGCCGTCCTGTGGAAATCCCCGGTTCCGAGTTCATTCTGGATGTGGACACCGTGGTCATGTCTCTGGGCACCAGCCCCAACCCCCTGATCCGCTCCACCACCCCCGGTCTGGACACCAACCGCAAGGGCTGCCTGATCGTGGACGAGAACGAGATGACCACCCGTGAGGGCGTCTTCGCCGGCGGCGATGCCGTTACCGGCGCAGCCACCGTCATCCTGGCCATGGGCGCAGGCAAGAAGGCTGCCGCAGCCATCGACGAGTTCCTGAACAAGTAAGCGTATGCGCACCGGCAGAGAAATCTGCCGGTGCTTTTAATTGACAATTGATAATTGACAGTTGACAATGATTGTGTCCCTTCAGGACGAATAAAAATATTTTCAATAGCGTTCCGTCAGTTTTTCTTTTCATACATCCCGAAGGGATACCATAATTGTCAATTTTCCATTGTCAATTGTCAATTATACATTCATACCAAGAAGGAAAATGCTAAAAATGTCACTACTTTTTTCCCTTCCCCCCTTGCAAAGTGGGAATAATCGTGGTATACTATCAAGGTAAAAATGTAAGTGTATGGGAAAGAGAGGCGCAAGCGCCTCTCTTTCTTTGCAAGTTTGGCAAGATTTTGGAAGGAGGAATCCCATGAAGGTAACGGAACTTGTGGCATCCTTTGCGCAACCTGTGGTGGAGGAAAAGGGATGCCGGCTCTGGGATGTGGAATATGTCCGGGAGGGCAGCGACTACTTTCTTCGCATTTATATCGACAAGGACGGCGGCGTGGACATCAATGACTGCGAGGCCATTTCCCGGGCCCTTGACCCCATTCTGGATGAAAAGGATCCCATCCCCGGAAGCTACCACTTTGAGGTCTGCTCCGCCGGGCTGGAACGGGCGCTGAAGCGTCCCGAGGATTTCAGCCGGTTTATGGGCAGCCCCATCACCGTGAAGCTCTACCGTCCCTACAACGGACTGAAAGAGATCCCCTGCACCCTCACCGGCTACGAGGACGGAAAAGTCACCGTCCTGTCCGGCAAGGAAACCATCACTTTTGAAAAATCCCAGGTGGCGCTGGTCCGCCTGCGGGTAGAATTCTGAGAAGGAGTTTACAGACATGGCCAGAAAAGCAAAAGCCAAGCAGACCGAAGCACCTCAGGTGAACATCGGCAAGGAAATCTTCGAGAGCCTCCGGGAGCTGGAAAAGCTCAAGGGAATTCCCGTGGACTATATGGTGGATCGCCTGAAGCAGGCCCTCACCAACGCATACCGCAAGGATCGGGAGGATCACCGGGATGTTCCTGCAGAAAATGTGGTGGTGAACCTCAGCGAGGACGGCCTGAGTATGCATCAGATCAAGACCGTGGTTGACGAGCTCACCGACCTGGCTCTGGAAATCCCCGTGGACGCCGCCCGGAACATCAATCCCAACGCCCAGGTGGGCGACACCGTGGCCATCCCCGTGGACATCCAGAAGTTCGGCCGCATCGCCGCCCAGACCGCCAAGCAGGTGGTGATTCAGGGCATCCGGGAAGCCGAGCGGGGCATGGTCTTTGAGAGCTATTCCAACAAGGCACAGGAGCTGCTCACCGGCACCGTCCTGCGCATCGACCCCGTCACCGGGGATATCTTCGTCCGCATCGGTCAGGGCAACGAGCAGCACGATGCCGTTCTGCGCGCCAGCGAGCAGATTCCCGGAGAAACCTATGCAGAGGGCGATCACATCCGGGTCTATGTGCTGGAGGTACACAAGGCAAACCGTGGTCCGTTGGTTCATGTGTCCCGTACCCATCCCAATCTGGTGCGCCGCCTGTTTGAATTGGAGACCCCGGAAATTGCCGAGGGTCAGGTGGAGGTTCGCAACATCGCCCGGGAGGCCGGCTCCCGTTCCAAGATGGCCGTCCGCGCCACCATGGAGGGCATCGATCCCGTGGGCGCCTGTGTGGGTCCCCGGGGCGGCCGTGTGGGCGCTGTTGTGGAGGAGCTCCACGGTGAGAAAATCGACATCGTGGTGTGGAGCGAGGATCCCTGCCAGTATGTCCGGGCAGCCCTCAGCCCTGCGGATGTCCTCAGCGTCACCCTGGTGCCCGGTCAGAAGGCCTGCCAGGTGGTGGTGCCCGACGACCAGCTGAGCCTTGCCATCGGCAAGGAGGGTCAGAACGCCCGTCTGGCCGCCCGGCTCACCGGCTACAAAATCGACATCAAGCCCGCTTCTCAGGCCGCTCCTGCGGAAGCACAGGAAGAATCCGAGGAAGAGTAAGACTTTCCATAATCTGCTTATCGGCTTTGCTCAGCCCCATGATAAATTGGAATTTGGCGCACCCAAAGGCCCCCTTGTGTAAAGGGGGCTGTCAGCGAAGCTGACTGGGGGATTGACAACCCCTCCGGCAAAAATCAATAGATTTTTGCCACCTCCCCTTACACAGGGGAGGCTTTGGGCATCCCCACAAATTCCAATTTGCCGGTTTGCTGACTGAAACCGATATGAACATTCCATAATTGTCAATTATCAATTGTCAATTGTCAATGAAACTACATGAGGAGGGGTTCGAGCCATGCAAAAGAAGATCCCCCAGCGGCAGTGCATGGGCTGCCGGGAACGCAAGCCCAAGCGGGAGATGATCCGGGTGGTTCGGGGAACGGACGGAACCGTGTCTCTGGACTTCGGCGGCAAGGCCCCGGGTCGGGGCGCGTACATCTGCCCAAACCCTGACTGCCTGAAAAAAGCCCTGCGTTCCAAGGCGCTGGATCGCAGTCTGGAGGTTACCATCCCCGAGGAGGTCTACGCCAGACTGGAAAAGGAAATGGTGACCGGCAATGGATAAGACACTGAATTATCTGGCGCTGGCCCGGAAGGGCGGTATGGCGGAGCTGGGCGAGGAGCCTGTGGGCGCCGCTGCCAGAGCCGGAAAGGCTCACCTGATTCTGGTGGCCGGGGATGCCTCCGACCACACCTGGCGGCGGGCAAAGAGCTTCACCGCCGGAACCGACCAGCAGTGCATCCGCATGGACTGCACCAAGGACGAGATGGGTCTGGTCATCGGCAGAACCAGCCTGGCCATCGCCGCCATCACCGACCCGGCGCTGGCACTGGCACTGGTGAAAAGTCTGGCTCAGCCGGAGAAATACGCCGATGCCGCTCAGGTGCTGGAGGAAAAGGTGCGCCGCCTGAAGCAGCGCAGAGCCGAAGCCAAGGCTCACGCGCGGAATGTGAAAAAAGGTAAGAAGAAGTAATGAATCGGACGGGAAACAGGGTCTGCCCGGTTTTCCGGTTCCGCTTTCCAAGTATGGAGGTGCGTTTATAGAATGAGTTTTGTGAAGTATCGTCTGAAGGAGGTCGCCTCTGACTTCGGTGTGAATCCGAAGGAGATCAGCGACATCATCTCCAACTATTATGAAAAGCCCAAGTCCCCCAGTCAGGTTCTGACGGATGCCGAGCTGAATGTGGTCTTTGAGTACATGACCCAGAAGCATCCCATTTCCTCTCTGGAGCAGGTCTTTGCCGTGGCCGCCACCGCACCCAAGGCAAAGGAAGCTCCCAAGGAGGAGCCCAAGCAGGAGGCAAAGCAGGAAGCTCCCAAGCCCCAGCAGGGCAAGCAGAGCAAGGCTCCCACCCAGCCCAAGCAGCAGAGCCAGAACAATGCCCGTCCTGCCGCAAACAATCCTGCCCCTCAGAAGGCAGCCGAGCCGGAGCGCAAGCGGGAGCGCCGGGTGGTGGATACCTCTGCCGTGCAGGTCAACAGCAGCCGGTTTGACGATGTGGATAATCTGGTATCCGAGCGGGTCCAGAATTTCCAGGGCGGCAAGCAGCGCATCGGCGGCAAGGGCAAGCAGCAGCAGAAGCAGCAGAAGGGCAATTTCAAGGGCAACAAATCCCGGAACGAGGAGCAGGAGAAGATGCGCCGCCTGCAGATGGAGGTTGCCCGGAAGGCTCCCCTCACCGTGAAGATTCCCGAGGAGATCAGCGTGGGCGAGCTGGCCTCCCGGATGAAGAAGACCGCCGGAGAGGTCATCAAGCTGCTGATGAAGAACGGCGTCATGGCCGCCATCAACCAGTCCATCGACTTCGACACCGCCGAGTTCATCGCCACCGAGATGGGCTGCAAGGTGGAGAAGGAAGTCACCGTTACCATCGAGGAGCAGATCATCGACGACCATGTGGATACCTCCGAGGAGCTGGAAACCCGTGCTCCCGTGGTGGTTGTCATGGGCCATGTCGACCACGGCAAGACCTCCACGCTGGATGCCATCCGAAAGACCTCCGTCACCGCCGGGGAGGCCGGCGGCATCACCCAGCACATCGGCGCCTACACCGTGGATGTGAATGGAAACATGATTACCTTCCTGGATACCCCCGGTCACGCCGCCTTTACCTCCATGCGTGCCCGCGGCGCCAAGTCCACGGATATCGCCATTCTGGTGGTGGCTGCCGATGACGGCATCATGCCCCAGACCATCGAATCCATCAACCACGCCAAGGCCGCCGAGGTGCCCATCATCGTTGCCATCAACAAGATGGATAAGCCCACCGCCAACCCCGACAAGATCAAGGAGCAGCTGACCAAGTACGACCTGATCCCCGAAGAATGGGGCGGCGACACCATCATCGTCCCCATCTCCGCAAAGACTGGCATGGGTCTGGATGAGCTGCTGGAAATGGTGATCCTCACCGCCGAGGTGCAGGAGCTGAAGGCCAACCCCAACCGCCGTGCCAAGGGCACCGTCATCGAGGCCCGTCTGGACAAGACCAGAGGCCCCGTGGCTACCCTGCTGGTGCAGAACGGCACCCTGAAGCAGGGCGATGTGGTCATCGCCGGTACCTCCGTGGGTCGTGTCCGGGTGATGACCAACGACAAGGGCCGCACCGTGAAGACCGCCGGCCCCTCCGTCCCCGTGGAGATCACCGGCCTTGCCGAGGTTCCCACCCCCGGCGACGAGTTCAATGTGGTCACCGACGAGCGTATGGCAAGAGAGCTGGTGG
This sequence comes from uncultured Clostridia bacterium, assembly GCA_945877365.1. GTDB lineage: Bacteria > Bacillota > Clostridia > Oscillospirales > Oscillospiraceae > Faecousia. Next base: position 6,720 of record CAMCRV010000024.1, on the reverse strand, counting down.
AGCAGCGCAAGCAGGCCGCCAAGGACGCCGCCGCCAACGCCATGAGCAAGGTCACCCTGGATAACCTCTTCGCCCGGATGCAGGAGGGCGAGATGAAGGAGCTGCCCCTCATCGTCAAGGCCGATGTGCAGGGCTCCGCCGAGGCTGTGAAGTCCTCTCTGGAGAAGATCTCCAACGAGGAGGTTCGGGTCAAGGTCATCCACGCCGGTGTGGGCGCCATCAACGAGAGCGATATCCTGCTGGCCTCCACCGCAGGCGCCATCATTGTGGGCTTCAATGTCCGTCCTGATGCCGCCGCTGCCGCCAGCGCCCAGCGTTCCAATGTGGATATGCGGTTCTACCGGGTCATCTATGAAGCCATCGACGAGATCGAGGCTGCCATGAAGGGTATGCTGGCTCCCAAGTTTGAGGAGGTTGTCATCGGCCATGCCGAGGTGCGCATGACCTACAAGGTCTCCTCCGTGGGCACCGTCTGCGGCTGTATGGTCAAGGACGGCAAGGTCACCCGGGACGCTCAGGTGCGTATCCTCCGGGACAACATCGTCATCCACGAGGGCGAGGTCGGCTCCCTGCAACGGTTCAAGGACCCCGTCAAGGAAGTCACCGCCGGCTACGAGTGCGGCATGAGCATCGTCAAGTTCAACGACATCAAGGAAGGCGACATCTTCGAGTGCTTCGTCATGCAGGAAGTCAAGAGATAAGATTCTGTCCGCCGCGCCGCCTGTGCGGTGCGGCGGAAACCGCAAATGGAGAAATTGGAATTTGACGGGGGCACCCAAAGCCTCCCCTGTGTAAGGGGAGGTGGCAAAAATCTTTTGATTTTTGCCGGAGGGGTTGTCAATCCCCCAGTCAGCTGCGCTGACAGCCCCCTTTACACAAGGGGGCCTTTGACCCCGCCAAATTCCAATTTTCCAAACAGCTGGATAAGCAATCCATTCTGAAAAACCAAAAGGAGGCTAAAAATGGCATCCAATCGCATTGCACGCATCAATGAGGAGATCCAGAAGGAGCTGAGCAACCTGCTTCGCACCGTGAAGGATCCCCGGGTGCAGAATACCATGATCTCCATCACCCATGTGGAGACCACCCCCGACCTGCGCTATACCAAGGTCTATGTCAGCTTTCTGGAGGAGGACAGGGCTAAGGAGGCCATGAAGGGGCTGAAGTCCGCGGCAGGCTACCTGCGCCGCCAGCTGGGCAGCAATCTGAAATTCCACTACTCCCCGGAAATCGTCTGGGCGCTGGACGACTCCATCACCTACGGCGCCCATATGCTGGAGCTGATCAACTCCCTGGAGGTGAACCGCAATGACGAAGCTGACCCGGAATGAGGTCGCCGCTTTCCTTCAGGAAAACGACCATTTTCTGATTCTCAGCCACCGCCGCCCCGACGGGGACACCGCCGGTTCCTCCGCCGCCCTGTGCCGAATCCTGCGCAATCAGGGAAAAACCGCCCACATTCTGGAAAATCCCGAGCTGACGGAGCGGTTTTCCTGGCTCCATGAGGGGTTGACCAAGCCGGAGGCAGAGGAGGGGGACATCCTGATCTGCGTGGATGTGGCCTCCCCCGGGATGCTGCCCAAGGCCTATTCCCATCTGGCGCAGAATATCCGGCTGCGCCTTGACCACCACGCCTCCGCCACCTCCTTCACGGAGCTGGAGCTGGTGGATCCCCACGCCGCCGCCACGGGAGAGATTATCTACGACATTTCCCAGGAGCTGTGGCAGGATATGGACAGCGCCACCGCCGATGCGCTGTATGTAGCCGTGTCCACCGACACCGGCTGCTTCCGCTATTCCAACACCGACCACCACACCTTTCTGGTGGCGGCTGCCTGCTCCAAATTCGGTGCCCGGGTGTATGAGCTGAATCAACAGCTGTTTGAGACCAACACACTGGGTCGCCTGAAAATGCAGGCCTGGATTGTGGAGAATCTGCGGCTGATTCGGGAAGGGCGCATGGCTGTAGTGGCCATCCCCCGGCAGGTGGAGCAGGACATCGGCGTCACCGACGACGATATGGACAACATCTCCTCCTTCCCCAGAACCATCGCCGGGATTGAAGCCGCCGCCACCCTCCGGGAGGGGGCCGACGGGGAGATCAAGCTGTCCGTCCGGACAATCCCCGGCTACGATGCCACAAAGGTGGCGGAACGGTTCGGCGGCGGCGGTCACAAGGCTGCCGCAGGAGCCAATATCCGGCTGCCTCTGGCGCAGGCCGCCGAAGAAGTGGAAAAAGCCATGCTGGAACTGTAAAAAAGCCTATGAACGGAATCGTAATTGTAGACAAGCCCCAGAGCTGGACCAGTCAGGATGTGACAGCCCGGCTGCGCCGGGTGTTCCAGACCAGACGCATCGGTCACGGCGGCACCCTTGACCCCATGGCTACGGGGGTTCTGCCGGTATTCGTAGGTCGGGGCACCCGGGGTGTGGAATTTTTCGAGCACGCGGAAAAGACCTACGAAACCCTGCTGAAGCTGGGCATCACCACCGACACCGAGGACATCTGGGGCAGCGTGCTGACCCGAAGCCCGGTTTCCGTGACGGAGGAACAGGTGGAGGCTGTGCTTTCCCGGTTCCGGGGGGAGATCATGCAGGTTCCCCCCATGTACTCCGCCCTGAAGGTGAACGGTCAGAAGCTGTGCGACCTTGCCCGGAAGGGGCAGCAGGTGCAGCGTCAGCCACGACCCATCACCATCCACCAGCTGACCCTGCTGGAACGGGGGGAGGATACTCTGCGCTTGCAGGTGCGCTGCTCCAAGGGCACCTATATCCGCACCCTGTGCAAGGACATCGGGGAGGCTCTGGGCTGCGGCGGCTGTATGCAGCAGTTGCGCCGCACCAGCGCAGGGGAATATACCATTGAGGAGGCCGTTTCTCTGGAAGCACTGCTGGAATCGGAGAATCCAGAGCAGTTTCTCCGGCCTGTGGATTCCATGTTCCGCAGTTATCCCGCCTTGACTCTCACCGCCAATCAGGAGAAGCGCTGCCGCAACGGCAACCCCTTCTCTCTGTCCGTCCCCGATGGAACCTACCGCGCCTACAGCGAAAGCGGCGAGTTTCTCATGCTGGGGAAGGTAGAATCCGGAATTATGTCAACTATCAAGAGCTTCTTTGAGCCGTAATATTCCTCTGCCCACAGCAGGCAAACAAATTGGAATTTGTGGAGATGCCCAAAGCCTCCCCTGTGTAAGGGGAGGTGGCAAAAATCTATTGATTTTTGCCGGAGGGGTTGTCAATCCCCCAGTCAGCTTCGCTGACAGCCCCCTTTACACAAGGGGGCCTTTGGGTGCGCCAAATTCCAATTTATCTGAATCCAAAAAGCACAGAAAGAGGGTGAAAAGCCTGTGAAAACCATATACGCTCTGGGATTTTTTGACGGCGTTCATATCGGCCATCAGGCTTTGCTGGAAAAATGCCGGGCTATCGCCCTGGAAACCGGCTGCCGCACCGGAGTGATTACCTTCGACACCCACCCTCTGGCCTTCCTCACCGGGAAAAATCCCGGCCTGCTCACCACGGCGGAGGATCGGGATTTCCTGCTGCACCAGAGGTTTCACATGGAAACCGTGGTGATTCTCCCCTTCCCTCAGGTGCAGAGTATGCCCTGGCAGGATTTTCTTTCCATGATGGTGCAGACCCACCAGGCCGCAGGCTTCGTCTGCGGAGACGATTTCCGGTTCGGCCGGAAGGGGGAGGGAAACGCCGATTTGCTGAGCCGGTTCTGCCGGGAGCAGGGTTTGCCCTTCGCCATGGTGCCGGAGCAAAGTCTGGACGGCATCCGGGTCAGCTCCACATACATCCGAAGGCTCCTGGAAGCCGGGCAGATGGAAGAAGCCAACCGTTTTCTGGGGCATCCGCATATCCTCAGCGGAACCGTAGAGCACAACGCCATCTCCATCCCGGAGCTGCTCATCTGCCCAAAAGAAGGAACTTATTTGTGCCAAATCCAGGGCAGGGAAATAAAGGTAATGATTCAAAACCGCACAGCAAGACCTCTGGACGATATCTGGTTGGAAAACGGGAAGCTCTCCGTCTGGCTTCTGAAGAAAATGGCAGGGAGATAGTATATGGAAATGAGAACCGCCACCGTCAAGCGAAATACCGCGCTGGATATTATCCGATGTTTTGCCCTGTTTTTTGTGGTATCCGTTCACTCTTTCCGGGAAATGGGATATTATGATGCGCCCATGCAGGGGACAGCCATGTTTTTTATGACCCTGATCCGGACTGTCTCCATGATCTGTATTCCCCTTTTCCTGATGCTGACCGGGTATCTGAACAAATCTCAGCAGCTGAACGGAAAAACACTGAAAAAGCTGGGAACCATACTCCTTACATACCTTCTGGCATCTGTCTTTTGTTATGGTTACAGCGTTACTTGTCTGAAGCAATCGTTCTCTGTTTTTGAGTTTTTACAGAATCTGTTCAGCTACAGCGCTGTCCCATATGGCTGGTATGTAGGTATGTATGTCGGACTGGCATTGCTGGCTCCCTTCTTCAATACTCTTTTCCGGAATCTGGATAAAAAGGGACAACAGAAGCTTATTCTGGTGTTGGTTTTTCTCTCCATCGGCCCGTCCTTCCTCAATCTGTTCCTGCCTCTGGCGCCGGACTACTGGCTGTCCCTCTTTCCCTTTGCTTTCTATTTCATTGGTGCATACATCCGGGAATACCCTCCCAGCTTTTCTACAAAATTTTATGTGTTCCAATTGTGCTTTGTCTGCGTAATCAGCGGATACTACAACTTCCACCGTGCCCACAACGGTGCATTTGTAGACGGCATGGTAAATGATTACCATGCAATTGCGCACCTGCTGATCGCTGTTCTTTTCTTTTGCTTCATTCTGCAGTGGGATACCTCTAAATTTTCCCCTGGCTTTTCTCGTTTTCTGGAAAAAGTATCCCGTCTGACCTTTGGTGCCTATCTGGTGTCCTGGGTCTACGACACGGCCTTTTACGGGGTTCTCAATAACCGGATTTCCTCTGTAGAGCAGCGGTTTCTTTACTATCCCGTGATGGTTTTCGCAGTATACACAGCTTCTTTACTGACCTCCTGGATCATCACCAAAATTCAGGAAAACATAGAGCAAATATTGAAACATCTGGGAGAAATACCGAAAAAATTTACACTCCGCTAACATTCTGCCCCTGCCTTGCCCCTTGTTTTATGGGGAATTATCGGGTATAATATATGCCAACCATCACAAGGAGGAAATCCATGGCTCTGCATGACGATGAAATGAATATCCGCCGGCAGCGCCGGGAGGAAATGAAGCAGAAGCGGCTGAAGGAGCAGCGCAGGCTGAAAATCGCCCTGATCTGCGCCGCCGTGCTGCTGGTTGGCTGCGGCGTGGGGATTTTCTTCCTGTCCCGCAACGGAAGTCCCCTGATTCAGTCCGGTGAGGAAGCTCCGGCAACCCAGGCCACCACCGCCCCCACCCAGCCGGCGGATACCACCCCAAACTATATGCAGAATCAGACCACCACCATCCACATCCGGGCGGCGGGAGATCTGAACATCACCGATGCCGTTGTGGACTCCGGACTCACCGCCACCGGCTATGATTACACCCGCGCCCTGCAGGATGTGGCTACGGAGCTGGCCGTGGGCGATCTGACGGTGCTGAATCTGGAGGGCAACATCTGCGGCGAGCCCTATGGCACCGCCCGAACCTCCGCACCCAAGGAGCTGCTGGATGCCCTGCGGTGCGCCGGTGTGGATCTGGTGCAGTCCGCCAATTCCACCACCATCAACAACGGTATCATCGGCCTCAGCTCTACCCTGAAGGCCATCCGCGCCGCCGGGCTGGAGCCTCTGGGCGCCTATGCCAACACCGCCGAATTCAACCGCAGCAAGGGCTTCACCATGTGTGAGGTAAACGGAATTCGCGTAGCCTTTGTGGCCTTCACCAAAGGCGTGGGTGGCATGGGTCTGCCGTCCGGAAATGAAAAAGCCGTCAACCTGCTGTATTCCGACTACGATTCGGAGTATGATGAGGTGGACAGAGACGGTATCCGCAAGCTGCTGCGCACCGTCAAGGCGGAGAAGCCGGATATCACCATCGCCATGCTCCACTGGGGCAGCGAATACAACGATGCCATCAGCGACACCCAGGAGTCCATCGTCAGCCTGATGCAGAAGGAGGGCGTGAATGTCATCATCGGCACCCACCCCCACCTGGTACAGCGCATCGACTTCAACCCCGCAGCAGGTACCTTAACCGCCTTCTCTCTGGGGGACTTCTACGGCGACGGCACCGCCGGCGGCAGTAACTACTCCATCATTCTGGATGTGGAAATCACCAAGGACAATCTGGCCGGAACCACCCGGGTCACCGGCTATGACTATACTCCCATCTACACCCTCCGGGATACCCAGTGCGACGGCAGATACCGGGTGGTGCGGATCAACGAGGCCATGAACGCCTACGAAAACAACTTCGTGGACAAGGTCACCAAGGACTGCTATGAGGACATGGCCTACTCCCTGACAAGAATCGAGGAGCGCATCGCCGGAAACGCTTCCGGCAAGAAGACGGAAAGCAATTAGAAAAAGTGAAGAATGGAACAGGCTCAAACCTGTCTCATTCTTCACTTTTTATCTTTCCTGCTTGCTTTTTTATTTGTATCGACTATAATAAGAGTTAACAAAAGAAACAGGCAAATTGTTATTTAGCGAGGTCAAAGGCCCCCTTGTGTAAAGGGGGCTGTCAGCGA
>CAMCRV010000023.1 GCA_945877365.1 uncultured Clostridia bacterium | reverse complement strand
TTACACAAGGGGGCCTTTGACCTCGCCAAATTCCAATTTATCAAGCGGCTGAGTCAGGCGGATAAGCAGATTATCCTAAGTTCCTCAGGGGTGGCTGCCGTTGAACCGGTTGGCAGCCTCGCTGACACCGCTGTCCACAATGGTCAGAGCAGCCTTGGCGGCATTGTCCAGAGCAACCGTCAGAGCCTTTTCCTCCTGTGCGGAGAAGGTGGACAGTACCCAGTCTGCCAGATCATAGTCCGGGTGGGGCTTGGCTCCCACGCCGATCTTCACCCGGGGAAAGTCAGAACTTCCCAGCTCCTGAATGATGGACTTGATGCCGTTGTGCCCTCCGGCAGAGCCATCCGGGCGAACCCGGAGCCGCCCCGGCTCCAGAGAGATATCGTCGAACATCACGATAATCCGCTGGGGCGGGATGTGGAAGAAGGCGCTGAGCTGGAGGACGGAGCGTCCGGACAGATTCATATAGGTCTGGGGCTTCAGCAGGAACAGCTTCCTGCCGCCGTATTCCGTCTGACCGTAAAGACCCTGAAATTTCAGACGGTCTATCTTACAGCCAAGCTGCTGCGCCAACAGATCTGCTGCCCGAAAGCCGCAGTTGTGGCGGGTCTTCTCATACTCCCGACCGGGATTGCCCAGACCCACAATGAGCCAGGCATCCTCCTGCTTCTTTCCGAACACGGTTTAGAACAGGTCGGCGATGGAGGTGGCGCCATGGATATGCTCGATGGCACGGGCAAACACAGGGGCTACATCCAGATACTTCAGCTTGTTGCTGGGGGTATTCCGGGTCTCGGGGATGGTGTTCAGGAAGACCATCTCCTTCAGGGGGCTTTCCTCAATGCGGTCGTAGGCAGGGCCGGACAGAACGCCGTGGGTCGCGCAGGCGTAGACCTCCTTGGCACCGCCGATCTCAATCAGAGCCTTGGCGGCATTGCACAGGGAGCCGGCAGTATCCACCATGTCGTCGTACAGAATGCAGGTCTTGCCCTTGACATCGCCGATGATGTTCATGACCTCGGAGACATTGGCCTTGGGACGGCGCTTGTCCACGATGGCCAGACCCATGTGAACCTTGGAGGCAAAGTTTCTGGCCCGGGCCACGCTGCCCACATCGGGGGAGACGACAACAAAATCCTCGTGGTTGTAGACATTCTCGGGGAACTTCTTCATGAAGTAATCCACAAAGGTGACATTGCCCTGCAGGTGATCCAGAGGGATGTCAAAGAAGCCCTGAATCTGGGATGCGTGCAGATCCATGGTCAGCACCCGGTCAGCGCCGGCAGCGGTGAGCATATTTGCCACCAGTTTGGCGGAAATGGGATCCCGGGACTTGGCCTTGCGGTCCTGACGGGCGTAGCCGAAGTAGGGCATGACAGCGGTGATGCGGCCGGCGGAAGCACGGCGGCAGGCATCGATCATGACCAGCAGCTCCATCAGATGGTCGTTGACAGGCTTGCAGGTGGACTGAACCAGGAACACATCAGCGCCGCGGACAGTCTCCTCCAGAGAGACGGAGGCCTCGCCGTCAGCAAAGCGCTTGACGGTTGCCTTGCCCATGGGGACATTCAGTGCTTCGCAGATGGTCTTTGCAAATTCGGGGTTGGAGTTGCCGCACAGGATCCGAATCTTTTCGCCATACGATATCATTGGAAAATAACCTCGCTTCAATTCTTTATTTGTGATCGGGAGCTATCCCGAAGCAATGGCCTTTACATTATAGCACCAAGCAGCAGAGAAATGCAACCATAATCATGTGAGAAAACCGGCAAAAAAAGTACAAAAAAACCCGGTGCCTTCTGTCATTCCGACGAGAAGAGAGTAAACTATAAAAACGAAATTATGTTTGAAATTCCTCTTGTGGGGCGGCGGAAAATGTGGTATACTATCAGAATAAAGAATTTACAGCTTAGAGGGAATTATTATGAATGATACCATCCGAATTCGGGGCGCACGGGAGAACAATCTGAAGAATGTCAGCCTGACCATTCCCAGAGACAAGCTGGTGGTGTTCACCGGCCTGTCCGGCTCCGGCAAATCCAGTCTGGCCTTCGATACCATCTACGCCGAGGGCCAGCGGCGGTATGTGGAGAGCCTCAGCTCCTACGCCCGTCAGTTTCTGGGGCAGATGGATAAGCCGGATGTGGACGCCATTGACGGCCTGTCTCCTGCCATCTCCATTGACCAGAAGACCACCTCCAAAAACCCACGCTCCACCGTGGGTACCGTGACGGAAATCTATGACTATCTGCGGCTGCTGTGGGCCCGGGTGGGGGTGCCCCACTGCCCCAAATGCGGTAAGGAGATCAACCGCCAGACCATCGACCAGATTGTGGATCGGGTGGAGGCCCTGGGGGAGGGCACCCGGTTTCTGGTTCTGTCCCCGGTGATCCGGGGGAAGAAGGGCGAGCACCAGAAGGTGCTGGAGGATGCCCGGAAGCAGGGCTTTGCCCGGGTGCGGGTGGACGGCATCCTTTATGATCTGACGGAGGACATCAAGCCCGAGAAGAACAAAAAGCACACCATCGAGCTGGTGGTGGATCGTCTGGTGCTGAAGGAGGGACTGCGCCGCCGTCTGACGGACTCCATCGAGACGGCCTGCACCCACTCCGGCGGCCTTGTGACCATCCAGCTGCCCTCCACCGGGGAGGAGCTGACCTTTTCCCAGAACTACGCCTGTGAGGACTGCGGCATCAGCCTTGCAGAGCTGGAGCCCAGAATGTTCTCCTTCAACAACCCCTCCGGCGCCTGCCCCTGCTGTACGGGGCTGGGCTTTCAGCTGGTGGCGGACGAGGATCTGGTGATTCCCGACAAGAGCAAATCCATCTTTGAAGGCGCCATTCAGGCCAGCGGCTGGCAGAGCGCCCGAACGGATTCCATCTTCCGGATGTACTTTGAGGCTCTGGCTCAGAAGTATCACTTCTCCCTGACGGTTCCGGTGAAGGAGCTGCCCCGGGATGTGATGGACATTATCCTCTACGGCACCAAAGGGGAAAAGCTGAAGATGACCTACAACCGGGGCAACGGCATGGGGGTTCTGGAGCAGCCCTTTGAGGGCATCCTGAATAACATCTCCCGGCGCTACCGGGAGACCCAGTCCGATGCTGCCCGAAAGGATCTGGAGGAGTGCATGGCCACCGCTCCCTGCCCCCAGTGCCACGGCGACCGGCTGTCGGAGATTGCCCGGGCTGTCACCGTGGGGGGCATCGGCATCATGGACTTCTGCCGCATGAGCATCCGGGAGGAGCTGGAATTCATGGAGAACCTCCGTCTGGAGGGGAACATGGCGGTGGTGGCGGAGCAGATCGTCCGGGAGATCAAGTCCCGGCTGCGGTTCCTCAGAGATGTGGGTCTGAGCTATCTGACCCTGTCCAGAGCCTCCGGCACCCTGTCCGGCGGCGAGAGCCAGCGAATCCGTCTGGCCACCCAGATCGGCTCCTCTCTCATGGGAGTGCTGTACATTCTGGATGAGCCCTCCATCGGCCTGCACCAGCGGGACAATGACAAGCTGCTGGCAACCCTGAAGCAGCTGCGGGATCTGGGCAACACCCTGATCGTGGTGGAGCACGACGAGGACACCATGCGGGCCGCAGACTTTCTGGTGGATGTAGGCCCCGGAGCCGGCAGCCACGGCGGTGAAATCGTGGCCGCAGGAACGCTGGAGGATATTCTGAAGTGCGAGCGCTCCGTGACGGGACAGTACCTGTCCGGGGCGAAGAAAATCCCGGTGCCCGCCTCCCGCCGGGAGGGGAATGGAAAGTTCCTGACGGTTCGCGGAGCCGCAGAGAACAACCTGAAACATGTGGATGTATCCATTCCGCTGGGGACTTTGACCTGCGTCACCGGCGTCTCCGGCTCCGGCAAGTCCAGCCTTGTCAACGAGGTTCTCAACAAGACCCTGCTGGCGAAGCTGAACCATGCCCGCACCCGTCCCGGCGCCTGCGTGGCGGTGGAGGGAATGGAGTATCTGGACAAGGTCATCGACATTGACCAGAGCCCCATCGGCCGGACACCCCGTTCCAACCCTGCCACCTATACCGGCCTGTTCAACGACATCCGGGAGCTGTACGCCTCCACGGCGGATGCCAAGATCCGGGGCTATGGGCCGGGACGGTTCTCCTTCAATGTGAAGGGCGGACGGTGCGAGGCCTGCTGCGGCGACGGCCTTGTGAAGATTGAGATGCATTTCCTGGCGGATGTCTATGTGCCCTGTGAGGTCTGCAAGGGTCAGCGGTATAACCGGGAGACGCTGGAAGTGCATTATAAGGGAAAGAATATTGCCCAGGTGCTGGATATGACCGCCGAGGAGGCGGTGGAGTTCTTCGAGAATCTTCCCAAAATCCGCAGAAAGGCGCAGACTCTGGTGGAGGTTGGTCTTGGCTATGTGAAGCTGGGGCAGTCCAGCACCACCCTGTCCGGCGGCGAAGCCCAGCGTGTGAAGCTGGCGACGGAGCTGGCCCGGATCAGCACCGGCAAAACCATCTATATTCTGGATGAGCCCACCACCGGCCTCCACGCGGCGGATGTCCACAAGCTCATTGAGGTTTTGCAGCAGCTGGTGGATGTGGGCAACACGGTGCTGGTGATCGAGCACAATCTGGATGTGATCAAAACCGCCGACCACATCATCGATCTGGGCCCCGAGGGGGGCGACGGCGGCGGCTATGTGGTGGCCAGCGGTACGCCGGAGCAGGTCGCTCAGGTGGAGGGCAGCTACACCGGACAGTATCTGAAGCGATATTTATAAAGAAATCGGGCACCGCTGCGGCGGTGCCCGAAGAAAGAACTGGTTTTACGGCAGATACAGCTCCCAGGGCAGCTGCTGGGAAAGCTCAATGAGAGCGCTGTCCCGGCCGCCGGTGTATTCCACCCGCAGGCTGGGGCTGCGCAGAGCCGTGTCAGGGTTCTGCCGCAGGGTCATGGTCAGGGTGACACGGGTTCCCCCGGTTTCCGGAGTATCGATCAGCACGGTTCCCCCGTGGCTGGTGGCGCAGGAACGGATCAGAACCATCCCCAGCCCGATGCCGAAGCGGCTGTCCTCCAGCGTACTCTGCCGCAGATAGCGGTGGAACAGATCTGCAGGTCTGGGGCTTTCTCCGGAATCCTGTATTTGCAGGTACAGCCGACGGTGGCGACGGGTAAGCCGGGCGGTGATGGTGCTGCCCTGGGGAGCAAACTTCATGGCGTTGGACAGCAGATTGTATACGGCTCGTTCCAACTGCTGCCGGTCAGCCATGGCGAACAGATCCTCCTTCAGACCGGAGTAATCCAGACAAAAGCCCGCCTGCTGACAAAGAACACCGGCTTTTTCAAAAATCTCATCAAAGGTTCCACCGACGGAGATTGTCTCCTGCCGGGAAAGGCTGCTGTCTGCATCGGACATATTTCCTACCAGCCGCAGAAGCTGATACAGCCCCCGGTTCAGCCGGGCGGCAGTCTCACGGATTTCGGGGCTTTCCGGAAGCTGGGCAAACAGGCTCTGAGCGCTGACCATGACATTGCTCAAAGGCAGACGGAGCTGCCGGGAGGCCAGTTCCAGAGATTCCAGAACGGAATTCTCCCGGGCATCATCCAGCAAAAACACATCTCCCGCCTCCGTCCGAATGGTACAGGCGCCCATAGGAACCCCGGAGAGGGAAAGGGTCAGATACAGACAGCCGCCGGAGAAGCCTTCATAGTCCTCCCGGCAGGCATCCAGAAGCTCCCCGATGGGTGTGCCCACGGAAATCTGCATGGCGGCGGCAGGCGCATTGACCCGGACGATGATATTCTCTTGTACCAGGAACCCGGGATGGGGCAGCAGCTCCAGCAGCCCGGGGGAATCCTTCATCTGTTCCATGATGTGCCCTCCTGAGGGTAGCTTGCGCAGAATCGGTGAAAACACCCGATACAACTTTCGACAGAATTCGACATCTGCGGGAAAAAGACACCCCGGGTTTCGACAGAATTCGACATCCGCGGGATAATACGCCCCCAGACTTTCGACAGAATTCGACACAGATGGGGGCGCAGACCATTGCTTTTCGACAAAATCCGACATCGATATCAAAGCACATGGCCTTATTCGACATAATTCGACAAATCTATTCTACCTTATTTATTTCAAAATATCAAGAGAGGTGAAGCAGAATGTCTCCCATATCCCATCAGGGACACCGCAAACGGATGAAGGAGCGCTTCGCACAGGAGGGGCTGGATCACTTCAGCGACATTCAGGTGCTGGAGCTGCTGCTGTTCTACTGCAATCCCCGGCAGGATACAAACCCCATTGCCCACAATCTTCTGGATCATTTTGGCAGTCTGGCGCAGGTGCTGGAGGCGCCTGTTGAGGAGCTGCAGAAGGTCAGCGGAGTGGGTCAGAACGCTGCGCTTTTCCTGCACCTGATTACAGAGGTGGGACGCTATTATCTGGTGAATCGGGTCAGCCAGTGCCGGATTCTCTCCACGGTGGAGGAGTGCGCGGAGTATCTGCTGCCCTTTTTCTACGGCCGCCGGGTGGAGACGGTGTTTCTGCTCTGTCTGGATGCCAAATGCAAGGTGCTCTGCTGCAAGGAAGTGGGGGAGGGCAGCGTCAACTCTGCCGGAATCTCCGTGCGAAAAATTGTGGAAACGGCACTGGGGGTCAATGCTTCCACGGTGGTGCTGGCCCACAACCATCCCAGCGGACTGGCGGTGCCCTCCAATGAGGATATCCAGACCACCCGCCGGGTAAACATGGCGCTGCAGGCCGTGGATATTCAGCTGGCGGATCACATTGTGGTGGCCGACGGGGACTATGTCTCCATGGCTCAGTCCGGCCATCGTTTTGATGTCCCACTGCTGATTTAGATAAGGAGGAACGCAATGGATCATTTCAAACTGGTTTCGGAATACAAGCCCTCCGGAGATCAGCCTCAGGCCATTGAGGCTCTGGTCAACGGCGTCAACTGGGGTCTGCGGGAGCAGACCCTGCTGGGTGTCACCGGCTCCGGCAAGACCTTCACCATGGCCTCGGTGATTGAAAAGGTGAACCGCCCCACCCTGGTGCTGGCGCATAACAAAACCCTTGCCGCCCAGCTTTGCTCGGAGTTCCGGGAGTTTTTCCCGGACAACGCCGTGGAGTATTTTATCTCCTATTACGACTACTACCAGCCCGAGGCCTACATTGCCCACACGGATACCTATATCGAGAAGGATTCCTCCGTCAACGAGGAGATCGACCGCCTGCGCCACAGTGCTACCTCCGCCCTGTTTGAGCGCCGGGATGTGATTGTGGTGGCCTCCGTCAGCTGCCTGTACGGTCTGGGCGACCCCATTGATTATAAGAGCATGGTGATCTCCCTCCGGGTGGGGCAGGAGCGGCCGCTGGATGAGATCCTGAAAAAGCTGGCGGAGATCCGCTATGAGCGAAACGATCTGGATTTCTCCCGAAACAAATTCCGGGTTCGGGGAGACACTTTGGAGGTCTATCCGGCCTACTGGTCGGGCAGAGCCATCCGGGTGGAATTTTTCGGGGATGAAATTGACCGGATTTCCGAGATCAACGCCGTCTCCGGCATGGTGGAGCGGTATGTGGATCATGTGGCCATCTATCCGGCCTCCCACTATGTGGCCTCCCGGGAGAAGCTCCAGAGAGCCATGCTGGAGATTCAGAAGGAGTGCGAGGCCCAGGTGGAAAAATTCCGGGCGGAGAACAAGCTCATCGAAGCCCAGCGCATTGCCCAGCGGACGGCTTACGATCTGGAAATGCTGACGGAAATCGGCTTTTGCAGCGGCATTGAAAACTACTCCCGGGTGATTCAGGGTCGGGAGCCGGGAACGCCCCCCACCACCCTGCTGGATTATTTCCCGGAGGACTTTTTGATGTTCATTGACGAGAGCCATGTGACCTTGCCCCAGTGCCGGGCTATGTACGCCGGCGACCGGAGTCGGAAGGATTCCCTGGTGAACTACGGCTTTCGCCTGCCCTCGGCCTATGACAACCGCCCCCTGAACTTCGGGGAATTTGACAGCAAGCTGAATCAGGTGATCTATGTCTCCGCAACTCCGGCAGAATATGAGCGCACCCGCTCCGGTCAGATCGTGGAGCAGGTGATCCGCCCCACCGGCCTGCTGGATCCTGTGGTGGAGGTTCGTCCCATCGAAGGGCAGATTGATGATCTCATCGGGGAGATCAACGCCAGAACCGCCCGGGAGGAACGGGTGCTGGTGACCACCCTCACCAAGAAAATGGCGGAGGATCTGACGGTCTACCTGCAAAAGGCCGGGATCAAGGTTCGCTATATGCACTCGGACATCGGCGCCATGGAGCGGATGGAGATTATCCGGGATCTGCGGATGGCAAAATTTGATGTGCTGGTGGGCATCAACCTCCTCCGGGAGGGGCTTGATCTGCCGGAGGTGAGCCTTGTAGCCATTCTGGATGCGGATAAGGAGGGCTTCCTGCGCAGCGAAACCAGCCTGATTCAGACCATTGGCCGTGCTGCCCGGAATGCCGAGGGAAAGGTGATCATGTATGCCGATACGGTGACGCCGTCCATGCGAATGGCGCTGGACGAGACTGCCCGCCGCCGGGAGATTCAGGATGCCTATAACAAAGAGCACGGGATCGTGCCCAAAACCGTCATCAAGTCCGTCCGGGATCTCATTGAAATCTCCGCACCCACCGCCGAGCGCAAGGGCAGAACCGGCGTGAAGATGACCAAGGCGGAGAAGGAAAAGGAGATTGCCCGTCTGGAAAAGCAGATGAAGGAGGCTGCCCGGATGATGGAGTACGAGTACGCCGCCGTCCTGAGAGATCAGATCATCGAGCTTCGGGGGAATGGCCTGTAAACGGAAAAACGCCCTCTGTTCCCATTGGGAGCAGAGGGCGAGCTGTTCTGGTGCCATCGTTGGAGAAAGGAATATTTAGCGATTTAAGCCTTCCCCTTTGGGGAAGGTGCCCCAGTGCGCACACTGGGGCGGAAGAGGGCGGTAAAGCATAAATCCTTCTTCTGCATTTCGGCGAAATGGTAGGAGCCTCTTCCGACCTCGCTTACGCTCGGCCACCTTCCCCAAAGGGGAAGGCACTACTCAGCTAAAGGCCGCTATTTCTGTGCCAGCAGCTGGCCTGCCAGCAGCATGGTGACCTCGGCACAGCGGTGGGCGGCGATGCGCTCAAAGGTGGGATAGTCCATCTCGGCGCTGTCATCAGCCTTGTCGGAGATGGCTCTCAGAATCACAAAGGGGACGCCGTTGCGATAGGCAGTCTGGGCGATGGCGGCGCCTTCCATTTCCGTACACAGTCCTCCGGTATTGGCAATAATCTGCTCCTTGACGGTCTTATCTGCCACAAACTGATCGCCGGTGGCAACACGACCCACGGTGACATGGCCGGGGTGAACCGTTTCTGCGGCGGCAGATGCATAGCGAATCATGGTTTCGTCCGCCGGGAAGGCGGTGACATCCATGCCGGGAACCTTGCCGAAGGGATAGCCAAAGTGGACACAGTCAAAGTCGTGGTACATGGCATCCCGGCTCACCAGCAGGTCTCCGATGTCCAGCGCGGCGGACAGAGAACCGGCAATGCCGGTATTCACCAGATGGGTCACATGGCAGCAGCTGCACAGAATCTGGGCGCAAAGCGCGGCGTTTACTTTGCCAACGCCGCAGCGAACCACAACCGCAGGCAGCCCCTTCAGGGTTCCCTCATAGAATTCGCTGCCGGCTATGGCAGTGCTTTTTCTGTCCTCCATGGCCTGCAGGAGGGTTTCCACCTCCAGCTCCATGGCTCCGATAATTCCCAGTTTGATCATGTTTTCCTCCTTATTCCGGATAAACCAGAATGCTGTCATCTGCTGTTTCCAGCAGGGCGGCATATTTTTTGCCCCAGTAGTTGGCCATGGGCAGATTCATGTCCAGATAATTTCCGCAGTCCCTGGCGCAGGCTCCGGGCACCTCTGCCTGATAGCTGCCGATAAAGGCAAAACAATTCCGCACCAGATCCAGAACATCCCGGGGCGACAGATCTCCGGCCATCAGCAGGTAGAAGCCGGTGCGGCAGCCCATGGGGCCGAAGTACAGCACCCGATCCTTCCACAGAGGATCGTTGCGCAGGTAGGTGGCGGCCAGATGCTCGATGGTGTGCACCTCGGCGGTGTTCATCACCGGCTCAAAGTTGGGACGGGTCAGACGCAGATCAAAGGTGGTGACGATTTCGGCACCGACTCTGTCCTTCCGGGAGACATACAGCCCCGGCAGAAGCCTCAGATGGTCGATGGTGAAGCTGGTAATTTTTTCCATAAGATATTCTCCTTGAACAGCCCTGAATGATGGTTTCTTTGGTTTTCATAATATCACACTCGGGAATGATTTGCAAGAAAAAGGGGAATACCGAAATCAAGCAGGTTTTAAAGCGAAAACAGGGACAGTGGCGACAAAAGTCGGCAGGTTTTGACAAATTTTAGCAAATTTATGAATTCTTCGGATTCAGCTTGCATTTTTATGAGAAGGATGCTAAAATACTTTTGACTATAACCATAAAGGCAGGGATTGCTATGGCGAAGAACGATTTCGATATCGACTTTGATTTTGAAAAGGAATATGGCTTCGACCCTGATGCCATGGGTTCAGAATATACAGAGGATGATTTTGACCTTTCCGGTCTGGAGGAGGACCTTTCTCAGGAGGAAACTGCACGGGCAGAGGATGACTTCTCCGACTTTGACTTGGACGGTCTGGATCTGTCCGACCATCCTGCCGATGATTTTGACCTGAATTTTGAGGACGGCGAGTTTTCCGGAGAGGGAACGCCGGAGGAAGATACTTTCGCGGAGGAGGAATCCGCCGAAGAGGATTCCGGCCTTGAAGCAGAACCGGACTTTGATGCAGAGCAGGGCTTTGAGGAAGAACTGGACTTCGGAGACGGAGAGCCGGATTTTGAAGAGGAAGAGCTGTACCCCGATGATGCCGACCTCACTGCCGATATCGATTTCTCCCGCCGAGCCAATTTCTTTGGCGGTGCTGCCCCCCAGGTAGATCCGTCTGTGCTGGAGCGGCCCCGTCAGCCGGAGTATCAGCAGCCTCCGCAGGAGCCTGACCCGGAGGAGCCGGAGTACGAGCCGCAGCAGGAAGCTGAGGAGGCGAAGGAGGAGCCGGAACAGAAGCCTGCCCGCCGCAGAGAAAGACGGAGCAAGGCCCAGGAAAACCGGGAAGCTTCCCATTCCCGACCCCAGCGGCAGCCTGTGAAGATCACCATGCCGCCCTTCCTGAAAAAGCTGGTGAAGCTCTATTTCCCCTCGCAGGAGGAGATCCGGCAGGCACAGGAGCCTGCCGACGGCAGCCGCCGCAGGAGACACTCCAGACAGCAGATCTTCAAGGAGTTCTATCTGCCCCCGCTGATTCTCGGCGTCAGCTTCGTGCTGATTCTGTCCTTTTTGATCGGGTCTCTGTCCGGTGCCATTGACCGTCAGCGTGAGAGTAAGCGGCTGGCTGAGGAAAAGGCAAAGCAGGAGTCTATTGCCGCAGAGCAGCAGGCCACCGAGGCGCAGCTGGTTCTGGAGCGTGCAGCGCTTCTGGCCGACAGCTATGACTTCAAGGGAGCCATCGAAGTGCTGGACAGCTACAGCGGCGAGCCTACTCAGGAGATGACCGCCAAGAAGTCCGAGTATCTCAGCATCCAGAGCACCATGGTGGAGCACAAGGATCCCTCCGTGATCCCCAACCTCAGCTTCCATGTGCTGATGGCGGATATCAACCGCGCCATGGCAGACAAGAACTACGGCGGACAGTATAACCGGAACTTTGTCAGCATTGGCGAATTCAGCAAGATTCTGGAACAGCTGTATATGAACAACTACATTCTGGTGGACTATGACAGCTTCATCGGCACCAGTGTGGATACCAACGGCACCGTCAACTATTCCACGGTACCCATTTACCTGCCCCAGGGCAAGAAGCCCATTATGCTCACCGAGACCATGGTCAACTACTATACCTACATGACCGACAGCAACAAGGACGGCGTGCCGGATTCCGGCGGCGCGGGCTTTGCCAGCAGGCTGGTTCTGGATGCCAACGGGGATATCAAGGCGGAAATGGTGGATCTCAATGGGCAGACCGTCACCGGTGACTATGATCTGGTGCCCATTCTGGAGAGCTTTATCAAGAAGCACCCCGACTTCTCCTACCGGGGCGCCCGGGCGACGCTGGCAGTTTCCGGCTATGAGGGTGTCTTTGGCTACCGGATTCAGACCGAGGTCGTCAGCTCCAAGGGTCAGTCCTACTACGATCAGGAGGTGGCCGGTGCCACCAAGATTGTGGCAGCTCTGAAGGAAAAGGGCTATCGGATTGCCTGCTACACCTTCTCCGACTCCGACTACAAGCAGAAGAACGCAGCCATGATCCAGCAGGATCTGACGCTTTGGAATGCCCAGATTGCTCCGGTGCTGGGGCAGGTGGACACCATCGTCTTTGCCAAGTCCAGCAGCATCGGCGATTACAGCGGCAGCAAGTTCGATGTCCTGTTCAACAACGGCTTCCGGATCTTTGTCAAGAACGCCGACGAGCCCTACGCAGAGGTGAATAACACCTATGTGGCGCAGAGCCGGATTATGGTCACCGGCAACGCCCTCCAGTGGAAGGCAGATAAGCTGAACAAGTACTTTGACCCCAACCTGGTGCTGGATCTGACCAGCCGCGGCGGCAGCGTTCCCAATTAAATAATGCAAGGGCCGGGAGAAATCCCGGCCCAATTTTATGAGGAAGTGAGAATAATGGAGTTGAAACCGGGAAGGTACCGGCATTTTAAGGGAAAGGAATATCGCCTGATCGGCATTGCCAAACACAGTGAAACGCTGGAGCCCATGGTGGTTTACCAGCCGCTTTACGGAGAGGGCGGCCTGTGGGTGCGTCCTGCCGCCATGTGGGTGGAGACTGTGGAGCGGGACGGCTATGTGGGTCCCAGATTCCAGTGGATCGGCGAATAAGGAAAATCCCGGTTTGCGCAGCGGCAAACCGGGATTTTTTGTCAGAGTTCGGCTTTGACTTCCATTTTGTCGAAGGCATGGATCCAATCGGCCTTCAGGAAGTAGATGAGGAACAGGATGCTGCTGCAGGTCCAGGTGATGGGATAGGCCCAGGAGACGCTCTGAAGCTGGGGCACATAGCCCACGGCAATGCGGATGTAGGTCACCCGGATCAGACACCAGCACACCAGCATCACCGTCATTGGCACGGTGGTTTTGCCTGCACCCCGGAGAATTCCGGCAATACAGTGGGAGAAGGAAAGCAAGCAGTAGAACAGGCAGATGGTGCGCATATGCAGGGTTCCGTAGGCGACAACCTCCGCAGAATCGTTGAAGAAGGCGATGAGCTGCGGCGCGAAGAGATAGCTGACAATACCCACCAGCTCTGCGGCAATTACCGGGGACAGAATGCCGAAGGCCAGTCCCTTTCTCACCCGGTCATAATTCCGGGCGCCCAGATTTTGCCCCACAAAGGTGGAAAGCGCCATGGAAAAGCAGGTGATAGGCAGGAAGGCGAAGCCCTCCAGCTTGGAATAGGAGCCGCAGCCTGCCATGGCAGCAGCACCGAAAAAGTTGATATTGCTCTGCACCACCACATTGGCAAAGGCAATGACGGAATTCTGAACACCGGAGGGAAGACCCATCCGGATAATGCTGCGGAAGGCAGAGGGGTGGAAGCGAATCTGACCGATTTCCAGACGGTAAGGCTCCTTCACCCGGAGCAGATACAGGAAGCACAGCAGGGCGCTGATTCCCTGGGAAATGGTGGTGGCCATGGCGGCGGAACCCACACCCCAGCGGAAAACACCCACAAACAGCAAATCCAGCACCACATTGACCACAGTGGAGATGATCAGGTAGTACAGCGGATGGCGGCTGTCTCCCACGGCGTGGAGGATACCCACTAGAACATTGTACATCACGCTGAAGATGGAGCCGAGGGAGTAATACCGGAAATAGCTCACAGACTGGGGCATAACCTGCTCCGGGGTGCCCATCCACCCCAGAATGACGGGGGTGAAGGTTACGCCGAAGAAGGTGAGCAGAACACCAGCCATCAGGCCGAAAATCAGATCGGTGTGAATGACCCGGTTCATGGTTCCGTAATCCCTGGCGCCGAAATACCGGGAGATGACAATTCCGGCACCCATGGCAACACCGTTGAAAAAGCCCACCATCATAAAAATCAGGGATGCGGAGGAGGAAACGGCGGCCAGAGCCGTATCGCCAAGAAAACGACCAACCACCCAGGAGTCAAATGCATTATAAAACTGCTGGAACAGGTTGCCCCAGAAGATGGGCAGCGCGAACAGCAGCATGGATTTCCATATGGAGCCCTCAGTGAGAGAGCGTGGATTCTGGTGCAAGGGGGACACTTCCTTCCGTTTGCGTATCTGTATGGCTTACATCTGTGTATTCTACTCCGGAAAGAGAAGAAAGTCAAGGAAGGGAAAGAAAAAGGATTTTCTGGGCATACTGGCATTGGAGGGGATATCAATGACGGAAAAACGGTATGATGAGCTGGTGAAGGAGCTTTCTCCCAAATCGCCGATCCTTCGGGACTGCCTGCAGGCCTTTGCGGTAGGCGGCGCCATCTGCGTGCTGGGACAGATCTTTGTGAACTGGTACACGGCTTTGGGTCTGGAAAAGGAGGATGCCGGAACCCTGGCCAGCATGACGCTGGTGGCACTGTCTGCCCTGCTTACGGGATTGAGCCTGTATGACGATCTGGCCAAATATGCAGGGGCCGGAACGCTGGTGCCCATTACGGGGTTTGCCAACTCCATAGCGGCTCCGGCGGTGGAATTCAAAACCGAGGGCTTTGTGCTGGGGGTGGGGGCAAAAATGTTCACCATCGCCGGGCCGGTGATTGTCTACGGCCTGTCTGCCAGCGTGGTATACGGCTTTGTTTATTGGATTTGGAGTTTCATGGGATAAAAAATCAGGGTACACCTTCGTGTACCCTGAAAAGCTATGTACTTATTCCACGGCGCCCAGGTCGGCAAAGAAGCGGAACATTTCCTCTTCCGTCTCGAAGTTGCCCACATACATCTGGTTGGCCATGGCGCCGGAAAGTGCCTCGGGAATCCGGCCCCACATCACCATGTTGGAGGCGTAGCGGGTCATGATGTCGTGATCGCTGAGCTTGTAGGTCTTGCCGTCCCGGCGGCTGTAGAAGGCACAGTAGAAGTGCTTGCCGGTGCCCTTGGTGTTGGTGTCAAAGGCTACCATATCCGCCCAGATCTTGTAGACATCGGTCTGCTGGGAGTAGTTGTACATCTCGGGGGTGTAGCCGCCGGCAGGACGCATATTGACTTCCAGGCCCAGAATGTCGCCCTTCTTACCCAGACCTTCCTGATCCTCGTTGAGGATGAAGAATTCCAGATGGATGAACCGGCTCTTGACGCCGAAGGACTTGACGGTGCGCAGACCGGCATCCCGGATTCGCTCGGGCAGATCCTTCACCAGATAGTAGACGGAGTCGCCGCCGCCGTTGACAATGTCCATCAGGGAATGGGGGGTGATGTTGCCGGACTCAAACAGAGGCTCACCCTTGGAGTCGATAATGGCGTCGTAGGTCTGGACATAGCCGTTGACGAACTCCTCCATGATGTAGATGTTGTCGTCCTTGTGATCGATGAAGAACCGCAGGTCGTCATCGCAGGACAGCTTGTAGGTGTTGTTGGCACCGACGCCGTTGTCGGGCTTCACCACCACGGGATAGCCCACGGTGTGGGCAAATTCCAGAGAATCCTCAAGGCCCTCCACAATGTGATACCGGGCGGTGGGCAGGCCGGCCTTGGCGTAGTACTCCTTCATGGCGGACTTGTACTTGATCTTGTCCATCTCATCCAGCTTGGGGCCGGTGGTGATGTTGAACTCGGTGCGCAGCCATGCATCCCGCATCAGCCAGTATTCGTTATTGCTCTCCAGCCAGTCGATCTTGCCATACTTGAAGCTGAAGAAGGCCACAGCCTTGAACACCTCGTCGTTGTTTTCCAGACTGGATACCTTGTAGTATTCGTGGAGGGAATCCTTCAGCTCCGGCAGCAGCTGGTCGTAGGGACAGTCGCCGATGCCCAGCACACGCATACCGTTGTTTTTCAGCTCGCGGCAGAACTTCCAGTAGGTCAGGGGGAAGTTGGGGGAAATAAACACAAAGTTTTTCATGACGCTCTCTCCTTTATCGATGATAGCAGGAAAACAATTCCTGAAGGTTAACCCAGGAACCAGGGCAGATAGGTTTCCACCATCTTGTACCACCAGGGCCAGTCGTGGTTTACATCATAGCCCCAGTATTCAAACCGGGTGTGGATGCCCTTCTGGCAGCAGACGGTGTCCAGCCAGCGGGTGGAGGCCAGCAGCGGCTCCTCCCAGGCACCCTGACCACAGACGATCAGGCTCTTCTGGCTGTTGTACAGATCCATGTAGTAGTGATCCTGGGGCATATTGGCCAGATACAGGCAGGGGCAGTTGTTATACACCAGATTGTCGCAGTAGCTGCCGAAGAACTCCTCGTTGTCGTATAGGCCGGAGATGGCGAAGCAGCTGTCAAACAGGTCGGGACGGCGGTAGTACAGGTTGGCGGCGTGCATGGCACCCATGGAGCAGCCGAAGGTCAGGATACCCTGATCGTAGCCGTTGGCCAGACCGGCAATGTGCTTGATGGTGGGAACCATCTCGTCCACCACATAGTGATACCAACGCTCATGGTTCTCAATCCGGCGGCGGCAGTCTCCGCCGATGTCGGCCCAGGCCTCGTTGTCGATGGTGTCGATGGAGAACACCATGCACTTGCCTTCTTCGATCCACTTGGCCCAATGGTCAACCATGTGGAAGCCCTCGAAGTCGAAGAACCGGCCGGCCTGACAGGGGATGAACATCACCGGCTTACCGGAGCTGCCGTAGATTTTGAACTCCATGTGGCGGTTCAGCCAGCCGCTCCAGTGCTTTTCATAACGAATTTCCATGTTTGATCTCCTCTTTTCTCTTTTTCTCGGTATTCTCTATTTATAATCCCAGACATTCCATGAATACGGGGATCTGCTTTTCCCAGGAGGCCTCGCAGTGGGAACCGTCGGGAATGAGCCGCAGGGTCAGACCCACCTGCTTGGAAAGAAGAATGTTGGCGGCTTTGGTCAGAATGGACAGGTTGTCCGCATGGTTGGGAAGCTCCAGCGCGCCGTAATCCAGATAGATCAGGGTATCCCGGCGCACCCGGGTGTTTTCCAGCATGGGAAGCAGCTGGTCAGGCGCTGTCCACAGGCTGGGGGAGAGGCAGGCGGCCTTCTGAAAAATATGGTTGTAGGCGGTAACGGCATACAGCGCCATCAGCCCGCCCATGGAGGAACCGGCAATGGCGGTGTGGCGGCGATCCGGCTGGGTGCGGTAGTGGGAATCGATGTAGGGCTTCAGGTAGTACACCAGCCAGTGCATATAGGCCTTTCCCCGGCCGGGGATGGTGCCCAGCTCCCCGTTTTCGAAGCTGACGGGGGAGTATTCCTGCAGACGGCAGCTTCCGTTATGGTTGCACTCCACGCCTACCACGATCAGCTCCTTCCTGCTGCCCTGCAAATAGGATTCCATCCCCCAGGACTTGCCGAAGGTGGCATCCTCATCCACAAAGACATTGTGCCCGTCGAACATATACAGTACCGGGTAGCGCTTCTGGGGCTTGCGGTAGTAGGAATCGGGCAGATGGATATAGGCTCGCCGGGGCTCGGCGCCGGAGAGTTTCGGAATCGTGACATTCCATTTTTTCAGCATGAAAAGAACCCTTCTCTACAATATTTAGGTGTAAGTATACTTTCAAATCTCCGGCTTGTCAACGAAAATGGGGCAAAAAATCACATTTTATGGAAAACCGGCTCCCGATTCCGGAAGGTGCAGACATAGCCGAAGATGCCGCCCAGGATTTCGCAGGCGTCAAAGGTGTACTGCCCCACCCGGTTGCAACGGTGGGCATCGGAGCCTACGGTGACGATTTCGCCGCCCAGCTCATGGAACCGGCGGAAGAAGTCTGCCGTGGGCAGGAAGCCGCCGCAGGTATCTACGCCGCTGGTGTTCATTTCCAGCCCCTTTCCCTTGCGAACCAGAGTGCGGAGAATCTCGTCCACAAGCTCCCGGTGATCCCGATAGTAGATGGGCAGGTGGGAAGCATTGGCAGGAGCCTTGCTGAGAAAGCTCAGATGTGCCAGAACATCAAAGTCATCGTGGGCGCTGACACAGGCCAGGGTTTCTTCCAGATACCGCTGTTCTGCCTCCCAGAGAGTTTTTCCTTCCCAATAGGGAGAGAAATACACATCCAGATTATCCACGAAGTGAACGCTGCCCAGCACAAAATCATAGCTGTGTTGCTTCAGATGATCCCGGAGCAGAGGGGCGTTGTCCGAATCCATGCCGAACTCTATGCCCCGGTTGATCACCAGACCCGATACCTCCAACCCGTCGTATTCCCGATGGTAGGCATCCGGGTCGAAAACCATGGTCTGCACCTCAAGATCGGGCTGATAGTCTATGTGATCGGTAAAGCAGATTTCCCGGATACCCCGGGACAGGGCGGTCTTGGCGATGTCCAATGCGGTCTCCCTGCCGTCAAAGGAGACACGGGAATGCAGGTGGCAGTCAAACATTGTCGATTTCCTCCCAAAACTGGCGGAATGCCGTGGGCAGAGCCGCCTGTGTATGGATTTCCTCCGGGGTGAACCAGCTGAAATTACCCCCGGGCTCTGAGACTTCCAGATAGATGCCTGTCATATTCCACTGAATGTGGGTAAAAATGTGTTTTCGCTTGACCTCCCGCAGCAGCTGCCGGGGATGCACATCCAGCTTTTCCAACTGACGCAGGGACTCCTCCGTGGAGTAGTGCCCGGCGATGTTGGGGAACTGCCAGAGTCCTGCCAGAAGTCCCCGATTTGGCCGCTTTTCCAGCGCATACCGCCCGTCACAGCTGAGGATGAACACCGTCCGATCCTCCTGCCGCCGCTCTTTCTTGGGGGATTTGACAGGGAGTGCCTCGGCGGTGCCGCGCTGATATCCCAGACAGATCTCCCGGCATGGGCAGCCCTCGCAGGCAGGTTTCCGGTTGGGGCCGCAGAGGGTGGCACCCAGCTCCATGAGAGCCTGGGTAAAATCTCCCGGGTTGCTTTCGGGATAGATTTCCTCCAGCAGCCGCCGCATCGCTGCCTTGGCGGCAGGGGTGTCGATGGGAGTAGCGTCGTCAGTGAGCCGGGAGAGCAGCCGCAGCACATTGCCGTCCACCGCAGGGGTGGGAAGGCCGAAGGCAATGGAGCAGATGGCTCCGGCGGTGTAGTCGCCGATGCCGGGCAGAGCCCGAACCTGCCGGTATTCCCGGGGGAATACGCCGCCATAGGTGGCTTGAATGACCTCAGCGGCTTTTTTCAGATTCCGAACCCGGCTGTAGTAGCCCAATCCCTCCCACAGCTTGTGAAGAGAATCATCGTCGCAGGCGGCCAGCGCAGCAACATTGGGCAGAGCATCCAGAAACCGGGCATAGTAGCCCTTTACGGCTTCTACCCGGGTCTGCTGCAGCATGATCTCCGACAGCCAGATATGATAGGGCTCCCGGTCAGTTCTCCAGGGCAGATCCCGGCGGTTTTCCCGATACCAGGGTTCCAGCAGGCCGGGAAGGGAGGACAAAGACGGATTATTCAAAGGCATTCCTCTTTCGTAGTAGGCTTGTGGCTTCATTCAGCAGGCAGATAAATTCTTATTGAATTGACAATTAACAATGGACAACTGACAATTAAGGAATCCCTTCGGGATGAATTAAAAAGGAAAGCCAGCTGAAATCCAAACAATTATTTAAAAATCGTCCCGAAGGGACACAATCATTGTCAATTATCAATTTTCAATTGTCAATCCGTTAAATTTCAATTTGCCTGCACGGCTTTGTGAACCCGATAGACCTTTTTCTATATTTTACTCCCCCGGAAAAGGTGTGTCAAGTGTGCTGGTTTTATTTGACAAATCGGGGAGGCTTTGCTACAATGGGTTACATAACACCGAAACGGGAGAGATAAAGGTGGAGAAATTTCTGAAGGGCGTACTGCGCCTGATTGCCCTGATGGGGCTTATGCTGCTTCTGGCAGTGCAGGCCAGCGCACAGGAGCTGACTGCGGAGGATATATCCGGCAGAGGGCTGCTGGAGAAGTATCATGCCTTCCAGCCGGTGGGATATCTGTTTGACGGCAGCACCTATTATTCCACGGAGGCACGGCAGAACGGATGGGTCACCCTGAAGGCAGAGCAGGGCATGGGCTCGCTGTATTTCATTTTCGGGGAGGATTGCCCCAGTCTGATGCTGCACAACGAGGACACCGGGGAAACCAGAGAAATTCAGGACAATTCCTTCCTGCACCTGTTTGTGGATCTGGAAGAACTCTTCGGCGGTACTGTGCAGCGGCTGACCATTACCTTCCCGGAAAAACAGACGCTGATCAGCGAGCTTTCGGTCTATACCGCCGGTCAGGTTCCGGATTCCGTCCAGAGGTGGCAGGAGCCCAAGGAGCATGAGACGGATCTTGTGCTGTTTTCTGCCCATGGAGATGATGAGCAGCTGTTTTTTGCCGGTCTGCTGCCCTACTACGGCGCAGAGCGGGGCTATCAGGTTCAGGTGGTGTATCTGACGGATCACCGGAATCAGGGTACCCGTCGCCGGCATGAGATGCTGAACGGTCTCTGGGCTGTGGGAATCAAAACCTATCCTGTTTTCGGTACCTATGGGGACTATCAAACCAGGTCGCTGGCAGATGCATACAGCAGCTATGAAAGTAAGGGCATCACCCGGGAGGAGCTGTTGGGCTTTGTGGTGGAGCAGCTGCGCCGGTTCCGTCCTAAGGTGGCGGTAGGGCATGACCTGAACGGGGAATACGGCCATGGGATGCACAGGCTCTATGCAGACCTGTTGTGTCAGGCAGTGCAGGTCAGTCAGGATAGAGAAGCCTATCCGGAACTGGCGGAACGCTATGGTGTGTGGGATGTTCCCAAAACCTATTTGCACCTGTATGAAGAAAATGTTGTCTGGATGGACTGGGATCAACCGCTGGAGTCCTTTGACGGAATGACGGCCTATCAGGTGACAAAGCAGCTGGGCTTTACCAGCCATCCGTCTCAGGAGGTGTATTACGGCTGGTACTTCCGGTACCGGGATAAGGCTACGGATATCAAACAGTACAGTCCCTGCTGGTATGGCCTGTACCGCAGTACCGTGGGGGAGGATGTCCAGAAGCAGGATCTTTTCGAGAACCTCACCAGCTATGAAGAGGATACAAAGATGGAACAGGCACTGAAGGAAGCGGAGGAAGCACGCTGCCGTGCAGAACAGGAACAGGCTGCCGCAGAAACAGAGCCTGAGCAGAATCCGGTTCCGACACTCCCGGCACCCACGCAGCCGTCCCAGCCAGAACAGCCCGATGAGGTGCAGAAAGCACAAATGCCTGACTGGCAGGCACTTTTGCTGGCGGTTTCCAGCTGCGGAGCCTTCCTGCTGCTGGCAGCAGGGCTTGTCCGGCGAAAGGGAAAATAATTTTTCAAAAAAAGAAAAAAACACTTGCTTTTTCCAAAACTGTGTGCTATTATACCTAGGCACTTAGGGTGCGTATGCGCCGGTAGCTCAGTTGGATAGAGTGACTGACTACGAATCAGTAGGTCGGGGGTTCGAGTCCCTTCCGGCGTACCAAAAAAGAGTTATCCCGAATGGGATAACTCTTTTTTGGTACACCGGAAAGATGGGACTCGAACGATTTAATGCCGATGTCCGGTGGACATCGGCTCGGCGGCGGCTCGACGACGCCGACACCTTAGTGTTTCGAGTCCCTTCCGGCGCATGCGACAGACGAATTCCCATCTGGTTATCTGCTTTTTTGGTACACCGGAAAGATGGGACTCGAAAATTTTAATTCAACTGCCCAGTGGGCAGTTGATTGCCGCCATCGAGCTGGCGGCAACTCCATAGTGAAACGAGTCCCTTCCGGCTCCTACGATGTAGGAATCCCATCTGGGTATCTGCACTTTTGGTATGCCGGAAAAAGGGATGTGCAAACACTTCAACTCGACTGACTAGTGTGGGGAGGCGTCAGAATGAAGAACTATACCATTATCGGCGGTGTCAATGGCGTTGGCAAATCCAGCTTCACCGGCGTTCTGAAGGAGTGCAGCACAGACCTGGGAGTGATTGTGGATGTTGACAAGATCACCGCTGAGCTTGGGGGAAACACCCTTGCCGGAGGAAAGGCAGCTCTGAGGAAGATCAATGAGTGTATCGAGAAGGGAATCTCCTTCACCCAGGAAACCACCCTCTCCGGGCGCAGGACGGAAGCTACAGCGAAGCAGGTCAGAGATCTGGGGTATCATGTCCGGCTGTTCTATATCGGGCTGGACAGTGCAGAGGAAAGCCTGTTACGCATTGCCAACCGGGTAAAGCGCGGCGGACATGATATTTCACAGGAAGATGTGCTTCGCCGTTTTGAAGGCCGCTGGGAGGCTGTGGCGAAGGTTCTGCCATACTGTGACGAAGCGGAGTTCTATGACAATGACAACGGTTTCGTGCTGGTGGCGGAGTACCAAAACGGAGAACTGCGAACCATAGGCAGCCTCCGCCCTCAGTGGCTGGCAGAATTGATGGCCTATCTGGACACATAGGAAGAAAAGCAGGGGCTGTGGGGCTCCTGCTTCTTTACTTCATCAAAACAAAGAATCACTATTTTGAGAGCCTGAAATTTTGGGGTCAATTTAGGGTCACAGCCCATGAAATGGCACAAAAAGAAGTGACTCTAACAATTCAAATCAAAAAAAGATAAATCATGTGAAACCTTTCCAGTGAATCTTCGTGTATATAGGTGTAAACACGCACATAGAAAGGAAGGGATTAGTCATGGACGATACCCAGATTGTGGATCTGTACTTTGCGCGATCCGAAATGGCAATCAAAGAAACGGATACCAAGTACGGGGGCTATTGCTACAAGATTGCCTACAGCATTCTGGAAAACCGGGAGGATTCCGAGGAAAGTGTCAGCGACACCTATTTGTCCGCGTGGAATATCATTCCGCCTCGCAGGCCTGCTCGCCTGGCTACATTTTTAGGCAAACTTACCCGGAATATATCCATTGACCGCTGGCGAAAAAACAGTGCAAAGAAACGCGGAAACGGTGAGGTGGATATTGCGCTGGAGGAGCTGGGGGAATGTGTCTGCGGCCAGAAGAATGTGGAGGATGCCCTCATCCGGAAGGAAGTGATCGCCTGCCTGAACCGCTTTCTGATGGGAATCTCTGACGATGAACGCACAGTCTTTTTGTGCCGGTACTGGTATGTGAACTCGCTGGAGGAGATTGCCGAAAGAACAGGCTTTTCCGTCGGCAAAATCAAATCCATGCTTCACCGGACACGGGGCAGGCTCAGCAAAAGGCTGGAAAAGGAGGGGCTCAGATGACGAATTTGGAATTGTTTATCGCGCTGGGGGGCATCAGCGCGGAGAATCTGTCCGGGGCGGAGGAACTGCAAAGAAATCCCCCTGCCCACACCGGCAGGAAACCCCCAATGCGGCGTGCTGTGCTGATTGCCGCCGCGGTTGCCCTGACGCTGCTGCTGGTGGGCTGTGCTGTGGTATATGTGCTGCATTTGCAGGATATGAAAATCGGTGAGGAAGTTATCACGCAGGAGGCGTGGACTGGCCCATCGGGAGAGTATGTTCCGCCTACGGAGTGGGTTAGCAGTCAGCTGTCCCTGCAAGGCTACAACGGCAGCCCTGAGCAGCTGGCGCTGCGGGAGTGGCTGGATTTCAAGGAGCAGTATGACCCGGGCAATATCCTGCTGAAGGAAAATAACATGAATGAATCCGGTGTCCCGGAGCAATACAACATTACCTACGACTGCTATACCTTTGAAATGATGGACAAGCTCAACGAAATTCTGGACAAGTACCATCTGAAGCCTCTGGGCACCTGGATCTATTTTGATCGATGGGAAACTCCCCTTTTTTATGAGGCATTGCAGCTTGACAGACTGTGCCGCCCAGATGCGGATGTGCAGAGAATGGCTGGCTACTTTTCTCCGGAGGGCTCCTTCCACGCAGAGTTCGGGCAAACACTGGACGGCGAGCAGGAGGAGCGGATTGTTACCTACACCTACGCAAAAAATCAGTATTTTTACCCCTATTATTCCGCTATGCGAAACATTGAGCTTTGGGAGCAGTGGCACTACACCACCGCAGACGGATCGGATGTCCTGTTGGCGACATACGAAAACGCTCTGGTCATTATCTGCGACTGTGGGGATGGGTTTATTCACATTTCAACAGAGAATGAAATGCTGAATCCCCCTTATGACAACACTGCTGAGCCCATGACCCGGCAGAACGCAGAGAAAATCGCAAATTCCTTCAACTATTCCATTTCGCCCCAGCCCTGCGACCCTGAGGAAGTGGAAGCTATGCGTGCAAATTATCCGGAGCCGGAAAGACAAAGTCATTTTATGATCGGATTCAGAGTACCACCGGAGGCTGACTTCTGGCTTCCTCCGGAAGAAGTGGCGGATAGCTTTGCCCACTATATATCCTATGTTCTAGAAAATAGAAATGCCGCGGGAAACCGGGATGTGGATCAGCTGGAGTATTGCATCACAGACCTGAACAGCGACGGCCAGCCGGAAGTCCTTTTGCGGTATCGGGATACCGGAAAATATCGGGAAATTCTCCAGATGGTCGAAGACCCGGATTCCCGGCAGCAGGTCGTATCCATCCGGTTTATCAACGGCTATCTGTACGAAGGCCCGGTTTTTGAGTCGGTCATAGACGATACCAAGGTGGACGGCTTCCTGTATTATGAGTACAGGGATTTCGACTGGAACAGCATTGCCTGCCTGCGATACAATCCCAAAACAAAGGAATGGACAAAAAGCAGCACGAAAGGCGACACCCATGACGTGGTATGGGAAACCATTTCCGAATCCGAAGCCAATGTGATTCAAAGCGCATATACGCCCCTCTGCCTTGAGATGAAGCCTCTCAGCCAATTTCCCATGGACGGATAAACCCTTCCATGCACCAAAAGCCGGAAACCGGCATACCGTGGAGATGGGCGGGATACCGATATTGCAGGGAAAATGTACACATTCCGATGGTAATTCCGGCCTCTGTTGACAAACGACTGAAAATTGTGTAAAATGGCAAAGTTATTATGAGGGATTCGCGGAAGGACATCTGCTGCGTCTTCCAACGAGAGGATTTTGCGTTTATGGATTTGAATCAGAAAATGGAAGAGGTCTGCCGCCTTTTCCGAATCTATGACGAATATCTGGGCTATGAGACCATTCAGATGGGCAATGTGAACCGCACCTATAAGGTGAACTTCCGTCTGGCCGATGGCAAACCCAAGTCGTTTCTGGTGCAGAATGTCAATACCTATGCATTCCGTAACCCTGTGGCGCTGATGGACAACATCGACAAGGTCACGGAGCATATCCGAAGCAAAAAGCCCGGTCAGATGGCGCTGCATTTCCACCACACGCAGGATCGCAAGACCTATGTCATCGACGGCGACAACTTCTGGCGGATGACCAACTACATCCCCTCCGTTACATACAACGCCGTGAAGGACCCTGTGATCCTCCACAATGCAGGTATTGCGTTTGGTGAGTTCCAGACAGATCTGGCGGATTTTGATATCACGGAGCTGGCGGAAACCATT
Organism: uncultured Clostridia bacterium; assembly: GCA_945877365.1. Taxonomy (GTDB): domain Bacteria; phylum Bacillota; class Clostridia; order Oscillospirales; family Oscillospiraceae; genus Faecousia. Next base: position 10,298 of record CAMCRV010000023.1, on the reverse strand, counting down.
CCGGACTTCCACAACACTCGGAAGCGTTATGAAAAGTTTATTGCATCCGTGAAGGAGAACAGAGCCGGACGGGCAGCGGAGGTTCAGGAGGAAATTGCGTTTCTGCTCTCTGTTCAGGATCAGGCCTGCACCCTGACAGATCTGTACCGGCAGGGGAAGCTCCCCCTCCGGGTCACCCACAACGATACCAAGATCAACAATGTGCTGTTCCACCCGGTGGACAATTCCGCCCTGGTGGTCATCGATCTGGATACGGTTATGCCCGGCCTGATGGGTCATGATTTCGGCGATGCCATCCGCTTTGCCGCGAACTTTGTGGAGGAGGACTGCCCCGAGGCGGAGAAGGCCGGGGTGGACATGGAGGTCTTTCAGGGCTTTGCGGAAGGGTTCCTCTCCAGAACCGCAAAAACCATGACGGATATGGAGATTCAGACCCTGGCAATGAGCTGCTTTGTGCTGACGGCAGAGCTTGCCACCCGGTTCCTGGCAGACTATCTGGATGGGGATCTGTACTTCAAGACTTCCTATCCCCAGCACAATCTGGTGCGTTCCCGCTGCCAGATCGCTCTCGCCAGGGATATGCTGCGGAAAATGCCCCAGATGGAAGAAATGGTTCGCAAGTGCATTGCCATGTACAGATAGCGAAATAATGCAGACAGATCCGGCCCCTGCAAGGGGGTCGGATTTTTTGCGTTTGCGCAGAATATGGGGGAAACGAAATAATTCTTGCTGTATTACGGGGATTGTGTTATAATACCATAGACTATGTGTGAAAGTGTGCCCTTTTGCGGCAGGAGGTCTAGGCGTGAGAGGTTTTGCTTCCCCAAAACGGAACCTGTGGAGCAGCTTTGCGGCATCCCGGGCTGTGATGGTGGCGGTTCTGGATGTGCTGGCAACGGTTGCCTGCTACTTCTTTGGACTGTGGTTCCGATATGACTTTGTCTTTCAGGATATTTCCTCCGCTCATCTGGAGGGATATCTTCAGGCCATTTTGCCGTGGTGTGTCATAACGGTCTGTGTTTTTCTGGTGTTCCGGCTGTATAACTGTATCTGGGCCTTTGTCAGTACCTCCGAGGTGTTCCGCATTGTGGGCGCCTATGCCGTTCTGGCGGTGCTGGGTGTTTCTATTTTCCACTTTGATGGTGCCTTCATGCCCCGATCCAGTCTGGTGGTGGGGTTTGTATTCAGCTTTCTGTGCACTGTGGGCATTCGGTTTTCCTATCGTCTGCTGCGGACGGCACAGATGCAGTTTGCCCATATTGCCCACGCCGGAGAGCTGAAACGGGTCATGCTCATTGGCGCGGGGGATGCCGGTCGGGCACTGGCCAATGAGTTTATGAGCAGCGCCTTTATCCGGGAGAATCTGGTCTGCGTGATTGACGACAACCCGGTGAAGCACGGCAAGCAGCTGTGCGGTGTTCCCATTGTAGGTGGACGGGACAAGATTCCGGAGGCTGTCCGGCAATACCGTGTCCGCAAGATTATCTGCGCCATTCCCAGTGCCTCCGCCGCCTCCAGAAAGCAGATTCTGGACATCTGCGCCACCACCGGCTGTGAGGTGCAGACCCTCCCGGGAATCTACCAGATGGTGAACGGCGAGGTCAGTGTCAGCAAGCTGCGGCAGGTGGATCCCCAGGATCTGCTGGGCAGAGATCCCATCCGGGTGGATCTGGAACAGATTGTGGGCTATGTCTCCGGGAAGATGGTTATGGTCACCGGCGGAGGCGGCAGCATCGGTAGCGAGCTGTGCCGCCAGATTGCCCGGGCAAAGCCCGCGCTTCTGATTGTCTTTGATATCTACGAGAATAATGCCTATGATATCCAGATGGAGCTGAAGCGGGCGCATCCGGAGCTGAGGCTGGAGGTGCTCATCGGCTCTGTGCGGAATATGGCTCGGGTGGAGAGCATCCTTTCTGCCTGGCATCCGGATCTCATCTTCCATGCGGCTGCCCATAAGCATGTGCCGCTGATGGAGGACAGCCCCAACGAGGCCATCAAGAACAATGTCTTCGGCACCTGGAATGTGGCAATGGCAGCGGCGAAGTACGGCGTCAGCCGGTTTGTGCTGATTTCCACCGATAAGGCCGTCAATCCCACCAATATCATGGGGGCATCCAAGCGGCTGTGTGAGATGGTGGTGCAGATGATGAACCGCCGCAGTGAAACGGAGTTTGTGGCAGTCCGGTTCGGGAATGTGCTGGGCAGCAACGGCAGCGTCATTCCTCTGTTCAAAAAACAAATCGAGACCGGCGGCCCGGTTACCGTCACCCATCCGGATATCATCCGCTATTTCATGACCATTCCGGAGGCCGTGAGTCTGGTGCTGCAGGCAGGCTACTATGCCAGGGGCGGCGAGATTTTTGTGCTGGATATGGGAGAGCCGGTGAAAATCGACACCATGGCCAGGAACCTGATCCGCCTTTCCGGCTATGAGCCGGATGTGGACATTAAAGTGGAATACACCGGTCTGCGCCCCGGCGAGAAGCTCTATGAAGAGCTTCTGATGCAGGAAGAGGGAATGCAGGACACGGACAATAAGCTGATTCACATCGGCAGACCCATCGAGATGGATGACGAGCTGTTCTGCCGGCAGCTGGAGCGGCTGGAAAGAGCCTGCGCCGAAGAATCCCCGGATATCCGGGAGCTGGTGGCACAGATGGTGCCCACCTATAAGCGGCCTGAAAAAGTGTAAATTTGCGAGGGAAGAGTCATGTATCAAAAATTCGGAAAGCGATTGCTGGATATTGTGCTGTCCGCGCTGGGCATTGTGGTTCTGCTGCCGGTGTATATCCTGATTGCCGTGGCCATTGAGCTGGATGACCCCGGCCCGGTGTTTTTCCGACAGAAGCGGGTGGGTATCCACAAGACCCACTTTCAGATCATGAAGTTCCGCACCATGAAGGTGAATACCCCCAAGGATACCCCCACCCATCTGCTGGCAAATCCGGAGCAGTACATCACCCGGGTGGGTAGGGTGCTTCGGAAAACCTCGCTGGATGAGCTTCCCCAGATTTTCCAGATCTTCACGGGAAAAATGTCCGTCATCGGCCCCAGACCGGCCCTGTGGAATCAGTTTGACCTGATTGCCCAGCGTGACCGGTACGGCGCCAACGATGTCCGCCCCGGTTTGACGGGCTGGGCGCAGATCAATGGCCGGGACGAGCTGCCCATCGATGTCAAAGCCCGGCTGGATGGCGAGTATGTGAAAAATCTCAGCTTCGGATTTGACTGCAGGTGCTTCTTCGGTACCATTGTTTCCGTTCTGCGCAGCGACGGTGTGGTGGAAGGCGGAACCGGAATGCTGGAAAAGCAGAGGTCGGAGGAAGAAAAATGAGAATTCTGGTGGTTTGCCAGTATTACAGCCCGGAGCCCTTCCGGCTGACGGATATCTGCGAAGCGCTGGTGCAGCAGGGACATCAGGTCACGGTGGTCACCGGCACCCCCAATTACCCGGAGGGAGAGATCTACCCGGGCTATGAGAAGGGACGGCACGCCCATGAGGTAATCCAGGGGGTGGAGGTTTACAGATGCCCCATCATCCCCAGAAAGCAGGGGGCGGTGTACCGGTTTCTGAATTATTACAGCTTTGTACTTTCCGCATCCCGGCAGCTGCGGCGGATGCAGGAGGACTTCGATGTGGTGTTCGTCAACCAGCTTTCCCCGGTGATGATGGCGCAGCCGGGGCTTTCGTGGGCAAAGCGGCACGGCAAACGGTGTGTTCTTTACTGCCTTGACCTTTGGCCGGAGAGCCTGCTGGTGGGAGGGATTTCCAAAAATTCCCCCATCTATAAGGTGTTTTTGCGGATTTCCCGGGGCATCTACCGGAGGGCGGACAAGCTGCTGGTTTCCTCCCATGGGTTTCTGCCTTATTTTCAGGAGGTTCTGGGAATGGATCCGGCGCAGATCGGATACCTGCCCCAGTACGCGGAGGATCTCTTTGGCGCGGCATCCGCCGAAATGCCCCAGAAGGACACGGTGGATTTTCTCTTTGCCGGAAATGTGGGGAATCTGCAGGCGGCGGAAACCATTGTGGAGGCCGCCCGGCTGCTGAAGGACGAAAAGAATATTCGCATCCATATTGTGGGCGGCGGTGTTTCTCTGGAGGGCTGTAAGGCTCTGGCCGCCGGGCTGGAAAACATCACCTTCTACGGCAGACGGGATTTGCAGGAAATGCCGGGTTTCTATGCCATGGCGGATATGCTGCTGATCTCTCTGGTGAAGGATCCCGGGCTGTCTGCCAATCTGCCCGGCAAGGTGCAGTCCTACATGGCGGCAGGGAAGGGAATCGTAGGCTCCATCAATGGGGAAACCGCCCGGATTATCCGGGAGGCGGACTGCGGCCTGTGCGCCCCGGCGGAGGACCCGCAGGCTCTGGCGCAGGTGCTGCGTCAGGCGGCAGCTGACCCGGAAAGCCGGAAACGCTGGGGAGAGAATGCCGGAAAGTATTACCGGGACAACTTCCGGAAGGAAGTTTTTCTGGAGAAATTACAGGCAGTTTTGGAAGAAAACTGCATGAAATAGAAAAACGAGGTTTTTGATATGCAGAATGTTTTGATTATCGGCGCCCACTATGATGACACGGAGCTGGGCGCAGGCGGAACCGCCGCCAAGCTGGCAGCGGAGGGGAAGAATGTCTATAAGCTGACCCTGACGGATAATGTGACCCGCTTTGCCCACATGAACATCAATGTGGAATATGAGACCAGCGTCCAGCAGAGCGCAAAAGCCTGCGAGATTCTGGGAATCCATGAAATCACGGATTTTCCCCCGGTGGAGTGCAGCACACTGGTTTATTCCACGCAGATGATGCAGCGCATTGAAGATGTGATCTACAGGTACAACATCGATACGGTGTTCATGCACTTTGCCCACGATATGAACCAGGATCATATTGAAGCCTCCAAGCTCTGCCTGACGGCTGCCCGGCACTGCGAGAACATCTTCCAGTATCAGAGCAACGGCTATATTCTGGACGAGGCGTACTATCCCACCTTCTTTGTGGATATTTCCGACTATGTAGGCAAAAAGATCGAGGCGCTGGAGCAGTACGGCGAGGAGCACAACCGCTTCAGCCGCCTGTTTCAGATCAATGTGGAGCGGAACCATGTCTGGGGCTACTCCAACAAGGTGGAATACGCGGAGGGCTTTCTGCCCATTAAAATGCTGATGCGGTAAAGGAGGAAAACATGGGACGCGTTCTGTTTATTGCCTGCACCAATGTGGGTCAGGCCATGATTCGCACCATCTGCACGGATCCTTCCATCAAAACAGAGGTGGTGGGCATTGTGAACCTCAATGCCAAACGCTCGCTGGGGAAGGCCAATTATCACACCTATCTGGACATTGCCGAGGAGTTTCAGATTCCCCTGCATTTCTGCGACAATGTCAACGATGCGGTGACCCTGAACTGGATTGCCGACAAGAAGCCGGATCTCATTATCCAGACCGGCTGGTCCCAGAAGTTCCGGGAGGAGCTTCTGAATCTGCCCCGGTTCGGCTGCATCGGCGAGCATCCGGCCCCTCTGCCCAGAGGACGGGGCGCAGCCTGTGTCAACTGGGCCATCCTCACGGGGGAGACCCAGTGGGGAGATACCTTCTTCAAAATGGTGGAGCAGTACGACCGGGGAGAGGTGTACGCCCAGGCGTTCTTCCCCATTGCTCCCTATGACGATGTCCGGACGGTGTACGACAAGGTGGCAGCCTGTTCCGCGCAAATCGTGAAGGAGAACATCGACCGCTGGAGCGAGGGCGCTTTTGAGACCATTACCCTGGATGAAAGCTCCGCTACCTACTATAAGCGCAGAACCCCTGCCGACGGCGTGTTCGATTTTACGAAGTCTGCAAAGGAACTGCATGACTTTATCCGGGCACAGACGGAGCCCTACCCCGGCGCTTTCTTCTGGCACAACGGGGAGAAGATTACCGTCCTGGCCTCCCGGAATACTGGCCTGACAACGGATAAGGGGGCAGGAACGGTGCTGGGAACCACGGAAAACGGCGGAATCCGGGTGGCCTGCGGCGATGGCGGCGTGATCGAGCTGCTGCGCCTGCGCCGGGAGGACGGCCGGAAGCTCTGGTTTGCGGAATCCCCCGAGTTTACCGGGACTTTATAAACTGAGAAAGAGGAATTGACAATTATGGGTGATTTGTTTTCTGGAAAGACCCTTCTGATCACCGGCGGCACCGGCTCCTTTGGCAATGCGGTGCTGAACCGGTTTCTGAAAACCGATATCCGGGAGATCCGCATCTTCTCCCGGGATGAGAAGAAGCAGGACGATATGCGCCACGAGTTTCAGGCAACCATGCCCGAGGTCGCCGGAAAGATCAAGTTCTTCATCGGAGATGTCCGGGATCTGGCCTCTGTCCGGGATGCCATGCACGGCGTGGACTATATTTTCCATGCAGCGGCTCTGAAGCAGGTGCCCTCCTGCGAGTTCTTCCCTCTGGAGGCTGTAAAGACCAATGTCTTCGGTACGGACAATGTCCTCACCGCCGCCATCGACGCCGGGGTTAAGTGCGTCATCTGCCTGTCTACGGACAAGGCCGCCTATCCCGTCAATGCCATGGGCACCTCCAAGGCCATGATGGAGAAGGTGATCGTGGCCAAGTCCCGTACGGTGTCTCCGGAGAAAACCAAGATCTGCTGCACCCGTTACGGCAATGTGATGTGCAGCCGCGGCTCCGTCATCCCTCTGTGGATTGACCAGATCCGGGCGGGCAATCCCATCACCATCACCGAGCCCTCCATGACCCGGTTTATCATGAGCCTGGAGGAGGCTGTGGATCTGGTGCTGTTTGCCTTCCAGAACGGCGTCAGCGGCGATATTCTGGTGCAGAAGGCCCCTGCCTGCACCATTGAGACCCTGGCAAAGGCCGTGACCGGCCTCTTTGCCCCAGGTCATGAGATCAAGGTCATCGGCATCCGCCACGGCGAGAAGATGTACGAGACTCTGCTGACCAACGAGGAGTGCGCCAATGCCATTGATCTGGGCAGCTTCTACCGGGTGCCCTGTGACAAGCGGGATCTGAACTACGATAAGTACTTCAAGGAAGGCAACACCGAGCGCAGCCTCCTGTCGGAGTTCAACTCCAACAATACGCAGCTGCTGAATGTACAGCAGGTGCAGGAAAAGCTGCTGACCTTGCAGCTTATCCGGGATGAGCTGGCAGCCTGGAAGAAATAATGCCATGACAAAAAAAGAACTGATTTTCAAATACCGCAATCTGGTGAGCCTGGGCTGCCGCCTGCACAATCTGCCCAGCCGCCTGTTCCGGGTTCGGGTCAAGGGAAAGAACAACCGGATTGAGGCTCCCTGCGCCCTGCTGAAGCAGGTGTCCATCCACATTGTGGGCAACAACAATCAGGTGATTATTGAGGACTTTTCCCAGATCAAAAACACAAAAATCACCATTTGCGGCAACAACAATGTGGTGCACCTGGGAAAGCGCACCTATCTGTTTGAGGTGGAGTTTTTCCTGGAGGATGACCACAATGTCATCGACCTGCAGGAGCACAATATTATCATGGGTCCGTCCAAGTTCAGCACCATCGAGGGCACCAAGATCATTTTTGAAAAGGACTCCATGTGCTCCAGCGAGTGTAACTTCCGCACCGGCGATTCCCACTGCGTGCTGGATCTGGAGGGTCACAGAATTAACGAATCCCGGGATATCATCCTTCGGGAGCATTCCTGGGTGGGCATTCGTGTCACCTGTATGAAAGGCGCGGACATTCCCCACCACAGCATTGTGGCCGCCTGTGCCGTGCTGACCAAGAGATATGACGAGCCCTTCTGCGTTCTGGCAGGTGTCCCTGCCAAGATCGTAAAGCGGGGAGTGGACTGGTCCATGGTTCGCATCCCCGTTGGAGATATTCCGCAAGGGTATGTCTCTCCGGTGAATCAGGAATGGAAGGAGAGGGACTACCAGTGAAAATTCTGATTACCGGCGCCGGCGGCTTTGTGGGGAAAAACCTGAGCGCATCCCTGAAGGCCATTCAGGAGGGAAAGGACAGAACCCACCCCGGCCTGACCGTGAGGAAGCTGTATCTGTATGATATTGACTCTGCACCGGAGCTTCTGGAGGAAGCCTGCCGGGAGGCGGATTTTGTCTTTAATCTGGCAGGGGTAAACCGCCCCCGGAATCAGGAGGAGTTCATGGCCGGAAACTTCGGCTTTGCCTCCACGCTGCTGGATACTCTGAAAAAATACCGCAACGCATGCCCGGTGATGCTGGCCTCCTCCATTCAGGCTACCCTCATCGGCCGCTATGCCCAGGGAGAATATGGAAAGAGCAAGAAGGCAGGGGAGGAGCTGTTCTTTGCCTACGGAGAGGAGACCGGGGCAAAGGTGCTGGTTTACCGTTTCCCCAACCTCTTCGGCAAGTGGTGCCGCCCCAACTACAACAGCGCCGTGGCCACCTTCTGCCACAACTATGCCAACGACCTGCCCATCACCGTCAACGACCCCAGCGTGGAGCTGGAGCTTCTGTATATTGACGATCTGGTGGAGGAGATGCTTCTCGCCCTTCAGGGGAGGGAGCACCGCTGCGAATTTGACGGGGTAAGGACGGTTTTGCAGGAGAAGGGGCGTTACTGCGCCGCTCCCGTGACCCACTTTGCCACATTGGGGCAGATTGTGGAGCTGCTGGACGCCTTCAAGGCTCAGCCCCAGACTCTGATGATGCCCAGAATTCCGGAGGGCAGCTTTGCCAAAAAGCTGTACTCCACCTACCTGTCCTATCTGCCCAGGCAGAAGGCAGCCTTTGACCTGAAGATGAATGTGGACAGCCGGGGCAGCTTCACGGAGCTGCTGAAAACCGCCGATTGCGGTCAGTTTTCCGTGAATATCAGCAAGCCCGGCATTACCAAGGGTCAGCACTGGCACCATACCAAATGGGAGTTCTTCATTGTGGTATCCGGCCATGGCCTGATTCAGCAGCGAAAGCTGGGAACGCAGGAGGTGCTGAATTTTGAGGTCTCCGGGGAGAAGATTCAGGCGGTGCATATGCTGCCGGGCTATACCCACAACATCATCAACCTCTCCGAAACGGAGGATCTGGTGACCCTGATGTGGGCCAACGAGTGCTTTGATCCCCAAAAGCCCGATACATTTTTTGAGGTGGTAGAGTAATGGACATCAAACTGGATTACTCCGATGTTTCCTTTCAGAACAACGGCAAGCTGAAGCTGCTGATCATTGTGGGTACCCGGCCGGAGATCATCCGGCTGGCTGCCGTCATCAACAAGTGCCGCAAATACTTCGACTGCATTCTGGCCCACACCGGGCAGAACTATGACTACACCCTCAACGGCATTTTCTTCCGGGATCTGGGTCTTGCCGACCCGGATGTGTACATGGATGCCGTGGGAGACGATCTGGGCGCCACCGTGGGCAACATCATCAACTGCTCCTATAAGCTGATGACCCAGATCAGGCCGGATGCCATGCTGATTCTGGGGGACACCAACTCCTGCCTGTCCGCCATTCCTGCCAAGCGGCTGCATATTCCCATTTTCCACATGGAGGCCGGAAACCGCTGCAAGGACGAGTGCCTGCCGGAGGAGACCAACCGCCGGATTGTGGACATCATCTCCGATGTGAACCTGGCCTATTCCGAGCACGCCCGGCGGTACCTTGCCGACTGCGGCCTGCCCAGGGAGCGCACCTATGTCACCGGCTCCCCCATGGCGGAGGTGCTGCACAACAATCTGGATTCCATCCAGGCCTCGGACATCCACAGCCGCCTGGGGCTGGAAAAGGGAAAGTACATCCTGCTGTCCGCCCACCGGGAGGAGAACATCGACACCGAGAAGAACTTCACCTCCCTGTTCACCGCCATCAACGCCATGGCAGAGAAATATGATATGCCCATTCTGTACTCCTGCCATCCCCGTTCCCGGAAGCGTCTGGAGGCCACCGGCTTCCGGCTGGATCCCCGGGTGCGGATGCACGAGCCGCTGGGCTTCCACGATTATAACTGTTTGCAGATGAACGCCTTCTGCTGCGTTTCCGACTCCGGCACGCTGCCGGAGGAGAGCAGCTTTTTTGCCTCCATTGGTCATCCCTTCCCGGCGGTGTGCATCCGCACCTCCACCGAGCGACCCGAGGCGCTGGACAAGGCCTGCTTCACGCTGGCCGGCATCGACAAAGACCACCTGCTGCAGGCGGTGGATACCGCGGTGCAGCTGCAGATGGACGGCTTCCACGGGATTCCGGTGCCGGACTATGTGGAGGAAAATGTCTCCACCAAGGTGGTGAAGATCATCCAGTCCTACACCGGCGTGGTGGACAAGATGG
>CAMCRV010000022.1 GCA_945877365.1 uncultured Clostridia bacterium | reverse complement strand
TTCTGCCGAAAACAGTCCACCGGACTGTTTTTAACGGCAGGACAATACCTGGCCTGCCCAGGAAGGCAGGAAACACCAACACAAAGGCCAAAACTTCGGCTTGTTTTTTCTTCTGCCTGAAAATAGAGAAGGATTTTCGCGGAATCTGAAGGGCGCCATGATCTCAGCAGGGCACTGATCGGATCCAGTCCGGACGGTTCCGTGGAAAGCACATCCTGCTCTATATCCTCATAAAGCCGCCAGACAGCCCACCTGACGGCATGGAAAACGCCATCTCCCGGAAGGAAGATGGCGTTCATTTTATTTGTGTGAATTTGCTGCGAAGGGCAGAGCCAGAGCAAAATACATCATATAGGCAGGCTCCGTGCGCAGGGAGCTGTCAAACAGGAAAAGAACCAGACACATCGGTGCCAAGACCATGGCCATTTGACACACCAGCGGATTGCCGCTGCCCTTGTGAAGCTGACAGAACGCACTGAAGAAGATCACGACAAAGAAGGACAGGTACAGGAGTGTGCCAATCAGACCGGTTTCCAGCATAATCATGCTGGAAGTGAACCAGTTGTAGCGCAGACAGGCATTTGCAATGTAAAACGGGGAAGTCAGGAAGGAAAGAGGGGAAGAATCGCAATTGCCAAGACCCAGACCAAACAGTTTCTGGGGCAGGGTCTGGAGGAAGGTGCTCCATGACAGGGGAATCGCCGTCATTCGGTTCATATCGCCGCTGCCGGTGTATCCGCCGGAGCTTATTACATAAGCCCAAATTCTGGAGGGACGGAACCAGCTGGCCCAGCCGGGGGTGATGGCATCCAGAAGGAGGATTGCCAGCACGATGCCCACCGCACCGCCGGCAAGCAGGACGATTTTCCGCTTGCTGAATTTGGTGAACAGCATGGCAAGCAACGCAATGGCAGCAAATTCAAAGAAGAATACTTTGATCTCGCCCAGCGCGGCAACTACCAGCGCAGCGCCGCATTTTGACAGGCACAGCAGGGTACTCTCTTCATGGTTGAAGTAGCGGAGAATGGAACGGGTGACAATGACCATCTGAAAGACATTGGCGAAGGCGTTGCAGCCGATGGAGGTACCGAAAATCCCTCCCAGAAAGTCCTGAGACTTTCCCAGCACCACAAACTGGAATATGGCAGCCAGGACATGAACCCAGAAGAGAATGTCCAGAGCCTGCAGCCAGTTGGGAATATCCCCACCGGGAAGGAAGAGCACGCAGCCGAAGAAGAACACAAAGAAGCACAGGTTATTCCGCAGCCCCCAGGCGTAATAGAGAATGGATTGTCCGGCAAAGAGGAAACTCAGAATACTGTTCAGGAAAAATGCGAGAACAACACCCACCAGAATTTTGACACCTGTGGATGTATCGGCGAATTTTGCGGCATTTTTTATCAGCAGAAGGAGAAGCATTGCCCACGAGACATCAACAAACAGCATTACGATCCGCGGCAGCGGGAGAAGCTCTGTCAGAAAGGCTGAGCAGAAAACGGATCCCAAAACCAGCAGCAACAGCAAGGTCGGAAATGTAGGCCTGGATAATTTTTGAAACATGGAAACCTCCGGAGGTGGAATAAACGGTGTAGGAAAGCATAAACTATAGAACGAGACAGAGTTGTCTGCATATGCAAGTATTATAAGGGCAGCTTCCGGGAAAGTCAACCGGAAAAGGGGTTGACAAAGACATTGGAATGTGATACAATACATTAGCACCTGAGGGGTACATATATCGCGGAGTAGAGCAGTTGGAAGCTCGTCGGGCTCATAACCCGGAGGTCGTAGGTTCGAGTCCTGCCTCCGCAACCATAAAAGCACCGGATTTCGATAAGAAATCCGGTGCTTTTATAACTTTTTGAGGCGAAATGAAGAAGCCAAAAATGCCGTGGGGGATAGCCGCGGGGATAGTTCCCAAATATGCTATTTCAAAAAACCGGGAATTTCAAACTTTTTTTGGTGTTTCGCTTTTCATATTTCCCGGTATTTCTTTGAAGAAAATCGGCTGAAAGAATAAATATCGCCGTTGGTGTGAGTGCACAACTTACATCGACGGCTTCTTTTATTCTCTACCCAGCAGCCAGTCAACGGATACATTCAGGATGTCTGCCAGGGCATTCAGCTCAATATCTGATACCGGGCGTTTCTGACCTTCCAGTAAAGACAGCGCGGGTACGCTGATATCAATCCCGGCAAGCTGCAATTTGGCAAGCAGTTCCACCTGTTTCATTCCCTGTGCCAGCCGCGCCTCGGTAACACGCTTGCCGATGATGTTGCGGTCACCCAGATCCAGCTTTCTTGGCTTCATACTGCTCACCACCCTCACTGCATCATTATATGCTGTGGGGGTCTTGATATATTTGGTAATACCAAATATAATTAATAAAATTTGGTATTACCAAATATTGAGGTGCAATATGAAAAGCTGCTTCTTTATTGGTCACAGGGAAGCTTCCGAGGAAATCTTTTCGGCGCTTACAGAGGCTGTAGAGCATCACATTGTTCACTATGGTGTTACAGAATTCATTGTCGGTAACTACGGAGGTTTTGACCGCATGGCTGCAAGGGCTGTTATCTCTGCAAAGGCGTTGCATCCGGAAATATCCCTGCTGCTTCTTCTCTCCTATCACCCGGCTGAACGACCAGTCGAAACGCCCCCTGACTTTGACGGGACATTCTACTCACCCGACATGAAATCCGTTCCCCACCGGTACGCTATCGCCCGAGCAAATCGGTATATGGTGTTATGCAAAGCTTCACATAATACCATTTATGAAAAGCAAATGGTAATGTGGAAATCATCCAATGATAGAATCACCCTTCCGGTGATTACCTTAATCGTCATTACGGTCATCTGCGGCACGATTGCCGTCAAAACCTTCCGATGGGAGTGAGCGTATGCAGCTGCGGCAAAAGCATGAACCCTTTGAAGTAAAAGAAACTGGAACCCTCTACAAAATCGGTATGTTCGCGGCCATGAATCATGTCACCGTCAAGACCCTGCGCTTCTATGAGGAGCAGGGTCTGCTGATGCCGGCTGTGACCAATCAGGAGAACGGATACCGGTATTACACCCTTTCCCAGATGGCGGTGCTTCACCAGATTACCGCTCTCAAAATGGCAGGCTTTACCCTGGAGGAAATTGCCCACATCCATTCCGGTGCCAATGAAGAAGCGGTGCTGCGGAAGAAAAAGTCGGAGCTGATTGCCAAAATCGCCGATCTGACACAGCAGATTGCCGTGGTAGACGGCTATCTTTCCAAGCAGAAGACCGGACTTTCCGCGCCTGTTCTTGTGAAAACCATCCCGGAAACCACTGTGGCTGCCATGCGGGTCAGGCTTGAATCCTACGACAGCCTGTTTGATGTGATGCCGGAAATGGGGGCGCTGATGGAAAAAGCAGGCTGTGAATGCGCTCTGCCGGAATACTGCTTTACGGGTTATCTGGAATCGGGATATAAGGATGAGGATATTCTGGTGGAAATCTGCGAAGCAGTCACCGGGGCAAAGGGGGAAATCGGTGGGCTGTATTTCAGAACCCTGCCGGAAATTCAGGCGGCCTGCATGTTTCACAGGGGCTCCTACGGCGCCCTGCCGGAGTCCTATGAAACCGTTCTGAAATACATCGAAGAAAACGGGTATGAAATCGCAGGAGCCATTCGGGAAAGCTATATTGATGGAGTCTGGAATCAGGAGGAGGAAAGCGGCTGGCTGACGGAAATCCAGGTTCCGGTGAGGAAACGGGCGGTATAGTTTAGAAATGCGATGCCCGGCGGAAAGAAAAACATTTCTCCTGTTGACTAACGAACGATAGGTTGCTATAATGAGACAGGCGAAGTATCTGTAAATCGGACACATACGCCTACAAAAAGTGCCTATATGCATTCGGAAGATGCTTGTAAAATATTTCTGATAAAATGTTTCATCCGGATTGATTCAACATTTTAAAAGAGAATCCGTATAAATACGCAATGATTCAAGGAGAAATGAACATGGAAAAGAATATGAAGGATCCGCATTTTGCTTCCCGTATGCTCACCTGCGCCGGAGCACTGATGAGCATCTCTGCCATTCTCATGGCAGTCTCTGTGAAGATCGCCTATGGTGGAATCCTGCTCGCAGCCGCCGCCTGTATGTTCTTCGCGGCTCGCAATTTCCGCATCGCGGAAGATAAAAAACAGGAGTCGGAGACAGAACATGAAAAGGAATCATAAGAATCATTTGCTTACAGAATAAGATCAAGAGAGTTGTGATCGGATGCAGCATCGTTGCCGGAATTGGTTTCGGGATCGTCAGCTATGGTCATTTTTACATGGTCGGATGGAGCTTTGCTGAATATTTACCATTCTGACGGCAGTGCAGTCGGCACTTGCGGTGATGAATTACCAACTGTCGAAGAAAACAGATAAATCAGAATCTGTATCGGAGGATACTGAATGAGACGCTTAATCGTATATGTACATGGCAAAGGCGGCAGCGCAGAGGAAGCGAAGCATTACCGCCCCCTCTTTCCCGATAGTGATGTGATAGGATTTGACTATCACGCACAGACTCCCTGGGAAGCAAAAGAGGAATTTCCTCGTTTCTTTGATCTGCACAGCGAGGGATATGATTCTGTTATTTTGATTGCAAACAGCATCGGGGCTTTTTTCTCCATGAATGCCTTGGGTGAAAAGAATATTTCCCAGGCCATGTTTATTTCACCTATCGTAAACATGGAACAGCTCATTGCAAATATGATGATGTGGTCCCATGTAACAGAGAATGAGCTGAAAACCAAGAAAGAGATTCCTACGGAATTTGGAGAAACCTTATCCTGGGAGTATCTGTGCTATGTGCGAAAGCATCCTATCAAGTGGAGTGTCCCCACCTGCATTTTGTATGGCGGAAAGGATCAACTAACTTCCTGGGAGACCGTTTCCGGGTTCGCAGACCAAATTGGCGCAAAGCTTACTGTAATGAAAGATGGAGAACACTGGTTCCATACAGAGGAAAAAATGAAAGTCCTTGATCAATGGATCAGCAGTTCCATTCGATAACCTTACGAAAAAGGAGATTTTTATTATGAAAAGGCTTTTCGGCCTGCTTCTGGCCGTAACCCTGTGCTTCAGCTTGGAAGCGTGCAGCAGGAATACGGAACCCGCACCAGATTTTCAGGAAGTCCATACCCAGGCGACTGCACAGACAGAAACCGAGGCCGCAGAAACCACAGATGCAACGGAAGAACCCGTTTCAATGAATCTCGAACTCGTCGGCCCCTGGCATTTAGATCAAAACAGGAATGACCTTGCGGCCTTTGCGGATTCTCTCGATCTGTTCCCCGGCTATGGGGAGTGGGGCGCCAGTATGGAAATTCGCGGAAACGGGGAAATGAGCTGGTACATCGGCGCGGAGGGCTGGCATGGCACCTACTCGGTAGCGAACAATACCCTTCACGCGCTTCTGACCTCAGATTTGGAGCAGGCCTCCAAAAACTGGGATATGCGCATCACCTCGGAAAACGGTGTGGCCGGGCTGGAAATGGACTATCAGGATATGACAATCTACTGGGTGTACGGCGATCAGGAGGATCCCCTCCCGCCCAACTGGGAAAAAGCCACGGAGGACGAACCGTGGAAAAAAGCCCTCGCGGAGGACTTGCTCGCAAAATACGGTGTGCTCCCGGAATACTACGAGGATCTGGGAGACGGCATCTATCAGGTCTATGTGGAGGTGGGCGGCGAGATCGTCCCCTTTGTGGCGGTAAACTCCGCTACTGGCGATTACCACGGGTAGTGCCGGAAAGGAACGAAAAATGATAACAGTGTCATTGGAAGCATCCTTACCCTACCGCATACTGGCGTTGTTGGTTTTGGCGGTGTTTTATGGGATTTATCTTGTGAAACAGTGGCGGCAGAAGCGCCGGGGCATCCGAACCATGCAGATCGGGCGCAGAAAGGACACCCAGACCCACACAGTGGAGACACTGATGGGAATTGCCACCGTGGGGATTATCCCTGCGCAGCTGCTGTCCATCACATTTGGCTGGAGCCATCTGAGCGCGAACGCCCGCTTTACCGGGTTCTGCGTAGGTATGGTGGGTGATTTGATCTTTCTGATTTCCGTTCTGTGCATGAAGGACAGCTGGCGGGCAGGCATCCCGGACAGGGATAAAACAGAATTGGTAACAGACGGTATTTACGCCTACAGCCGAAATCCGGCATTTCTGGGCTTTGACTTGCAGTATATCGGCGTGCTGCTGATGTACTGTAATCTGCTGACAGGGATGTTCACTGTTTTTGCAATCGTAATGCTGCACCTGCAGATTTTGCAGGAGGAGCGTTATCTGACCGTTGTGTTCGGCAGCGCATATCTGGATTACCGTCACCGGGTTTTTCGCTATCTGGGACGACGCAAAGGATAAAACGAAATATGAGGCGGTACAAATCTGTGAAGAAAATGATTGCATACTGCGGGCTTGACTGCGAGAAATGCGATGTGAAACTTTCAGTTTGTCGATTTGATGCTTGACAAGTGAATTACAATAAGAAGAAAGAGATGATTGCTCCGGAGACATCTGCGTTAGTGCAGAATCTGCTTGAACATAAGGACGCCGGAAACAAAAAGATTGCCCAGACGGGAACACAAATTCCCATCTGGGCGAATTTTATTTTGCCTGCCGTAAAACCGCGAAGGCTCCGGCGCGGATGCCGCTGGCGTTGGCGCGCTCCACGGTCTGCTTGATATTCATAACGCTCATATGGGGGCGCTATTGCAATAATTCGTGTTGACTTTCCGGAATACGGAATTTATGATGTAGAAAAAAGGCAGGTGGAAAATATGCCCTTTGAGATTGTACGAAACGATATCACCCAAATGCGGGTGGATGCCATTGTGAACACTGCCAATCCAAAGCCCGTGATCGGCAGCGGGGTGGATGCGGGGATTCACCGGGCGGCCGGGCCGGAGCTGCTGGCGGCACGGGAGAAAATCGGCAGAATCGGCGTGGGGGAAGCCGCCATCACCCCCGGCTTTGACTTGAATGCGAAGTATGTCATCCATACCGTTGGCCCGGTATGGCGGGGCGGCCTGTTGGGGGAAGCCAGACTGCTGCGCAGCTGCTATGAATCCGCCCTTGCGCTGGCGTGGGAAAATGGCTGTGAATCCATCGCGTTTCCCCTGATTTCCACCGGGAATTATGGTTTTCCCAAGGACAAGGCTCTGCAAATCGCGCTGAATGCCATTCGCGGCTTTCTGATTGACCATGAAATGATGGTTTCCCTTGTGGTGTTCGACCGGGAGGCCTTTCAGCTTTCCCGGCAGCGCTACAGGGAAGTTGCCAGCTTCATTGATGACAACTACATACAGGAAAAGACTGCACGGCAGATTTCGCCCTACCATAACCGTCGGGAAGTGATTCGCCGGGAGTGGGATGCGCTGGATGACTTCTGTTTGCCGATGGAATGCGCAGAAGCTGCCCCATCCCTGGCTGACAGGAACAGCATTCCCCTTCCTTATGCGAAATCAAAGCCCAGCCTTACCGACCTTCTGGCGGAGACGGATGCTGGCTTTTCCGAGACCCTGCTGAAGCTCATTGACCAGACCGGGAAAAAGGATTCTGAAATCTACACCAAAGCCAACCTCTCCCGGCAGCATTTCTCCAAAATCCGAAATAATCCCTACTATCAGCCCACCAAGCCCACCGCCATTGCCCTGGCGCTGGCATTGGAGCTTGACCTGGAGCAGACCCGGGATCTCATTGGCCGGGCGGGTTATGCCCTGACCAACAGCAGCAAATTCGATGTGATCATCATGTACTTCATCCGGGAGAGAAATTTCAACCTGTTCGACATCAACGCGGCTCTGTTTGAGTTTGATCAGAGCCTGCTGGGGGGATAAATGTCCCCTGACAGTTGACCACGGGGCACGAAAAATCTCCTATACTATGGGTGTAAACAAAAACACCACAGTATAGGAGGATAACAATATGAAAAAGAATCTGACGGAACTGGTATTTATCCTGGATCGCAGCGGCTCCATGGCGGGGCTGGAAGGGGACACCATCGGCGGCTTTAACGCCATGATCGAAAAACAGCGGGGCGAGCCCGGTGAGGCGGTCATCTCCACGGTGCTCTTCGACAACGAAACGGAGGTGATCCACGACCGGGTTTCCCTCGACCGGGTGCCCGCTCTGACGGAAAAGGAATACGATGTCCGGGGCTGCACCGCCCTGCTGGACGCGGTGGGCGGGGCCATCCATCACATCGGCAATGTCCACAAGTACGCCCGGGAGGAAGATCGTCCCGAGAAAACCCTGTTCGTCATCACTACGGACGGCATGGAGAACGCCAGCCGCCGCTATACCTACGACAAGGTCAAGGCTATGATCGAACGGCAGCGGGAACGGTATGGCTGGGAGTTCCTGTTCCTGGGCGCCAACATCGACGCCGCCCGGGAAGCTGCCCGGTTCGGCATCCGGGCGGACTGCGCCGCCGACTATCACGCCGACAGCATGGGCACGGAAGCGCTCTACTCTTCCGTCAGCGAGGCAGTGTGCCAGGTGCGCCGCAGCGCCCCGCTGGCAGCAGACTGGAAGCAGAAAATCAACGCGGACTTCAACGGGAGGAAGAGATAATGTACGGAGCAATTTTGGGGGATATCATCGGAAGCCCCTATGAATTTGACCGGGGGAGTAAGAGCAAGGATTTTCCCCTGTTTTCCCCGGATTCCACCTATACCGACGACAGCGTGATGATCCTCGCGGTGGCGGATGCCTTTCTGGGAGCACCGCAGGAGGATGCTGTCATTCGCAAGAGGCTGATTCAGTCCATGCAGCACTATGGGCGAAAGTTCCCTTATGCGGGCTACGGCGGAATGTTCCGCCGCTGGCTGAAAAGTCCCAATCCCCAGCCCTACGGCAGCTACGGCAATGGCTCTGCCATGCGGGTATCCTCTGCCGGATGGCTGTTTGACGATCTGCAAACCGTTCGCCATATGGCACGACTGTCCGCAGAAGTCACCCACAATCACCCCGAGGGCATCAAGGGCGCGGAGGCTACCGCCAGCGCAATCTTTTTGGCCCGCACCGGCAGCAGCAAGGCGGAGATCAAGGCTTACATCGAAGCCAATTTCCATTACGACCTGAGCCGCACCTGCGACGAGATCCGCCCCACCTACTGCCATGTGGAAAGCTGTCAGGAAACCGTCCCGGAAGCCATTACCGCCTTTCTGGAGGGGGACAGCTTTGAAGATGTAATCCGCACTGCCGTCTCTTTGGGCGGCGACTGCGATACCCTTACGGCAATCGCCGGTTCCATGGCCGAGGGTTTCTACGGCGTCCCGGAGGAACTGAAACAGCAGTGCCGTCAGCGACTGCCGGAGGATTTGCGGCAGGTTCTACGGCAGTTTGAGGAAACGCTGCATTCATAATGAACACCGGAGGTGCTTCACCTCCGGTGAGCTTGTCGAAAAACCCCTTCGGGCTTTTCCGCCAGATTTTTGCAGTCTGCTGCGCGCTAAATTATTGAGCAATTGCCACTGGCAATTGTTAATTTTGATTCGCTGCGCGACGCACCGCACTTGCAGCCTGAGCTGTATTTTCTGTCAGGCACATGTCCTGACAGAAAATGATTCAGACTCTATTCGCTGCTGACGCAGCGAACTGGGCGAGGCTTTTTTGACAGTCTGCCTCCGGCTTAGCCGGAGGTTTTGACTTGCTTTATACTGATATTCAATTAAAAACTTTAATTCGTCAGAATTGAAGTTTTTACTGTGAAAGTCTTCACAGTAAAATTGAAAATGTACCAATTCCTCGCCCCTAACGGGGCAACCGGAATTGATGTACAAAAATTCCCATGCCCCAAAGCTTTCATTTATCGTGGCGCGTCTGTGGCGCATGGGAATTTAATATGAAGATCCTAATGAGACGGGATTCTATGATTTTCTATCTCGAAAATCATAGAATCGACAACGCCGCAAGGCGGTGTCTTCTCAATAAAATTAAATAATTTTATTGAGAAATAGTATTACTCTGCGAAAAGCGGGGTGGAGAGGTACCGGTCGCCGGTGTCCGGCAGCAGGGCGACGATGGTCTTGCCCTTGTTCTCGGGACGCTTTGCCAGCTCGATGGCGGCGGAAACTGCGGCGCCGGAAGAAATGCCCACCAGAACACCCTCAGACTTGCCGATCTTCTTGCCGGTGGCGAAAGCAGCTTCATTCTCAACCGCAATGATCTCGTCGTAAACACCGGTGTTCAGAACCGCTGGGACAAAGCCGGCACCGATGCCCTGAATCTTGTGGGCGCCGGGGGTGCCCTTGCTCAGCACGGGAGAACCGGCAGGCTCCACGGCCACCACCTTCACATTGGGATTCTGGCTCTTGAGGTACTCACCCACACCGGTGACGGTGCCGCCGGTGCCCACGCCTGCCACAAAGATATCCACCTTGCCGTCGGTGTCCTCCCAGATTTCAGGACCGGTGGTGGCGCGGTGAACGGCAGGGTTGGCGGGGTTTACAAACTGGCCGGGGATGAAGCTGCCCGGAATTTCCTTTGCCAGCTCATCGGCCTTGGCAATGGCGCCCTTCATACCCTTGGCGCCCTCTGTCAGCACCAGTTCTGCGCCGTAGGCCTTCATCAGCTGGCGGCGTTCCACGCTCATGGTCTCGGGCATGACAATGATGATGCGGTAGCCCCGGGCGGCAGCTACGGAGGCAAGGCCAATGCCGGTGTTGCCGGAGGTGGGCTCAATGATGACGCTGCCGGGCTTCAGCGCGCCGCTGGCTTCCGCGTCGTCGATCATAGCCTTGGCGATACGGTCCTTTACGGAACCTGCGGGATTGAAGTATTCCAGCTTGGCAAGGATCTTTGCCTCCAGACCCAGTTCCTTCTCAATATGTACCAGCTCCAGCAGCGGAGTTTTACCAATCAGCTGATCGGCGGATGTATAAATCTTACTCATAATCAATTCCTCCTGTTTGTTGTGTGAAAATTCGTGGTTGTTTCAAAGTGAAGGCACCAACATCGGAAGAATATTTTCGCGTTCTTCATTTAATTTCCCACCTTCATACTAGGAATACCTGGATTATACAACAGCCGGATGGATTTGTCAACAGAAAATCTCACTTGATTTCCCATAAACCTTGCTGTATAATAGGATATAGATAAGGAGGGAACCATATGCTGATTTCTACAAAAGGGCGCTATGCCTTGCGGATTATGATTGATCTGGCGGAACATCAGACGGGAGAATTCATTTCCCTGCGGGGGATTGCCCAGCGTCAGGAGATTTCCGAAAAATACCTGGAAAGCATCATACGGATGCTGGTAAAGAACAGGGTTGTGGACAGTCTCAGGGGGAAGGGCGGCGGCTATCGGCTGAACAAAACGCCGGATCAATATACGGTAGGAAGTATCTTACAATTAACGGAGGAATCCCTTGCCCCTGTGTCCTGCCTGGAGAAGGATGCGGAGCCCTGCCCCCGGTCGGGACGGTGCCGTACCTTGCCTCTGTGGCAGGGGCTGGAGAAGGTCATTCACGATTACCTGCAGAGCGTTACCATTGCGGATCTGATGGAGCAGGGCACTGCCGGAGACGATTATGTCATATAACAGCCAGCGGGGCGTCATACGACGCCCCGCTTTGAAATTTGTGCTTATCGGTTTTACTCAGCAGATTGATAAATTGTTATTTGTGGGGATGCCCAAAGCCTCCCCTGTGTAAGGGGAGGTGGCAAAAATCTATTGATTTTTGCCGGAGGGGTTGTCAATCCCCCAGTCAGCTTCGCTGACAGCCCCCTTTACACAAGGGGGCCTTTGGGTGCGCCAAATTCCAATTTGCCGATTTGCTGACTTATGCTGATATGCACTTTGAAATTTATCTGACGGCTGCAAAGCCCTTTTCCAGATCCGCAAGGATATCATCGATGTGCTCGGTGCCGATGGACAGGCGGATGGTGCTGGGGGTAATGCCCTGATCGGCCAGTTCAGCTTCGCTCAGCTGGCTGTGGGTGGTGGTGGCGGGGTGAATGACCAGAGATTTGACATCTGCCACATTGGCAAGCAGGGAGAAGATTTCCAGACTGTCAATAAATTTCCAGGCCGCTTCCTGACCGCCCTTGATCTCAAAGGTGAAGATGGAGCCGCCGCCATTGGGGAAGTATTTCCGGTACAGCGCGTGATCGGGATGATCCGGCAGGCTGGGGTGGTTGACCTTTTCCACCTGGGGATGGTTGACAAGGAACTCCACGACCTTCCTGGTATTTTCCACATGGCGGTCAAGCCGCAGAGACAATGTCTCCACGCCCTGCAGCAGCAGGAAGGCGTTGAAGGGAGAAATGGCAGCGCCGGTATCCCGCAGCAGGATTGCCCGGATGTAGGTGACGAAGGCGGCGGGGCCTGCGGCGTCTACGAAGGACACACCGTGATAGCTGGGGTTGGCTTCCGCAATGGGGGCGTACTTACCGCTGGCTTTCCAGTCGAACTTGCCGGAGTCCACGATGATGCCGCCCAGGGTGGTGCCGTGGCCGCCGATGAACTTGGTGGCGGAGTGAACCACAATATCCGCGCCGTGCTCGATGGGGCGGATCAGGTAGGGAGTGCCGAAGGTGTTGTCGATGACCAGCGGCAGACCGTGCTTGTGGGCGATTTCCGCAATGGCGTCAATGTCGGGAATGTCGGAGTTGGGATTGCCCAGGGTTTCCAGATAGACGGCCTTGGTGTTGGGCTGGATGGCGGCTTCCACCTCGGCAAGGTCATGGGCGTTCACAAAGGTGGCGGTGATTCCGTACTGGGGCAGGGTGTGAGCCAGCAGATTGTAGCTGCCGCCGTAGATGGTCTTCTGGGCAACGATGTGATCGCCTGCCTGTGCCAGAGCCTCAATGGTGTAGGTGATGGCTGCCGCGCCGGAGGCGGTGGCCAGCGCCGCGACACCGCCCTCCAGAGCTGCGATGCGCTTCTCCAGCACATCCTGGGTGGAGTTGGTCAGACGGCCATAGATGTTGCCGGCATCCGCCAGACCGAACCGTGCGGCGGCGTGGGCGGAGTTGCGGAATACATAGGAAGTGGTCTGGTAAATGGGAACAGCACGGGCGTCGGTGGCAGGGTCGGCCTGCTCCTGACCGACATGGAGCTGCAGGGTTTCAAATTTATAGTTAGACATAGCAGTTACCTCTTTCATTATTTTTAACAGATATAAAAATGCCCGGGAATGCAAGCATACTCCCGGACTGGCTATGGCGAAAGAGGTTCCCTCAGGAAAGCGGAACCACGGGCGCGGCACAGCACCCGGCCATAACAGCAGTCCGGGAATTGCGCATTCGTCCAAAGCGGAAGTTGCGTCTGAGAAGCGCAAGGAAGTAGTTCTTCATGCCGGTTCGTGCTCCTTTCCTCAAATACCAACTGAACAAGTTGGTTTATAGGGATTATAGCGGAGACGGAAGAGTTTGTCAATAGGCCGCCAAAAATAATTCCGATTCCACTTCGGCATTTCCGGCCGCGACTGGATTCCGGAAGCGTTTTATTCGGCTTTTGCAAAAAAACTCCTCCGTACGGTAAAACCCATACGGAGGAGTTGCGATTTTGGGACATTCTACAGAGCCTGTTTCTGATGCAGCTCCCGGAGGTAGCGGATGAAGGTCTCCGCGGCCTTGGGAAGGTAGGGGCCTTCCTGGAAGATCAGGTAGAACTTCCGGGGCTGGGTAAAGCTGCCCAGATGGAACACCCGGAGCTTGCCCTGCCGCTCCTGCTCCTGAACCATGCGGTAGGAGACAACGGAGACACCCAGACCCTGCACCACATAGCTGCGCTGAGCCT
Organism: uncultured Clostridia bacterium; assembly: GCA_945877365.1. GTDB lineage: Bacteria > Bacillota > Clostridia > Oscillospirales > Oscillospiraceae > Faecousia. The sequence continues at coordinate 22,831 of CAMCRV010000022.1, read as the reverse complement.
CTGCGTCATTGACCCGAGCCACCACATTCAATTCCTTTTCATTGATTTTCAGGCTTTCCAGCACAGCGTCGGCCTCCCGCTGGGTGCCGGATTCTCCGGTACGCAGAATCACAGGCTCCCGGAGGATGGCCTTCACGGAGGCGTCAGGGCCGTACTTGCTCTGATAGTAGGGTGTGGTGGGGATTACCAGCACCATCTCATCGGTGGCGATGGGCTCAAACAGGCATCGAGCCTCGGTTTTCATGCCCACAATGCCCACATCCAGGGTGCCTGCCTCCACCTTCTGAATCACATCCATGCTCTGAGCGTGGGTGATGTGGATGGAGACCTCCGGAGCCACGGTGTGGTATCCGGCCAGAACCGGGGGCAGAATACACCGGCCGGGGACGGAGGATACCCCAATGTGCAGATCCCGGGTGCCGGCGTTGGAAAGCTCATGGAAAGCCTTTTGCTGCAGCCGGAGCATGGCCACGGCGTATTCATAGAGCAGCTGCCCCTCCTGGGTCACCTCAAAGCGCTTGGTGGTGCGGCGGATCAGCTGGGCGTGCAGCTCCCGTTCCAGAGAGTGGATATGGGAGGAAATGGTGGGCTGGGACAGATACATGGCCTCTGCCGCGCCGGAGAAGCTCTGATGATCCACCGTTGCGACAAATGCCTCCAGTTGACGAAAATCCATAACATACCATCCTGTTTTTATTTCTTTGCCCTTAGCATACTGCAACTTATTAAATAATTCAATCTTTTTATATTACTTATTAGCAATATCAATTTGTAATATAATATTTATTATGATATCCTTTATATACCAAGAATCTCTCAATGGATTATCAGGAGGAAACACAGAAAATGGGAGAAAAAATCGTCTTCTGTAAAGGCGGCGGGTGAACAGCCAAGCTGGGGCCGGGTGTCCTGAGCCATGTGCTGAGCAAGCTGCCCAAGTGCAATCCCGATCCGAATCTGCTGATCGGCTTTGACAGCTCGGATGATGCTGCTGTCTATAAAATCAATGATGAAACCGCCGTTGTCCAGACCCTGGACTTCTTCCCTCCCATGGTGGAGGATCCCTATACCTTCGGTAAGATTGCGGCAACCAATGCCCTCAGTGATGTCTACGCCATGGGCGGCGAGGTAAAAACCGCCATGAATATCGTCTGCTTCCCCCAGAGCTGGGATCTGAACATTCTGGGGGAGATCATGCGGGGCGGCGCGGAGAAGGTCATCGAGGCCGGGGGCGTGCTGGTGGGCGGCCACTCCATCAACGATGTGGATGTGAAGTACGGCCTGTCCGTCATGGGCATTGTTCATCCCGATAAGATTTATCCCAACAATGGCGGCCACCCCGGGGACAAGCTGATTGTCACCAAAAAGCTGGGGGTGGGCATTATCAGCACCGCCCACCGGGTGGGGGAGGCCACCAAGGAAGCCATGGATGCCGCCATCGAGTCCATGACCACCCTGAACAAGTATGCCGCCCAGTGCTGTAAAAAGTATGACATCCACGGCTGCACGGATATCACCGGCTTCGGCTTTCTGGGCCACCTCCACGAGATGGTGGACGGCAAGCTCTCCTGCCGGGTGTATGCCGACCAGATGCCGGTATTCCCGGAGGCACTGGAATACGCCGATGAGTTTCTGCTCACCGCTGTGGGTCAGCAGAACCGGAACCACGCCGGGCGGCATATCCGCTTCGATGACTGCATTTCCTTCGCCATGCAGGAGGTGCTGTTTGACCCCCAGAGCTCCGGCGGCCTGATGATTGTCCTGCCTGCGGATCAGGCGGAGAGCCTGCTTGCGGATATTCAGGCGCTGGGCGTGCCTGCCGCCATCGTAGGTGAGATGCTGGAGCCGCAGCAAAAGGAAATCTATGTCACCAACCTGAAGAAATAGGACAAGCACTTTTCGTATTTAATTGACAATTGACAATGGAAAATTGACAATTGAGGAATCCCTTCGGGATGAAAGAAAAAAGAAAAACTGGATGAAATCCAGGGAAATCATTTAATATCGTCCCGAAGGGACACAATCATTGTCAATTATCAATTATCAATTGTCAATTTATGCAAAAGCCCTCAGGGCTTAACATTATAAATCAGAAACGAGGTAATTATGATGATCAAAGTCAATGCTATGGGCGATGCCTGCCCCCTGCCTGTTGTAAAGGCCAAGAACGCCATCAAGGAGCTGGGCGGAGCCGGTACCGTGGAGGTCAAGGTGGACAACGAGATCGCTGTCCAGAATCTGGGCAAGATGGCTCAGCAGAAGGGCTACGGCTTTAGCTCCGAGAAGGTTGCTGACGGCGAGTACACCGTCACCCTGGAAGTGGGCGAAGCTGCCGCAGCCACCGGTGTGGAGGACATCCCCGAGGTCTGCGCCGTTCCTGCCGACAAGAAGAAGGTTGTGGTTGCCGTCAACAGCAACCGCATGGGCACCGGCAACGATGAGCTGGGCGCCGTGCTGATCAAGGGCTTCCTGTTTGCCCTGACCCAGCAGGACGAGCTGCCCTCCGCCGTCCTGTTCTACAACGGCGGCGCAACCCTCACCACCGAGGGCTCCGCCTCTCTGGAGGATCTGAAGAATCTGGCAGCTCAGGGCGTGGAGATTCTGACCTGCGGCACCTGCCTGAACTACTACGGTCTCACCGACAAGCTGGCTGTGGGCGAGGTCACCAATATGTACTCCATCGTGGAGAAGCTGGTTACCGCCGACCTGGTGGTGAAGCCCTGATATGCGTACCAAAACACCATCCCTTGTCATCACCTTTTCGGCCACCACAGATGCCATGGCTATGGAGAGCTACTGCCAGAGCCATGATCTGCCCGGCCGCCTGATCCCCATCCCCCGGGAAATCCACGCAGGCTGCGGTCTGGCATGGAAAACCACCTCGGGCATGGAGGATACCTTCACCGCCGCTCTGGAACAGGCCGGCATCCGCGCGGAGGCCATGACCACCCTGGAGCTGTGGGGATAATACACAGAAGGAAAAACACTATGATTTACTTGGACAATGCCGCCACCACCCAGCGCAAGCCTCAGCAGGTACTGGATGCGGTGGTGCAGGCCATGACCACCATGGGAAACGCCTCCCGGGGTGCCCATGGCAGTGCGCTGGAGGCAGCCCGGGCGGTGTACAACACCCGGGCAAAGCTGGCGAAGCTCTTCGGCTGCAGCCGGGCTGACCATGTGGTGTTCACCTGCAACTCCACTGAGGCGCTGAACATCGCCATCCGGGGCACCCTGAATCCCGGGGATCATGTGATCTCCACGGATCTGGAGCACAACAGTGTTCTGCGTCCCCTGTATCTGCTGGAGGAAACCGGGGTCATTTCTCTGGATTTCGTCCCGGCAAACCGGCGGGGTCAGGTGGATTATGCCGATTTTGAACGGCTTCTGAAGCCCAACACCCGGGCCATCGTCTGTACCCACGCCTCCAACCTGACGGGAGAGCTTCTGGACATCCGCCGCATCGGCGCATTTGCGAAGCAGAAGGGTCTGCTGCTGATTGTGGACGCTTCTCAGACCGCAGGCTGTGTCCCCATCGACATGGAGGCCATGGGGGTGGACATCCTGTGCTTCACCGGGCACAAGGGTTTGTACGGGCCGCAGGGCACCGGCGGCCTGTGCATCCGGGAGGGTGTGGAGATTCGCCCCTTCAAGGTGGGCGGCTCCGGGGTGCAGTCCTATAACCCCCACCAGCCGGAGGAATACCCCACCCGTCTGGAAGCAGGCACCCTCAACAGCCATGGCATCATGGGTCTGTCTGCCGCCCTGGACTTTCTGACCGAGACCGGCATTCCCGCCATTGCCGATTATGAGCACGACCTGATGTACCGGTTCTACAACGGGGTGAAGGACATCCCTGGGGTCACGGTCTACGGTGACTTTACCCCCGGGCATAACCGCACCGCCGTGGTGGCTCTGAACATCCGGGACTATGATTCCAGCGCCGTCTCCGACGAGCTGGCCATGGGCTTTGACATCGCCACCCGTCCCGGCGCCCACTGCGCCCCCCGGATGCACCGGGCTTTGGGCACCCAGGAGCAGGGCGCCGTCCGCTTCAGCTTCTCCTGGTTCAACACCGCCGAGGAAGTGGACAAGGCCATCGCCGCCGTGAAGGAGCTGGCGGAAGGATAATTTTGCAGGGTCGTTCCCGTTGGGAATGACCCTGTTTACTTTCCTGACCGATTATGGTATGATGGCAGAAAAATATGAGAAAAGAGGTACCGAAATGCCGGGCTTTTACATTACCAACTGCAAGCCGGTCCTGCCGGAGAATGTGCCGGAAGCGGACTGCATCCGGGAGCAGATGCAGGTGGATGAATTCTTTGTCTGCCGGAATACCCGCCGACAGTTTTTAAATGACAAGCTGTTCTATCAGAATGAGAAATACGCGGTGATTCTGGAGGGTGTTATCCTGAATAAACGGGAGCTGATGGAGAAGTACACCATGGACTCCTATGAAAAGCTGGTGGAATTCCTGATCGATCAGGATCCGCAGGGCTTTTGCGAGGAATTCCGGGGAATGTTCTCCGGAGCTGTGTACCACAAGCAGACAAAGAAGTGGACTGTGTTTTCAGATCACATCGGCAACCGTCTGGTGCTGTATTATGTGAAGGACGGAAAGGTGATTATCGGCTCCCAGCTGAATTACATCACCGATACCATGAAGGCCAACGCGCTGGAAAGAAAGCTGAGCCGTGTTGGCGCGGAGCAGTTCATCAGCTACGGCTGCTTTCTGGATGAACACAGCTGGCTGGAGGATGTGAAGCGGATTCTGCCCAGCGATGCCATATGGATTCAGAACGGAAATGTCAGCGTGTATACCTACCACACCTTCCGGGAGACCAGTAATGAGGAGATTTCCGACGAGGAGGCCATTGCCCGTCTGGACGAAGCCTTCTGCCGGGCAGTCCGCAGAGGGCTGGACAAGGATCGGGAATATGGCTATACGGATGTTATTGACATCAGTGGTGGCGCGGACAGCCGGATGATTGCCTATACGGCAAAGCGGCTAGGTGCGGAAAACGCCATTCTGGCTCACTATTCCCAGTCCGGCACCAACGAGATGAAGGTGGCGCTGGAAATTGCCAACAAGCTGGATTTGGAGTGCTATGTGTATGCCCTTGATTCGGCGAAGTTCCTGATGGATGCCCAGCGGGTTATCCGGATGAGTTCCGGAACGGCGTACAGTGCCGGAATTACCGGCGGAGAGCGGCTGCTGCGCGCCCTGACCGGCAGAAATCCGGGGCTGGAATTCACCGGATTGCTGGGGGATATTCAGGAGGGGGCCATGATTGATGATCCCATGGAAACCACCAAGGCCCCTACGATGGAATACAGAAGATTCCTTGTGGAGCCGGAGAGAGGCAGGACGGATCTGCCGGTGAGCACTCTGAACCGGTTTCGCACCAACAATATGTTTTGGCTGTTTGTCCGGGGAATGCTGTGCGGCATGAGCACCTTTTTCACCCGGCAGAACTATGCGGAGCCCTATACCCCCTACGGCGATGTGGATTTTCTGGATGCGATCCAATCCATCCCACTGGAACGGCTTACCGGAGATAAGATTCAGATCAAGTGGATGATGCTCAAATACCCGGAGGCAGCGCGGATTGCCTATGCCGTGGATGGGCTGCCGTTGCAGTGGCACTTGAAGCGCTGGTATCCGCTGGCGCGGCGGTATGCTGGCTATTGGAACCGGGTGGTGGGAAAGCTCACCGGACTGAACAGAACCAACATGAATCCCTTCTGGAAGTGGGATCGGGAGAAGCCGTGGCTTCGGGAATGGTCAGATCCCTTCTTTGCGGAGGTCATGGAGCAGGCTCGCCGGGAAAAGCTGGCAGATTCGCAGATGCTGGATCGGGTAGAGCAGCTCTACCATGGCAACCCTCATGTGCGGTATTATGGAATCACTACAGCAGCCTGCTGGAAGGAGTTCCTGCTGTAAAGCAGACTTTCGTGAATTGTCAATTCAATATTCCTCTTCAGCATCACCAGCAGCCCTGAACCAGTGTCAGGGCTGCTGTTTTGCGAAGAAGGAGCCCTTTACAAACAGGTTTGCCTGTGATACTATTACAAGATAATAGGGGTGGTCTGAGATTCGCTGGCCTGTGGGCTTGCCGGGGAAAGAGCCTGCCCGGAAAGGATGGAAAGCAGCCTATGAATATCCTGATAATTGCCACCTTTTTCCCACCGGATACGGCAATTTCTGCAGTTCGTCCCTATCTATTTGCCAAATATCTGACGAAAATGGGGCATCAGGTGACGGTGCTGCGCTCCGGTCAGCTGGACTGCATCCCGGACAGCAGTATGTCCTGCAAAGAGCTGGGCATCCGGGTGATCTCCTGGCTGGGGGAGGATTCCCCGGCGGAGCGGTTTGAACGGGGAGAGCAGGTGCAGACCCAGTTCTCTCCGAAAAAAAGCAGGCTGGACAGTCTGCCCTACCCTGTGCGCAGGGCAATCCAAAATGGAAAGCTGGGCATGAAGCGCGCCATGATGCTGACCCAGCTGGCTCGGACAAGAAAACGGTTTGCCGGGCAGAAGGCCTGCATAGACGCGCTGGCAGGGGAGCACTTTGATGTGGTGTTCGCCACCTTCTCCCGCCTGGAAAATATTTACGCCGGAAAATACGCGGCTGAAAAATTCGGCTGCAAATGGATTCTGGATGTCCGGGACCCCATTGCCCAGAAGAATAATTCGATTTTTCTGAATTATCCGCTCTGGAAGGCGCTCCAGCGCAGCCTGATCCGCTCCTGCGACATCTGCACCGCGGTTTCTCAGGGAGTGGCGGAGGAGATTGCACCGGGCACCGGGAAAGAGGTCATTACCCTGTATAATGGCTACGACGGGGAGCATACCCAGGAGGATCTGACACAGCAGGACAGCATCCTGCGGATTGCCTATACCGGTGTTATGTATACCAATCGATCCTCGGCAGAGCCGCTGTTCCGGGTGATTGCCGCTCTGGCAAAGGCCGGGAAGGTGGATTTGCAAAAAATCTGCTTCGACTACGCCGGCCCTCACTTTGAAATGATTCGGGAGCAGGCACAGAAGTACGGTGTGGAAGCCATTCTGGTGAACCACGGCTTTGTCAGCCGCAGTGAGGCTGCGGTTCTTCAGAGCAAATGCGACATTTTTCTGGTGCTGACCTGGAACACCCGGGAGGAAAAGGGTGTGCTTACCGGCAAATTCTACGAGGGCATCCGGGCAAGGAAGCCCATTCTGGCGCTGGTTTCCGGCAGAGAGCCGGGCAGCGAGCTGGGCATGCTGAACGAAAAATATCACTACGGCTTCTGCTGTGAGGAGCCTTCCGGGGATGCCGGGCTGGAGGAATTGGGGCACTGGATTCTGGACGCCTGCGACAGAAAGCAGCAGGGTATGTCCCCGGCCTACAACCCGGAGGAGGGGCTGTTTGCGGCCTTCACCTACCGGGCTCTGACAGAAAAGCTGGAAAAGATTATGCAGAAAATGGTTGGTTGAAACACAGGAAGAGAAAGATGCGCCCCTCGATACTTCCAGACTGATGCCTGCTGGGGCTTATCGCTTGGAGAGGAGAATTCGGCAATATGAAACAGATTACAAGATGCACCCGATGTATCATGGATAACCGTTCCGACGATACGATCAGTTTTGATGCGCAGGGACATTGCAGCTACTGCACCGAGGCACTGGAGTGGGGGAAAACGGTATATTTTCCCGGAGAGGAAGGAAAACAGAAGCTGGATGCACTGCTGACCAGAATCAAGGCAGAGGGGATGGGAAAGCCGTATGACTGTATCATGGGTTTGTCCGGTGGTCTGGATTCCTCATATCTTGCCTATCTTGGCTACCAATGGGGACTGCGCATTCTGGCGGTACACATCGATGACGGCTTTGACACGGAGATTTCTAAGAGCAATTTGAAGAAGCTGGTGGAAAAAACAGGTTTTGAATATGTTGTGATTACCCCGGATGCGGAGCAGTTTGCAGAGCTGACCAAGGCATATATGAGGGCCGGTGTTCCCAATATCGCAATTCCGCAGGATAATGTGCTGTTTGCGGAAATCTACCAGTATATGCGCAAATACCATATCAAGTATTTTCTCAGCGGCGCCAATTTTGCGCTGGAAAGTATTTTGCAGAAGGGAAATACGCATCCTGCTTATGATCTGGTGAATTTGAAGGACATATTCCGCAGATTTGGGCAGGGCAGCATTGATAAGCTGCCACTGATCTCCGCGGCCCAGAGGCGGGTTGACAAGTGGATTCTGGGAATTGAAACTCCCCGTCCGCTGGACTACATTGACTATAATCGGGATCGCGCCTTTGCGGAACTGAAGGACTTCTGTGGCTTTGAATACTATGGTCGCAAGCATCTGGAAAATGCCCTGACGGCCTTTATCCAGCTGGTTTGGTTTCCACAGAAGTTTGGCGTGGACAAGAGAACATCCCACCTGTCCAGCATGATTGTCAGCGGTCAGATCACCCGGGAGGAAGCCCTGAAGCAGATGGAAGAGCCGCTGTACGATACTAACCAGATGGAGAGCTATATCGAATGGATCAAGCGAGATTTTCAGATCTCCAATGAGGAATTTGATGAGCTGATGAATGCGCAGCCCCACCAGCATACGGATTACCGTTCTGAAGCGGCGAGGATCGAGCCCATCAAAAAGGTATATCGTGCCGTAAAAAAACTGGTGAAGCGCTGATATTGTTGTATGCAGCAGACCATAATGATGCGGGGAAAAGACATGGATAAGATAGTGTTAAAAATATGTATCTTCCCGTGGCAGAGCGAAAGCCGGGACAAGCGGGAACTTTCCGCCTGCCGGGAGCTGGGGCTTACGCCTCTGGTGATGGCCAAGGGCGAGGAAGGCGACTGGTACCGGGAGGATGAAGTCTCCGGTTTCCGGGTGCTGCGGTTTTCCACCAGACCCCTGGGAACAAAGGTTCCGGCACCCCTCAACTGGGTGGCTACCATGGTCTGCTGGGCGCACTGCGCCAGAAAGCTGCACCCTGCGGTGATCAGCGGTCACGATATCGTGGCGTTGACCATCGGCTGGATGTCCACCGTGGGAACGCCGAAAAGCAGAAAGCCCAGACTGGTGTACGACTCCCATGAGTTTGAGCTGGGCAGAAATGAGAAGCGAAGCAAATTGCAGCTTTTCTTTTTGAAGCAGCTGGAAGGGTTCCTGATGAAGCGGTGCGCCTTTTCCATCATGGTCAACGATGCCATTGCCGATGAGGTTCAGAAAATCCACGGCCTGAAGCAGCGCCCTATTGTGGTGCGCAGCACCCCCAACCGCTGGACGGTGGCGCCGGAGGTGTGCCGTGAGGTTCGCAGCCGGCTGCTGGGGGCTATGCAGGCTCCCCGGGAAATGCTTCTGATGTATCACGGCGGCGTGATGAAAGGCCGCGGCGTGGAGATGCTGCTGCAGGAGGTTCAGCACAATCCCCAGGTCTGCGCCGTGATTCTGGGCAACGGTCAGCAGGACTACATGGAGCAGCTGAAGGCCATGGCGGAGAGCCTTGGGATTACGGATCGGGTGCTGTTCCACCCTGCCGTGCCGCTGGAAGTGTTGTGGAAATATGTTGGCGCGGCAGATGTAGGAATGGTTACCGTTCCTGCGGTTGCCAGGAGCTATTACTATATGCTGCCCAATAAGTTTTTTGAGAATATTCAGAGTGAAACTCCCGTCATTTGCTCCAATTTTCCGGCAGTTGCTCCCATTGTGGAGCAGTATGGCATTGGTCTGACCTGCGATCCCACCGATCTGGAGGACATTGACCGGTGCGTGGAAAAAATGCGCACAGACAGGGACTTTTATGCCCAATGCAGGGAAAATCTGAAAAAAGCCAAGGAAGACCTCTGCTGGGAGAGGGAAAAGGTCGTTTTGCAGGAAGCATATCACAGGGCGATGGTGTGATCATGATACACAATCACATTCGCCGGGGTACCGGCAGCGAAGGGGGCGAAGGAGAGAGCATATGAAGGTTTTGCTTTTTGGCAGTGATTTCTTCACGAAGATTATTTCCGAAATTTATCAGGAGGCAGGACACGAGACTCGGATCATGGGCAGAGCCAGCCTGATTCAAAAAGTGCAGGCTGTGAAGGATGTTCTGTGGTGTGATGAAGTCTATCTGGTATCCGGCAGGGATCTGAACAGCGTAAAGCTGCTTCGGCTGGCCATGGCTCTGAAGAAGAGAATCATTATCCACTGGACCGGGACGGATGTTGTGCATGCGACGCAGCAGTATCAGAAGGATCATGTCGTTCCGAACGCGCAGTATCCTCATATCGATTTGGCAGTTGCGAGCCATTTGCAGCAGGAACTGCTGGAAATCGGAATCCATGCAGCCTATGTTCCTATCGCTTCACAGGATCTCAATTTTCGGGTGCTCCCGGCACCGGAAACACATATGGTGCTTTGCTACCTGCCGGAGGGACGGGAGACATTTTACGGAATTGAGATTCTAAAGGCACTGGCGAAAAAGCATCCGGAGGTTCCATTCTGTATTCTGGCAAACGACGGCGGGAAGGATGCGCAGAAGCTTCCCAATCTGCATTACATGGGTACAGTGGGAAGAAAGAAGATGGAAGAACTATTCGGGAAGTGCTCCGTGCTGCTGCGCTATCCGGAGCATGACGGCCTGCCGGTGATGATGCTGGAAGCACAGGGATTCGGACGGCAGGTGATTCACCGTTATCCCTTCCCATATGTGATTACGCCTGAAGAAGACAGCATTGAATCAATCGATGCCGCTTTGCGGAAGGTTCTGTCCGAGCCACCCAGAGTAAATCAAGAGGGGGCGGATTATGTCCGCCGGGAGTTTACAAAAGAGAGAATCCTTCAGCGGTATCGTGAGGCTGGTGTGATTTAATCTGGAATGTCAGGGGCTTTGCTCCTTGACCCTTTCAAATACACCGGAGGAGGAGTACCAGACAGAGAATGGTGAAAAGAATCTGCAATCAGCTGCGTAATGCGGCGAAAAATGGACTGTTTTATATTTTTGGCAGCGGCGTACTGGCACAGGTGCTGGGGCTGGTGTCCGCAGTTGTGGTGGTTCGGGCGCTTCCAAAGGCAGATTACGGATACTATACGCTGGCCAACAACCTGTATTCCTACTTGGCTATCTTCTTTGGCTTGGGAATGGGCAGCGCCGCGCTTCAATTCTGCAGTGAACAGGTTTCCGACGGCAGAAAAAACGCAGTGTATACCTTTGCCCTGACCCGGGGCAGTGGATTCAATCTGTTTCTCGCCGCGGTTATTCTTTTGCTGGCGGGCTTCAAGCGGGCTACTGGAGATGGGGAGACAGCGCGCTACCTTTCCATGATGTGCGGTTTGCCGATGGTGGTATACCTGAATAACTTTTTTCAAATCGTTTTGCGGGTACATTGTGAGAATATTCTCTATTCCAGGGTCAACATGGCCTTCTCAGTAGCTGTGGTGATTGGGAACATCCTGTTTACATTCCTTTTTGGGGTTCCCGGCCTGATTCTGGCAACCTACACCGCAAACCTGCTGGCGGCAGGGCTGGGGGCATTTTTTCTTCAGAAAAGAGAATTCTTTTCCAGTCTGAAGAGACGGGAGCGTCTGGAGTGGGAGAATAAATACGAAATAACCAGATATGCGCTTCTGTGTGCAATTACCAATTTTGCCAGCACCATGCTGGTGCTGCTGGATGTGACCTGTCTGGACATTGTTTTGGGGGATCCCACGGTGCTGGCGGACTATAAGGTGGCATCCACCATTCCCTCAGCCTGTATGATGATCCCCTCTGCGCTGATTACCTATTTTTACCCCAAGATCGTCTGGAACTACTCCGCAGATGCCCCCAACTTTCCGGGCTACATCCGCAGGATGGTGGGGCTGTTTACAGCGGTGAACTTCGTGGTTTTCCTGGGGCTTATGGTGATGGCACCGGTGATTATCTGGCTGATCTATGGTGAGAAATACATGAATGTTCTGCCTATCTTCCGGGTTTTGAGCCTCAATTTCCTGATATACGGCTCTGTACGCCTGTTGCTGGGCAATGTGATCGCGGCGATGAAAAAGAGCGAAGTGAATCTGGCCATTGCTGTGGCATCCGGCATTTTGAATATCCTGCTCAATCTGACGCTGATCCCCAGACTGGGTTCCGTTGGCGCCGCCATTGCCACGGTGTGCGTATCCATCAGCGTATCCCTGATGAACGGTATCTGCCTGAAAAAGGAATGGCGAAAAATAAATAATCCAGATATAGGAACCTCTGAATAGGCCGATTGAGGCCGAACAATGGGAGCATTTTGCGGTTATAGATTCAAATATCATGTGGAAATAAGGGAGTTTGCTATGAAAGAAACAATTCTTAACAAAATCGGGCAGCGCACCCTGACCTGCGGTGTGGTGGGTCTGGGCTATGTGGGTCTGCCGCTGGCGGTGGAAAAGGCCAAGGCCGGCTTCAAAACCATCGGTTTTGATGTCCAGAGCCAGAAGGTGGATATGGTCAACGCAGGCCACAACTACATCGGCGATGTGGTGGACAGCGATCTGGAAGCTCTGGTAAAGAGCGGAATGCTCCGGGCAACCACCGACTTCAGTCTGGTCACCGATGTGGACTTTATCGCCATCTGCGTGCCCACTCCGCTGGATGCCCACCAGCAGCCGGATATCAGCTATGTCCGCAGCTCCACGGAAGCCATCGCAAAATATCTGAGAAAGGGCACCATGGTGGTTCTGGAATCCACCACCTACCCCGGCACCACCGAGGAGCTTTTAAAGCCCATTCTGGAATCCACCGGCCTTACCTGCGGCAAGGACTTCTATTTGGGCTTCTCCCCGGAGCGGGTGGATCCCGGCAACCTGATCTATAAGACCAAGAACACCCCCAAGGTGGTGGGCGCCATCGGCGAGGATGCCACCGAGTGCATCGCCGCCGTCTACCGTGCCGTTCTGGGCGCTGAGGTGCATACCGTCTCCTCCCCGGCCATTGCCGAGATGGAGAAGATTCTGGAAAACACCTACCGGAATGTGAACATCGGTCTGGTGAACGAGCTGGCGCAGCTGTGCGACAAGATGCACATCAACTTCTGGGAGGTTATCGACGCCGCCAAGTCCAAGCCCTACGGCTTTCAGGCCTTCTATCCCGGCCCCGGTCTGGGGGGACACTGCATCCCGCTGGATCCCTACTACCTCAGCTGGAAGGCCAGAGAATACGGCTTCCACACCAGCATGATCGAGGCCTCCATGATGGTCAACGACAGGATGCCGGAGTACTGCGTGGAGCGCACCTCCCGGGTGCTGAACGGCTTCAAAAAGTCCCTGAACGGGGCAAAGGTTCTGGTGCTGGGCGTGGCCTATAAGCAGGACATTGATGACTACCGGGAAAGCCCTGCCATCCGGGTCATTGAGGAGCTGGAAAAAACCGGTGCACAGGTCAGCTACTATGATCCCTGGGTTCCCCAGTACCGGGAGCATGGGGAAATCAGAACCTCCATCCCGGAGCTGACAGCGGAGGCTCTGGAGCAGGCGGATGTGGTGCTGGTGACCACCGCCCACACCAATGTGGACTATGCCTTCATCCAGAAGCACGCCAAGGCTATTTTTGACACCAAGAACGCCATGAAGAACATTACTCCCAGAGACAATATTGAGGTGCTGTAATTTATGAAGCTGGTGACAGTGGTGGGGGCAAGGCCGCAGTTTATCAAGGCTGCGGTGGGCTCCCGGGTTCTGAGAAAGGAGCATCAGGAGATTCTGGTGCACACCGGCCAGCATCACGATGCCAATATGTCCGATGTGTTCTTTGCGGAAATGGACATTCCCCGGCCGGACTATAATCTGGGCATTGCAGGGGGCACCCATGGCAGCATGACCGGAAAAATGCTGATGGCCATTGAGGAGATTCTGCTGCAGGAAAAGCCGGACGCTCTGCTGGTATACGGCGATACCAACTCCACCATGGCGGCGGCATTGGCGGCGGTGAAGCTCCATATCCCGGTGATTCATGTGGAGTCCGGCAACCGGTTCCACACCCTGGAAAGCCCGGAGGAGGTCAACCGCATTGTCACGGATCATGTGTCAACCCTCCGGTTTGCCTGCACCCGGAGCGCACTGGAGAGCCTCTGCAAAGAGGATCTGGCAGAAAACTCCTATCTGGTGGGAGACCCCATGTTTGATGCCTTCCTGTACTACAGCCGGAAGGCGGAGACTGCCGGGTTTGGCGATGTCCGGGATCTGGAAGGCAGCAGCGTGCAGGTTCCCCGGGAGTTCTACTATATGACCTGCCACCGGCAGGAGAACACCGACGATCCGGAAAAGCTGCGGCAGATCCTGATGGCCATGAACCGGCTGGATGCGCCCACCATTTATCCGGTGCACCCCCGGAATCACCGGACGGTGCAGCAGCTGAAGCAGGAAAATGCCTTCGGCAATATTCTGTTTGTGGAGCCGGTGGGCTATCTTTCCAGCATCGGCTTTGTCAGGCAGGCGAAAAAGATTGTGACGGACTCCGGCGGCGTCCAGCGTGAGGCCTTCTTCGCCGGAAAGAAGTGCATCACCGTGCTGGATTTTGAGGTCTGGCCGGAAACCATCCGGGACGGCCGGAATGTGCTGGCGAAGCCCTGCTGTGAGGAGATTCTCACCAAGCTGGGGCAGGAGCAGCACATCGACCCGGCATACCAGCCCTTCGGCGACGGTCACTCCGCCGAGAAAATGTGCCGGATTATCCATTCTTGTTTTGAGGTGTAAAGACATGAGATATGCCCTGATCGGCTGCGGCAGAATTTCTACCAACCATATTCTGGCAGCCAAAAACAACCATCTGGAAATTGCCGCAGTCTGCGATATTCTGCCGGAGGCCATGGAAAATGTACTTGCCAAGCACGGACTGGAGCAGGATTCTTCCATCGCCCGGTATACCGACTATATCAAAATGCTGGACGAGGTGAAGCCCACGCTGGTGAGCATCGCCACGGAGTCCGGCATCCATGGACAGATTGCACTGGCCTGCATTGACCGGGGCATCCATGTGATCATCGAAAAGCCCATGGCCATGAGCATGGCGGAGGCAGACGAAATCATCCGCCGCAGCCGGGAAAAGCATGTGAAGGTGGCAGCCTGCCATCAGAACCGGTTCAATGTGGCGGTGCAGAAGACCCGGGCGGCTCTGGAGGCAGGCCGGTTCGGGCGGCTGTCCCATGGCTCCGTCCATGTGCGCTGGAACCGGAACCGGGGCTACTACACCCAGGCTCCCTGGCGGGGCACCTGGGCACAGGACGGCGGCTGCCTGATGAACCAGTGCATCCATGGCGTGGATCTGCTGCGCTGGATGCTGGGGGACGAGGTGGAGGAGGTTTACGGCGTGACCCGTCAGCAGTTCCACGATTATCTGGAAGCTGAGGATGTGGGCATGGCGGTGCTGAAGTTCAAAAACGGCGCCATCGGCACCATCGAGGGAACCACCAATGTCTTCCCCAAAAATCTGGAGGAGACCCTGTACCTCTTCGGAGAAACCGGCACGGTGAAAATCGGCGGCACCTCCACCAACAACATCGATGTGTGGGACTTTGCCGACGAGACCGAGGCAGATGCCGCCAACAAGAATCTGAAGGAGGCCACCAGCAATGTCTACGGCAACGGTCACACCGGCCTGTTTGCCGATATGGTGCAGGCTATTGAAGAGGACAGAGCACCCTATATCGATGCCGTGGCAGGCCGCAATGCGCTGGAAATCATTCTGGCCATCTACAAGAGCCAGAAAACCGGCCTGCCGGTGAAACTGCCTCTGACGGATTTTGCCAGCACGGACATGGCAGGTACTTTTTAATGGGAAACTTTTTTGTGCACGAAAGCAGCTATGTGGATGAGGGCGTGCAGATTGGAGAGGGCACCAGAATCTGGCACTTCTGCCACATTCAGAAGGGGGCGGTTCTGGGAAAGAACTGCTCGCTGGGGCAGAATGTGAACATCTCCAACCATGTCACCATCGGCGACGGCTGCAAATTGCAGAACAATGTATCGGTGTACGAGGGGGTGGAGCTTCAGGACTATGTGTTCTGCGGCCCCTCCTGCGTATTCACCAACGACCTGACCCCCCGGGCGAAGTATCCCAAGGGGCCGGCAGGCTATAAAAAGACCCTGCTGAAAACCGGCGCTTCCATCGGCGCCAACGCCACTATCGTCTGCGGACACACCATCGGCCGCTGGGCTATGATTGCCTCCGGCGCGGTGGTGACAAAGGATGTGAAGGATCACGCCCTGATGGCTGGGATTCCTGCCCGGCAGATGGGCTGGGTCTGCGAATGCGGCGCGGTTTTGAAAGAGGGAATGACCTGCCCGGTATGCGCACGCCGCTACCGGGAGGAAGCTCAGGGTCTTGTGGAGGTAGAGTAGAATGCAATTTCGGGATTTACAGAAGCAGTATCAGGTGCTGAAGCCCCAGATGGATGCAGCAGTGGGCAAGGTGCTGACGGATGCCAATTTTATCTCCGGCGCTCAGGTTAAGGCACTGGAAAAGAAGCTGGCAGAGTATGTGGGGGTGAAGCACTGCATCACCTGCGCCAACGGAACGGATGCTCTGAAGCTGGCAGAAATGGCCTGCGGCATCGGCAAGGGTCACGCCGTGTTTGTGCCGGACTTCACCTTCTTCTCCACCGCAGAGACGGTAGCAGATCTGGGAGCCACCAACATCTTTGTGGATGTGGACATGGACACCTTCAATATCTGCCCCAAGGCTCTGGAAGCCGCCATTGAGAAGGTAATTGCGGAAGGAAAGCTGATCCCCAAGGCCATTGTGGCGGTGGATCTGTTTGGACAGCCGGCGGACTACACTGCCATTTCTGCCATTGCGGAAAAATACGGTCTGGTTCTCATTGAGGACGGGGCTCAGGGCTTCGGCGGCAGAATCGGGGAGCGGATGGCCTGCTCCTTCGGCCACATTGCCACCACCTCCTTCTTCCCGGCCAAGCCTCTGGGCTGCTACGGCGACGGCGGCGCGGTATTCACCAACGACGATGACGCCGCTGCCCTGATCCGCTCCCTGTGCATCCACGGCAAGAGCGGCGAGGACAAGTACAACAACATCCGCATCGGCATGAATTCCCGGCTGGATACTCTGCAGGCCGCCGTGCTGGAGGTGAAGCTGGATGCTTTCGCCGAAAAGGAACTGGAGGCCGTAAACCGTGCCGCCGGGTGGTACAATGCCCGTCTGTCCGGGGCAGTCAAGACCCCTGTGGTGCTCTCCGGCTTCTATTCCAGCTGGGCGCAGTACACCATCCAGCTGCCGGACGACGGCAGCCGGGATGCCTTGCAGCAGGCGCTGAAGGCACAGGGAATCCCCACCATGATCTACTACCCCAGAGGGATGCATCAGCAGGGCGCCTTTGCAGACCTTCCCTATGCGCTTCAGTGTCCCAATACGGAGAAGCTGTGCCGGACGGTTCTGGCGCTTCCCATGCATCCCTATCTGGAAGAGACGGATGTGGAGACTATCTGCAAGGCCGTTCTGGAGAATTTGTAACGAAAAAATCCGGCTCGTGGGAGCCGGATTTTTTATATTCGGTTCTGCGCAATCCGTTTTATTGCAAAATATCCCGAATATGGGCTTGAATCTTTTCGGACAAAAGGCTGTGCTGAGCCAGCTCCTCGGGCAGAAGGGAGGCCAGACGGGCGGCTTCATAGTCCTGCCGGGCCATTTGAAGATCCGCCAGAACCGGCTTTGCCGCTTCCGCAAAGAAGATGTCCATCCGCCGGAGCTGCTCCTTCCCACGGCGGACATCCGTGACCTTCAAAAGACCGCGGCCGGTGAGCTTTTTCAGGGAGAGAGAGAAGGCGCTCCGGGGCAGGTTGGCAAAATCCGCAGCCTCCTGGCGGGTGGGCTGGAAATTCAGCTCCCACAGCGCCAGCAGCAGCCTGGCATCGGACAGCGCCAGATCGTTTTTCAGGGCGGCGGTTTCCAGATACCGGTCCAGCAGCTTCCGCTCCCGGAAGGCATCGTACAGCACCCCCTCACCCTGCAGCACATGGGGACAGACCTGCATCCGCTCGTCTCCCAGCTTCCGGGAATTGGAAAGCCCAGCCGGGGGCACGGAGCCGTCGCCGGCTGCATCCACCAGAAACCGGTAGACCTTCAGGCGGCACCGTTCGTATTCCTCCTCGTCCAGAACCGTTTTGAAAAACCGATGGTAGTATTCAAAAACCGTCAGCTTCATTTTCACGGTCTGGCTGATGGTCAGGCTCTGGGAGGCCAGGGAGCCTTTGGTTTTTACATAATAGTAAATGGGGATCTGGATAGCCCGGAAAAGCTGGGCATGGCGGATGTATTCCAGATTGAACATGAAATCCTCGCACCAGCTGATCTCAGGATCCATCCGCAGATGATGCGCCTCCACAATGGAGCGGCGGTAGAGCTTGTTCCACAGCACGCCGTAGTAGAAGTCGGCAGGAGCCTCCATCATGTGGGCGGCGAATTCCTCCCGGGTCATCACTCCGTCCTCGTCAATGTCCCCCTTCTGGCAGACCCGCTCCCCCACCACCCGGTAGAAGTCGGAGATCACCATGTCGCAGGGCTGAGCTTCCATGGCTCGTACCAGCGACCGGGTGGCATCGGGGGTGATCCAGTCGTCGCTGTCCAGAAACTGAAGATATTCCCCCCGGGCATGATCCAGCGCCAGATTCCGGCTGGAGGAAACGCCGCTGTTGGCCTTGTGGAAAACCCGAACCCGGCTGTCCTGGGAGGCGTATTCGTCGCAGACGGAGCCGGAGTGATCCGCGCTGCCGTCATCCACCAGCAGCAGCTCAAAATCGGCGTATTCCTGATTCAGAATACTGTCGATACAGCGGCGGATGGTACGCTCTGCGTTATAGACCGGGACGATGATACTGACGGTGGGGCTCATAGTGCTACTCCTTTGGGAAAAATATCTGCATTATTCTACCACGGCGGAAAGCCCGGCGCAAGATACCGGCGGCAAAATCTGACTGCTTTTTTGGTTCGGACTTTTCAAAAATGACAAATTGTAAAATAAAATGACACATTCCACTTTTCAACCAGAGCAAAATATGGTATAATATTACAAACTGGGAGGTGTCGCCTATGACTGCTGCTGTTATTTTGTTCTCTGTACTGGTGTTCTGCGCAATGATTCTGACCCTTGCGGCGAAGCCTAAATTCGCCAAACAGCTCATCGGCTTCTGCGCGCTGTTTTCGGCGGCAGGAGGACTTGTGCTGTATGGCATCGGCTTTGCCTGTGTCCTGGATGACCCTGTGCAGCAGGTGATCCGCACGGTCTTGAATGTCTGCCGGATGTATGCCGGTGTCCCCAACTTTGCCGAAGTCAGCGCAGCTCCCATTTTTGGTCATCGTCCGGCCCTGATTCTGTTCTGGCTGGTGCATCTGATGGCCTTCTACACCACCACCAGCGCTGCCATCACCACCCTGGGCGCCGCCGCCCTGAGACGGCTGAAGTTCTGGCTCCAGCGCTACGGCGACTCGGTGATTATCTATGGTATCAATGACGATACCGTGGAATTCGGCCGCAGCCTGATGGCGGAGGGTATCCATAACATTATCTATGTGGGCAGCAAGCCCGATACCGCCTGCGAAGCTGCCATCAATGCCGCCGGGGGATTGGTGCGCTCGGATTATTCCGCCCTGAACCCGGACAGGAAATTTCTGAAGAGCCTTGGCGCCCAGACAGGAAAGCCCAGGCTGACCCTCTATGCCCTGGATGCCGACGGTAACCGGAATCAGGCCTACGCCTCGGCGCTGCTGGAGGCCATGCGCCAGGCAGGAGTGGATACGGAGGAAGCCCGGCTGGTGATGCGCAGCGCCGACGACAGCGTGGAAAGCGGCCTTGCCCGAACCGCAGACCGTTATGGCTACAGCGATGTGCGGAATTTCACCAACGCCTCTCTGGCAGCCCGGCTGCTGATGCAGTCCATGCCCCCCTGCGAAAAACTGAACTTCAACGATGACGGCAGCGCTCAGGGAGATTTTGACGCCGTTGTTGTGGGCTTCGGAAAGACAGGCCGCACGGTGCTGCGGTATCTGATCCGCAATGCCCAGTTTGTAGGCAGCCATTTCCGGGCTGCGGTGTTTTCCCCCAGAGTTCAGGATGAGAACGGCTACTTCTGCAACAGCTATCCCGGACTGGTGGAGGCATATGATATCCAGTTCCACGATGCGGATGCCAAAGGCCGGGATTTTTACAGCTATCTGCGCAGCCACGCAGCCACCATGCGCTATGTGGTGGTGTGCACCGGAAGTCTGGCCAGGGATAATGAGCTGGTCTGCGAAATCAGCGCATTTCTGGCGCAGCTGGGCTGCGATGCCGCGGTGTGCCTGTGCTCCGGCAGGAGCATTTCCTGGTGCGCCCGCCCGGGAGAGCCGCTGCAATACCGCAATGTGTGCAGTGCCGGGGTCATCGGCTCCGATGCCTGCGACCGGATGGCTATGATGCTGAACTACAGCTATGTCAACGACAAAAACATCACCCCCCAGCAGGCCTGGGCAGGCTGCGACTATTTCAGCCGGGAGTCCAGCCGGGCATCCGCCGACTTTATCCGCGCCTTCCTGCGGATCAGCGGAACCACAGAGGATGCTCTGGATGCCGACAGCTGGCAGAACAAGAGCCCGGAGCTGCTGGAAAATCTGGGTATCACCGAGCATCTTCGCTGGTGCGCCTTCCATTATTCCATGGGCTTTGTGGGGATGCCGGAGGAGGTTCTCCGGGCCCGGGGCCGGCGCTATCAGGCTGAGGTGGCGGAAAAGGGCAGCTCCAGATTCCGGATCACCAAGGATCTGCCGCACCGGATGCACGCCTGCCTGTGCAGCTGGGAGGATCTGGAAAAGCTCAGCCGCATAGAGGAGAGCTTCACCGGCAGATTCGTCGATTATAAGGACATGGATGTCCGCAATGTTCTGGCACTGCCCAATGTCCTGCGGGCAGCAAAGGAGTGAGAAAAATGAAAAAGCACCGCTCAATCTGGATTGCCGGGGCAGTTGCAGTCTATTTTCTGCTGCTGTGCCTGCTGGTGGCGGTGGAATCCGCTGCTCCTGCGGAGGCCGGGGCCACCATCACTACGATGGGGCAGGCCATCTGGTATTCCCTCGTGACCATGACCACCGTGGGCTATGGCGACGCTGCCCCGGTCACCGGGGCGGGACGGGTGATCGGCGCGTTGTTCCTGCTGCTGTCCGCCGGAGCGCTGACAGCCATGATTTCCTTCGGCGTCAGCTGGTTCACCGGTGCAGGCGTGCCCCGGTTCCGAATCCGCAGAGCCGGGCAACGCCCCATATACATCTTTCCCCGTGCTGACGGTGCTGCAAAAGCCCTGTCCGACAATATTCTGGCGGAAACGCCGGAGGCACTGTGCCTGTTTGGGGAAGCGGGCAGTGTGGGTGCCAATGATCCCAGCCGGATCGCCATGGATATGTCTCCGGAAGAGATTCTGACGCTGATTCCCGAAGAAAGTCCCCATCCCACCGTGATTTTTACCGGGGAGGACGCAGAGGAGCAGCTGACCCGGATGGATGTCCCGGCCGGTGTCCGGGTCATCTGCCAGACGGCCCGTGTGCCGGAGAACCTGAACCCGGAGCTGCAGTTTTTTGACCGAAGCGGAGCCTGCGCCTGTATGTACTGGCAGCGCTATCCCCTGACTGCCGGAGAGCATCGGGTTCTGCTGGTGGGCTTCGGCTCCCTGGGGCGGGAGCTGCTGGAGCAGGGACTGCTGACCAACATCTTCTCTCCCGTCCGGGTGACGGAGTATCATGTGTTCGGGGATACTGGGGATTTTCTGCTGGATCATCCCCATCTGGGCACCTCCATCAGCATCGGCGCCCCTGCTGCCCAACGGGACAGCCTGATTCTCCATCAGCAGCCCTGGAATTCTGACGAAGCCCTGCTGCTGAGCGCGGACAGGATTATCCTGTGTGCCGACGACGAGGGCGAGAATACGGATATCTGCCGCCGGCTGAAAATCTGGTTTCCCGTCACGGCAAAGGTGCACCTGTACTGCCGCTCCCATCTGGAGGATGGCCTGACGGTGTTCGGAACCGACAGCGAGGTGTTCACCCCGGAGGCAGTTCTCCACGCCGGTCTGGAGCGGGTGGCCAGACAGATGAATGAAAATTACCGGGCAGCCTGCGGCGGAAACGCCCCGGCATGGGAGGAGCTCAGCCCCTTCCTGCGCCGGTCCAATATGGCCTCGGCCAACCATCTGCGCACCAAGCTGCGCTACCTTTTGGAGGATGACACCCTGACGGAGTTCACGCCGGAGCAGCTGCGCCGGGCTTATGAACGGTTTCTGGAGCTGCGGCAGACCCAGCCGGATCTGTGCCGGCGGATTGAACACGACCGCTGGGTGCGGTTCCACGCCATGTACAACTGGCGCTATGCACCCGTCCGGGACAACCCCCGGCGGCTGCATCCGCTGATGGTTCCCTTTGATGACCTGACTTTGACCGATCAGGCCAAGGATGACTACGCATGGGAATTGATTCACAGCCTTTTTTAACAGACTAGAGAAGGAGGGGCTTCTTATGGATGAAAGACAAAAGAGAATTCTGGCCAGTCTGGTGGCAGGCTCTGCCCTGTCTCTGACGCTGGGTGTGACCGCCAGTGCAGAAGGGGTTGAAGCACTGGAAGAAGAACTGACGCCTGCCACTGTTCAGGCACCGCAAACACCAGTGACCAACACAGAAAATAACACTTCCGAGAGCAAAACCACCACCGAGACCACTACCAAGACCGAGGCCACCACCGAGACCACCACCAAGACCGAGACCACCACTGAGACCAAAACTACTACCGAGACCGAAACCACCACCAAGACCGAGACCACCACTGAGACCAAAACTACTACCGAGACCGAAA
>CAMCRV010000021.1 GCA_945877365.1 uncultured Clostridia bacterium | reverse complement strand
CAGTCCACCGGACTGTTTTTAACGGCAGGACAATACCTGGCCTTCCCAGGAAGACGGGAAACACCAACACACAGGCACTCAGACTTTTGCTTGAGCGCCTGAGATTGTGGAAAAACCTGTCATTGCGAACCAGTCCGCAGACTGGTGTGGCAATCTGTTCTACAAAATGTTTTGTTTTATCAAGTTTTTCAAAAAATTCGGTGCTGTTTTGGGGAACGGATTCCCGCGGCCGCTTCTTGTTCTTGGAATGACATGCTTTTTTAACACGCTTAGGCGCTCAGACTTTTGTCTGAGCGCCTTTCTATGTTTTTTAGTTTCTTCTTATCGGTTTGATTCAGCTGCGCTATTAATTGGAATTTGGCGGCGAGTCGACGCTGACAATGCGTTACGAACCTGCTATGGATATTTTACTTTGTGAGTTATTTACAAATCACAAACATCTAAAATTTTCTTTGCTGCACCTTGTGCACCGGAGCACTTTTGGAAGCTTTCAGAAATTTTGGAGGCATTTTTGTAGTATTCTTGGCTGCTTAATAGGGTTTCGACGCTTTTATAAATGGCTTTTGCATTCATTCTTTTCTGAATAATGCCTGCCCCCAGCTGCTTCACTCTTCTGGAAACGCCTAGCTGTTCAGATGTCTGTGGTAACATTAGAAGGGGAACCCCAAAGAAAAGTGCTTCGGTTACGCTGTTCATTCCGCAATGCGTGATGAATAGATCGGATTGTTGTAGTACTGCTATTTGATCTACAGATGGGTATATGGAAATGTTCTCCGACTTATTTTTGATTAGTTTTGGATCCACTTGATTTCCTATGGATAATACGACCTGATAATTTGTTCTCTTCAGGGCATCGATGCAGGACTGATAGATGGGCAGAAGGTCATTATTAACGGTTCCCATGGAAATGTAAATTAATTTTTCCATTTTCTTTTGAAAGGGCTGCATTACGGGACGGATGGACGGCCCCACAAAGGCGTATTTGGTTGAAAAAGTCTGTGCACATGGCTGAAATTCCGGGGAGGTATAGACGATAGTATCGGTGTTTGGATCGTTTGCGATGATCTCCAGAATACTGTTTACGGGATATCCCTTTTCCTGCAGCCGTGAAAGCTCTCTATTGATCTTTGGTATGGAGATGATCATTTTTGCGGCGTTCAGAATGCTCTGCCCCATGATCCTGGCGGACTCTTTATTGAATGCAAAAGTTGTTGTTGAAGACACAAACTTTGTATTCAATTTCTTTGCTATCAGTTTGCCCCAGAGAGCCATGGAATCTGCAACAATACAGTCTGGCTTTATTTTCAGCAGGTCTTCATAGATCGCATCATCCAGGCAGAGCGTTGTATCGACCAGTACTTTCGTTGCAAATGCCATGTCTTTTGCTATTTTTGCGCCGTCCTTGGCTGAGAGGTTTTCTGTCTGATCAAAGCCGTCACAGGAAACAAAGATTGCGCCGGCTTCTTCTATTGCTGCCTGAAATTGATTGAAGGAATAGTACCACACTTTGTTTCCCTGTGCCACCAGTTCCCGAACGACTCCCAGCGTTGGATTTGTGTGGCCGTAGGCCGGAATGCAGAAAAAAACTATTTTTTTCATAGTATCTCCTAAAAATGATTGAGTTCTGGAAAGATCTTTGAAACAAAAGCGTTTTGCTCTTTTTTGGGGAGGATTGCCAGTCCCTTGTCCCGATCACCCAGAACCAGAATTTCCATTCCCGGCTGCAGGTCAAAAAGTTCTCTGGCATCCTTCGGGATGACAAACTGCCCCTTTTCTCCGATCTTTACAATCCATGCGAACTTACCTTCTGGAATTTCCATAGGATTCCTCCTTAGTATGAATGATCATACTAATCATATCATTTTCTATTTCGAAAGTCAATAAAAAACCAGGGTCCTCCGAAGAGGACCCTGTGATAAATTTCTTTAGCCTACACCGACATAATCCATGCTGATCCAGCCCTTGCTGATACAGCCCCAGATCTTTCCGTTGATGGTAAACTGAGCGAGAATATTCACTTCGTCGCCGGAATTCAGAGTACCAACGGAAGCGTAGTTTGTGCCGGGACCGCTGCGGATATTCAGCTGGTCGCCGGTGATAATTGCGGCGCCTCCGCCTTCACCCACAGTGCCGTCCACATAGACATAATCCATGCTGATCCAGCCGTTCTTAATGCAGCCCCATGTGGTATTTCCGATGGTGATGCGCTGGAGAATTTCAACCCGGGTGCCGTATTTCAGGCTCTCTACCTGACCATAGCCGGTGCCGGGACCGCTGCGGACATTCAGAGTGTCGCCGGTGACGATGCCCTTGCAGCCATTGGTACCATTGGAACCGGTCTTATAGGCGTACTGCATACTGATCCAGCCCTTGTCGGTCTTGCCCCAGCCGTTGGAGGTCTCATTGACCACTACCTTGTCGCCTGCAACATAGCTTCCGATGACAGCGCCGTTTACGGCGGACTGCCGAATATTCAGCTCGCTGGCGGTGATGAAGTAGGTATTGCCGTCCTGGGTGGTTGTTGTGTTGTTATTGTTGGTCGTTGTGTTATTGTTGGTATTCGTATTGTTGTTTGTGCCGGTGGTGCTGTCAGTCTTGACATACTGCATACTGATCCAGCCCTTATCGGTACGGCCCCAACCATTCTTGGTTTCCAGAATGGTAACAACGGTGCCCTTGTTATAGGTACCCTTGACTGCACCGGTGGTGCTTGCGGAGGCGCGGATGTTCAGCCCATCCACGGTGATGGTGCCCTTCACGGTAGATCCCGTGGGCGTGGTTTCGGCAGGCTTTGTCTCCTCGGGGGTAGTGGGAGCTGTGCTGCTGCCGGAGTTGGTCTCCAGATGATCCAGAACGACCCAGCCTTCCCGGATTAAAGCCCACTCCACACCCATATAGGGTTCGGTCTTGATGATCTCAACCTGCGTACCGGGGTCCAGGTAACCGATGATCTTGGCTCCGGTGCTGGGGGAACTGCGGACATTCAGCTGCTCCGGGCCGATGACGGTAGCCATATTATCGTTTTCGGGCTCGGTGGTTTCGGGAGGTTCGGTTGCTTCTGTTTCGGTGGGCTTTACCTCCACCAGACCAGGAGGGGTAGTGTCGTCGGTACTTGGTGTCGTAGCCTCAGGCGTTTTCTTCTGACAGCCAGTCAGTGTAGCCAGAATCAAAAAGAGAACCAGAGGAACAGTAATAAAACGGCCGTAGCCTTTGGTCAAGAAGTAATTCATCGGATTACCTCCCTTTCCTAAATTTTCTCAGACCTATTATAACGAGAAAGGGGGTGGATTGTCAATAGCAGTTTGCACCTATTTTTACAAAAGTTTACAAATCAGACACAAAAAGCAACAACCCCCTTTTCTTTGAGAATACTTGACAACCGGGTGGGAATAATGGTAAAATACACAGGAATTTCATATCGCGGTGAAGGGAAAGAGTACTGTTTTCTCCCCCTCAGAGAGCTTGGGGCATTGGCTGGAACTCCGGGCGGGTGGAATCTCAGGAAGGTGCGTCCCGGAGCGAACTGACTTTGAGTGATAAATGAGAGTGGAACCGCGGCAATGCCGCCTCTTGTACGGATGCAGTGCAAGGGGCGTTTTTTATTTGTATCAATCATATTGGAGGAAGAAATATGTATCTTTATAATTCTCTGTCTCATAAAAAGGAACTGTTTGTTCCCAACGACCCTGACCTTGTGAAAATGTATACCTGCGGCCCCACGGTATACCACTATGCCCATATCGGGAACCTGCGCACCTACATTATGGAGGATGTTCTGGAGAAGGCTCTCCGGTACTCCGGCTACAATGTAAAAAGGGTGATGAACATCACCGATGTGGGACATCTGGCTTCCGATGCCGATACCGGCGAGGACAAGATGCTGAAGGGCGCCAGACGGGAGAACAAATCCGTCATGGATATTGCCAGATTCTACACCGATGCCTTTTTTGCCGACTGCGATAAGCTGAACATCAAGCGTCCTGATGTGGTGGAGCCGGCTACCAACTGCATCGACAACTATATTGAGATGGTTTCCAAACTTCTGGAAACCGGCAAAGCCTATTTTGCCGGCGGCAATGTGTACTTTGATACCTCCACGCTGGAAAAATACTATGTGTTCAACGATCACGATGAGGAAGATCTGGCTGTTGGCGTTCGGGAAGGCGTGGAAGAGGATACCAACAAGCGCAACAAGAACGATTTTGTCCTGTGGTTCACCAAGTCCAAGTTTGAGGATCAGGCTCTGAAATGGGATTCTCCCTGGGGTGTAGGCTATCCCGGCTGGCATATCGAGTGCTCCTGCATCTCCATGAAGCATCTGGGAGAGTATCTGGATATCCACGCCGGCGGCATCGACAATGCCTTCCCCCATCACACCAATGAAATTGCCCAGTCGGAAAGCTATCTGGGTCACAAGTGGTGCAACTACTGGTTCCATGTCCACCATCTGAACACCGACACCGGGAAGATGTCCAAGTCCAAGGGCGAGTTCCTGACGGTTTCCCTGCTGGAGCAGAAGGGCTACGACCCCATGGCCTACCGCCTGTTCTGCCTGCAGAGCCACTACCGCCGGAATCTGGTGTTCAGCTGGGAGAATCTGGATAATGCAGCCCTGGCCTATGAGAAGCTGGTGGCGAAAATCGCAGCCCTGAAGCCGGAGGGAGCTGTGGATGAGGCTGCCCTTGCCCAGCTGAAGGAGCGGTTTCTGTCTGCCCTCAACGCAGACCTCAATACCTCGCTGGCAGTTACAGCCCTGTACGATGTGCTGAAGGCCAAATGCAACGATGCGACCAAGCTGGCTGCACTGGCTGACTTTGATCAGGTGATGTCCCTGAATCTGATGGCTGCCGCAGAAAAGGTGCGTAAGAAGCAGGCTGAGGAGGAAGCTGCCAATGCCGACCCGGAGATCGATGCGCTGGTGGCTGCCAGAACCCAGGCCAAGAAGGATAAGAACTGGGCAGAGGCCGACCGGATTCGGGATGAACTGAAGGCTCGTGGCATTGAGATCATCGACACACCGCAGGGCGCCAAGTGGAGAAAAGTATGAAGCTGCTGATTCTGGACGGCAACAGTGTCATCAACCGGGCGTTTTTCGGGGTCAGACCTCTCACCACCCGGGATGGACTGTACACCCATGCCATCTACGGCTTTCTGAATATTTTGGAGAAGGTGGAGAAGGAGGAGCAGCCGGAGGCAATCTGTGTCTCTTTTGACCTCCACGGCCCCACCTTCCGGCATCTGAAATACGACGGCTATAAGGCCAACCGCCATGGGATGCCGGAGGAGCTGGCCATGCAGATGCCGGTGATGAAGGATGTCCTGCGAGCCATGAACATTCCCATCTACGAGTGTCAGGGCTGGGAGGCCGATGATGTCATTGGCACCGTGGGCAAAATCTGCTCCAACAACGGCTGGGAGTGTGTCATTGTCACCGGTGACCGGGACTCTTTGCAGCTTATCAATGAGAATGTCCAGGTGAAGCTGGTGATTTCCAAGCCCGGGCAGACCACGGCTACCCTCTATACCGAGGAGAAATTCCGGGAGGAGTACGGGTTTGAGCCGAAAAAGCTGGTTGATCTCAAGGCTCTTATGGGCGATTCCTCGGACAACATTCCCGGTGTCGCCGGGGTCGGCCCCAAGACGGCGAAAGAGCTGCTGGCGAAGTTCGGCAGTCTGGACGGGGTGTATGAGA
This sequence comes from uncultured Clostridia bacterium, assembly GCA_945877365.1. Classification (GTDB taxonomy): domain Bacteria; phylum Bacillota; class Clostridia; order Oscillospirales; family Oscillospiraceae; genus Faecousia. The sequence continues at coordinate 34,388 of CAMCRV010000021.1, read as the reverse complement.
ATCTGGAGGATCCTTCCATCCGTCCCAAGCTCCGGGAGAAGCTGGAAAACGACCGGGAGAATGCCTATCTGTCCTATGACCTTGCCACCATCCGCCCGGAGGCGCCCATTGATTTTGCGCCGGAGGATGCCATCGTCCGTCCCTATAACAAGCCGGAACTGTACCAGCTGTTCCAGAAGCTGGAATTTGTCCGGCTCATTGACAAGTATGGCCTCCGGGGTGCAGAGCAGGCAGATGTGCAGCCGGTGAGGAAACAGGAAAAACTCCCCCGGCTGGATACCATCCCAGAGGGGAATTCCCCTTGCGCGGTATACCTTGCGGCGGATGGAAGTCTGGGCTTTGCCTGTCAGAAAGGCGTATGTGTGCTCAGCCCCATGGAGATCCGGATGGATACCATTTGCCTGAAAAACCGGGAGCTGATTCTCCACGACTGCAAAACCAACCTGCACCGGCTGGATCAGGCAGGCATCTCTTTTGACCATTGTGCTTTTGATACGGCTCTGGCAGCCTATGATCTGAATCCCTCTCAGGCGGACTATCCCGTTTCCAAGCTGGCTACCAACTTTCTGGGAATGACTGTTGCCGATGGGGATGCTGCGGCCTGTGCGGAGGCAGTCTGGAATCTGCGGCCGGTTCTGGAAGAGGAACTGAAGAAGAACGGCATGGAAAAGCTGTACCGGGAGGTGGAACTGCCCCTGTGTGCCGTTCTCTACCGTATGGAAAACCGGGGCATCTGTATTGATACCCATCAGCTGAAGGCCTTTGGAGAAATGCTCCGGCAGCGGATTGCCGACTGCGAGAGCCTGATTTTTTCCTATGCCCAAGGCCCCTTCAATATCAATTCCACCAAGCAGCTGGGTGAGCTGCTGTTTGAAAAGCTGGGGCTTCCCCCGGTGAAAAAGACCAAGACCGGCTATTCCACCAATGCAGATGTCCTGGAAAAGCTGAAGGACAAGCACCCCATTATCCCTGCCATCATGGATTACCGGATGCTCACCAAGCTGAATTCCACCTATGCCGAGGGGCTGATGAAGGCGGTGGCGGCGGATGGGCGGGTTCGCACCACCTTCCAGAATCTGGTGACGGCTACCGGAAGACTGTCCTCCACGGAACCCAACCTGCAAAATATCCCGGTTCGCACCGACCTGGGAGCGGAAATTCGCAAGATGTTTGTTCCCAAGGCCGGCTGCGTGCTGGTGGATGCGGACTACAGCCAGATTGAGCTTCGGGTTCTTGCCCATATTTCTCAGGACAAGGTGATGCAGGAGGCCTTCTGCAACGGCACCGATATTCACACCCTCACGGCCTCTCAGGTGTTCGGGGTTCCTACAGATCAGGTGACACCCCTGCAGCGCCGCCATGCCAAGGCAGTGAACTTTGGTATCGTCTATGGAATCTCGGAATTCTCTCTGGCGGAGGATATCGGGGTCACCCGGTATGAGGCCAGAGCCTACATTGACAGCTATCTGGAGAAGTATCAGGGTGTACGCGCCTATATGAAGCAGGTGGTGGAGCAGGCTCGCCAGACCGGTTATACCGAAACCCTGTTTGGAAGACGCCGGTATATCCCGGAGCTGAAGAGCAGCAATTTCAATGTCCGCAGCGGTGCGGAGCGGATTGCCCTGAACACCCCCATTCAGGGAACGGCGGCGGATCTCATCAAGCTGGCCATGATCCGGGTGGAGGAAGCGCTGAACCGGGATTTCCCGGAGGCTCAGCTGCTGCTGCAGGTGCATGATGAGCTGATTGTGGAGTGCCCTGAGGCCATTGCCCCCCAGGTTGCCCAGCGGATCAGCCGGGAGATGGAATCTGTGTATCCCCTGAGCATCCCTCTGACGGCAGAGGCAAAATACGGAAAGAGCTGGTATGATGCCAAATGATTGAGATAAGGCCGATGGATCAGACCCATGTTGCCCAGATCGCGGAATTGGAAAAAACCTGTTTTTCCGATCCCTGGAGCGAGGCCAGCATTGCCTCTGAGCTTTCCAATCCACTGTCCTGCTGGCTGGTGGCAGTGGAAGGGGAAAGGCTGGCAGGCTATATTGGATCTCAGACGGTGATGGGGGAGTCGGACATGATGAATGTGGCGGTGCACCCCGATTTCCGCAGGCAGGGTGTTGCACAGGCATTGATCCTTGCCCTTGTGGACGCCCTGAAAGCCCGTGGCAGCCACTGGCTGATGCTGGAGGTTCGCCATTCCAATGCCCCTGCCAGAGCCCTGTATGAAAAGCTGGGCTTTGCAGAGGTGGGCAGACGGAAAAACTATTACAGCAAACCCAGGGAGGATGCCCTGATCCTGAGAAAGGAGTGGGAAATTTGAATATTTTAGCAGTAGAATCCTCCTGTGATGAAACAGCAGTGGCCATTGTCCGGGATGGCCGGGAGGTGCTTTGCGACTGCATTGCTTCTCAGGTGGATCTGCACCGGATCTACGGCGGTGTTGTGCCGGAGATCGCCTCCCGGAAGCATATTGAAGCCATCTATGGTCTTGCGGATCAGGCGCTGGAAAGGGCGGGTCTAACCCGGCAGCAGATTGATGCCGTGGCAGTGACCTATGCCCCCGGCCTTATCGGAGCTGTGCTGGTGGGCGTGAACTTCGCCAAGGCCGCCGCCATGGCCATGAACAAGCCCCTGATTCCGGTGCACCATATCCGGGGTCACATTGCCGCCAATTATCTGGCTTATCCGGAGCTGGAGCCGCCCTTTTTGTGCCTGGTGGTGTCCGGCGGTCATACCATGATTGTGGAGGTCAAGGACTATACCCACATGGAAATTCTGGGAACCACGCTGGATGATGCGGCAGGGGAGTGCTTTGACAAGGTTGGCCGGGTTCTGGGAATGCCCTATCCCGGCGGCGCGGCTCTGGACAGGGCGGCGCAGCAGGGGGATGAGACAAAATACTCCCTTCCCCGTTCCAGACCCGGGGAGAATCCCTATAACATGAGCTTCTCCGGCCTGAAAACCGCAGCCCTGAACCTGATTCACCATGCTCAGCAGGTGGGGGAGGAGATTGACATTCCCAGTCTCTGCGCTTCCTTCACGGCAGCGGTGTCCGATACGCTGGTGCCCCGGGTGGTGATGGCAGCTGAGCAGACGGGCTATCGGAAGATTGCCGTGGCAGGCGGCGTAGCGGCCAATTCCCGGATTCGTGCCGACATTCTGGAAGCTGCCCAGAGGCTGGGAGCACAGGTCTATATGCCGCCTCTGAGCCTGTGCGGTGACAACGGCGCCATGATCGGCGCACAGGCGTATTACGAATACCTGGCCGGAAACACGGCGGACATGAGCCTGAACGCCTACGCCACCAAGTCCATTCTGGGAGAGGCGCTGTGACGCCTTGCCCGAAAGAATCATAAAAAAGCAGTGGATTTTTTGAAATCCACTGCTTTTCTGATAGAAAAGGATGATCGGTTCGGAGAGGAGAATATCGAGAAAATCCAGCCATATTTCGGCTAAACCATTTCTTCGGGATGGAATACCCGATCGAATTCCTCGGGGGTGAGGAAGCCCAGAGCGGTGCAGGCCTGCCGCAGGGTGATGTCCTCCTGATAGGCCTTTTTCGCCACCTTGGCGGCGTTTTCGTAGCCGATGTGTGGATTCAGCGCCGTCACCAGCATCAGGGAACGGTGGAGATTCTCCGCCATCCGTTCCCGAACCGGTCGGATGCCGACCACGCAGCGGTCATGGAAGGAGATCATGCTCTGAGCCAGCAGCCGGGCGGATTGAAGAAAGTTGTAGATCAGCACCGGCATATAGACATTCAGCTCAAAATTTCCCTGACTGGCAGCCATGCCCACAGCCACATCGTTGCCCATAACCTGCACTGCCACCATGGTGATGGCTTCGCATTGGGTGGGATTCACCTTGCCGGGCATGATGGAGGAGCCGGGCTCGTTTTCGGGGATGGTGATCTCCCCCAGTCCCAGCCGGGGGCCGGAGGCCAGAAAGCGGATGTCGTTGGCGATCTTCATCAGATCCGCCGCCAGAGCCTTCAGGGCGCCATGGGCAAACACCAGCTCGTCCTTGGAGGTGAGGGCGTGGAATTTGTTGGGGGCGGTGACAAAATCCTTTCCGGTGAGCCGGGAAAGCGCCTGGGCAACACCCACATCAAAGCCCTTGGGGGCATTCAGCCCCGTACCCACTGCGGTGCCCCCCAGAGCCAGCTCCTTCAAAGGCGGCAGGGAGGCCAGAAGCAGCTGCCGATCCCGCTCCAGACTGGTGCGCCAGCCGGAGATTTCCTGGGAGAAGGTGATGGGGGTGGCATCCTGCAAATGGGTGCGGCCGGATTTCACAATTCCGGCATTTTCCCCTTCCAGCCGGGCAAAGGCGGAAATCAGCAGCTCCACGGCAGGAATCACCTGCTCCTCCAAGGCCAGCACCGCCGCAATGTGCATGGCGGTGGGGAAGGTGTCGTTGGAGGACTGGGACATATTCACATCGTCATTGGGGTGAAGCAGCTTCTTCCCGGCCATGGCATTGCCCCGGTTGGCGATGACCTCGTTGGCATTCATGTTGGACTGGGTGCCGGAGCCGGTCTGCCAGACCACCAGGGGAAAATGGTCGTTAAGCTCTCCGGAAATTACCTGATCGCAGGCTGCACACAGGGCAGACAGCTTCTCATCCGTCATTTTCTCCGGCTTCAGGGCATGGTTTGTCAGGGCGGCGGCCTTTTTCAGGTACCCAAAAGCCCGGGTGATTTCTCTGGGCATGGTTTCCAGCCCCACGCCGATGGGAAAGTTTTCCACAGAGCGCTGGGTCTGGGCACCCCAGTATTTATCCATGGGTACCCGAACCTCCCCCATGGAGTCATGTTCCATACGGTATTCCATGGCATTACCTCAAATTCTGGCGACACCGCTTGCCCGGGCGGCTTCTGCCACGGCCTTTGCCACGGTCTGAGCCACTCTGGGATCCAGAGGGTTGGGGATGATGTGTTCCTCATCCAGCTCTTCGTCGGAAATCAGCCCTGCCAGCGCCATGGCGGCAGCCAGCTTCATCTCCTCATTGATGTCCGAGGCCCGGACATCGAAGGTGCCCCGGAACACCCCGGGGAAGGCCAGCACATTGTTGATCTGGTTGGGATAGTCGCTGCGCCCGGTGGACACAATTCGGGCACCGCCTGCCTTGGCCTCCTCCGGGAAGATCTCCGGGGTGGGGTTGGCGCAGGCAAAGAGAATGGCGTCCCGGTTCATCCGGGAGACCATTTCCCGGGTGACGATGCCGGGAGCAGAGGTGCCGATGAACACATCTGCACCCACCAGCTTCTCTGCTAGGGTGCCGGGGGTCTGGTCGGGATTGGTGCGCGCCGCCATTTCTGCCTGTGCCCAGTTCATGCCGGGGCAGCCCACATACAGAGCACCCTGCTTGTCGCACATGGTGATGTTGGAAAAACCCACGCTGAGCAGCAGCTTGACGATGGAAATGCCTGCCGCACCGGCGCCCACGGTGACAATCTTCACATCCTCTTTTTTCTTACCCACAACCTTCAGGGCATTGATAAGGCCTGCCAGGGTGACGATGGCGGTGCCGTGCTGATCATCGTGAAAAATGGGGATATCACACTTTTCCTTCAGCTTTCGCTCGATTTCAAAGCACCGGGGTGCGGAAATGTCCTCCAGATTGACTCCGCCGAAGGAGCCGGAGATGCGGTAGATGGTATCCACAATCTCGTCGGGGTCCTTGCTTTTCACGCACAGGGGGAAGGCATCCACATCACCGAAGGCTTTGAACAGGGCGCACTTGCCCTCCATCACCGGCATACCTGCCTCCGGACCGATATCTCCCAGCCCCAGCACGGCAGTGCCGTCGGTGACCACGGCGCACAGATTATGTCGCCGGGTCAGTTCGTAGGAACGGGAGATATCCTTCTGAATTTCCAGACAGGGCTGCGCCACACCGGGGGTGTAGGCCAGGGACAGATCCTCCTTCGTGGCCATGGGAACGGTGGCGACCACTTCAATTTTCCCCTTCCACTGCTCATGGAGCCGGAGGGATTCCTTTGCGTAATCCATAAAAATCCTCCTTATTTTTTGTACTATCTGCATAATAGCACTTCTGTCCTCGTTTGACAACCTTTTTTGGGAAGCCTTTCCGGAATACCCATGTGGTTTGGCAGAGCGCCTCAACGCGGGAAAGGTCACGGCGCATGGGGATCGAAATGCCTTATCAGCGGTTGCCCGGCAAGGGAAGAGGCGCTGGCAGTTTCTTCCAATATTACAGTTGGCTGAAAATGGTTCCCAGGCTTTCGTGGAACACCAGATCCGCCCGATCATCGTATGGCGTGGCGTCCCGGTTGATGAGAACCAGCCGGTGTCCGTGGTAATAGCGAATCAGCCCCGCGGCGGGATACACCGTCAGGCTGGTGCCCAGTACCAGCAGCAGGTCAGCCTGGGCAATGGCCTGGACACTGTCCTCTAAAACACGGGAATCCAGACTTTCCTCATACAGCACCACATCCGGCTTCACAATGCCGCCGCAGCTGCAGCGGGGAATCCCCTGGGAATGGGCGATGAATTCCCCGGAGAAGCTCTTCCCGCATCGGGTGCAGTAATTTCGCAGGACAGAGCCATGCAGTTCACAGACTCGTTTGGAACCTGCCTTCTGGTGCAGACCATCGATGTTCTGGGTCACCACCGCGCTGAGCCTTCCCTCAGCCTCCCACCGGGCCAGAACCCTGTGGGTGATGTTGGGCTCAAAGTCCAGCGGGAGCATTTTTTCCCGATAGAAACGAAAGAAATACTCCGGATTTCTCTCATAAAAGCTGTGGCTGATGATGGTTTCCGGGGGATATTCAAACTTCTGGTGATAGAGACCGTCTACGCCCCGGAAGTACGGTATACCGGACTCCGTGCTGACTCCCGCGCCGGTAAAGGCCACGATGCGGCGGCTTTCCGAAATCCATTGCTTCAGCTTTTCCAAATGTTCCATGGTACTGCCTCCCTCAAATACGCTATTGAAAGAATTATACCAGAATGCTTCGAAATGTACAATAGAGCAGCTGAAGGATATCCTGAAAAATCCAACCGCGTTCATCATGGCGGTGAATGGAATCAGCCGAATCCGGAAACCGTGGAGATGATCTGCGGATTGATACGACAAGGAAAACTCCGGCCGCCTCTGTCTGGCGGCCGGAGCATCTGTTTACCGGATTCAGAAATAGTGTTATTTGCTTTTTACATAGGTGTTCAGATCATGAACACAGTACTCGTTATAAGGATATTTGTCGGTAGTAACATATCCTGCAGGAGCATCGATCAGCTGAGGGATACGGTTTACAATGGTTGCACAGGTCATCTCCACAGTAGCCGGGCGGTTGACAGAGACGGTGGTTTCGGGTTCGCCGATGAAGGTCCAGTCGTTTCTGTCGAATTCATCCGGGGCAAAGACCTTGCCGACACATTCCGTCACCAGGGTAATTCCTTCTTCCGTCTCCGTGGTGACCACAGCCCGCATACCCGTGGGATCGCCGGCCTTGATGGTTGCGTTCAGAGTGGTTGAGAAGAGATCCTCTGTATGGGTGGTGGGATAGCATTTCTGGGTCTGGGAGGTGATATGCAGATTCATCTTGCTGCACAGCCACCCATTCTGATTCCACATATAGGAAGGCACATACTGTCCGCTTTCAATCAGTTCCTTCAGTTCTGCTTCCGGCATATCGTTGATGTTGGCGATTTCCTTCTCAAAACGCTCGGGCGTAAAGCCTGCGCCATGACCTTCTGCCAGTGCGATGCCGTAATCCTCTACATTATACCAGCTGCTTCCCAGAATCTTGGTGATCTTAAAGGAAGAACCTGCCAGATTGGTCACCATGGTGCCCCAAACCAGATCGCAGTAGCCAACACCGGTCAGGGTGCAGTTGCCCTGCTTTGCCAGCTCATCCAGCTTGTGGGTGAGGGCAGGGGAGGAATTCCAGGGATACAGAGCTTCCTCACAGGTGGTGATTGCATTGATCCCGTGCTTTGCGCAGATGGTGAAAATCTCTTCCAGTTCCGCAACGGTACTTCTGGTTGCAATGATACATACATCGGGTTTGAGAGCGCCAAGGATTTCATCCGCCTGGCTGGCAGCAGAAACCTTGATGCCCGTCTGCGGATAATTGTTGCCTACGATTTCAGCGGCATCTTTTCCGCAGACAGCGGGATTCACATCAAAGGCAGCAACCAGAGATGCACCCTTTTCGATGGCATACCGAATCAGATATTTTGCCATCTTACCGCAGCCGTACTGAGCAAATGTAATCTTTCTGTCCATACAAAAACCTCCTTATGAATTGCAAAATGTCCAAATGTTTGCTACAATCAGATTATACACCTTATACCAGGTATAAAGTCAACAAAAATTTATTGCCAGATAAGTATGGACATCCTGCGGTGGAAACAGATAGAATATGGAGGGAAAATATGAGGAATTCTCTGCTGAAAATCGGGGAAATGGCGGAGCTGAACCATGTCAGCACACAGACGCTGAGACTTTATGCTAAAAATAAACTTCTGGAGCCGGAATATCTGGATCCGGAGACAGGATACCGCTATTATACTCTGGAGCAATGTGCAAAGCTGGATCTGATCCGTGCACTGAAAAGCTGCCGCCTTTCTCTGGAACAGATAAAGGAAATCTTTTCCTTATCTTCGGAAGAGCGTTTGCTGAAGGCTCTGGAGGAACAGACCGGGGTACTGACCGAGGAAATCTATAATTTATCGGTCAGCCGGAATAACCTGAGCCGTGTTCAGAAAAATCTGCAGATTCTGAATACGCTTCCTCCCCTTGGGCAGGTCTTTTTTGAGTATGTCCCGGAACGAAAGATTGATGTGCAGAAGACGGATTATGATTTTTTTGAGTTGGGGCGTGAAGGGTATGAAAAGATGCTTCTGCATATGCAGAATTATCTTCACGAGAATCAGCTTCCGCCATCGTACTTTATCAATGTGGGAACCATCATGGAAAAGGAATATTTTATAAAGGGAACCTATTCCTCACATTCTGCATTTATCTTTGTGGATGATCTTTACCCGGAAAAGAGCAGTGTCCGTACTTTGCCGCAGAATACTTATATGTCGGTAGCTTCCGACAATATCGCGCTGGAATCCATGTATGCAAAGCGTTTGTATGAAGCGATGCAAAGAAACGGAATGGTGCCCTGCGGCGATTATCTGTGCGAGGTTCTGACGCAGTTTCCGGTCCATCAGGCGAAACAGCTGATTTATAAAATTCAGGTTCCGGTTCAGCGGATAGACAGCAACATGACCGTATCACAGGGACACCTGGGCCACCGGATGCGCTGAGTACCATGGCATCGAAAAAGTACAAATGAAAGCCCCCGTAGAATACAACAAAGACCACGACAATTTATGATAATGTGCAGAGGAGTTTTTGAAATATGCTTCTCACATAGGATAGCAGCCCAAATCGCTGCCGCTTTCGTTTGAGGGCGGCAGCGATTCATCAATGCTGTCGTACGGAACATTGCTGCGTTTTTTCGCCCAGCATTCACAATGGCAGTTCTTTTGCCTGATCAGAAAGTTTTCCGGATCTTCGGGGTTACTGACCTCCCGGTTCTGATAAATATTGAACAGACAGCCTTTTGCGGTATTGACAACCGAACGATAGGAAGCTATACTGTTACCAAGATCAATAACTGGGAGGCAGAATTCAGATGGAGAGAGGAAATACAAAGCAGGACATTCTGGAGGCGGCGCTGGACTTGTTTTCTGTGCAGGGGTTTGAAGCCACTTCCATATCGCAGATTGCCGGTGCCGTTGGCATCCGCAAGGCCTCGCTCTACAGCCATTTTGAGAGCAAGCAGGCCATTTTGGACGCGCTGGTGCAGGATGTGCTGGTGCAGTACGGGGAGCATTCCATTTTCGCGAGGACAGATTGGGAAAAAGATGCCGAAGGGATTCCTGTGACACCGGATGCCGCGGTGCAGATGATTCAGGGGCAGCTTCGGTATATTATCCATGATCCCTACATCAGCAGAGCACGGAAGATGCTGGTGATCGAGCAGTTCCAGAACCCGGAGCTGGCAAAGCTGCAAACCAAGCAGAACTATACCGATGTTATGCAGTATTTTACCGGCATGATGAAGCGGCTGGCTGAAGGGGGTATCCTGACAGAGTACGACCCGCAGATTATGGCTGCCCAGTTCTGCCTGCCCATTTCCGTCTGGATCAATGTCTGCGACCGGGAACCGGAACGGGAAAAGGAGGTTATGGAGCTGGTGGAAAAACACATCCGGCAGTTCTTCCGGCTCTATCAAAAAGCGTGACGAAACCTGAAAATCAGACACAACGCATGAAATAATTGCCTATCAAGAATCCGATCCTTTTTTGTACAATAAACATGAAAAACAGAAAAGGAGCAACAAATAATGGATAGCAATAAAATTCGGGAAATCGCGGCTACGGTATTCAAGGCACTGACCCTGGCAATGGGTGTCAGCGTTGTTGTTTTGTCCAAGCTGGGCAATCTGGAGATGGAAACCGCAATGTCTCTGCTGGGCATCGGTCTGGCCTGCGCAGGCGTTGCCCTTTTGTCCAAGCCCTGATGGGAGAAATGCAGAGGACCTGCCCCTGTAAGCGTCTTTACTGCCCCCGGCACGGCAACTGTGCTGCCTACCGGGAGCACCATCACGCAAATGGCCGCAAACCGTTGACCTGCTGTGAAAAGCTGGTGCAGAAAGAACAGAGAAAAGCAAGGCAGCAGGAGCGAAAGCAGGCTCAGGAGGGGATTCCACTGTGAACAGTAACAATTCTTCGACAAAAGAAGCAGGGACTCATCGGTGGAACACAGCGGATACCATCACATCTGTGCGGATAGTGGCTTCACTTTTCCTGCTGTTTCCTCCGCTGGGGTCTGTCTGGTTTCTGACGGTTTACAGCATCGCCGGGCTGACGGATGCCCTGGACGGCTGGCTGGCAAGAAGAACTGGGACGGCCAGTCAGTTCGGCGCAAGGCTGGACAGCGCGGCGGATTTGCTGTTTTACGGAGTCCTGATACTCCGGCTTTTTCCTGTTTTATGGCAGTCGTTTCCGGTGAGGATCTGGTATGCCGTGGTAGCCATTGTTCTGGTTCGGCTTTCTGCTTATGCTACAGCGTATTATAAATATCATCAGTTTGCCGCCCTGCACACCTGGCTCAACAAGCTGACCGGAGTGGCGGTTTTCCTTCTGCCATATGTTCTTGCGGTATCGGCGGGCATTGCGTATGGCTGGGCAGTCTGCCTTCTGGCCTTGGCTGCTGCCGCAGAAGAATGGATGATTCACCTATGTCGGGCAGAGTATTGTGCCGACCGAAGATCCTTTTTTGCTCTGAAATGGAGGAAAGTCAAAAATGATACAGGAACAAATTGCAGGAATCGTCCTGTGTGACATTGGTCTTGCGTTAACTGCGAAGCCCACACTGGTGTGGAAACGCACAGAGAGCTGGAAAACGGAGGGAAGCAGCCATGATTGAAAAAAGCATTTCTTCTGAGCGCGGCAAAACATATTACTGGACAGAGAAAAGGGAATCGCCCTTTACCCTTGTGTTCCTGCCCGGACTTACGGCCAACCACCACCTGTTTGACAGACAAACAGAAGTGTTTTCCCAACAATATAGTATCCTTGTATGGGATGCTCCCGCACACGGAAAATCTCGGCCATACAAAGACTTTTCCTATCATAACGCTGCAGAAGAGCTTAAAAGCATTTTTGACAGGGAGGGCGTAAAGCGCGCCGTGCTGGTTGGACAGTCGGCAGGGGGCTTTGTGGCGCAGTCGTTTTACAAAAAATATGCGGACATGGTGGCGGGAATTTTTACAATCGGCACCTGCCCTTACAATCCATCGTATTACAGCAAGTCGGATCTGTTTTGGCTGCATCAGACAAAGTGGATGTTCAGACTTTATCCCAATGGTATTCTGCAAAAGGCAATGGCGAAGATGTGCGGCAGCACGCAGCGCGCCAGAGAAAATATGCTGAATATGCTGGCGGACTATTCCAAAGATGAGCTATGCAGGCTGATGTACATTGGTTTTGCCGGCTTTATTCCCGAAATCAGCGAGATGAACATCCAGTGCCCCATGTGGCTGCTGGTGGGCGAGCATGATAAAACAGGTAAGGTTATGGCGTACAACAAAATGTGCCACAAAAAGGAAGGGTTTCCGCTGTACATCATTGAAGGAGCGTCTCACAACGCAAATGACGATCAGCCGCAGCGGGTCAACCAGCTGCTGAGCGCATTTCTTCAGGAGCTGTAATACAGCGCTGCTTTTCCGGCAGCACACCCGGATTATTTTTATACATGAAACCGCGAAACCAAGGGGGAGATACAAATGCAGCTTACATATGAACACAAACCGGCTATTTAAAACGGAAATACAGATCGGCTGCCATGCTTGCGGCGGTGCTGCTGCTTTCTCTGTCAGCCTGCGGAAAACCCCAGCCTTCGGCAAAGCCGGAGGCCACTGTGCTGCCAATGGAGCAGACCCATGCCACCGTACCCGCGGAGGAAGCACCGTGGCATGAACAGCTTGCCGACGAGCTTCTGGAAACATACGGCGTGCTCCCGGAATACTATGAGGAGCTGGGGGACGGAAGCTATCAGGTCTATGCAGAGGTGGGCGGCGAAATTCTGCACTTTGCCATCCTGAACGCCGCCACCGGAGAATATCACTTGGTAACGACCGAAGGGAATTGAAAATGAATAGATTATTGATTGTCAATGTTTTGCCGGAGAATGACCCGGCGGCAGAGTCTACCATGGGTCGCATTGCCAAAAAGCTGGGCTGCAAGGGCAAGCTGGACGATACGCCCTATGAGAGCAGCTGTTTTCAATAGGTAGGAAAGAGGTGGGACAAATGCACATCCGGGCAAAAAGACCGGGGCAGAACAGAACCATTGGTGTCTTTTCCGCCTCCTCTCCCATATCTGCCACAGTGCCTGTGCGGTATGAACGGGGGGCGGCATATCTGCGGGGCAAGGGCTACCGGGTGGTTCACGGTGCGCTGTACGGAAAGCAGGACTATTACCGTTCCGGCACCATCCGACAGCGGGCGGAGGAGTTCAACCAGCTTCTTTACCGGGAGGATGTTCAGATTCTCATGGCAGCCATCGGCGGCAACAATACCAACTCCATTCTGCCGTATATCGACTATGCCTATCTGAAAACCCATCCCAAGATCATCATTGGCTACTCCGATACCACCGCGCTGCTGTTGGCGGTCTATGCTAAAACCGGCCTGACCACCTTCTATGGCCCGGCGTTAGCCTCCTCCTTTGGGGAGTTGCCGCCTTTTGTGGACTGGACTTTTGAAAGGTTTCAGTCCTTGATGGACGGCAAAATGTCCTTTCCCTATCGCATGGAGATGCCGATGGTTTGGACGGAGGAATACATCAGCTGGAGTGAGCAAGACCGCCCCAAGCGGGAATCTGCCAACAGCTGGCTTTGCGTCAGCCCCGGTATCGCCCGGGGACGGCTGGTAGGCGGAAACCTGAACACCATGGAGGGCTTTTTCGGCACGGAATATATGCCGGAAATCCGGGAGGGGGACATTCTGCTTCTGGAGGACTCTCTGAAGGATGCCTGCACCATTGAGCGCTCTTTTTCTCTGCTGAAGCTGGCAGGGGTGCTGGACAAAGTCGGCGGAATTATACTGGGAAAGCATGAGTTGTTCGATGATAACGGAACCGGGAGAAAGCCCTGGGAAATTCTGATGGAGGTCATGGGGGAAACCACAATCCCTATTTTGGCAGACTTTGACTGCTGTCATACCCACCCCATGCTGACCATGCCCATTGGCTGTGAGGTTACGCTGGATGCCACCAACAAACAGGTGATGCTCATGGAAGATCCCCTGATTTGATGAACACATGGAAAAGCAAAGCGGCTCCCCAATTCCGGGGAGCCGCCTGTTTTAGTTCGTGGCGCGCTGATATTCCTGCGCTATGGTGTTGGAGATGGATTCCGAGTCCATGGTGAGGATGGACTGGGTTAAGGTGTAAGCATCATCCCGGACCAGGTTGATTTGCAGGTAGACATCGATAAAGTTCCCCTCGGAATCAAAATTGAAGGTTGCAGCGTAACCATTCGCCGCACCCGGCGTATCCTCAAAGGGGGCATTCACCAGAAATAGATAGCGGGTCTGCTCCCCATCCAATAGCGTGTCCACATAGGTCACATAATGGCGGATGAAGTTGAAGCTGCCCAGCCACGGAGCACGAAACTCAGAAGGGACTTCCGATTCTACCCAGATCGGTTCCGGGCTTGTCTCGCTGCCCACATTGGTATAGTAACAGTCGTTCACATAAAGCTGGGCATGATCCAGTCCGTCGGCGGTGGTGGTGACACGAAGAAAGCCGATCTCGTTGTCATAGCAGAATGTTTCAATATAGTCCTTTTCGGGGGTATTCTGATAGCGGCACTCGGTCTGAATCAGGCAGGGCACATCTTGTAGGTCCATCATCACCGCCTGTGCCTTGGCGAAGGCGATATCTTCCTCTGACATTTCAGACTCGGGCGCTGTCCCCGGCTGTTGCATCACAGGTTCCTGATAGACCACTGCCTGCTGGATGGCAGAGTGGGTGACCTCATCCACTGCCAGATCATCCAGCCAGAAATCATACAGGGTATTTCCGGCAAATCGGAAATAGTGCGTGCGCTGCACCGTTGGATTTTCCAGATCGTCCACAACGGTGAGGGTGCATCCATTGCTGCCTCTCCAGGAAAACATTCCTGTCACCGTCAGACTTGGATTCTCCAAATCTTCCACGCCCACATCCTCCAGCCACAGCCAGGCTCCGTCATTGGGGTCATACACGCCCTTGGGGATCGGGTAGCTGGTAATGAGACCCACCATCCCCTGCAAGTTGTCGATCAGGATGTTTCCCTCCGCCGTTACTCCGGCGGCATACCCCTGGGGCAGTTCGCCAATTTCATAGGGGAGGATCGTGGGATTGGGCTTTGGCTCTCCCAGACTGACGGTGTCCAGAATGGCTTCCATGACTTCGGGCTTCGCCCTCAGCTCGTCAAACCAAAGATCGTAAATCCAGCCCTCATAGAAGTAGAGATTGTGCGCATTCAGGACGGTTCTTTCCTGCCCCTCCGGCACATCGCTGAAAAATTCCAAAGAATACTGCCCGGAGAAGCTGTCTGCGTAGTATCCAAGGGTTTCATCCTGCCACTCCGGCAGGTCGAGTTCCTGGAGCCAATCCCAGTTGTCCGCGCTGAAATTCTCAGGAATCCGGTATGTGTTTACACCACCGATGATGCTTTCGCCATCGGAAAATTCCCAATAGGCTACATCTAAGCCGTCATCCGTCTGTTCGTGGGTTTTCTTCTCCCTTTTTTCTGTGATACACCCTGCCGGTATTCGGAAACGGAAGTCTCGGATCACGATGCGTGCTGGACCAACAATTTGCGTTTTACCGTCCGTTTCTGTTTCCTCCTGTTTGGGGTTCAGGGCGCAGGCTGCCAGCACGGCGATGCTCAGCACTGCGCAGATTACGCTTACCCACACCCGGGGCTTTTTCCACCGCGCCATGTTCAGCACCCGTCCCCGGGTATCCCCCTCGCCGAAGGCCAGAGGCATCCCGGAAATCACCTTCCGGTGGGTGGCCAGCCGGAGCAGGGAGGCGGAGTAGTCCGCCCGGATATCCGCTCCCAGCAGCCGGATCACTGCCTCGTCGCAGCTCATCTCCATGTCCTTTCCCGCCAGCACAAAGGCCGCCCATACCAGCGGATTGAACCAGTGGATGCACAGGGCGCAGTAGCCCAGCAGCTTCCACAGAGGGTCGCCCCGGCGGATGTGGTGCTGCTCATGGGCGAGGATGTAGGGCCGCTCCTGCACGGGAACCACGGAGGGAAGGTACACCCGGGGTTGCAGCAATCCCATGACAAAGGGAGAGTCGATGCGATCGGACAGGTAAATGTTGTCCCGGCAGTGCATGGATTCCGCCAGCCGCCTGCGCAGGCGAAGATAAGTGAAAAGACTGTAAAGCGCCATGGCCGATACACCGGCAATCCAAATCCGGGCAGCCATATCCT
This sequence comes from uncultured Clostridia bacterium, assembly GCA_945877365.1. Taxonomy (GTDB): domain Bacteria; phylum Bacillota; class Clostridia; order Oscillospirales; family Oscillospiraceae; genus Faecousia. The sequence continues at coordinate 18,368 of CAMCRV010000021.1, read as the reverse complement.
CCCACTGGAAGGGGGCGGATTCCGGCAGAATCTCCGTTTGTTCTGCGCATTCTGCCGGAGCAGCCGGGGCATCCAACCGGGGCTGGAAGGCTTCGGCAGGAAGGTAGGAAATTGTGCTGGTGGCAGGGGACATCTCCTGCACCTCCGGTTGGAGCCAGCCCAGCAGGGAAACCGACGCGGAAAGGGAGACGGGGCACAGCAGCCGGAACAGCACAGCCGCCCACAGCACATAGGCGTAGATTTTCGGAGAGCGTCTCAGGAGCAAACGGGCTGCCATGACAAAGGCAATCACCACGCTGCCGGTGAGGCTCATGTTCAAAACTTTGGAAAATAGCTCTGTCACGGGAACCTCACCTCCGCATGGCGTCGATGACCTTTTGCAGTTCCTCGATCTCCGCGTCTGACAGCTTCTTCCGGCTGCCGAAGGCTGCCAGAAATGCCGGCAGGGAGCCCTGGAAGGTTTCCTCCACGAACTGCTCGCTCTGCCTTGCGTAAAATTCCTCCCGGCTCACCAGAGAGGTGACGATGCTGTCTTTGTTTTGAAACAGCTCCCGATCGCACAGCCGCTTCAGGACGGTGTAGGTGGTGGTGCGCTTCCAATTCAGCCGCTCCTGCGCCAGCTCCGCCAGACGGCGGGAGGACAGGGGCTCGTTGCTCCAGATGATATCCGCGAAAACGGATTCCACTTCACCAAGTTTAAAATCTGCCATAGGGGTTCCTCCTTTGTTCTACTATCTGTAGACAACGGAATTCTACAACAAGTAGACAGAAAAGTCAAGCCCTTTCCGGAAAAAGATTCAAGCCGCTGCATTTGCAGCGGCTTGACAAGATAGGCTTATTCCGAAACAGACAGACCGAAATACCAGTCCAGCACAGAACTGAGATTCTCTGGGGACACCCTGCTGCCGCCGTTTTCCAACAGATCCAGCATAGTGTCCTCGTCAGGGGTTCTGTCCGGCTTCCTGGCCAGAGATTTACCCACGGTGTTTTTCATAACCGTCATCATCAGCTTGTAGATGCCGTGCAGACGCTTCCTGTCGAAGCCGCCCTGCAGCACAAACACAGGCATTTCACCGGGGAGGGCGTTGGTCTTTCGGACATCCGCAATCTGGGAGCCTGTGGCGCCCATACCCACGCCGCAGACGGCGCAGACGGTGTATTTCTTTGCGGCCTCCTTATAGCCCTGTACATTGCCGGCCATGAGCCATCCCAGATAGAGGATGGGGGTGCCGGGTTGAATGTGCCCGGCGGCCTTCAGGGAAAAGCAGGGCAGACCGGTCTGCTCGCTGAGAAGGGCGGCATACTGGGCGGTAAAGCCGGTGTTGGATGTATAGAGAATGACCTTAGGCTTCATTGGGATTCCTCCTTATCCTTCTGATGTTTTTTGGGGATGCACATTCCGATGACCATACCCAGCAGCATACCATAGGAATATCCGGCGCCTCCGAGACTGAGACCCACTGCCATGCCCAAACACATCCCTTCCACCATGTAGTTGTCTTCGGGTGAGCTTTGATCGTCTTTGCCCGACTTCTGCTTTACTCTGGAGCCCCAGTGGGCGGCCAGAATGGCCAGTGCCAGCCCCATGCAGACCCAGGGCAGTGCAGCCAAAATAAAATCCTTCATCATCTATATCCTCCGTGGGAAGGGGAGAGGATCAATTTTGAAATTCGATCTTCATCTCTCCCACGCCGCCGTCAATTTCAATGGCGTTCATGCCATTTCCGTATACGGAATCGTCATACATTTTCTGGCCGTCCAGCCGAGCCTCACCGATTCCTTTGTCCAGGCGGATGCGGTAGTCATCCAGCTTACCCAGCAGGGTCAGATTCAGTTCACCCACGCCGTAGTCAATCTCGCTGTCGCCGGTGATTCGGCTGGTCAGGCTCACTTCTCCCACACCCATGTCGAAGTCCAGATTGTTCAGGCTGCCGCCGTCAATGGTGATCTCACCGGCACCGCCGTCAATCAGTGCGCTGCCCGATGCGCTGAGGGAAGCAATCTTCACCTCTCCGGCACCCAGATTCAGCCGCAGACGCTGAGCGGAGAGCTCCTCAACGGTAAAGGTACCGGCTCCCGTGGAGATATCCGCCTTCCGGAATTCCGTTCCCTTGGGGATGGTGAGAATCACCTGAATTTTGTCCATGTCCTTTCCCAAGTGAGGGGCATCGTCCCAGATGGAAAGGCACCCGTCCTTTTCCTCCCACTCCAGATACTTGTGGTTGCTCTCCAGCTGGAACCGGTCGCCGGTTTGCAGCCGCAGCCTGGCTGCACTCAGGTCGATTTTCAGCTCCTTCACCGAAGAGGTGATGGGGAAGGTTTCCATTTCCGTCACGGTGGTTTTTCCGCTCAGGAAGTAGGAAACCCCGGAAACGGCTCCCAGAATACCGGAAACAATGCTGACAATCAGGAAAATTGCAAAGGCGATGGCGCAGTATTTAATGATTTTCTGAGCACTTGTCATTTGATCTCCACTCCTCCAAACAGGCACATGGCGTTGATATACAGGGTGTAACGGGCATTGGGATCATTTCTGAGGTCCCGGCCGGAGACGCCGCCGAAGATGGAATTGGAAGTGACCTTCACATTGATTCCGTCGGGGACATAGATGTCAATGCCGCCGAAAACTGCAGAGGCATCGATGACACAGTCGTTGTTGATGATGGCACCCCGGAGGTCGCACTTGATGCCGCCGAACACGGCATCCAGCCGGGCACCCTCAAACACCTGACCGGTGTAGTCCAGATTGGAGCCGGAGAAGGTGGCAGCGGCACTGTGGACGGAGCCGTTTCCGCTTTCCAGCCGATGGAGCATCTGGCTGCCCTTATTGCCCAGCAGATTGCCGAAGATCAGCTTCAGACCGATGATGACGATTACAGCCGGAACCAGCAGCTTGCGGATCATGTCGAAATCCCAGAAGCCCTGACAGCACAGAAGCAGCACAAGACCGATGAGAATGCCGATGAGATTGCCGGTTTTGTCGTAGTCGGTGAACAGACCGATGGTGCAGGGGACGATGATGAACAGCGTCCACCAGCCGTCGAAGAAGATGTTGATGTCAGTGATGCCGAAGGCGTTCAGACCCAGAAATACACCTACGGCTACCAGAGCCAGACCCCAGAAAAAACTGTTGGCTTTTTTCATTTTTTATTCCTCCTGAATACGGCTCGTGAGCCGTGTTTTATGCTATGATTCTATCACAGCCCCTTTGGGCTTTATAGGCGATTTTTTCAGGGCATTGTGTCAATTTTACAGGTTCTTCTCTCCGGATTCCCAAAAATCCCTGCGGTATTGGGAGGGCGTGATGCCTTCGCTCTTCTTGAACACCTTGGTGAATACCCGGTAATCTCCGTAGCCGCTTCTTTCCGATACCTCAGAAATGGACAAGGAGGTGGACAGAAGCAGCTTTTTTGCCTTCTCCATTCGGATATTGGTGAGATATGCCAGAAAATTCACCCCGATTTCACTTTTAAACAGCTGGCTGATATATTGGCTGCTGAGGTGAAATTCCTCGGCCAGAACGGACAGACTGATATCCTCTGCCAGATGCTCCTGCAAATACCGGGTAATGCCGGTGATGGTGCGCTCCTCCGGCACATTGGTTTGGGTGGGGGCTTTGCGCTGAAACAGGGCAATTTTCAGATTGTCGATGCAGGTTCCGAATTCCTCGTAGTTCACGGGCTTGAGGATATAGTCCGTGATTTGCAGCCGGAGAGCCTCCCGGCAATAGGAAAAGTCGTCATATCCGGATACGATGACAAAGGCGGTGTCCGGGTGCTTGATCCGGCTGAGCTGAATCACCTTCAGGCCGTTCATAATGGGAATGTTGATGTCCATGATGGCAATATCCGGGTTCAGGTCATCCATTTTGGTCAGAGCCTCCATGCCGTCGGCGGCCTCTCCCACCACCTGGCAGCCGTGACCCTCCCAGTCAAAAAGTCGCTTGAAGCCTTCCCGGATCATAATTTCGTCATCCACAAGCAGAACTCTCAGTTTTTCCATTGCATTTCCTCCTCCAGAGGGAGCAGAATGTGGGCAGTAACGCCGCCCTCGGGGTTTTCCGTGTACCAAAGTCCATATTTTTTGCCGCACAGCAGCTTAATGCGTTTCTGTACATTCAGGATACCGATGCTGTTGCCGGTGAGCTTGGGCGGCTCCTTGGCATAGTTTTGCAGCATCCGGTCGATGGCAGATTTTCTGACCTCGGCAAAGCCACTGCCGGTATCCCGGACGCAGACCTCCAGATCTCCGTCCCGGGTTCTTGCTGCCCGGATGGACACCTTGCCCCGGTAGCCCTTGTTTTTCAGACCGTGGAGCAGGCTGTTCTCCACAATGGGCTGGAGGATAAAGTTGGGCACCTGGGCGCTGCCCAGCTCCGGGTCGATGTCATATTCGCATTCCAGCTCCGGATAACGGTAGCACATCAGCTCCATGTAGGCTTCCAGAAGCTCCATTTCCTCATCCAGATCCACTATGGGGCGATCCACCTTGACACTGAGCCGGAAGAAGTCCACCAGCTGCATCAAAAGGTCTGCCACCTTTTTGTCTCCGTCCAGCTGAGCCTGAATCCGGATGGTGTCCAGGGTGTTGTAGAGAAAATGGGGATTGACCTGACTTTTCAGATAGAGCATGGACATTTTCTGCTCCGTCAGCTCCGCCCGGAGAATATCCGGGTTTTCCAGTGTCAGGTAGAAGGAGAGGGTCATCAGGGTGATACCGATGCAGCTGACAAGCCATGCGTGCTGATACCCTTGCAGGGAGGTGATGGTGAACTCAATCAGAAGGGCGGCGCCGATGACGGATTTCTTCTTTTTGTCGATGTTCTGCCAGTTTTCCAGCATCAGGCAGGCGCACAGCACCAGATAAAAGGCCACAGCTGCATAGCACATGAGCATATAGGGCCCGGAGGAATAATTCCCTATGGGTGTCTGGGTGTATTCCATGGGCAGCAGCAGGCTGCCGAGGATCCCTCCCACCAGAAAGATCCTGCCGGCAAGATCCAGCTTGCGGGGCTTTCCGGTTTCCTCCGCCACAAGAATGGAGATGTATTGATAAAACAGAAATATCACCAGCACCATGCTGCTGATAAAGAGACGGTGCACAATGCCGTTAAACAGCCTGGGCACGGTGTCCAGATGGTTGACAGTATAGACGGTGATGCCATCCAGGACAAGGTGGATCAGCACCGCTACCAGCAGCGCGGAAAAGGTTTCGTGCAGCAGACTGTGCTTCTTCTCCGCGGAAAAATAGAAATAGGCGATAAAGGCCATCACCAGAAAAAGTCCGATTTCAGCCCGAAGCATATCGGTCACCTCCTGTAATTCATGATACCGTTTCGGTGGTTTCGGGGATAGGAAAGAAATGAGACAAAATGTGTCAATTTTTCAGGTTCTCCTTTATTGTATCAATAAAATATCTCGTTGACCAGATACGATTGGAGAAAAAATGGGAAAAATTGATAATTGTGTAACAAATTGTTGATAAATTGGATTTAAAATACAGCACATAGGTATTATGGAAGGGTATGGTTGAGAATGGATATGACACAGGAAGAAAAGAGCTTTATGCCGCCGCTTTTTGTGGATGAAATCGAAAAGAGCAGCGAGGAGATTCTGAATGCCACCCAGAATTACCAGCAGCAGGTGGAGAAGCTCTATTCGCAGCTGCCCAATATGGAGGATCTGGATCCGGTGGAGGAGATCGCGGAATCCCTGAAGCGCTCTGTGGAGGTTCTCTCCAAGGCGGCAATGCAGATTTTTAAGGTGAGTGATGAGCTGAAGACCCGGAGCAAGGACATCCAATATCAGCGGAAGAAGCGAACCCTGATTCACACGCCACCGGCCAACGCCACCATTGATATGGAGGAAAATGCATCGGAGCATTTTGCCAAGGGGCTGGGAATCTATAAAATTCTCCTGATTTGTTTCATCGGCAGCTTTGCAGGGGTGGTGGTTGAGCTGCTGTGGTGCTTTGCCACAAGGGGCTATTTTGAGAGCCGGTCGGGTCTGGTTTACGGCCCTTTTAACCTGCTCTACGGTGCAGGCGCGGTGGCTCTGACGCTGGCGCTGTACAGGTTCCGCAATCGCAGTGCATGGATCTCCTTCTTTGGCGGAATGCTGGTGGGCACGGTGGTGGAATATCTGTGCTCCTGGGGTCAGGAGCTGCTGTTTGGTTCCCGTTCCTGGGACTACAGCAATGTTCCCCTGAACATCAATGGCAGAGTTTGCCTGTTGTATTCCTCCTTCTGGGGAATTCTGGGCATTCTGTGGATCAAGGATCTGTACCCCAGGATGGCAAACCTCATTCTGAAAATCCCCAACAAAGTGGGAAAAATCGCCACCATCGCCCTTACGGTGTTCTTCATCTGGAACGGTGCGGTGTCTCTGGTGGCGGTGCAGCGCTGGGCCCAGCGGGTTCAGGGAGTGGCTCCCACCACCGTACTTGCGGAATTTCTGGATGATCGGTTCCCGGATGAGCGCATGGAGAAAATATATGCCAATATGGTGTTTGCCCAACGGGGTGCGGAAGAAGCCCCGGAAACAGAATAAGAAAGGCTGTCATTCCGAACATGGGAATGACAGCCTTTTTCACAGGGCAAGATGAGAATCAGCCCAGAATTTTGCCATCGGCACAGATGGTTACCACCTGCCAGGGAATGTGCTTGCCGCTGGCCTGCAGGGCCTGTTTGGCAGCATTCTCAATGCCGCCGCAGCAGGGAACCTCCATCCGGACGACGGTGATGCTGCGCACATCGTTCCCAGCGAGAATGGCGGTGAGCTTCTCGGAATAATCTCCGGCATCCAGCTTGGGGCAGCCGATGAGGGTTATGCGGTTGCGGATGAAATCCCGATGGAAGTTTCCGTAGGCATATGCGGTGCAGTCAGCGGCAATCAGCAGATCGGCGCCGTCAAAATAGGGAGCATAGGGGCTGACCAGCTTAAGCTGCACCGGCCACTGCCGCAGCAGACTGGGGCACGAACCACTGTCCACCGGCTCCTGCCGGGTCTGAAGGGCCCTGGCCTGAGAGCCGGGGCAGGAGCAGGGCATGGGAGCGGACTTCTTTTTGGAGGCCAGTACGGCGGCTTCGTTGTAGGCAGGGGCCTCCCGCTCCTCGAAGGAGATGGCATTTACGGGGCAGGCGGGCAGGCAGTCTCCCAACCCGTCGCAGTAGTCCTCCCGAAGGAGCTTTGCCTTGCCCTCCACCATGCCGATGGCGCCTTCGTGGCAGGCCATGGCGCACAGCCCGCAGCCGGTGCACTTTTCTTCGTTGATTTTAATAATTTTACGAATCATATCGAAATTCCTTTCTTGAATGGATATGCCCATTATAGTACCATGGAAGCAATCTGTCAGTTGGATTTCCAACAGAAGGGGAGAAACATGGAGAATTATCTGGAAATATTGATGGACACAGAGCTGTTTGCCGGTATTTCCCGGGAGGATTTGTCAGCAATGCTGGAATGCCTCGGGGCACGGGTGGAGGCTTTTCCAAAGGATGCGTATATCCTGCATCAGGGGCAGGAACTGGAGAAGCTGCCGATCCTTGTGGCGGGAAAGCTGTATATTCAGACAGATGACTATTGGGGAAACCGGAGTATCCTGGGCCATGTGGAGGCAGGGGAGATGTTTGGGGAAGCCTTCGCGGCTTCCCGCGGGGGTTCTGTTCTGAACGATGTGGTGGCTGTGGAGAACAGCATGGTGGTTTTTCTGAATATGAGCCGCATTCTTTCCACCTGTTCCAGGCGTTGCCGGTTCCATGAACGGGTGAGCCAGAATCTGTTTGTGGCTATTGCACAGAAGAATCGAAAGCTGGTTCGAAAACTGGAGCTGATGTCCCGGCGAAGCACCCGGGAGAAGCTGCTGGCTTATCTGTCCGATAAGGCCAGAGAGGCAGAAAGTCCCAGCTTTACGATCCCCTTTAACCGGCAGCAGCTGGCGGATTTTCTTTCTGTGGACAGGAGTGCCATGTCCAGTGAGCTGTGTAAGATGCGGGAGGAAGGACTGCTGGAATTTGAGAAAAACCGGTTTGTTCTCCATGCACTTTCTAAATAAAAATGGCCCCATTCGGGGCCATTTTGCAAAGCATCAGGTCTTGTCAGCTGAAGCATCCTGCTGATTGGCGGCACCAGCGACAAGCGCAGTGAGGATGGGCTCAAAAATGCTGTCCAGCTCCAGCGCAATATTCTCCTCCAGAACTTCGTCGGCATAGCTCAGACTCAGAATATAGTACAGCAGGGGCATGGCTACCTCGTTGCCGATCTGGCTCAGAGCCGCCACCAGATTGCAGTCATCCTCGGTGATCTCTCCGGCGAACAGATCATCGATCATATCCTCAAAGCCGGGCATGATATCGGAAAAGAGAGACACCAGCATTTTCCGCTCCTTCTTGTTGACAACGCCGTCGCCGGATACGCCCAGCTTGGCTGCGTGGATCAGAATGGTAAACAGAGTCCGGTCGTCGTAGTCGGTCAGAACCTTTACAAGATCATCCAGCGCCTGATGGGCGGTTTCCAGAATGGTCAACTCACCGGCCTGGGCGAACTGATTTTCAATATCCGTAAAAATTTTACTTTTCATCCATTTTTTCTCCTTACCCTCCGGCCTGAATGCGCCGGAACATTTTTCTTAGTGTAGCACAAGAATGCCTGGGATGCAAGAGAGGGTTGCGTGGAAATCCACTTTCGGGATGGAGCCGTCCTGTCTGAAAGAAGAGAACACACCCCGTCTGGCTGACAGACGGGGTGCATAACCTTTGAAAATCAGCCGAGGTAGGCGCGAATGGCGTCCATCGTGGCGCGGTAATCCTGTGTTACTGCATCCATCAGAGAAGGGGACAGCTGGCAAACCACAGCGCTTTCGGGACGCAGAGCCTCTGTCAGCTGGCTGGCAGAGTTCGTCAGCCGAGAAAAACCCAGATTGGCGGCAACACCCTTCAGGGTATGAGCGGCTCGAAAGGCCTCTGTCCGATCCTGCCTCGCCATGGCTTCGCAAAGCGTATCATAGCTGTCATCATTGGGGAATTTGGCAACAAATTTTTCAACCAGCCGCTGGCTGGGAAGGCGTGTGCTGACATCCTCGAAGCTGCCGCCCAGCTGAGCATAACATTCCTGAATGGTCATAGTAAATCCTCATTTCTGCGCCGGAGGGAATCCGGCACCTGCTTTTCTACCTATAGAAACTATAACCTGTTTCCGGGCGAATGTCAACACAAACAGGAAAATGATGGGGAAAAGGGGAAATTATTTCCCGCAACCCTTTGCTTTCCGGGAAAAATCGGGCAGTATCCGGGAAATTACCGTTTGGAATTGCTCCTGTTCAGCTTTGCGATGGATTTGAATTTTTGCTTCTTCTGAGAAAGGTAGCCTCCTGCATCCTGACAGAAGCTGTTTTCCTTCTGCAGCTTCTGATAGGACGCCCACCGATCCGGGGAAAGGGTTCCATCCTGCAGAGCCTGCGCGATGGCGCAGTGGGGCTCCCCGGAGTGGGTGCAGTCCCGGAACCGGCACCGGGATGCCAGATCTTCAATATCGGCGAAGGAGTGGGACAGACCCTCCCCGGCATCCCACAGACCCAGCTCCCGCATACCCGGGGTGTCGATGACCATGGCGCCGTTTTTCAGCAGGAACAGTTCCCGATGGGTAGTCGTGTGCCGACCCTTGTCGTCATCCCGAAGACCGTTGGTTTCCAGCCGGGCTTCTCCCAGCAGGTGGTTGATGAGGGTGGATTTTCCCACGCCCGAGGAGCCCATGGCGGCAATGGTTTTTCCGGGGAGAAGATAGGGAAGAAGGGACTGGTAGCCCTCCGCTTCCGCAGAGGAGGTGAAGACGACATCTGCCCCCATGGCAACGCCTTCCACCTGGGCAAGGAAGCCTGCCCGATCCGGGCAGAGATCGGTTTTGGTCAGGACGATGACGGGAGAAGCGCCGCTTTCCCAGGCAACTGCCAGATAGCGTTCCAGCCGTCTCAGGTTAAAGTCCTGGTTCAGGGACATACAGATGAAGACGGTGTCCACATTGGCGGCCACCACCTGCTCCTGATTCCCGGTGCCGGCGGCTTTCCGCAGGAACACGCTCTTTCGGGGCAGGACAGCCTGAATGATGGCATTTCCGCCGGGATTGTCCTCTGCGGCTACATAATCCCCCACGGCGGGATAGTCAGCGGCGGTTTCTGCCCGGAAACGGAACTTTCCGGATACCTCCGCCCGATGCTCTCCATCCTCAGTGACGATGCGGTAGAGCCCCTTCTCCTGGGACAGTACCCTGCCGATACGGCAGGAAGAGCTTTTTTTCCAATCTGTCGGAAAGGGAACTTCCTTCAGACCATAAGTGTTTTCAATTTGATTCATGGTTTTCCTCCGTTGCGTAGCGAATACGAAATTCTTCCATGTGTTCGGTCAGAAGCCGCTCGGCCTCTTTCGGCGGCTGAGAGCTGTCCGAAAGCTGAATCAGCAGATACAGCGGTGCGAAATAAACCAGAGCCAGCTGCCCGGGGTCTCCCTGCCGGATTGTGCCGGCCTTCATCATTTCCCGGAAAATATCTTCCAGATAGGCCACCGGCCCCTGAGACAGACAGCTGCGGTACAGCTGCCCCATCTCCTCCCGGCTGTATTGCTCAATGGTCAGCATCCGGCGAAAGCCGGTGGCAAAGGAATCCTCCGTCCAGAAGTGGTACTGGGCGATGGTGAAGCTGGCGACAGAGTCCCATTCGACCTGACGATAGCTTTCCGGGGAATCCGTAAACAGCTTTTCGGGAAGCCGGAACTGCTGCGCCCGTTCGGCATCGATCCGGTACATACGCTCCAGGATTTTTTCAAAAATATCCTGCTTGCTGGCATAGTGGCGGTAAAGGGCGCCTTTGGTGATTCCCAGCTTTCCTGCGATATCGCTGACGGATACTGCATCAAAGCCCTTTCGGGAGAACAGCTCCAGTGCCGTCAGCAGAATCTGCTCCTTTGTGTCGCGCATAAGACACCTCCTGTAGTAAACAATCGTTTACTACAGTATAGGCAAAAAGGTGGAATTTGTCAAGTCCGGGAGGGGTCTCTTCCAACGGGCATCCTGTGGTGAGTACGGTTCGCTGCGGACGGAATGGAAAACCCCGGATGCCCTTGCGGACATCCGGGGTTCTCGTGGATGAGAAAGAAGAGAGATAAAGAGGGTAATCCATGATAGGAAAGGCTACACAGGACTGTGTAATCCTTTCTGTCTGTAGATTACCGGGGAAATATGACGATGAAATAACGGAATTATGAAGTTTTTCTGAAAAAACCGGAGAATTCCTGCAAAAAGCATGACCAGCCGCTTACCGGCTGCTGCCGAAGAAGAAAAGTCCCAGCATTCCGGGCCCCACATGGGCGCCGGTGAAGGGCTCGTGGGGACAAAGGATCAGTTCTTTGGGGGCGGCGGTTGCCTGAATCCGCTGTGCCAGCAGCTCAGCCTCCTCCGGAACATCGCCGTGGGTGATGGCAACTCGCTGAAGCTCAGGGTGCACTACCTTGCTGCGGTACATTTCCACAATGGCATCCATGGCCTTTTTCCGGCCCCGAACCTTGCTGCAGGCCACAATATGACCGTCGTTGTCGCCGTAGAGAATAGGCTTAATGTTCAGAACGGTGCCAATAGCGGCGGTGGCGCCGCTGACCCGTCCGGTACGCTTCAGAAAATTCAGGTCATCCACGGTGAAATACTCGCACAGGTGCATCCGCTCTTCCCGAAGAATTTCCGCAGTCTGCTCTGCGGTTTTTCCCTCAGAGCGCAGGTCGGCACCCCGGCAGGTGAGCAGGCCGGTGCCGAAACCGGCGCCCAGAGAATCCACAATGTACACCCTTTGTGCCGGGAAGGTCTCGGCCAGCTCTTCGGCAGCCATGGTTGCGGCCTGGATGGTGCCGCTGATGCCGGAGGACATTCCCACATAGACGATGTCCTGCCCCTGTTCCAGAGGCTCCCGGAAGGAATTCAGGAACAGCTGGGTGTTCAGCAGACTGGTCTTGGGCTGGTGGCCTGCCCGGAGGTGATCGTAATACTGGTGAGCATCGAAGGTGTCCAGATCCCCGTTGTAGGTATTGGGAATCTCATCGATGGTATAGGAACAGGGAAGAAGACTGATGTCCAGCTGCCGCAGTAGATCACCGGGCAGATTGGAGCAGCCGTCTGTAAACAGGGCAAATGACATGGAGGAAGCTCCTTTCCGATTGCGATAAATATCCATTTTCAATACTCTATATTTTACCGCCCAAATCTCTGAATTCTTGAATAATTTGTAAAATTCCAAAAAGAAAATGAACAATGTAAAGGAAATGGCGCTTTGGATTCATGGAAAATTCGTTTGATCTATGGCAGGTTTTGTGGTACAATCCCGATATCATAAGGCCTATGGAGGATTTGCCATGAAGAAAACTGCGCTGCTGATTCTTGTGTTGGGGCTGCTGCTGTCCGGCTGTGGGGTATCCCACGCGCACACGCAGCCTTCTGAGGAGGCTGCGGCCTCTGTAACCATCTCCCCACTGCCTGCCGGTGTGGATTTGGACAATCTGAAGGACTGTACGGTGGCTGTTTCTCTGGAGGCCGGAGACATTTTCCGCAATGAGGATGGAGCCATCCAGCTCCGGGTCACGGTGTACAGCTACTGGGACAGGTATGACCCGGTGGATATTGCCGGCCTGAAGGTGGGGGACGAGTTGGTGATAGAGGGAAACACCGTTCCTGTTCGTTCTCTGGAAGAGGAAAAGGGAGATATCCGCATCAACGGCGGCTATGAGCAGGACGGCTATACCCTGCGAACCGACGACGATGGCGTGTACTATGCGGTTTCCAGCAACGATATGCACCTGTGGAAACCGGTGGGCACCACGGTGCTGCCTGTGGCGGACAGCTTTGTTTACTTTGACCGGGCAGATATTTCCGGAGCGGAAACGGCATATTCTGCGGAGGATTTCCTTTCCGGCAATCTGGATCACAGCTTCTCTCCCCAGAACACCGCCTTGCGGCTGGAAAATGGGGAGGCCGTGGAGTTGATCCGGTTTTATACGCCCTGAAAACCGTTCCGTCAGGTTTGGAATGCCGTAATGCAAAAAACCAAAGCCCAATGGAGAACATCATCACGGAAAATACTTGCGTTTTCCATAGGAAATGATATACTGAATATAGAAAAAACTACAGATACAGAGGTGCTGATATGCTGGATCCCAAAATTGTGGATGCCTATATTGAGGTGCTCCAAAATGAGCTCCTGCTGGCCACAGGCTGTACGGAGCCCATTGCCATTGCCTATGCCGCAGCGATTTTGCGCCAGACCTTGGGGAAGCTGCCGGAAAGGATCCGGGTGGAGGTTTCCGGCAATATCATAAAAAATGTAAAAAGTGTTGTGGTTCCCAACACGGGAAAGCTGAAGGGTATCCGCGCTGCCGTGGCGGCAGGCATTATCGCCGGAGAGGCGGAGCAGCATTTGCAGGTTATCTCCCGGATTCCGCCTGAGGCACACCCGGAAATCCACCGGTACTCCCGGCAGACTCCCATGGAAATCATCTGCGCAGATACACCCTGGCAGCTGGATATTCAGCTTACCGGCTGGGCAGGGGAGGACAGCGCCGCGGTGCGGATTGCGGAAAGCCACAGCAATGTGGTTCTGATCTCCAGAAACGGGGAGACTCTGCTCAGCAAACCGTTGGTTCAGCCCAATGTTGATGCCGGGGATGACCGGGATTTTATGTCGGTAGAGGATATCCTGGAATTTGCAAACACCGTGGAGCTGAGTCGGGTTCGGGAAATGCTGGATCGTCAGATTGATTTCAATTCTGCCATTGCAAAGGAAGGCCTGGAAGGGGATTGGGGCGCCAATATCGGCTCTGTCATTTTGAAAGAATATCCCCAGGACATCCGCAACGAAGCCAAGGCCTGGGCTGCTGCGGGAAGCGATGCCAGAATGAGCGGCTGTGAACGACCGGTGGTCATCGTTTCCGGCTCCGGCAATCAGGGAATGACGGCATCCCTGCCGGTGATCCGCTATGCCCTGCATCTGGGTGCAAGCCGGGATCAGCTGTATCGGGCATTGCTGATCAGTGATTTGGTGACCATTCACCAGAAGAGCGGAATTGGACGGCTGTCTGCTTACTGCGGTGCAGTCAGTGCCGGCGTGGGAGCGGGGGCAGGCATTGCTTACCTGCTGGATGGCAGCTACCAGGCCATCGCCCATACCATCGTCAATGCGGTGGCAATTCTCAGCGGCACCATCTGTGATGGCGCCAAGCCTTCCTGCGCGGCAAAGATTGCCGCTTCCGTGGATGCCGGAATTATGGGTTATTCCATGTATAAGAGCGGTCAGCAATTCTACAGCGGCGACGGTATCGTCACCAAGGGAGTGGATAACACCATTGCCAATGTGGGTGTTCTGGCAAAGCAGGGAATGCAGCAGACCGACCGGGTAATTCTGAAGATCATGACCGAGCGGTGCGTGTAGCGAATTCTGAACATAAAAACCGCGGCAGTGTGCAGTCTGCCGCGGTTTTGTTACATATTATCCCGGATTACCCTGCATGGACTTCCAACAGCGACTGTATTGGAAGGAATGTCCCGGGTGACGACGCTGCCGGCACCAATGACCACGGCTCCCTGGCAGGTTGTTGCGTTTATCCTATCATTCCCGCACAACAAAAAGCAACCCATGGCCTTTGCGCCATGGGCTGCATTTTGAAACGGAATAGGATTACCAAGTACGGGAAGCCATCTTCTTGAACTCGCCAACGGTGGAAACATGGCTGTTCAGGCCGCCGTCAACGGTGACAACCTGGCCGGAGAAGAAGCCGCTCTCGTCGGAGCCCAGATATACGCACATATTGGCGATATCAGCAGGGCAGCCATAACGGGGAACCATGATGTTGTTGAGGAAGATGTCCTTCAGAATCTGAGGAACCTTACCCTCGTTGTCGGGGGTGACAATCAGGCCGGGACGGACGCAGTTGCAGCGGATGTTGGACTTACCGTACTGCAGAGCAGTGGACTTGGTGAGCATATCCACACCGGCCTTTGCGCAGGCGTAGGCAGTGGAGCCCAGGTCGCCGCCGCAGGAAGCCATGGAGCCGATGTTGATGATGGAGCCGCCGCCATTCTGCTGCATGTAGGGGATAACGCACTTGGTGGCATAGAAGGTGCCCCGCAGGTCAGAGGAGAACACGGCATCCCACATATCCAGGGTCAGCTCGTCCACGCGGCCGTCCTTCAGACCCACATTGGCGGCGTTGTTCACCAGAATGTCAACCTTGCCGTACTTCTCAACAGTGTCCTTGATCAGAGCCTCGATGCTCTCAACCTGCATGATGTCCATGAAGTGGAAGGAAGCCTCGCCACCTTCGGCCTTGATGGCGTCCACAACGGTCTGACCCTTGGCCTCACGACGGCCGCAGACAACAACCTTTGCGCCCTCAGCTGCGAAGAGCTTTGCGATACCGGTACCGATACCGCTGGTGGAACCGGTGACAATAGCAACCTTACCTTTTAATCTGTCCATTTTAAAAACCTCCTTAAGTTTTTTTGCTGTACAGTATCATAGCACATTCCCAAATCAAATACAATAGAGTTTGCAAAATTTTACAATAAATAATTCTATATTTATACAAAAGATGTGAAAGACAATGAAAAATGAGCTTTTTGCAGGAGCTTCGTCAGACAAAAGCCGGAGTTCCAACGCGGAACTCCGGCTTGCTGGCACCCCAGAGAGGACTCTAACCTCCGACCTGCCGCTTAGGAGTAGACCCGATTCGACATCGGCAAGTGACACCTGATACTAAAAAATGCTTGGAAATACAGGCTTTTTCAGTATTTCCAATCCCATCTGATACCATGCTGTGATAGCTGATTCAGAGGGATTTTACAACGTCCAACTGGCTCTAAATTAGCAAGCCGTTCGATTTTTGGCGGACATTTTGAATACAAGAAAATGTCACTATGTATCTGCTCGTTATGCGGAATGATAGGAAATCCAGTTCATTCTCGTGTGGGACCGCTGGTGTCACACGACACCAATTTAAGTCTGTTTAATATATCATTTCAAACCGAATTTTTCAACCAGAATTATTGAGAATTTCAAAGGTTTTTTCAGACTTTATGATTGTATGTAATGCAGACCTGCCGAAGCAGGTCTAATTTTTACCGAAGCATTCGTTCACGATCTTCGGCACCAACCATGTAAGCACCTTTAGCGAGAGCATCTCTTGCCATAATCTCCGCAACCTCAACTCTGTCAAATAATCTCCATAACCGCTTTTCTTCTGGTGTCAGCTGGTGGCTTCTGTCAAACAGATGATTTAATCCAAGCCCTTCAATAAGAGCATTCTTTGCAGCTGAATACTCCTTAGCCCGTTCTTCGTATTCGTCATTACGCTGTGATGATAATTTCTCAATGTCATCAGCTCTCATGCGCTCATAGTATTCATCCATGAACTCCATGTTCATCTAATTCACCTCTTAAAACAAAAAAACAAGGACAGACCCTCTTACAGCTTTATCAGCTATGTAAAAGGGTCTGTCCTTGTTTCGTTATAGATTCTTTGCCAGCGTTTTCAGGAGTGCGCTCATTTCCGGGTTCTGTAAGAGTCTCATCAGAAGTGCCGTATCATCGTCCTGTGTGACTTCTGGCACCTTTTGTACCGGTTCAGGGGTTGCAGTCCTACCAGAATAGAAAGCTGCTTCCAGACGTTCTGCATTCAGTCTGCGGTCATCGTCGATGATGTGGGAATAAACATCTGCTACCATCTTGACTTGTGCGTGACCTGAATCGCCCTGAACGGATTTCATATCGCCGCCATTCAGCTTCAGCTTGTAGGTGATACTGGAGTGGCGAAGACTATGGAAAACTACTTTTGGAAGTCCATTCTCCTCGATCAACTTATTGAAAGCACGGTTGATAACCTGACCCTCAATCGGCTTGCCGTTGGAAGAACAGAATACTAAATTGAAGTCTGTAAACTCGTCACCGAAAAGGTCTTTCAGCTCTTCGATGTCAGCCTTACGTTGAACCAGCATTTCTGCCACAGTCTTCGGGAGAAATACCTTGCGGACACTGGTTTTGGTTTTAGGTGTTTTGAGTACCAGTGCGGTGTGGGTGCTTGCAAAGGTGGGTGGGAATTTGAACAGAATATCTTTGCCGTTAAGATCTGCCATCGCTTCACGATTTACTCGTTGCAATTCTTTCTCAACGAAGATACTTGCCTGACCAAGCTCTATGCTTGCAGGTGAGATGTCCACGCAGTCCCAGGTAAGTCCCAGAAGCTCTCCCATTCGCAAGGAACAGGAGAACGCAAGATTGATTGCCAGACGAAGAATATCATCGTCACAGGCTTCCAATGCCTTTAGAAGAACTTCTGCTGTCCAGATGTCTCTGGTCTTGTGTTCTTCTTTTGGCAGCGTGGCGTGTTCTACCGGATTTCTGGTCATCAATTCCCATTTTACTGCCTGGTTGAACGCATTACGCAGAACCTTATGAATCTCTCTGATAGTATGCGGAGTCAGATACTCGTTACGAGCTTTCACATACTTTGTAGACACAGCCTTCACAGTACTACCTATGAATCTTTTGAGCTTATTTAACATTGAAATTTCTCCTTTCCCCCAAAATGCACAAAGCTGCCAGACACGAAATGGCCTGACAGCTGGGTATCCAAAAGCTTTGCAACTGGCTGCCATTTTACAGGCCCTATAGCTTTGCGTCACTGGCTTTCACCAGTTTTGCCCTAACTCTCGGTCATTATTAAGTTGTGGTCGCACGGTTTTTGCGTAGAACCTTTTTGGTAGACTGAATAATCTCCAGGAACGCCTGAAGCTCGATATTATCACAGTCTTTCAGTTCTTCCGCAATTTTCTTATCATAAACGTGCTGTGTTTGCACTAAGCTGTCACATAACAGCTCATCCGTAGAAACAGACAAAGCATTAGCAATCTTTACGATAGTCGGTAGAGCCAGCTTGGTCTTTCCTGTCTCTATGTGGCTCACATAAGCACTATTCAGCCCAGCACGAAATGCAAGTTCTGCTTGCGGCCATCCTTTTGCGTTACGAGCTTCTCTTATACGTAGTCCGATTTGCACGTAATTCAATTCACTTACGCCCATCGCTCCGATCACCTCCAGTCTGTTTGATACTTTTATTCTAAGGTCATTTTGTCCAACTGTCGATTTGCCACGCAGTCATAATGACCTTGTAACAATATTTTCAGAAAAAATATTTTTGCTGTACGGTCATTTTATATATATTTTCGCAAAAAAGAAGCCCATAGCGATGCCTTCGCATCAACTACGGACTTCCTCATACAACATTACATCTTGATACTGTAGTTTTTTGGGTTGATTTTTGATGATTATTTCGTCTGTAATGAGTTTTA
>CAMCRV010000020.1 GCA_945877365.1 uncultured Clostridia bacterium | reverse complement strand
GGGGGCTGTCAGCGCAGCTGACTGGGGGATTGACAACCCCTCCGGCAAAAATCAATGGATTTTTGCCACCTCCCCTTACACAGGGGAGGCTTTGGGTACCCCCACAAATTCCAATTTGCCGGTTTACTGACTCAGGCCGAAATGCATTAACTGGAGTAGAATGAGGTTCCGTATGGGCTTTGATACGCTTCTGGGGAACACCCGGCTGAAGGATAACTTAATAAGCAGCCTGAACCGGGGGCATATCTCCCATTTTTACCTGATTTCCGGCCCGGCTGGCTCCGGCAAGCACACACTGGCAAGGCTCTTGTCCGCCGCCATCCTCTGTTCGGGGGAGGATAAACCCTGCGGACGGTGCGTCCCCTGCCGGAAGGTGATGGAAAATCTCCATCCCGATGTGATCACCGTGGAGGACCCGGAGCACAAAACCGTGGCTGTGAAAATCGTCCGCCAATTCCGGGAGGATGTGTTCGTCCTGCCCAATGAATCCGACTACAAAATCTACATTTTCCCCCAGGAGCTGGGGGTGGAGGGGCAGAACGCCCTGCTGAAAGTTCTGGAGGAGCCCCCGAAATATGGTGTCTTTCTCCTGCTGACGGACAACCCGGAGAAAATTCTCCCCACCGTCCGCTCCCGGTGCACAGAGCTGAAGCTCCAGGCTCTGCCGGAGGCGCTGCTGAAAAGCACCCTGCAATCGGATTTTCCCGATGCCGGCAGCCAGGACATTCTGGCCGCCATGGTACGCAGCGGCGGCTATCTGGGTCAGGCCAGGCAGCTTTTGCAGGAGGGCACCGCCGCGCCGCCCCAGACCGTGGACTTCGTCAAGGCCCTTTCCGCCGGAGATTCCCTCCTGCTGGTGCAGACTCTGGCTCCCATGGAAAAATGGAAACGGGACGAGCTGGCTCAAATTCTGGGGAACTGGCTGGAAATTCTGGAAACCGCCCTTGCCTGCCGCAGCGGCGGACAGGCCGTGTCTCCCCTTGCCCGGCGGCTGGCCTCCCGGTGCAGCAGCCGGGATCTCCACGGCTGGATTCTCAAGCTGCGCAAAGCCCGGGACTACACCCTGAGCAATGTCTCCCCCGGCGCCGTCTGCGGCTGCTTAAGCCATATGTTGAATTGATTCGGTAGAATTTACCGCTGAAAATAAAGGAGAAATCTATGGAAGAAACCAAAAACACCCCCGCCGAACTGGTGGAAGTTGTGGATATTCAGTTCCGTCCCGGTCAGAAGGTCTATTTCTTCGACCCCAACGGAATTCCCCTGTCCCCCGGTGACGATGTGATCATCGACACCGCCCGGGGCGCCGAATTCGGCACCTGCACTGCAGGCCCTCATAACATCCCCATGAAGGATGTGGTGTCCCCCCTGCGCAAGGTCTTGCGGAAGGCCAACGCTCAGGATCAGAAGGTGATCCGGGACAACCGGGCAAAGGAGCAGCACGCCTATCAGGTGTGCCAGCAGAAAATCGCCGCCCATGGGCTGGATATGCAGCTGGTGGGTGCGGAGTGCACCTTTGACGGCAGCAAGCTGCTGTTCTATTTCACCGCCGATGAGCGTGTGGACTTCCGGGAGCTGGTGAAGGATCTGGCCTCGGTGTTCCATATCCGCATCGAGCTGCGGCAGATCGGCGTCCGGGACAAGGCCAAGATGGTTGGAGGTCTGGGCATCTGCGGCCGTCCCTTCTGCTGCGCCAGCTTTCTGGACGATTTCCAGCCCGTATCCATCAAAATGGCAAAAACCCAGAATCTCAGCCTGAATCCCACCAAAATCTCCGGCACCTGCGGACGGCTGATGTGCTGCCTGAAATACGAGCAGGATGCCTATGAGGATCTGATCCGAACCAGCCCCAAGGCAGAGTCCTTCGTGGATACCCCCGAGGGTCGGGGCACCATTGTGGAAATCGACCTGCTGCGCCAGCGGGTGAAGGTGCGGATGGAGGACGCCCCGGAAACCATCTCCGTCTTCCCCAACGCCGACATCGCCGTTCTGCGCAGCGGCAAGGCCAAGAAGAACGATCCCCCCATCCCGGCGGATCTGGCTCCCATCTCCGGCAAGGGCAAGCGCCAGCATACGGATGAGAAAAAGGATGACGCCATGATTCTGGAGCCCATCCGTTTCCGCTACAGCACAGAGTCCATTGTGGAGGAGGCTGCCGCTCCTGCTGCTCCCGCTACCCCTGCCGAGGAAGCTCCTCAGAAGCCCCGGCGCCGCAGACGCCCGGAGAAAAAGGATGCCCCCAGAGCCGAGGAAGAAAATTCCCAGCCCAAAGCGCCCAGGGAACCCAGAGAGCAGAAGCAGCCCCAGGCCGCCGGAGAAGCCGCCGCGCCCCAGGCAGACGAGGAGAAGAAGCCCCGCCGCAGAAACAATCACCGCCGCTACCGCAAGCCGAAGGCCAATCCGGATACACCAAAGGATTGATTGGGTGAATACCACAGCGGGATAAATTGGAATTAATCGGCTTCGCCGAATTGACAATTGACAGTTGACAATGGACAATTGAGGAATCCCTTCGGGATGAATGAAAAAAGAAAATGTGCTGAACTCCACAGAAATTATTTGATATCGTCCCGAAGGGACACCATAATTGTCAATTTTCAATTTTCAATTGTCAATTCACTATAAACGGCTTTTCCTGCCCTGATTCACATTCTCAATCACAGCCGCGGCAGGATAGAAAGGAACTTATGTCAGGAAAATTTGAATCCAACAAAAAGAGAAAGAGCAGCCTCCGGGAGAAATGGGGCTGCTTCCGGGAAAAATATCGGTTTTCCCTCCCCGGGTGGGCTGTTCTTGTTTTTACCGTAATGTACTGTGAGGCCTTCCTCCACTTTTGGGTCACCGATGCCATTCAGCTGGGGCGCCTTGCCGTCATCCTCTGCTTCAGTGCAGCTCTGGGCTGCCTTCTGGGTCTGATTACCGCCCTGTTTGGCGCCAAAGCCGGGAAAATCACCACCGTTGTCCTCAGCGCTCTGGTAAGCGTGCTTGTATTGACGGAATTTTTTCTCTCCGATGCCTACAAGAACTTCATGGACTTGCAGACCATCTTCACCGGAGCCGGCGGTGTGGCAGCGGACTATTCCGCTTTGGTTTTTTCCATGCTGGGCAGAAATCTGTGGCGTATCCTGCTTCTGCTGGCGCCTGCCATCGTCTTTGGCATTCTGGGCACCTGCAAGCCGGTGCGCTGGCTAGGTCGGGGGATTCTGGCCGCCGCCTGCCTGGGGCTGTACCTGCTGGGCTTCGGCGCCATCCACACCCTGACTCAGGATGCCTCGGTGCTGGGTCGGGCTTACAACTTTGACACCGCCGTGCGCTGCATGGGGCTGAATATGGCTCTGGCTCTGGATACCAGGGGGCTTCTGTTCCCCAGCAACGCAGAGCCGGAGTTTGTCCAGCTGGAAATTCCCACACCTCCCATTGTGGAGGAAAGCGAACCCTCCCCTGAGGAGGAGGAAGTGGTCTACGGCTACAATGTCTTCGATCTGGACTACCTGAAAATGGCTGAGGAGGCAAAAAACAGCAATCTTGCTTCTCTGGATCGGTATGTGGCCAGTCTGACCCCCTCCCGACAGAACCAGTACACCGGCCTGTTCAAGGGAAAGAACCTGATTCTCATTACCGCGGAGGCATTTTCCGCAGAGGTCATCGACCCGGAGCTGACCCCCACCCTGTACCGCATGGCCAACGAGGGAATCAAGTTCCACGAATATTACCAGCCAGCCTGGGGTGCCAGCACCACCACCGGGGAGTTCTCCAACCTCTTCGGCATTGTTCCCACCAACGGCGGCACCTCCATGATGATGACCCGGGGGCAGCATATGCTGGTGAACATGGGCTACCGGCTGAAGGATGAGGGCTATTTCTCCGCCGCCTACCACAACCATGTGGCAAACTTCTATGACCGCTACATCACCCATACCAAAATGGGCTACGACACCTTCGCCGCCCGGTACTACAATCTGGACGAGATCAAGGGCTGCTGGCCGGAGAGCGATCTGGAGATGATCGATGTCACCGTTCCCAAATACATTGATCATCAACCCTTCAACATCTACTACATGACCGTCAGCGGTCACTGCCTGTACTCCCAAACGGAAAACGCCATGACCCGGAAAAACTGGGACAAGGTGCAGAATGTGAACCATTCCGACACCGTCAAGGCGTATCTGGCCGCCAATCTGGAGCTGGAATACGCCATGGAATCCCTGATTCGTCAGCTGGAGGAGGCAGGCATTGCAGACGATACCGTCATCGCCCTAGCCACCGACCACTATCCCTACGGTCTGGAACGCAGCAGCACCTGGAAGAACACCCGGGATCATCTGGCAGAGCTGTACGGCGTGGAGGATTACGACAAATTCACCCGGGATCACAACGCCCTGATTATCTGGAGCGGCTGCATCGAGGACATGGATCTGGAAGTCACCACTCCGGTGTACTCTCTGGATATTCTGCCCACCCTGTGCAATCTCTTTGGGGTCAACTACGATTCCCGTTTGATTGTGGGTCGGGATGTGTTCTCCGATACGGAGCCGCTGGTGCTGTGGCCGGATCACAGCTGGCGCACCGACAAGGGCACCTATGATTTCAAGACAAAGGTCTTCACCCCCAGAGACGGCGTCACCGTGGAGGATGGCTATATTGAGCGGATCTGCGCATTGGTGGACAATAAAATCACCTACTCCAAATCCGTTCAGGATTACTACTACTTCAACCATATCTCCAAATATCTCTACCCCGATCTGGAAAAGTGGTAAAGCGGACTTTAGTGAATTGACAATTGACAATTGACAGTTGACAATTGTGGTGTCCCTTCGGGACGATTTTAAAAAAATTCCTGTAGTTTTCAGATGGAATTTCTTTTTCATTTCATCCCAAAGGGATTCCTTCATTGTCAATTTTCCATTGTCAATTGTCAATTAAATACTGCTTTCCCCAATCCCCATTCTGAATTTTTCTCCCCAGCCTCGCAACGAAGCTGGGGAAAATTTTATGTAGTTCCTGCCGCCTGGGTCAGATCCAGCAGCTGAGCCGTGGCCAAATTGGCCAGCTCCCGGTACACCGTGCCGAATTCCGCCTCCAGCGACCGGGCAGTGACCTCCGATAAAAACCGGGAGGTGGCGTAATAGCACCGTTTCAGGCCGTCCCCCGGGACAGCCACCGGCTGGGTCTGGCGAATGGGCTTTCCGGTGCGCAGAAGCTGAATTCCCGCAAGACTGCGGCAGATGGCAGTTTCCCGGTTATAAAGCTCCGTAAACAATTTTTGACGGGCAGCAGAGCCGTTCTTCATCTGCTGGCGGTAAAATTCTGCCCGGCTTCTGGCATCCTGCCACAGGGGCGAAACCAGGCCGGAGTTCACAGGCTCCATAGGAGCCTTCACCCGGTTCCAAACCCGTTTCTGGGTGTCCATAGCATCCCTCCTTTGCCCCATTGTATGCAAGATCGGGAAAAATGGGAAAACTTTTTCTTTTCTTTTTCGGACAAATGTGCTATAATACAATTGCTGGATAATATCGTTCTCAGCTCCGGTCAACAGACTGGCAAATATTAACGGCTTCGCCGAATTGACAATTGACAGTTGACAATGGACAATTGGGGAATTCCTTCGGGATGAATAAAAAAAAGCAACTGAAATCAACAGATATCATTTTCAATCGTCCCGAAGGGACACCATAATTGTCAATTTTCAATTTTCAATTGTCAATTTGTTAAATCGTCTACTCTCACCCCAACGGCTTTCACAAAATCACCCCCGGCCATAGCTTTTAGAAACGGAGGAATTTCCATGCCCAGAACCAGCGACAAGGCGGATCAGATCGTGAAATTTGTCAACACCTTCATACAGGAAAACGGCTATTCCCCCTCCGTTCGGGAGATCGGCGCGGCAGTGGGTCTGCGCTCCACCGCCTCCGTCAGCTATCATTTGCAGGCGTTGCAGGAGAAGGGTCTGCTGGGGCAGTGCTCCAAGGGTCACAAGCGCTCTCTGGTCACCGGCGCCCGTCCCGGGCAGATTCCCATTGTGGGTGTGGTCACCGCCGGTATGCCCATTCTGGCGGTGGAAAATCAGGAGGGCACCATACCCTGGCACGATACCTCCTGCTTCTGCCTCCGGGTTCGGGGGGACAGCATGATCAAAGCCGGAATCTTCGACGGGGACAAGGTGGTTGTCCGCCCCCAGCCCACCGCGGACGACGGTCAGATTGTGGTAGCCCGGATTGAGGATGAGGCCACCGTCAAGCGGCTGCGCCGCAGGGACGGTCAGGTCTGGCTGATGCCGGAAAACGACAACTACAGCCCCATCAACGGTGCCCACGCCGAAATCGTGGGGCTGGTGAAGGCCGTCATTCGGGAATACTAAGGTGAATTGACAATTGAGAATTGACAATTGACAATTATGGAATCCCTTCTTCAATCGTCCCGTAAGGACACCGCAACTGTCAATTCAAAAAACTTGTCCGTCTGGTATGAAAAAAAGTACTTGACAAAAAGACACTTTTGGTGTTTAATAGGCATAACTTAAAAAGGAAACCAAAGACGCGGAAGTAAAGCTGCAGGCGCATCCACAGAGAGTTCCCCAGAGCTGAGAGGGGAGCGAAAAGCGGAGCAGCAAATGGGCCGCCGAGGGCAGGGAGAACGAGGAAGTTCCTTCAGTATCTTCTGACGCATTGCCAGCGTTAACGGGCAGCCGGTGTGTTGGCACCGGGCAGAGCGGTCGGATATTTCCGACAAACAAGGTGGCACCGCAGAATTATCTGTCCTTGTTCCCCATTGGGGGAGCAAGGACATTTTTGTATTCAGGAGGAAAAAACATGAAAAAACTGCCGGGAAAACGATGGTATCCGTAACAGATCCCGAAGCAAAATCATACCATCAAAAAAGGAGAAATTATTATGAAAAAGCTGATTCGTGTTGTTATTTCCTGCGTTCTGATTCTCTCCTGCTTCGCCGGCTGCGGCAAGGAGCAGAGCACTACCCCCACAGGATTTGAGAAAAATTTCAAGGTTGCCGTGGTTCAGCAGGTGGAGCACGCCTCTCTGGATGAAATCTCCGCCGCCGTCATGGCCGAGCTGAAGGCTCAGGCCGAGGCAAAGGGCGTTGGCATGGTTGTGGAAAAGTTCAACGGTCAGGGCGACCAGACTGCCCTGAACCAGATCGGTGCTCAGGCGGTTTCCGACGGCTATGACGCCATCATTCCCGTGGCTACCCTGGCTGCCCAGTGCATGGTCACCGCCGCCGAGGGCACGGAAATTCCCATTATCTATGCCGCCGTCTCCGACCCCGAGGCTGCCGGTCTCACCGGAATCCCCACCGTCAGCGGTGTGTCCGATGCCCTGAATACCCCCTTCATTCTGGATATGATGCTGGCTGTCCAGCCCGAAGTCAAGACCGTGGGTCTGCTGTATTCCAGCAGCGAGCCCAACTCCGCCGCCCCCATCGCTGAGGCAAAGGCCTATCTGGATGGCAAGGGCATTGCCTATCTGGAAAAGACCGGCAACAGCACCGATGAAATCGTCACCGCCGCCAACGCCATGGTGGGTCGGGTGGATGCCGTGTTCACCCCCACCGACAATGTGGTAATGACCGCCGAGGCCGCTGTGGCCGAGATTCTGAATGAGGCAGGCATCCCCCACTACACCGGTGCGGATTCCTTCGTGCAGGCAGGCGCCTTCACCACCTGCGGTGTCAACTACACCGAGCTGGGGCAGAAGGTGGCTCAGATGACTGTGGATGTTCTCACCGGCGGCAAGGTTCCCACCGATTTCGTGGTGATGGACGGCGGCATCATCACCGTCAATACTGCCACTGCCCAGAAGGTTGGCGTGGACTACGCCCCCTTCTCTGATATGGCAAACACCGTTGTCGAGGTTCAGTAAAGAAAACCAGCCGGTGAGAAATCACCGGCTGGATCCTCCGTTTTCTGCCTGTCGGCTTTTCTAGATAAATTGGAATTTGCGGGGGTGCCCAAAGCCTCCCCTGTGTAAGGGGTTGTGCTCCGCGCAGCGAATCAAAATCTCCATGATTGCCAGTGGCAATCATACCAAAATGTATCAGGTGGCAAAAATCTATTGATTTTTGCCGGAGGGGTTGTCCTGACAAATGTCAATCCCCCAGTCAGCTGCGCTGACAGCCCCCTTTACACAAGGGGGCCTTTAGATCGCCAAATTCCAATTTCTCGTTTCGCTGGCTCAAGCTGCCAGGCACAATCCATTTTGTAAGGAGTACAGGATATGTTTTCCACCACCGTTCTTTTCAGCGCGCTGGAGCTGGGGTGCATTTACGCGCTGGTTGCCATGGCTCTGTTTCTCAGCTTCCGGGTGCTGAACATCGCGGATATGACCACCGACGGTGCCTTCACCCTGGGCTGCGCCGTGTCGGCCACTGCCACGGTAGCCGGGCACCCAATTTTGGGTCTGGTTCTGGCCATGATGGCCGGCGCCTGCGCCGGTTCCGTCACCGCCATGCTGCAGACGAAGCTGAAAATCCCCTCCATTCTGGCAGGTATCATCACCAACACCGGACTTTATACCGTGAATCTGGCAGTGATGGGCTTTTCCTCCAATGTGAATATGCTGAAAGTGCAGACTCTGTTTACCATGGTCAGACCCTCACTGGGGCTGCTCTACCGTCTGATTCCTGCCTTCTGCATCACCGCGCTGGCTGGGGTGGGACTAACCCTGTTCCTGAAAACCCGGCTGGGGCTTTCCATCCGAGCCACGGGAGATAACCCGGATATGGTTCGCGCCTCCTCCATCAACACCGCCTTTACGGTCACCGTGGGGCTGTGCCTCTCCAATTCCTTCACCGCCCTCAGCGGCGGCATTCTGGCGCAGTACCAGAAAACCGCGGATATCAATCTGGGCACCGGCATGGTGATCATCGGTCTGGCCTCTCTCATCATCGGGGAAACCCTGATGCCCAAGGGGAAGCTGTGGATGAAGGTTCTGGGGGCGCTGCTTGGCAGCATCCTCTACCGCTTCATCATCGCCATTGCCCTGCGGATGGATCTGCCCAGCGAGTGCCTGAAGCTGATTTCCGCAATCATCGTGGCGCTGGCCATCGGCCTGCCTGCGGTGAAGGACACCCGGAAGAAAGGAGCAGCCTGATGCTTACCTTATCCAATCTTCGCAAAACCTTTGCCCCCGGCACCGTCAACGAAAAGGTGGCTCTGGACGGGGTGAATCTGCACCTGAACCCGGGGGATTTCGTCACCATTCTGGGCTCCAACGGCGCGGGAAAATCCACCCTTTTTGGGGCCATCGCCGGTTCCTTCCTGCCGGATCAGGGAAGCGTGGTGCTGGACGGTGCGGATATCACAAAGCTGCCGGACTACAAGCGCAGCAAATACATCGGCAGGCTCTTTCAGGATCCCCTGAAGGGCACCGCCCCCAACATGACCATCGAGGAAAATCTGGCACTGGCCTACCTCCGGGCATCGGGTCAGCATTCCCCCTTCTCCATGATCTCCGCCCGGGATCGCCGGGAGTTCCGGGATCGTCTTGCCCAGCTGGAGCTGGGGCTGGAGGATCGGATGGATCACCCTGTAGGCCTTCTTTCCGGCGGGCAGCGGCAGGCCCTGACCTTGCTGATGGCTACGCTGGTGACCCCCAAGCTGCTGCTGCTGGATGAGCACACCGCCGCGCTGGACCCTGCCACCGCGGAAAAGGTGCTGAAGCTGACCCAGTCCATTGTGGAGGAAAACCACATCACCTGCATGATGATCACCCACAACATTCCCTCCGCCCTGAATCTGGGCAACCGGACCCTGATGATGAAGGACGGAAAAATCGTGCTGGAGCTGTCCGGCCCAGAGCGTGCCCAGACCACCCCGGAGGATCTTCTGAGAGCCTTCCACCAACAGGGCATGAGCAGCGACCGGGTGCTGTTCAGCGCGGAATAAAAAATCGCTGTCATTGTGAAAGAAACCTTCGCAATGACAGCGTTTTTTAGCGGAGTTAGGAGTGATCAAAATTCTTCCATTTCTTTCGTAGGGGCGGCCATTGGCCGCCCACAACCCTTGATGCAGAACTTCCCGGTTCGGGCGGCCAATGGCCGCCCCTACGAGAGCAATGAAACATTTGATGTTATTTTTTCATCCCCGTAGGGGATACCATAACTCCTAACTCCTAACTCCTAATTCCTAACTCCTAACTCAATTAATCCTCTTTATCGATTGACCCAGAGCTTCTCTTTCGGATGCTCCCGGAAGTGCTGCCAGATCAGCACGATTACGGCGGTTACACAGCTGATGCCTGCCAGCACCTGGCTGACCCGGAAGGAGCCCCAGTACAGGCTGTCCATCCGCAGTCCCTCGATGATGCACCGACCCAGACCGTACCAGGCAGCATAGCACAGGGCAATCTGCCCGTCGTATTTTCTGCGCTTGGACAGGAAGTGCAGCAGCACGAAGCCGCACAGATTCCACACCGATTCATACAGGAAGGTGGGGTGGTAGTATTCCGTCTGCCCGGTGAGGGTATTGTACAGACCCATGCGGAGGAAGCTGTCCGTGGGGGCGCCGAAGGCCTCCCGGTTCATGAAGTTGCCCCAGCGGCCGATGGACTGGCCGATGAGAAAGCCCAGCAGCACCAGATCCAGCATGGCGGGGAGTTTGATTTTTTTAAGTTTACATAATACTGAAACACCAATCAGCGCACCGATGACGCCGCCGTAGATGGCAAGGCCGCCGTTCCAGATATACAGCACGGAAATGGGGTCGGCAGCGTACTCATGCCATGCGAAAATGCAGTAGTACGCCCGGGCGCAGCAGATGGCAAAGGGGGTGACCCAGAGGACGCCGTCCAGAATGTCATCCTCCTGGATTCCGAACTCTTTGCTACGGTTCATGCAGTAAAGTACCGCCAGAACCAGTCCGCAGGCAATAATAATGCCGTAAAAATAGATGTTCAGGGGACCCAGAGAAATGCTTCTGGGGGGATTTACAGAGATTCCCAGCGAGGGGAAGGAGATTACGGAATACTGAGCCGATACCATTTACACAGCCTCCTGTTCCACAGGGTCGATCACCGAAAGGGAACTGTTTTCATAGTTTACATAATTTTTCAGGAAGTCCTGAATTTCTTCCCTGGAGATGGTCTCATAGACCTCGGGGAACCGGAAGTAGTCAAAGCCCCCGAAGTGGTAGGCGCAGATCCGGAAGCAGGTGGAGTCGAAGCTGTCCAGCCCCCTCACCCGTCTGCCGAAGGCACTGCGCTTCATCCGCAAAAAGTCCTCCTCGCCGATTCCCTCCCGGCCCAAAATTTCTGCCTGCCAGATGAGCCGCTCCCGGATTACCTCGGGCTTATTACTGTCCCCGGAGCACAGCAGCATGGCGCAGCCGTCGATGGTCTCAAAGCCGCCGCCGAAGGAGGTGTCGATGATGCCCTCCTGATACAGCTCCAGATACAGCTGGGAGGATTCCCCGAACAGAGCCTCCGCCGCCAGATCCGCAATCATCTCCTGCCGGATGGCCTCCTCCCCTTTTCCCACCGCCGGGCACTTGAAGGCCAGGTTGAACATGGGCATGGCCACTTCCATTTTGCAGCGAGCCTCTTTTTCGGGGGTGGTTAGGGCTTCCTCGGCAATGGGCAGCTTCTGCCCCACCTCCCGCTTTTCGGTGCCCAGAACTTCCAAAGCAATTTGCTTCACTTCCTCCGCATCCACATCCCCGATGACGCACAGCAGCATATTTCCGGGGGTGTAGAAGGCGCGGTGGCAGGAATACAGCACCTCCGGGGTGATTTCCCGGATGCTTTGGTGGCTGCCCAGAATGGGCACCCGGATGGGATGGGTTTCGTACAGGGAGGTGACCAGATTTTCAAAAATCACGCTGTCCGGGGCATCCAGATTCATGTCGATCTCCTGATCGATGATGCCCTGCTCTTTCTCCACGCTCTGCTGAGTAAAGTAGGGGGTGGAGACAAATTCCAGCAGCAGCCGCAGGCACTCCGGGAAGTGCTCGGTGGTGGAAAAATAGTAGGCGGTCATGTCATAGCTGGTGAAGGCGTTGGTCATGGCGCCCATGGCGGCAAATTCCGCGCTGACATCCCGATCCCCCGGCATATCAAAGAGCTTATGCTCCAGATAATGGGCAACCCCAGCCGGGGCATGGTAAGTTTCTCCACCGAAGCAATAATCTTTGTGGATAGCGCCGTAATCCGTGACAAAGTAGGCAAGACTTTTGGTGAAGCCCTTCCGGGGCACCACTGCCACCGTCAGACCGTTTTCCAGAGTTTCCCGGCAGACGGTTTCATCCAGCTTGGGATAGTACAAGGCGTTCATTCCGTGGCTCCTTTCAGGAAATAGGTGGAGTGCAGGCATAGGCTTCTGGCGCAGGCCACCACATCGGAAAGTCCCACCTGCTCCACAGCGGCCATATACTCTGCCGGGGTCATCTTCATACCGCTGAGGGCGGCGGTGGCATAGTAGTTTTCAATGGAACCGGGGGAATCGTGGGTGGCCCGAAGGGTGGAAAGAACCGCCTCTCTGCCTGCCTCCAATTCCTCGGTGGAGATTTTCCCCTGCCGGCAATCCTCCAGCAGTGCCAGAACCTCCTGCTTTGTCTTATCCACCTTGTCAAAGTCGATTCCGGCGCTGACTGCCAGAATTCCCTTGCTGCCGTAGAAGCCGGAGCCGATGCCGTAGCACAATGACAGCTGCTCCCGGATTCGCATAAACAGCTTGCTGGTCATGCCGGAGCCATAGAGAGTGTTGAACACCTGCATGGCGGCAAATTCCTCATCCCGGTTGGTGATGGGACTGGTGAAGCCCATGCACAGCTTGCCCTGAGAAACCTCCATGGTTTCGGTTTTGTTCTCCCCGGGGCAGGTGTGGAAGGGGGTCTGCTGAGGAAGGTCAACAGGATTCCGCTCCATCCGGGCAAGCATTGGGCGCAGGATATCTGCCACCTGTTCCGGCTGGGCGTGACCCACATAGAAGATGTGGATCTGGCTCTGCTTCAGGATTTCCTGATGGTGTTCATAAAGAGCCACCGGCTGGATGGCAGCCACCTGTTCCTTTTCCCCCAGACGGGACAGACCAAAGCTGTCCTCCCGGCACATGAGCCTGAACAGCTGATCCATGGCATAGACCCGTTTGTCGTTGCGCTGGGATTCAATGGTGGAAATCAGATTTTTCTTCTCGCTTTCCACGATTTCCGGGAGAAATCCCCCGTTTTCCGTGGGAGAATCCAGCACCAGCTCCATGAGAAATTCCAGCACAGGCCGCAGGATTTCGTCCCCGCTCAGGGTGAAGCGGTCGTCCAGAAAGGAGCAGTACAGGCCGGTGGTCTGGTAGTCCCCCACCCGGCGAACAACGGTGCTGACGGCCGCGCCGTACAGCTCGTCCAGCTTATGGGTGATAGAGCGCAGATCCGGGTGGTTTCTGGTAGCCCGGAGCAGAACGGAGGGAATCAGGGCATTTTGGGCGGCCTCCTGCAAATTCATGGGGCGGATGATCTGAAAGCTGATGCAGCCCTGCTTGAACCGGCTGTCGGGGAAGCACCGCAGGGTAACCCCCGGGGCAAGAGAAATGGTGTGAATCATGGATACTCCTTGGTAAAAAATGATTATGGAAGGAATACAGCAGTGGAGCAAATTGGAATTTGGCGAGGGAAAGGCCCCCTTGTGTAAAGGGGGCTGTCAGCGAAGCTGACTGGGGGATTGACAACCCCTCCGGCAAAAATCAATAGATTTTTGCCACCTGATACATTTTGGTATGATTGCCACTGGCAATCATGGAGATTTTGATTCGCTGCGCGGAGCACAACCCCTTACACAGGGGAGGCTTTGGGCATCCCCACAAATCCCAATTTATCATTGTGCAGCACTGCTCAAAAAAGGTTTCCTGTTCTTCCACATTATATACCAATTTGTTGCAAATAGGAAGTAGGACACAAAAATTTAAGACTTTTTTCGTTGCCATTGCGGTGTTTGTCTGGTACAATATAGTTTGGATTTGAATGTACAGGAGGCTTTCCCATGGCTTGGCTGGAAATTACGCTGGATACCACTCCGAAAAACATCGACTCTGTGGTGACCCTTCTCACCGCCCAGGGCTTTTCCGACCTGGTGGTGGAGGATCAGCAGGAGTTTGAAACCTTTCTGGAGGAAAACCGGGAATACTGGGACTATATAGACGAAAACCTGCAAAAGCAGCTTCAGGGGCTTTCCCGGGTAAAGCTGTATCTGGAGGATACCGACCGGGAAAACCTTTCCCGGCTGGAAACGCTGGCGGCGGAGAGGCAGCTGCCCATCACCGTCACGGAGCTGCCGGATACCAACTGGGAGGAAAGCTGGAAGGACAGCTATCCCCCTCAGCCCATCGGTGAGCATCTCATCGTCCTGCCCTACTGGCTGGCAGACCAAAATGAAGGCCGCCTGCCGGTGATTCTGGATCCCGGCCTCACCTTCGGCACCGGGGCTCACCCCTCCACCCGGATGGTGATGGAGGAGATGGAAAAAATAGTAAAGCCCGGCTTTCGCTGTTTGGATCTGGGCAGCGGCAGCGGCATTCTCTCCCTCACCGCTCTGCGGCTGGGTGCCGAAAGCGCCATCGGCATGGACATCGACCCCAAGGCGGAGGACATCGCCCGGGAAAACGCCGCCTACAACGGCTTTTCCGCCCCGGCCTTCACCGCACTCACCGGCAATGTCACCGAGGACAGGGAATTGATGGCGGAGCTATCCGCGAAAGAATACGATCTGGTGCTGGTGAACATCGTAGCCGATGTGATCATCAGCCTTGCCCCGGTTCTGCCTGATTTTCTGAGCAGGGAAAGCCTGCTGATCTGCTCCGGAATTCTGGATTCCCGACTGCCGGATGTGGTTTCCGCGCTGGGAAGCAGCGGAATTTCCGTGAAGAAGGTACGGGAAGAAGAGGACTGGTGCTGTGTGGTGTGCCAATTGAAATGATTCCCGACCTGCGAATCGGCTTAACGCAGCTATGATGCAAATTGGAATTTGTCAGGCAGCCCTAAGCCTCCCCTGTGTAAGGGGAGGTGGCAAAAATCTTTTGATTTTTGCCGGAGGGGCTGTCAATCCCCCAGTCAGCTTTGCTGACAGCCCCCTTTACACAAGGGGGCCTTTGGAATCGCCAAATTCCAATTTCTTCATCTGCTGCGTCAAGCTGATACAGATGATTCCCAAAAAGCAAAGGAGCAACTTATGAGACTGACCTATCGCACCCAGCGGCGGCTCCGGTTTGCCGGACTGATTGCGGCGCTGCTGGCTCTGCTGTTTATCATTGCCTGGTTTTGCAGCGTGGTGTTTCTGGAACGCTATGTGGTGTTCACCCGGAACGGCGCCAAGCTGGACACCAGCTTTTCCGCCAACGATGTCATCGGCGAGGTGGCGCGCCCCCCGGTGGGCGACACCGGCATCACCATTTACTACAACGAAGGCGCCGACTCCGTGACACTGGGCAACGAGCTGACCCGTCTGGACGGCTACTTCATCGACATTGACGATCTTCAGCAAAATCTGGGGGAGGTCTGGAATCTTCTGGAACCCATCAAGTCCAGCACCCCCATTCTCATCGACATGAAGGGCGGCTACGGCTCCTTCTACTACAGCTCCACCCTGCCGGACGCTCTGATCTCCGGCAGCGTCAGCGTGGCCTCGGTGGATGAGATGATCCGGGATCTGAACACCCGGGGCTTTTACACCATCGCCAGAATCTCCGCCTTCCGGGACTACAATTACGGCCTGAACCATGTGTCCTCTGGCATCTACCATGTCAACCGGAAGGGTCTGTGGCCGGACAACGGCAACTGCTACTGGCTGGACCCTGCCAACGCCACTACCATCAACTGGATCTGCTCCATCGTCAACGAGCTGAAAAACACCGGCTTTGACGAGGTGGTGCTGACGGATTTCCGGTTCCCGGACACGGATCAGATCTACTACACCGGGGACAAGGAGGCCGCTTTGCAAGCCGCGGCGCAGCAGATTGTGGAAAACTGCGGCAGCGACAACTTTACCATTTCCTTCCAGTCCACCAATGCCGCCTTCCCCCTGCCTGAAGGACGGTGCCGGCTTTACATGGAGAACATCTCTGCCACCAGTGTGGGAGCCATGGCCTCTCAGTTCACCGGGGAGGATCCGGAACTTCGTCTGGTATTCATCGCGGAGACCAACGACACCCGATACAATTCCTACGGCATCTTCCGTCCCATCGCCGCCTCCACGGTTCTGGAAGCCCAGAAATCCTCCATGGGCAAATAGCCCGTATGCACGGGTAGGCACCTACGAGAGGTAAGTCTGGCAGTACTCTTTCCATCCGCTGCTCGCCCGGTTCTGTCCGTATGCACGGACGGGCACTTACGAGAATTAGCCCTGGTGGTGATCGTTACATCCTTTGGGCTCGCCCGGTTCGTTTTTGCAGTGGTAGTCCGGTATGTCATTGCGAGCCAGTCCTCAGACTGGCGTCGCAATCCGTTCTCTCCCCCGTCATCCTGAGGGAGCGAAAGCGAGTCGAAGGATCTTCGCATCGACCCACTGCACAGCAAACCCCAAGTGTGAAGATCCTTCGACTACGCACTTCGTGCTTCGCTCAGGATGACACACGATTGGGTCTGTTCCGCGGCAGTCCGTCTGCAAATTGTTAATTATCAATTGTCAATTAAAAAAGAGAGTGCCGCAGCACTCTCTTTTTTTGTTACTTCAGTCTTTTTTCCAGCGTTGCCGGGGAAAGCGCCGTCAGATGCACCCGGGTGAAGCCGTACTCACTGGTGAGGACAAAGGACTTGGGCAGATCGTCACAGGGAACCACCTGTCCCTCCTTCTCCGCGTTTTCCAGAAAATCCCGGGTGCGTTTGGAGGTGGAGGTGTTGTCCAGATCGAAAATCCCCAGGATGGAGCTGTCCCGGACAGCCATGTCGTTGCCGATGGATAGATACATACATTACCTCTCACCTTTCAGCCGCTTCCACTGGGAAACTGCCAGCTCATCGCAGCGGTTGTTTTTGGGATTGGCGGCGTGACCCTTCACCCAGTGGTAATGCACCTCATGCCGCTGGGTCAGGCGCAGAAGCTCCTCCCATAAATCGGGATTCAGGGCAGGCTTTTTGTCGGATTTGATCCAGTTTTTCTTCTTCCAGCCCCATGCCCAGCCCTTTTCCAGAGCATCGATGACATATTTGCTGTCGGAATACAGCTCCACAATGCATGGCTCCTTCAGGGCTTGCAAGCCCCGGATCACGGCGGTGAGCTCCATGCGGTTGTTGGTGGTGTTTTCCTCGCCGCCGGAAAGCTCCTTTTCTGCGCCGTTGTATTCCAGAATAGCCCCCCAGCCCCCGGGGCCGGGGTTGCCGGAGCAGGCGCCGTCGGTATACAGAGTGACGATTTTCATTTACTCGGCTTCATCCTCAATGGCTTCCACACGCTCCAGGGACACAACCTGATTGCCCTCCTCGATGCGCATGACAATCACGCCCTGCACATCCCGCTTGTAGACATTGATGGAGGAGGCAGGAATCCGGATGATGACGCCGCCGTTTTCAATCAGCATTACATCGTCATTCTCGCTGACCACCCGGCAGGCAGCCACATCGCCGGTCTTGGAGGTGATGTTGTAGTTCTTGAGACCCTTGCCGCCCCGGCTCTGTGCCACCTTCTCCCCATTGGGGCCGGTGCGCAGATATTCCGCCAGCTCGGTGCGCTTGCCGAAGCCATTCACCGTCACTGTCAGCAGGGTCTTGCCCTCCTCGGCCTTTTCCGCGCCCACCACAAAATCGTCGGCGCTGAGGGAAATGCCCCGGACACCGGCAGCATCTCTGCCCATGGGACGGACATCGTTCTCGTTGAAGCAGATGGCCATGCCCTTGGCGGTGGCCAGAACGATATTGTCGTCGCCATTTGTGCGGATCACATTGATGAGGTGATCGCCTTCCTCCAGCGTAATTGCCCGGATGCCGCCCTTGCGGTTGGTTTTCAGGGAGATAAAGGGAATCCGCTTCACGGTGCCAAACCGGGTTGCCATGACAAGGAATTCCTTGTCGTCAAATTCTCTGGTAATCACCATGGCGGTGACCTTCTCTCCGGGGTCCAGGGGCAGAACATTGATGATGGCGGTGCCCCGGGCGGTGCGGCCTGCCTCGGGAATCTGGTAGCCCTTCCGGTGGTGCACCTTGCCGTTGTCGGTGAAGAACAGAATGTGGTCATGGGTGGAGGCCACATTCAGGGACTTGACATAGTCCTCCTCCTTCAGATTCTGGGCGTTAACACCCCGGCCGCCCCGGCTCTGGGTGCGGTAGGTGTCCACCGGCATCCGCTTGATGTAGCCCTCGTTGCTCAGGGTAAAGACGCAGGTCTCCTCCTCGATGAGGTCTTCGATGTCGATCTCGTCCTCGATCTCCTGAATCTCCGTCTTTCTGTCGTCGCCGAACTTGTCCCGAATCTCAATCAGCTCCTCCCGGAGAACCTTGCGCATCTTCTCGGGGTCAGCCAGCAACTCTTCGTAATAGCGGATCCGCTCCATCAGCTCGTTGTACTCGTTCTGCAGCTTCTCCCGATCCAGTCCCTGCAATGCCTTCAGCCGCATATCCAGAATGGCCTGCGCCTGAATCTCATCCAGACTAAATCTCTCCATCAGCTTCTGCTTGGCATCGTCATAGGCGGTGCGGATGATGTGGATGACCTCGTCGATGTTGTCCTGGGCAATCAGCAGACCCTCCAACAGGTGTGCCCGCTCCTGAGCCTTCCGCAGATCATACCGGGTGCGCCGGGTCAGAACCTCCTGCTGATGGGCAAGGTACTCATCCAGAATCTGCCGCAGACTTAAGATCTTGGGCTGCTTTTGGTCGTTCACCAGAGCCAGCATGATAATGCCGAAGCTGCTCTGCAAAGCGGTCTGCTTGAACAGGTTATTCAGCACCACCTGGGGGTTGGCATCCTTTTTCAGCTCAATGACCATCCGCATACCGTTGCGGTCGGTCTCGTCCCGGAGGTCGGAGATGCCATCCAGCCGCTTGTCCTTCACCTGCTCGGCAATGGCCTTGATGAGCTGGCGCTTGTTCACCTGATAGGGCAGCTCCGTGACGATGATCCGAACTCTGTCCTTGCCGAATTCCTCGAATTCCGTCCGTGCCCGGACAATGACCTTGCCCCGGCCGGTGGCGTAGGCTGCGCGGATGCCGCTTCTTCCCATGATGATGCCGCCGGTGGGGAAGTCGGGGCCGGAGATATGCTCCATCAGGTCACTCATGGTGCATTCCGGGTCATCCAGCACAGCCACACAGGCGTTGATGACCTCCCGAAGATTGTGGGGAGGAATGTTGGTAGCCATGCCCACGGCGATGCCGGAGGAACCGTTCACCAGCAGGTTGGGGAAACGGCTGGGCAGCACTCTGGGCTCCTTCCGGCTCTCGTCAAAGTTGGGGTCCCAGTTGACGGTGTCCTTGTCGATGTCCCGGAGCATTTCGTTGGAGATTTTGGACAGTCTTGCCTCGGTGTAACGGTAGGCAGCGGCAGGGTCGCCGTCCACGGAGCCGAAGTTGCCGTGGCCGTCCACCAGCATATACCGCATGGAGAAATTCTGTGCCAGACGCACCATGGCATCGTAGACAGAGCCGTCGCCATGGGGATGATACCGGCCCAGCACATCGCCCACGCAGGTGGCCGACTTTTTGAAAGGCTTGTCGGAGGTCAGGCCGCTTTCGTACATGGTGTACAGGATGCGGCGGTGAACGGGCTTCAGGCCGTCCCGGACATCCGGCAGTGCCCGTCCCACAATGACGGACATGGCGTATTCAATGTAGGATTTCTCCATTTCGTTCACCAGATCGCTGTGGGTGATGATCTGGTCGGGGAAACGGATATCCTCCGGTTTATAGCTTCGATTGTGTGCCATAAAGCACCTCCATATTGGTCTGTTGGGAAGAATTGACAATTGACAGTTGAAAATTGACAATTGTGGTGTTGCTTCGCAACAATTTTCAATTCATCCCCGAAGGGGATACCAAAATTGTCAATTGTTAATTGTAAATTGTCAATTAAATATCTATATTTACGGCGTACTGTGCGTTATGCTCAATCCATTCCTTCCGGGGCTCCACCTGCTCGCCCATGAGGACGGTGAAAATCTCGTCCGCCATCCGGGCATCCTCCAGAGTGATCCGCCGCAGGGTGCGCTTTTCCGGATCCATGGTGGTCTCCCACAGCTCGTGGGGATCCATCTCACCCAGACCTTTGAACCGGGAGATGTCCACCTTGGCGTTGGGATTGTCGGTGCGCAGCTGGGCGGAAATCTGATCCCGCTGCTCGTCGGAATAGGCA
The DNA here is from genome assembly GCA_945877365.1 of uncultured Clostridia bacterium. Classification (GTDB taxonomy): domain Bacteria; phylum Bacillota; class Clostridia; order Oscillospirales; family Oscillospiraceae; genus Faecousia. The sequence continues at coordinate 23,824 of CAMCRV010000020.1, read as the reverse complement.
ACCTTCACGCTCTTGCCCCGGGTCAGCTTGTACAGGGGCGGCACGGCGGAGTAGACATAGCCGTGCTCAATGAGAGGCCGCATATACCGGAAGAAGAAGGTCAGAAGCAGGGTTCGGATGTGCGCGCCGTCCACATCTGCATCGGACATGATCACAACCTTGTGGTAGCGCAGCTTTTCGATGTCGAATTCCTCGCCAATGCCCGCGCCCAGCGCCACAATCAGGGGATACAGCTTGTCGTTGCCGTAGATTTTGTCGGCTCTGGCCTTTTCCACATTCAGCATCTTGCCCCACATGGCAAGAATCGCCTGGAACCGGGAGTCTCTGCCCTGAATGGCAGAGCCGGCAGCGGAGTCGCCCTCCACGATGTAGATTTCGCACAGCTCGGGGTTGCGCTCGTTGCAGTCCTGGAGCTTATCCGGCATCTGGCCGGATTCCAGACCGGTTTTCCGGCGGATGGATTCTCTGGCCTTCCGGGCGGCTTCTCTTGCCCGGTTTGCCATCATGGCCTTTTCCAGAATCAGCTTAGCGGTGCTGGGGTGCTCCTCAAAATAGGTGGTCAGCTGCTCGGAGACGATGCCGTCCACCAGGGTCCGGATATAGGCGTTGCCCAGCTTGGCCTTGGTCTGACCCTCAAACTGAGCATCCGTCAGCTTCACGGAGATGATGGCGGTGATACCCTCCCGGCAGTCCTCGCCGGAGACCTTGTCGTCGCCCTTGATGATGCCGTTTTTCACACCGTAGGCGTTGAGCACCCGGGTCAGAGCCGTCTTGAAGCCGGTTTCGTGCATACCACCCTCGGGGGTGCGGACATCGTTGGCAAAGGACAGCATGAATTCATTGTAGCCGTCGTTGTATTGCAGGGAAATCTCCGCAGAGGCATCCCCCTTGCTGCCCTGCATATAGATCACATCGTTGTGAATGGGGGTCTTGTTCCGGTTGCAGAAGGTGACGAATTCCCGGATACCACCCTCGTAGCACATGGTCTCGGAAACCTGCTTTTCATCCTCCCGGTCGTCGGTGATGGTGATGGTGAGGCCTGCGTTGAGGAAGGCCTCCTCCCGCATCCGCTCGTGGAGAATTTCATAGTCGTACACCAGCGTATCGAACATCTCCGGGTCGGGCTTGAAGGTGACATGGGTGCCGTTCTTGTCGGTCTTGCCCACCACCTTCATCTCCTGGGTGATGGCGCCCCGGGCGAACTTCATCTCATAGATCAGGCCGTTTTTGTGAACCTGAACCTGCAGCCACTCCGACAGAGCGTTGACAACAGACGCGCCCACGCCATGCAGACCGCCGGACACCTTATAGCCTCCGCCGCCGAACTTGCCGCCGGCATGGAGCACCGTGAAAACAACCTCCAGAGCAGGCTTTCCGGTCTGGGGCTGGATGTCCACGGGGATACCCCGGCCGTCATCGGTGACGGTGATGGTGTTGCCGGGGTTGATGGTGACGGTGATGTGTTTGCAGTAGCCGGCCAGGGCCTCGTCAATGGAATTGTCCACGATCTCATACACCAGATGGTGCAGACCGGAAGCGGAGGTGGATCCGATATACATACCGGGGCGCTTGCGCACCGCCTCCAGACCCTCCAGCACCTGAATCTGAGAGCCGCCGTATTCCTGTGTTACCTTAGTTTCGTCAGACATATTTGTCCTCCCATACGCGTTTTGGAAACATTGCTTCTATGCTTTATATTGTCGATAAGTTTTTAAAAATGTGCTATCGTGAATTGACAATTGATAATTGACAATTGACAATTTTGGTGTCCCTTCGGGACGATTAAAAATAGTTCGGTCATTGACCGCAGAGGATTTCTGAATTGTCAATTTTCCATTGTCAATTGTCAATTGAAAAGGGCTTTTCCCTTTTGTATTTCAATGGTCTTTCCCATTTTCGTAAACCGTCCCGGTTCACAGCAGGTGATGAACACCTGCCCGGAGACGATTTGGTTCAGCACGAAATCCTGCCGCCCGGGGTCCAGCTCGGACAGAACATCGTCCAGAAGCAGCACCGGCTCCTCGCCCCACTCTCTGCCCATCAGCTCCCGCTGCGCCAGCTTCAGGCTGATGGCTGCCGTCCGGGTCTGACCCTGAGAGCCGTAGGCCTTCAAATCGATGCCGGAGAGGGTGACGGTAAAGTCATCCTTGTGGGGGCCGGTGAGACACTGGGCGGTTTCCAGCTCCGCCCGATAATGGCGGCTTAAATGCTCCTGCAAATCCTCCGTCAGCTTGGAAACCGGGGCGAAGGGGTCGGAAACGCTGGAAACCGTGGTGTATTCCAGCCGGAATTCCTCGTTTCCCCCGGAAAACTGGTTGTGATACACCGCCGCGGCCTTGCCCAGACTGTCATAGAATCTGGCGCGGTAGGAAATCAGCAGCGCACCCACCTGACACAGCCGGGTGTTGTACTCCGGCAGAATTTCCAGCACACCGGGATTTTCAAAGTGATCCTTCAGAATCCGGTTTTTCTGATCCAGAATCCGGTTATACTCCGTCAGTGCGGCATCATAATTAGGCCTAAGTTGACATAACACATAGTCCCCCATCCGCCGCCGCTGGCTGGCCCCGGCCTTCAAAACCATCAGATCCTCCGGGCAGAACAATACCGTGGGCAGCACCCCGGAAAGATTTCCGGCGGTTTTCTGCTTCACCCCGTTGAGCCACAGCTGCCGGGGGCGGCTGCCGGAAAACAGCAGCCAGCGCAAACTCTGCTGCCGGTTCTGGGAATCCACCTTTCCGGCGATTTCCGCGAATTCCTCCCCAAAGAGCACCATTTCCTTGGTTTTCTGGGCGCGAAAGCTCCTGCCGCTGCCCAGAAAGGCAATGGCCTCCAGCAGATTTGTCTTGCCCTGGGCGTTGTCCCCGATGATCAGGTTTACCCCCGGGTCAAAGTCCAGCGCCAGCTCTCCATAGTTGCGGAAGGAACGCAGCTGCAGCTCATTCAGCTTCATGGGTGGCAATGCGGTAGGTCTGGTTCTGGAAGGTGAAGGTATCCCCGGGGTGCAGCTTTTTGCCCCGCATGGTGCACACCTCACCGTTGACCGAAACCAGCCCATCCTGAATCATGGCCTTGGCCTCGCCGCCGGAATAGACCACATTGGCAAATTTCAAAGCATCCTGCAGCTTGATGAATTCCGTATGAATCCATACGGGAATGATGCTGTCTTTTTTCTTGACCACTACTTTCATGGTTTACCTCTCATACTTCGAGAATTGACAATTGACAATTGAAAGTTGACAATTGCGGTATCCCCTTCGGGGATGAATTTTAAATCGTCCCGAAGGGACACCATAATTGTCAATTGTCCATTGTTCATTGTCAATTGTTCATTATTATCCAGCCTAGCTCTTGATCCGAACGGGGAGCACCATATAGGCAAAGTCCTCTTTGTCGTCTGCTGGGGTCATGACAATGGGGCTCAGGCCGTTGGTCAGCTCCAGGGTGACCTCCTCGGTGGGGATGGCCTTCAGGGCATCGGCAAGGTAGCGGACATTGAAGCCGATTTCCAGCTCCTTGCCGTCTCCGGCGATGGCGCACTTGTCCTCGGCTGCGCCGATGGTGGTGCTGGTGCGCATCAGAAGCTCCTGATTGCCAAAGACGCAGCGAACAGGGCTTTTGTACTTCTCCGAAACAATCAGACCCACACGCTCCACAGAGGAAGCAAGGTCACAGACCGCTGCCACCAGCTTCACCGGGCAGTTGGTGGGCACCACCTTCCGCCAGTCCAGGAACTCACCCTCCAGCAGGCGGCACACCACCGTGGCGCTGCCCACCTGAAACAGAATGTGCTTGGGGCCAAGAGTGAAGGAGGCATTTTCCTCGCTGTCGGTGAGAATCTTCTCTACTTCCTTCAGGGCGGGGGCAGGCACCACAAATTCCATGGTTCTGCCGGTGTCCTCCTCCGGGTGGAAGGTGCGCCGGGCCAGACGGAATCCGTCCACGGCGATGGTGGTGATGGAATCCCCGGTGACTTCGAACTTGACGCCGGTGTGAATGGGTCTGCCCTGATTCTCCGCCACGGCAAAAATGGTGCCGGAGATCAGGTTTTTCAGCTGTCCCTGAGGGATCAGCACCGGACGGCCGTCGTTGACATCCGGCAGCTTGGGGTAGTCCTCTGCGGTTTCCGCGGAGATGGTAAAGGAGGCATAGCCGGAGCGGATGGATACCTTATAGCTCTCGTCCACCACCACGGTGACAGGCCCCTCCGGCAGACGGCGGATGATATCCCCGAAGAGCCGTGCCGGGAGAATGCACCGGCCGGGATCGGGGACCTCGGCCTCGATGTCATAGGTGATGGCGGTTTCCATATTATAGCCGGTGAGGCTCAGACCGTTGCCCGCAATGCAGAGGATACCCTCGATCACAGACAGATTGCTTTTCTGGGCCACAGTGCGGCCTGCAATGTTCAGACCCTGAACCAGCAGGTTTTTTTCACAGGTAAAACGCATGGTGGTCATCCTTTCTTGTTAAAGATAAAAGATATATTTATATATCATAAGTGAAAGGCAGTAACAGCAGCATTAGGAAAAAGTTATGTGGATAAGTGGGAAAAGGCAGGCGCTGCCAACACAAATTCATCCACAGCCCCTGTGTGGATAAGTAAGAGCTTTTCCACAGGCGTTGGGGAGAAAATTTTGCGCATCACTTTTCCACAGCTTATCTTTCCACATTCCACAAACCCTGTTAGGAAATTGACAATTGAAAATTAGAAGAACGGATTGCCACGCCATCCTTCGGATGGCTCGCAATGACAGGGTAGACTACTGAGGCAGGAACGAACCGGGCGAGCCCAAAGGATGTAACGATTCCCACCAGAGTTCCCTCTCGTAGGAGCCAGCCGGGGCTTCCCGGCTAGAGACAGCTATTGATATTGGCGGTGATGTCCCGGATGTTGTTTTGCAGGTTGGTGTCTCCGTTTTTCAGGGCGTTGGTGATCTTGTCCACGGCGTAGATGACGGTGGTGTGATCCCGGGCGAATTCCCGGCCGATGTCCGGCAGGCTCAGGTTGGTGAGCTTGCGGATGAGATACATGGCAATCTGCCGGGGCTCGGCTACGCCCTTGCTCTTTTTGGTACTGCGCAGGATGGCCTCGTCCACATTGTAGAACTTGCAGACCTGACTGATGATCAGGCTGGGGGTGGGCAGGGCGTTGCCCTCGCTCTTGAACATATCGTCAATGGCCCGGGAGATGTTGGGCAGATCCAGGGGCATATTGTTGAGATCCCGGTAGGCCAGAATCTTCTTCACGGTGCCCTCAATCTGCCGGACATTGTTGGTGATGTTGATGGCGATGTAGTTGCACACATCGTCGTCCAGAGAAAGTCCCAGCTGCTGGGCCTTGTTTTTCAGAATGGCCACCCGGGTTTCGTAGTCCGGGGGGTTGATGTCCGCCGTCAAGCCCCACAGGAACCGGCTGCGCAGCCGATCCTCCAGAGTCAGCATATCGTCGGGCTTCCGGTCGGAGGTGAGGACGATCTGCTTGTGCTCCTCGTAGAGCTTGTTGAAGGTATGGAAAAATTCCTCCTGGGTGGATTCCTTACCGGCGATGAACTGGATATCGTCCACCAGAAACAGGTCGGCTTCCCGGTATTTGCTCCGGAATTCGATGTTTTTGCCGCTCTGGATGGCAGCAATCAGCTCGTTGGTGAACTGGTCGCCCTTGATGTAGACAATGTTGGCGGAGGGGTTCTGCTTGCGGATGCCGTTGGCGATGGCGTACAGCAGATGGGTCTTGCCCACACCGGGAGGGCCGTAGATGAACAGGGGATTGTAAACCTGCCCCGGGGTTTTGGAAACCGCAATGGCAGCAGAGTGGGCAAATCGGTTGGAGGGGCCTACCACAAAATTGTCGAAGGTAAACTGGGGATTGAAGTCCATGGAGTGGGGGGTCTTGCCCCGGGTCTTCCGGGCGTTCAGCTCCTCATCCCCCAACACCAGCAGCTTGGCATCGGAGTTGAAAATCTCCTTCAGGGCGTCCTGAATATAGCCTGTGTAGCGGCGCTGGATGATATCCCGGCGGAAATCCGAGGGGGAATAGAGGATCAGATTGTCCTCATTCAGCTCCACCACCTCCGCGTCGTCAAAGCAGGCGGACAGGGTTACGGAACCCAGACGCTCTTCCATATGGCTTAATACTTTCGCCCAGACATAGGCAGAAGAATACATTCACCGTGTCTCCTTTCTACTGGTTCTGCTTGGCTGTTCAAAAAAGAAAAACCCTTTTTTGAGCCTATACTCTCAACCTAAATTTTATCACAATTTACTAAAAAATACAAGTGATTTTTGTTGGTTATAAATTACAAATCTGTGGAAAAACCGATTTTTTTCCCACCTGCCAGAGCAGGTGGGAAATTGACAATTGACAGTTGACAGTTGACAGCTGAGGTGTCCCTTCGGGACGGATCTTTGATGGAATCAAAATTCAAAAATTTTCAATTATCAATTATCAATTATCAATTATCATTTCGGCAGCGCCGAAATGATTTTCCGTCTTGACCCTTTGCAAAAGCTATGGTATACTGATTCCTAATACAATGCCGGAAAAGCAGTTTCCGGGAAAAATACTCTCTTCTTCGGGAGAATTCCTATGAGTTCCTTGCGAAAAGTTCTGACCTATCTCACCGTTGCGGCAGCTGCACTGCTGGGTGCGGTGAACTATGAGCTGTTTGTGTTTCCCAACCAGTTTGCCCCCTCGGGTCTCAACGGTATCTGCACCATGGTGCAGCATATCACCGGCTTTCGGGTGGGCTACCTCAGCCTGATCATCAATATTCCGCTGGCTGTGCTGGTGTATTTCAAAGTGAGCAAGCCCATTGCTCTGCGGAGCATGGTGTATGTGGTCACCTTTTCTCTGGGACTTCTGATTTTGGACCATGTGGATCTTTCTGCCTTCGCCTATTCCACAGACAACGGCACCAGCACCATTCTGGGGCCTCTGGCAGCAGGTATCATCATGGGCTTTATTATGTCTATCCTGTCCAAGGCCGGGGCTTACTCCGGCGGAACGGATTTTGTGGCAGCCCTGATCCATGTGAAGCACCCCCAGCAGAGCGTCTACGGCCTGATTTTCGTCCTCAATGTCATCGTGGCTGTGGGCAGCTATTTCGTATATAACTTCAAGATGGAGCCGGTGATTCTGTGCATCATCTACTGCTTCACCTCCTCCACGGTGGTGGAGCGGGCCATGCGCAGCGGCCGGGAGGCCATCTGCTTTGAGATCATCACCGAGTACCCCCAGGAGATCTCCCGTCAGATCATCGCCCATCTGGGTCATACCACCACCCTGATCCCCGCCCGGGGGATGTACTCCGGCGAGGAGAAGAATATGCTGATCTGCGTGGTGAACAAGGTGCAGGTCTCCGCCCTGAATCAGATCATTGCCCACTACCCCAAAACCTTCGGCGTGGTGTACCCCGTCAGTCAGGTCATGGGCAACTTCCGGGACTTAAACCCCAGAGGAAAGGCAGTTGTGGATCTGCTGGATCATGGAGACATCCATTAAATTGACAATTGACAATGGACAATTGACAATTAAGGAGTCCCTTCGGGACAATTTCAATATTTTTAATTCTATCCCCGAAGGGGATACCACAATTGTCAACTGTCAATTTTCAATTGTCAATTTCCAAGAGTAAATTAAAAAAATAACGATACATCTCAAAAAAAATTACAGGAGGAACTACCAATGGCCTATTATTATCCCGAACCCAGCCATACCTTCAGCGAGTACCTGCTGGTTCCCGGCTACACCTCTGAGGACTGCATCCCCAACCGTGTCAGCCTGAAAACCCCGCTGGTGAAGTACCGCAAGGGTGTGGAGGAGTGCCCCATTTCCCTGAACATTCCCCTGACCTCCGCGGTCATGCAGTCCGTGTCCAACGATACGCTGGCAATCGCCCTTGCCAAGGAGGGCGGCATCAGCTTCATCTACGGCTCTCAGAGCATTGAGGATCAGGCAAATATGGTGGCCAAGGTCAAGGGCTATAAGGCCGGCTTCGTCACCTCCGCCTCCAACCTGACCCCCGACAATACCCTGGCCGATGTGCTGGCTCTGAAGAAGCAGAACGGCTTCTCCACCGTGGCCATCACCGAGGACGGCACCGCCAACGGTAAGCTGCTGGGCATCGTCACCAGCCGGGACTACCGGGTCTCCCGGATGGAGACCACCGACAAGGTGGCCGACTTCATGACCCCCCGGGACAAGCTGATCACCGCCCCTGCCTCCACCACCCTGAAGGAGGCCAACGACATCATCTGGGAGCACAAGCTCAACAGCCTGCCCATTGTGGACGAAAATGACCACCTGATGTACTTCGTCTTCCGCAAGGACTACTCCTCCCACAAGGAGAATCCCCTGGAGCTGCTGGACAAGGAAAAGCGGTATCTGGTGGGCGCCGGCATCAACACCCGGGACTACGCCCAGCGTGTGCCTGCTCTGCTGGAGGCCGGCGTGGATGTGCTGGTCATCGACTCCTCCGAGGGCTATACCTGCTGGCAGAAGAACACAATCCAGTGGGTTCGGGAGCACTACGGCGACAGCGTAAAGATCGGCGCCGGTAATGTGGTGGATCGGGACGGCTTCCGCTTCCTGGCCGAGGCCGGAGCGGACTTTATCAAGATCGGCATCGGCGGCGGCTCCATCTGCATCACCCGGGAGACCAAGGGCATCGGCCGGGGTCAGGCCACGGCCGTCATCGAGGTGGCTGAGGCTCGGGATCAGTACTTCCGGGAGACCGGCATCTATATCCCCATCTGCTCCGACGGCGGCATTGTCCACGATTACCACATGACCCTGGCTCTGGCCATGGGAGCAGACTTCCTGATGCTGGGTCGTTACTTCGCCCGGTTCGACGAAAGCCCCACCAACAAGGTGATGGTCAACGGCGCCTATATGAAGGAGTACTGGGGCGAAGGCTCCAACCGTGCCCGGAACTGGCAGCGCTACGATCTGGGCGGCTCCTCCAAGCTCAGCTTTGAGGAGGGCGTGGATTCCTATGTCACCTACGCCGGTCCCCTGCATGACAATGTGGAGGCCTCTCTGTACAAGGTGAAGTCCACCATGTGCAACTGCGGCGTCACCACCATCCCCGACCTGCAGCGGGAAGCCAAACTGACGCTGGTGTCCTCCGTCTCCATTGTGGAGGGCGGCTACCACGATGTCACCCTGAGAAGCGCAACGCCGACAAAGTAATATGACAAAAAGCAACCGCTCAGTGGGCGGTTGCTTTTTTGTTGATTCGCAAAAGCAGTATTTATCTGAGTTAGGAGTTAGGAATTAGGAGTTAGGAGTTATGGTATCCCTTTCAGGGATGAGATAAATTGGAATTTGGCGGGGTCAAAGGCCCCCTTGTGTAAAGGGGGCTGTCAGCGAAGCTGACTGGGGGATTGACAACCCCTCCGGCAAAAATCAATAGATTTTTGCCACCTCCCCTTACACAGGGGAGGCTTTGGGCATCCCCACAAATAACAATTTGTACCGTTCAGAATGACAAAAGCCTTTCACTCCTAACTCCTCACTCCTAATTCCTAACTCAGCGAAATACCGCTTTACATAACAATTCCCGAAAACGATACAAAACTGTCTGTATCCACACTTATCCACATTATCCACAGCTTTCTCCACAGCAGGAAACGAAAAAATCCCTGAAATATTCAGGGATTTTTTGGAGGTATCAAAAGATCTCCACAGATTTATACCGAACCTTGGAGATTTCAAAAGTTGACATAATGTGGATAACTCAGCGGTACAGCAGCCGGGCGGAAAAGACACGCTCACCTTGGGCGGTGTCTGTGCGCCGGGCATCCACCTGAAGACAGTCCTCCTGAGGAAAGTCCCAGGAAAGATCCAGAAGCTGTCCTTCCCGAGCCTCGGCGTGATAGCAAATCGTGAATTCCTTCACCTCATGGCTTTGGTGGAAGGCGCTGGGCAGCAGGTCGCTGACCCAGTTCAGATACCGGGTGTTGTTCATGTGGCCGTTGCGGTCCAGATCGGTGAAGCACACCTGCCGCTGCCGGGTCTGGGTGTGATCCATCAGCGCCAGAGAGCCGGGGCTGGGCAGCTCCAGTCCCCGGAGGCTGCCAACCACGCTGATGCCGCTCTTGCCCGGCAGGATCATGCTCCGGGTGTCCAGATTCATCAGCACCCACAGGCTGATGGCCCGGAAGCACTCGTTTCCGGCGGCATCATAGGCCACCACGCTCCGGGGGTAGGCAACCCTGGTGGTGGGCATGGGCCAGGTCTCCACCCGGATGGTCTCCCCCAGGCGGGGCATTCTGCTGACCTGCACCCGGTGCCGGGTGACGGCCCAGAACATTCTCCGCTTTGCCAGGGTGTCGTAGTCCACGGACAGAGCTGTACAGTGCTTGCCTGCCACCTCCTGAATCATCAGCAGAATGCTGGACGGGGTCATCCGCCCGAAGCAGTCCACATAGTGATCGGTGATTTCAAAATTCTGGGTATACAGAGGTTCCATTGCTATTATCCCTTACTTTCTGCCAAAATCATGGAAATATTGTATTGCTGGCCGCCCCGGTAGATGATGGTGCTGACGCTGTCACCGATGTGATGGCCGGAAAGAACATTGATCAGAGAGTCCATGGTGGTGATGGGATTTTCATCCACATACAGCAGAATGTCCCCGGGGCCGATGCCGGCGCGGTCTGCGGGAGAGCCGTCATCCACAGAGTTGACATACAGCCCTGCCGGAAGCTGGTAGTAGTGCTGATAGAAGGAGGACAGCAGCTCGCCGTGAATGCCCAGAGTGGGTCGTCCGGAGACATAGCCCTGACTCAGCAGCTGCTCCACCACTTCCTTCACCGTGGCGCTGGGGATGGCGAAGCCGATGCCCTCCACGCCGGCGGCATTGGTGAAGGTGCCGATCTTCATCACATTGATGCCCACCACCTGACCGTAGCAGTTGATCAGGGGGCCGCCGGAGGAGCCGGAGTTCAGGGCGGCGTTGGTCTGGATCAGGTTCATCACCCGGCCGTCCATCACCACATCCCGGTTGATGGCGGAGATGATGCCGTCGGTGAAGGTGCCCCGGAATTCGATGCCCAGAGGATCTCCGATGGCGCAGACGCTGTCACCCACCCGCAGGGAGGTGGAGTCTCCGAACTGGGCGGGGCAAAGGCCGCTGGCCTGAATCTTCAGAACCGCCAGATCGGACACATCGTCGAAGCCCACCAGCTGGGCGTCATATTCCCGGTTGTCGCTGAGCCGGACGACAATGGTGGATGCTCCGGACACCACATGGGCGTTGGTCACCAGATAGCCGTCCTCCGTCAGCACCACGCCGCTGCCGCCGTTGGTGCTGCCGCCCACCAGAACGCAGGAGATGCTGACGGTGGAGGGATAGGTTTTCTGGAATATCTCCTGAAGAGACAGACCTCCCTCCTGCCGGATATTCTCCGAAGAGGCAGGAGAGTCCTGAATGGTGAGAGCGGAGCGGGTGCTTTCCTCCGCAGAAGCCATGGCCGCATCCGCACTGACCTTCAAATCAGGAGCTTCCTCCCCGGAAGCATTGGCCACCGCTGTATCTGCCCCCGGATCAGCAGCTTCCTCCCCGGATGCCCCGGTGGATTCTGCCGGGGTGAGCTGGGAGAAGGACATGGCCAACTCCTTTTCGGACTGGTTCTGCTTCAGCTGGGAGAACAGGCGGATATTGAGAATGCCCAGAACGGTGATCAGACCGCACAGGAAAATGATCATCACCAGCAGCAGGGCGATCAGCCCGTTGCGGCATTTTGGGGGTTCCGCCGGGCCGGTGCCGTAGACACCGCTATCCCAGGAATCGGGATTCATTTCGTTGGAATTGTTCATATTGGTTACCTCGCAGGAAAAAGATGATACGCCCTAGCCCAGAGGCAGGGTAAAGGTAAACTCCGTCTTGCCGTCCCGGCTGGTGACCCGGATGTTTTCGCCGTGGCTGCAGATGATGGTTTTCACAATATACAGACCCAGACCCCAGCCGTCCCGGTTCTGACTCCGGGATTTGTCCAGCTTGTGGAACCGGTCAAAGACCAGGGGCAGCTCCTCCGGGGGGATGGTGTCGCCCTCGTTGGACACGGAGACATAGACCTTGCTGCTGCCCTCCTGGATTTTCAGCCCCAGCTGTTTGCCCTCGGGGCAGAACTTCACGGCATTGTCCAGCAGGTTGTAGATCACCTGGGTGATGTAGTCCCGGTTGGCGATGGTGAATACCGGGTGCTCCGGCATTTCCACATTTACATCCAGATGCTTGTCGTTGATTTTCTTTTCAAAGGTGATGAGGACGGAGCCGGCGCATTCACTTAGGTCGAAGTGCATCTTCTTCTCCTCCGGGATGCCCTCCTGACTCTGCAGCTGGGAAATATCCAGCATACTGCGCACCAGCCGGCTCAGCCGCTTTGTCTCGTCGGAGACAATTTGCAGATAATGCCGGTGGCGATCGGCGGGAATGGTTCCGTCCAGAATGCCGTCCACATAGCCGGAGATGGTGGTCATGGGGGTTTTCAGCTCATGGGACACATTGGCCACAAATTCCTGCCGCTGATACTCGCTTTTTTGCAGGGAGGAGGCCATATTGTTGAAGGCCACAGCCAGCTCCTCAATCTCCTCGCTGTAGGACTCCTCCATTTTGACCCGGGCCTCCAGATCCCCGTGACCGAAGGCGTTGGCGGCCTTTGCCATCTCCTGCAGAGGACGGGTCTCCCGTTTGGTGAAGATGGAAACCGCAATCACCGAGATCAGCACCACAAACACCGCGGCGGTGAGGAAGATATTGGAGATCATGTTGAGGATGGCGTTGGTGTCCGCCGTGGGAAGGGAGACGATGACAATGCCATGGGTGCCGGATTTGCCGGAGATGGGCATGGACACCACATACCGCTGATCCCTGTAAAGCCCCCGGACGATTCCGGTGGTGGTTTCGCCCCCGGACTGGATCACCTTCTGCATATATTCCCGGTTCAGCTGCAAGCCCTGATGCTCACAGCCCAGCAGGGCATCGGAGCACAGCACCACCCGGCCGGAGTCGTCGCAGATTACGGCATCGGCGTCGGAGATCTGGGAGGCAATGTCCAGATTCAGCAGGAATTCCCGGCTGGACAGGGAGCCGTCCACGGAGTAGGCCGCTGCCAGATTTGCAACAACCTTAGCGTTTTTCTGCAGATCTGTGACGGTGACATTTGTGAGGTACTCCTTCACCAGAATCTGGAAGGAGGCCCCCAGCACCACCAGCGACAGCAGAAGTATGGAAGCAATGGTGGAAAAATTCCGCCCATAGGAGGTTTTCATGGCGTGTTCCCCCAATTATGGCCTGCAGGCGCAGCCGCAGGCGGCATGGATAAAAGTGTTGGAAAGTTGTGCTTTTATTATAGCATAAGTCCCGGCTATTTCAACTAAAGCAAAAAAAGTTTACAAATGAACAGATTTTTGCAAGAGGGGCAAAAGAAAAGCCCAACCCCCACGGGGGCTGGGGAAAGAGAACTTTAGCTGAGTTGACAGTGTACAGTTGATAGTTGACAGTTATTGTGTCCCTTCGGGACGATTTAGAAAAAAGTTTATTTTCATCCCCGAAGGGGATACCTTAACTGTCAACTGTCCACTTTCAACTGTCAACTAAATACTCCTTATCCCAATAATTGACAGAGAACCAGAAAAAAGCAGAAACCGCCACTCGACCAAGTGACGGTTTCTATGACATTTTAGAAATCACTCACAAGAGCTGACCGCTTATCGGCAGTGCTCTTTTCATGTCTATTATACCACAGGGCAGGTAAAAGCCAAGGACATTAAACCACCTCGAACTTATACCCCACGCCCCAGACGGTTTTCAGGCTCCAGCTGGGGCTGACGCCCTCCAGCTTTTCCCGCAGACGCTTCACATGGACATCCACCGTCCGGGAATCTCCGAAGTAGTCGAAGCCCCAGACCTCGTCCAGCAGCTGATTGCGGGTGTACACCCGGTTGGGAGAGGAGGCCAGGTAGTACAGCAGCTCCATCTCTTTGGGGGGCGTATCCACCTTTTTGCCGTTCACCAGAAGCTCAAAGGCATCCATGTCGATGACCAGCTTGTCAAATACCAGCCGCCGGGACTTTTTCTCCGCGGTGACCCCGGAGGTGCGCCGCAGCACGGCCTCGATGCGGGCCAGAACCTCCTTCATCTCGAAGGGCTTGGTGATGTAGTCGTCGGCGCCGGTTTTCAGGCCGTTGACCTTGTCGTCGGTCTCCCCCTTGGCGGTGAGCATGATGACGGGGGTGTCGGAATCCTGCCGGATGGCCTTGCACACGGCCCAGCCGTCCATCACCGGCATCATCACATCCAGCAGCACCAAATCCGGCTTGATGGCACGGAACTTGGCAAGACCCTGGCCGCCGTCTCCGGCTACGGTGACGGCGTAGCCCTCCTTTTCCAGATACATCTGCAACAGCTCCGCGATATTGCGGTCATCTTCCACAATCAAAACAGATACAGCCATTTTCACATTCCTCCCAAAACCAGTTTCTTTTCCTTTTCCCTTATTATACTTCCTTTTCCCGGCTTCTGGTGAATAAATTGTAAAGAGTTGCCATGTAATTTGTGAACAGCAAAGTTTCCCTTGCAAACCGGAGACCCAGGCTGTATGATAGAGGGGAAAAAATGACCCGGGAGTGTTACTTATGATTGAAATTCTAAAAGCCATTCTCTTCGGCATTGTGGAGGGCGTCACCGAGTGGCTGCCCATTTCCTCCACCGGACACCTGATTCTGCTGAATGAATTTGTCAACCTGAATATGTCCGACGAATTTCGGAGTATGTTCGATGTGGTGATTCAGCTGGGGGCCATTCTGGCTGTCATCGTGCTGTTTTTCCACAAGCTCAACCCCTTCTCCCCCGGCAAGTCCGTGAAGGAGAAGAACCAGACCTGGAGCCTGTGGTTCAAGGTCATTGTGGCCATCATCCCCTCCGGTGTGGTGGGGGTGCTGTTTGATGACTGGATGGACGCGCACCTGCACAACGCCATCGTGGTGGCCATCATGCTGATTGTCTACGGCATCGCCTTTATTGTGGTGGAGCGCCGCAACACCCGGGGAACATTCCAGCGGGTTTCTACAAAGGATGGCCCTACGGTTTCCAGACTGAAGGACAATAAAATCAATAATGTTTACGACATTACTTACAGGACGGCTCTGATCATCGGCCTGTTCCAGTGCCTGAGCCTGATTCCCGGCACCTCCCGTTCCGGCTCCACCATTCTGGGTGCCATTTTAATCGGCGTGGGTCGGGCTGCCGGCGCGGAGTTCTCCTTCTTCATGGCCATTCCCACCATGCTGGGCGCCTCCGCCATCAAGGGGCTGAAATTCATCCTCTCCGGGGTGGAAGCCACCGGTACGGAGATCGCCGTGCTGATTGTGGGCTGCATCGTCTCCTTTGTGGTGAGCCTTGCGGTGATCCGGGGGCTGATGGAGTATGTCCGCAAGCACAGCTTCTCCGCCTTCGGCGTGTACCGCATTGTGCTGGGCGTTCTGGTTCTGGGCTATTTCATTTTGAAATAATACGATGTGCATATCGGCTTAAGTCAGCAAAGCGAAAAATTGTTATTTAGCGAGGTCAAAGGCCCCCTTGTGTAAAGGGGGCTGTCAGCGAAGCTGACTGGGGGATTGACAACCCCTCCGGCAAAAATCAATAGATTTTTGCCACCTCCCCTTACACAGGGGAGGCTTTGGGCATCCCCGCCAAATTCCAATTTATCAAGCGGCTGAGTAAAACCGATAAGCGCAAATCTTTTTATCAAGAATTCGTATAAAGGAGATTACTTATGGAATACACCATTGAAAACGAGTATCTGAAGCTGACAGTCACCACCTGGGGCGCGCAGGTAAAGAGCGTTCTTCGCAAGTGCGACGGTGCGGAGCACATCTGGCAGGCGGACAAGTCCCTCTGGGGCTATCACGCCCCCATTCTCTTCCCCCACTGCGGCAAGGTGGTGGACGGGGTTATCGAGGCCAGGGGCGGCACCTACCCCTCCGGTCAGCATGGCTTTGCTCGGCTGATGGAGCATGACTTTGTGGATCAGACGGAGGACACCATTGTTCTGGAGCTGTGTGCCAACGAGGAAACCCTTAAGTCCTTCCCCTACGATTTCCGGCTGGTATCCACCTTCGCTTTGGAGGGGGACACGGTGCACCACACCCTGACGGTGGAGAATCTGGACAGCGAAAAGCTGCCCTTCGGCATCGGCTATCACCCGGCCTTTGCCATTCCCTTTGACGATCAGCACACCTTCTCCGACTACGAGCTGCGGTTTTCCGATGTGGAGTCTCCCCTGTGCCTCAACTGCCTGCCCACCGGCCTTTTGCAGAAAGATCACTACTATCTGGGCAGCAATATCCAGACCATTCCCATTGACGAGAAGCTCTTCGCCAACGACAGCCACTGCATGGTGGGTCTGCGCTCCGGCTCCCTGGGCATCTACGAAAAGGGCACCGGTCGGGCAGTGGTCTGCGACATTTCCGAATTCCCCTATACCCTGATCTGGAGCAAGCCCGGTGTACCCAAGTTTGTGTGCATCGAGCCGTGGCACAGCCTGCCCAGCCCCGAAGGCGGCAGCAAAAGCTGGGAGGAAAAGCCTGCGGCAGCCATTCTCCTCCCCGGCGAAGCCTGGAGCTGCACCCTCAGCACCGCCTTCCTCCGCTAACCCGGATGCCCGGGCGAAGGCTCGCATTGCCCGTGGGGGCATCCCTACAAATTGGAATTTATACACCTGTTGTCATCCTGAGCGAGCGCAAGCGAGTCGAAGGATCTTCGAACCCGGTTTGTGCCATGCAGTAGGTAAGTGCGAAGATTCTTCGACTTCGCTCCCTACGGTCGCTACGCTCAGAATGACAACTGCAGTACAAATTTCAGATTTTCTTCCTGCCATATTTGTTCCGAAAAGTGCATAACACCCCACCTTTTGGTGGGGTGTTATGCTTAAAGTATCAGACTGTGTAACGAACCGAGCGGTACCCAAGGGGAAAAGAGATACGCAGAAGTGTTCGTCACGAAAAGCCAGCGGCGGCTCGCCGCTTAACCAAACACACTGAGCAGGAAGCCTGCTGTGCAGTCTTCCTGCCACTTTTGTTCTGAAAAGGTGCATAACAGCCCACCTGACGGTGGGCTGTTGTGCTTTAGAAACTAACCGAACACGCTCAGCAGGAAGCCTGCGGCGATGGCGGAGCCGATAACGCCGGCCACATTGGGACCCATGGCGTGCATCAGCAGGAAGTTGGAGGGGTTGGCCTTCTGACCCTGGGTGTTGGAAACCCGGGCTGCCATGGGCACTGCGGACACACCGGCAGAGCCAATCAGGGGGTTGACCTTGCCGCCGGTGAGCTTGCACATCACATTGCCGCCCAGCAGACCGCCGGCGGTGGAGATGCCGAAGGCCACCACGCCCAGAACCACGATTTTCAGGGTGTTCATGGTCAGGAAGGTGGAGCCAACCATGGTGGAGCCAACGGCGGTGGACAGCAGAATGGTGACGATGTTCATCAGGGCATTCTGCACGGTGTCGGAAAGGCGGTCGGTAACGCCGGTCTCCTTCAGCAGATTGCCCAGCATCAGGCAGCCAATCAGAGGAGCGGTGTCGGGCAGCAGCAGAGCCACGAAAACCACAACCACAATGGGGAAGATGATCTTCTCGGACTTGGACACATTCCGGGTCTGCACCATCTTGATCTTCCGATCCTCGGGGCTCGTCAGCAGGTTCATAATGGGGGGCTGAATCAGGGGGATCAGAGCCATGTAGGAGTAGGCAGCCACGGCGATGGCACCCAGCAGGTGGGGAGCCAGCTTGCTGGTGAGGAAGATGGCGGTGGGGCCGTCTGCGCCGCCGATGATGCCGATGGAGGCAGCCTCGGAGCCGGTGAAGCCCATGCAGATGGCGCCGAAGAAGGCCACGAACACGCCCAGCTGTGCGGCAGCGCCCAGCAGCAGGCTCTTGGGATTGCTCAGCAGGGGGCCGAAGTCGGTCATGGCGCCCACGCCCATGAAGATCAGGCAGGGGTACAGGCTGGTCTTGACACCGATGTAGAAGATGTCCAGCAGACCGCCGTGGCGCATGATTTCACCGTAGCTGTGGTAGAAGGGACTGGCCTCATCCATGAAGGCCGTCCAAAGCTCCTGATGGTACAGACCGCCCATGGGCAGGTTGGACAGCAGGCAGCCGAAGGCGATGCCCACCAGCAGCAGGGGCTCGAACTTCTTGACAATGCCGAAGTACAGCAGCACGCAGGCAATGACGATCATCAGCAGGTTCTGCCAGCCGCCGGTGGTAAAACCGGAGGAAAGGGCGGCAAAACCGGATTTATTCCAGAGATTTAAGAGAATTTCACCAATATTGATCATGGTTCGTCCTCCTTACTTGAGGACCACCAGAACAGCACCGGTGTCGACGGTAGAGCCCTTGGAAACCAGAACCTGAGCCACGGTGCCGGCTCTGGGAGCCATGATCTCGTTCTCCATCTTCATGGCCTCCAGCACCACCAGCACATCGCCCTGACCCACGGACTGACCCACGGAGACATTGACCTTCAGGATGTTGCCGGGCATGGGAGCCTCCACAGCCTGACCGTCCACGGGAGCGGCAGGAGCAGGGGCAGGAGCAGGGGCAGCGGGAGCGGCCTCCACAGGTGCGGCGACGGGGGCGGGAGCAGGGGTGCTCATGGGGGAGATGGCCACATACTCGTCCAGCAGGATGGCCTTGCCGGCCTCAACCTCTACCTCGTAGGTACGGCCGTTGAGAGTCACTTTGTATGTCATGATTATTTGACCTCCTTGATAGAAATGAAGCGCAGCTCGTTCAGGGGCTTGCCCATCTGGTTGGCCACAATGGCCATCAGCATGGCGGCAGTCTTGGGCTCCACATCATGGAGCTTCAGCTGACCGGCAGAGCCGGGAGCTTTGATGGAACGCTCCAGCTCGGCAAAGGTGGGGACAATGGGGTTGGCGGCCATGGCCTCCTTGGCGGCGGCGGCCTTCTGAGCGGCCTTCTGCTCGGCGGCCACAAAGGCCTTGCCCATGATGGTGATGACGCCCATCAGCAGAATCAGGCCGAAAAAGACCACCACATAGCCAAGCAATGCCACGATACCGGCATCCAGAATGCCGATGGCGTCCAGAGAAGAAGCTAACATCATCATGTTACCTCCTTAGCACTCGACGATGGTGTAGGTAACGACATTCTCTTCCTTGGCCTTGCGCTCCTCCAGGAACTTTTCGGCCAGGTTGGGGAAGGCGATGTAGCTCAGCACATCCTCGTCGGACTTGGCAAGGTCGCCCAGCTTCTCCCGGGTGGACTCCACAACGGGGGCCAGGGTGTCGGCGTAGCGGCCCTCCAGGGGCTGCTCGTCACCCAGAATCTGGGCCCGGATCTCGGGATTGATGGGAGCGGGGGTGGTGCCGTACTCGCCCCGGCAGTAAGCCTTGATCTCCTTGGAGACGGTCTTGTAGCGCTGGCCGTCCAGCACATTCCGGACTGCCTGCACGCCAACCATCTGGCTGGTGGGGGTGACCAGAGGGGGATAGCCCATGTCCTCGCGAACCCGGGGCGTTTCCAGCAGAGCCTCGTCCAGACGATCCAGAGCGTTCATCTGCTTCAGCTGGCTCAGCAGATTGCTGAGCATACCGCCGGGAATCTGGTAGGTCAGGCACTGGGTGTCGGTGGCCATGGACTTGGGCATCAGGGTGCCGTCAGCCAGGAACTGGTCACGGACGGTCTTGAAGTAGTCGGCCATTTCCTTGGTGGCCTGATCGTTGAGGTCAACCTCGTAGCCCAGCTGGCGCAGAGCGTAGGCCAGAGTCTCGGTGGCGGGCTGGGAGGTGCCGCCGGAGAAGGGGGAGATGGCGGTGTCGATGATATCCACGCCGGCTTCCACAGCCTTCAGGTAGGTCATGAAGGCCAGACCGGTGGTGGAGTGGGTGTGCAGGTCGATGGGCATACCGGGGACGGCATCCTTGATGGCGGAAACCAGATCGTAGGCCTCCTTGGGACCCATGATACCGGCCATGTCCTTGATGCAGATGGTGGCGGCGCCCATTTCCTTCAGCTCCTTCACCATTTCCACATACTTCTTATGGGTGTGGACGGGGGAGGTGGTGTAAGAGATGGTGCCGGAGGCGATGGCGCCGGCCTTGATGGTGGCCTCCATGGCGACCTTCAGGTTCTTCACATCGTTGAGGGCATCAAAAATACGGATGATGTCGATGCCGTTTTCCACGGCCTTCTGGACAAACAGCTTCACAAAATCATCGGGGTAGTGGGAGTAGCCCAGAACATTCTGACCCCGCAGCAGCATCTGCAGCTTGGTGTTGGGAACGGCGGCGCGGATCTTCCGCAGACGCTCCCAGGGATCTTCGTTCAGGTAGCGCAGGCAGACATCGAAAGTGGCGCCGCCCCAGCACTCAATGGCGTAGTAGCCGGCCTTGTCGATGGTAGAGAGCATGGGCGCAAACTTCTCGAAGGGCAGACGGGTTGCGATGAGAGACTGGTTTGCGTCCCGCAGAACAGTCTCCACAAACTGAACTTTTTGTGCCATTTGTGTATTACCTCCGTAGATAAAAATGATAGGGATGCCAAAAGCCTTTACAGCGGCTTTCCGGGGAAGGACACTGTAAAAACCTCTGGCGCCCCGGACACCCGCCCGGGCAGGCTGTGAAGCCGAACGGGCAAAGTGACAGTTGGAAATGGTAAAATGCCGGTGATTTTGGTGAATATCCCTAAAAACCCTCCGGGAAAGTCACCAAAGACCCAGTTTTTGCCGCCTACATTTTACCATACCGAAATATAAAAGTAAATAGAAGATCTATCGTGAAATAAAACGAAAAAACCCCCTGAAAACCAGGGGAAATCAGCGAAATGCAGATTCTTCCATTCCGTCGGGGCGGAGCCTCCGGAAACCGGGCGCAGTTGGGAAATGTGACCAAAAAATCCCCCGTTCCCGGTGGTAAAATCTCCCTGTTTTCAGGCGGTTTTGGCAAAATACTTTTCCCCTCGTATTGATTTTTGACCTGTGATGGTGTATGATAAACCCGTAATTTCCGGGACGCCGGATGACCCTGTGCGGCCCATTCCGGTGTTACTAATATAATGAAAGAGGTTAAACACTATGGCAAAGCTTGATCTGAGCAAGTACGGTATCTCCGGTACCACCGAGATCGTCCACAACCCCTCCTACGAGGAGCTGTTCCAGGCCGAGATGGATCCCACTCTGGAAGGCTATGAGAAGGGCCAGCTCACCGAGCTGGGCGCCGTCAATGTCATGACCGGCATCTACACCGGCCGTTCCCCCAAGGACAAGTACATCGTGATGGACGCCAACTCCCAGAACACCGTGTGGTGGACCTCCGATGAATTCAAGAACGACAACCATCCCATGAGCGAGTCCGTCTGGGCTACCGTGAAGAATCTGGCTGTCAAGGAGCTGTCCGGCAAGAAGCTGTATGTGGTGGATGCCTTCTGCGGCGCCAACGCTGACACCCGCATGAATGTCCGCTTCATCGTTGAGGTGGCATGGCAGGCTCACTTCATCAAGAATATGTTCATCGTTCCCTCTGAGGAAGAGCTCAAGACCTTCGAGCCTGACTTCGTGGTCTACAACGCCTCCAAGGCCGCTGTGGAGAACTTCAAGGAGCTGGGTCTCAACTCCAGCACCTGCGTGGCCTTCAACATCACCTCCCGTGAGCAGGTCATCCTGAACACCTGGTACGGCGGCGAGATGAAGAAGGGTATGTTCTCCATGATGAACTACTACCTGCCTCTGAAGGGCATCGCCTCCATGCACTGCTCCGCCAACACCGACATGAACGGCGAGAACACCGCCCTGTTCTTCGGCCTGTCCGGCACCGGCAAGACCACCCTGTCCACCGACCCCAAGCGTCTGCTGATCGGCGACGATGAGCACGGCTGGGACGACAACGGTGTGTTCAACTTCGAGGGCGGCTGCTACGCCAAGGTCATCGGTCTGGACAAGGAGTCCGAGCCCGATATCTACAACGCCATTAAGCGCGACGCTCTGCTGGAGAATGTCACCGTGGCTGCCGACGGCAAGATCGACTTCGCCGACAAGTCCGTCACCGAGAACACCCGTGTCTCCTACCCCATCGATCACATTGAGAAGATCGTCCGTCCCGTGTCCGCAGCACCTGCCGCCAAGAATGTGATCTTCCTGTCCGCCGATGCCTTCGGCGTGCTGCCCCCCGTGTCCATCCTGACCCCCGAGCAGGCTCAGTACTACTTCCTGTCCGGCTTCACCGCCAAGCTGGCCGGCACCGAGCGGGGCATCACCGAGCCCACCCCCACCTTCTCCGCCTGCTTCGGCCAGGCCTTCCTGGAGCTGCACCCCACCAAGTACGGTGAGGAGCTGGTGAAGAAGATGGAAGCCAACGGCGCCCGTGCTTACCTGGTGAACACCGGCTGGAACGGCACCGGCAAGCGCATCACCATCAAGGATACCCGTGGCATCATCGACGCCATTCTGGATGGCTCCATCCTGAAGGCTGAGACCAAGACCATCCCCCTGTTCAACCTGGAGGTTCCCACTTCCCTTCCCGGCGTGAACCCCGCCATTCTGGATCCCAGGGATACCTACGCCGATGTCACCGAGTGGGAGACCAAGGCACAGGATCTGGCCGGCCGGTTCGTGAAGAACTTCGTCAAGTACACCGGAAACGACGCCGGCAAGGCTCTGGTTTCCGCAGGCCCCCAGCTGTAAGCAGTTTTTGAAAAAGAGTGTGCTCTCGGGCACACTCTTTTTTAATTGAAAATTGATAATTGACAATTGACAATCAGGGAAAGAGCACCTGTCTTCCGCGCAGATGGCAAACTCTACGCCCCGTGGGTGTTCTTTTTATCCTTCGCCCGATACAATGGCAGCAGAAAGGAGGGAAAACCTGTGGATCAAATTAAAATCGGAAAATTCATAGCCGATACCAGAAAAGAAAAAAACCTGACCCAGAGGCAGCTTGCCGACGCACTTTCCATCAGCGATAAAACCGTTTCCAAATGGGAGTGCGGCAAGGGGCTGCCGGAGGTGTCCCTGATGCTGCCGCTGTGCGGAATTTTGGAGATTACCGTCAACGACCTGCTCACCGGCGAAAGGGTATCTCAGCTGGAGTATCAAAAGAAAGCGGAGGAAAATATGATGGATCTGATGAAAGAAAACGAAGAAAACAAGAGAAGAATGGTACTGTCCGTGGTGTGCGGCCTGATTACCATCATCGCCGTGTGTGCGCTGATTGTCATTGCCGCCTATGTGCAGCTGCCGACGGCGGCGCGAATCGCCCTGATTGTGTTTGTCGCGGCAACGGCAGTGGCCGGTATCTGGGCGGCAGTGGTGCTGGATGCCAGGGCAGGGTATTTTGAGTGCCCATACTGCAAGGCGCTGTTCGTCCCCACCATGAGCGAATATGTCAAGGGATACCATACCTTCACCAGGAGGCGGCTGACCTGCCACCAATGCGGAAAAACCGGAATGTGCAGACACCGGGTAGTTAGGAGTTAGGAGTGAGGAAACGGATTGCCGCGCCATGGAAGCGGAATGGCTCGCAATGACAGAAATAGACTATACAGGCAGGAAAGAACCGGGCGAGCCCAAAGGATGGAAAGATTACCACCGGAGTGAAGGCTCGAATTGCCCGTCCGTGCATACGGACAGAACCGGGAATGCCCAAAGGATAAAACGACGATTGCCAGTCTTACCTCTCGTAAGAGCCAGCCGGGGCTTCCCGGCCTCGAAATGACAGGCTGGACCACACAGGCAGAAACGAACCGGGAATGCCCAAAGGATAAAACGACGATTGCCAGTCTTACCTCTCGTAAG
>CAMCRV010000019.1 GCA_945877365.1 uncultured Clostridia bacterium | reverse complement strand
AGCACCCACCTTGATGACGGCTACGCCGCCGGACAGCTTGGCCAGCCGCTCCTGCAGCTTCTCCCGGTCGTAGTCGGAGGTGGTGGTGGCGATGGCAGCGCGGATCTGCTGGGCACGGGCGCGGATGGTCTCGGCATCGCCGTCGCCGTCCACGATGGTGGTGTTGTCCTTGGTGACAACCACCTGACGGCAGTGGCCCAGCATGGTCAGCTGAGCATCAGCCAGCTCCATGTTCAGCTGGCTGGAGATGACGGTGCCGCCGGTGAGGATGGCGATATCCTCCAGCATCTCCTTGCGGCGGTCGCCGAAGCCGGGAGCCTTGACGCAGACCACATTGAAGCGGCCCTGCAGGCGGTTCATCAGCAGAGTAGCCAGAGCGTCGCCCTCCACATCCTCGGCGATGATCACCAGCTTCTTGCCGGTCTTGACCATGGGCTCCAGAATGGGCAGCAGCTCCTGAATGGAGGCGATCTTCTTGTCGGTAATCAGCAGGTAGGCGTCGTCAATAACGGCCTCCATCTTGTCGGTGTTGGTGACCATGTAGGGGGAGATGTAGCCCCGGTCGAACTGCATACCCTCGACGACATCCAGACCGGTCTCGGCGGTCTTGCTCTCCTCGATGGTGATGATGCCCTCGGTGCCCACCTTCTCCATGGCCTCGGCAATCAGAGCGCCAACGCTCTCGTCGCCGGAGGAGACGGTGCCAACTCTTGCGATGTCAGCGGAGCCGGACACGGGAACGGAGTGTGCCTTGATGGAAGCCACGGCGGCCTCCACAGCCTTGTCGATGCCCTTGCGCATCACCATGGGGTTGGCACCGGCGGACAGGTTCTTGAGGCCCTCCCGGGTGATGGCCTGTGCCAGCAGGGTGGCGGTAGTGGTGCCGTCGCCGGCAACATCGTTGGTCTTGGTGGCGACTTCCCGAATCAGCTGGGCACCCATGTTCTCAAAGGCATCCTCCAGCTCCACTTCCTTGGCGATGGTCACGCCGTCGTTGGTGATCAGGGGAGCGCCGTACTTCTTGCCCAGAACCACATTGCGGCCCTTGGGTCCCAGGGTAACCTTAACGGTATTGGCCAGCTGGTCAATGCCGGACTGCAGCTTCTTGCGGGCTTCCTCGCCGTAAACAATCATCTTTGCCATTTTAACTTCCTCCTTATTCAGCCACAACAGCCAGGATATCATCCTGCTTGACAAACTTGTAATCCACTTTTTCCAGGGTCACATCGGTGCCCACATACTTGCCGACAACCACCTTGTCGCCGGGGGCAACGGTGATGGTCACATCCTTGGTGCCGGGGCCAACGGCCACGACCTCAAATACAGCGGGGGCTTCCTTGCTGGTGGTGGCCAGAATGATGCCGGAAGCGGTGGTCTCGGGAGCCTCCTGAGCTTTGAGCAGCACATTGTCTGCCATGGGTTTCAGTGTCATAAGTGATTTCCTCCATACAATAGTATTTAGACTGCGAAGGGAAACCCTCCGCCATTATCTACAGGCTTTAGCACTCTGCGTTCCTGAGTGCTAATACATAATACTCCAATCCCTGGAAAAAAGCAAGAGGAAAATGTCAATTTCTCTTTAACAATTTGTGAATGAAAAAAGGAGCTGCCTCACTAAGGAATTATTTCGTCAAATAGAACAAAGGAAAAAACTGTCATTCCGAGCCAGTGCGCACACTGGCGTGGGAATCCGTTCTCCTTAAAAATGTCAATTATCTAAACATTTCAAGGGGATACGGATTGCCACACCAGTGACATCGGTCACTGGTTCGCAATGACAGTTCCTTTATTTGTGCAAGTCTTTATTTGCGAGACAGCCCCGGAGGTGGATGGCTTACAGAATAAACCCGAAAATGAGATACAGCACGAAGCTGACTGCCGCGATACCGGCGCAGTAGGGAGCCTGGGTTTTCACATGGTCGATAATGTCGCAGCCGGTGGTGGAGCAGGTCATAATGGTGGTGTCGGAGATGGGGGAGGTGTGGTCGCCGAAGATGGAGCCGCCGAACATGGCACCTGCCACCAGAGGAATGCTGATGCCCATTTCCAGAGCCATGGGCAGGCTGATGACAGCCATGATGGCCATGGTGCCCATGGAGGTGCCGGTGGCGAAGGACAGCATCAGGGCAATCAGGAAGGTGAGGGCAGGGAGCAATCCGGGGCTGAGGAGCTTCTGGAACAGGCTGCTGAGATAAGCACCGGTGCCCAGACCCTTGACCACAGTACCCATGGTGAAGCCCAGCAGCAGAATGAAGGCGATGGACAGCATATGGCTCATGCCGGTGAACATCTCCCGGATGGCCTCGTCCAGCGTAAACACCTTTTCGGCAATGCACAGCACCAGAATGGTCACCAGCGCGCAGACCACAGACCAGATCAGGGCCTGCAAACCGGCGCCCTTCATGATGTTGCCGCCGCCGGTGACCAGCAGGGTGGCGAACATCACCACCACCAGCACGCCGATGGGCAGCAGCAGGTTGATGGCCCGGGGCGTTGCGCCGGAGACGGCGGATTTTTCCTCCTGAGCATCCCGGCTGTGGGCAGGATCGTCCAGCAATCCGGTCTCGGCGGCTCGCTTTTCGGCGGCTGCCATGGGGCCGAAGTCCTTCTGGGTCAGAGCCAGCACCAGCACCATCAGAATGACCAGGATGCAGTAGAAATTCAGGCCGATGGACTGGAACAGCACGGAAACGGCCTCCCCCTCGGCAACGCCGCCGGACACCAGATAGCCGGTCATGGAGGCCAGCCAGCCGCTGAAGGGGAACAGCACGCACCAGGGGGTGGAGGTGGCGTGGACGATGAAGGCGGCCTTCTCATGGGGTACCTTCAGGGCATCGTTGACGGGACGGGAGACGGCACCGGTGACCATGCAGCTCAGGGAGCCGGAGGTGAACACTGCCAGACCCAGCAGCCAGGTAAACAGGTTGGCGCCGCGCTTGGTTTTAATCAAACCCTTGCTCTTCACCACCACATTGACGAAGCCCTCAATGCCGCCGGAGCGCTCCATGAGATAGATCACCGCGCCCACAATGAGGCAGGAGCCAATGATCAGGGTGTTGCCCTGGCTCATGGAGTCGGCAATGGCATAGATACCGGCGTTGATGCCGGCAATGAGATGAAAGCCGTTCAGCACCAGAGAGCCGGTCATAATGCCAATGACCAGAGACAGGAACACATTTTTGGTAATCAGTGCCAACGCAATGGTCAGCAGCGGGGGAACCAGGGACCAGAATCCGAATTCCATAGATATGTACCTCCTGATGATTTCGCCCCAATGGGGCGGATTTTATTTCCGGAGCGCCCTGCCCAGCCGGGAATTGAGGATTTTCCCGTGCTCCAGAGCAGGCTTGCCTCCAATAAATACATATTCAATGCCCTCCGGGGGCAGGGCAGGCTGGGCGAAGGTGGCGCAGTCCCGGATGGTTTCCAAGTCGAAGACGGTGATATCCGCATCCGCCCCCACGCTGAGCCGTCCCTTCTGGGTCAGCCCCAGACGGTCAGCGCTCTGGCAGGTGATCTTTTTCACTGCTTCAGAGAGGGAAAGGTCTCCCTTGCGGCAGAACTCCGCCAGAAACCGGGGGAAGGTGCCTGCTGCCCGGGGGTGTCCCTGACCGTTGTTCACAAGGCCGTCGCTGGCCACCATCACATGGGGGTGCCGGAAGGCCAGACGGATGTCCGTTTCCTGCATCACATGGCACACGGTGATGCAGTCCGGGAAGTCCCGGCGAACCTCAGCGAAGGTTTCCGCCGTGGCGCGCTGACCCTTGTAGGGGCCTTCGCAGAATTCCAGCACCTCGTAGCCGCAGTGGTATCGCTCCAGCCAGCCGGGGTCATAGGTAGGGGTGCCGATCCGGGTGGAGAAAGCGAAGTAGGGGTAGCAGTCCATAGCAATGTCCAGCCCCCGGGCGCGATACCCGTCAATCTGCTCCAGAACCCCAGCCATCTGCCCAAAGCCACCCATGGAGCCGATGTGGGAGATCTGAACCGGAAGGTGGTATTCCACACCGGCGGCGCAGAATTCGTCGATAGCGGAGAAAATGGCATCCGCATCGTCCCGTACATGGGAGGCGATGAGCTTCCCGGAGGGAGCGCAGCACTTGACCGCCCGGAAAAATTCCTCCTTGTCCGCCCCGGGAACATACCGCAGCCCGAAGGAAACCCCCATGCAGCCCTGTTCCAGAGCCTCAGAAATTCCCTTTTCCATTTCCTGCAACTGTTCTTGGGAAGAACCGGCGTAGATATCCGTGGCACCTGCGGCCTTGCGGAAGTATTCGTGCCCGGCAAACATGGCCACATTCACCGCCGCCCCCTGCGCATCCACCAGATCCAGATAGGTGCCGGGGTGAGCGGTGTTGATGCCGCACTGACCGCCCACGGCGGTGGTGACACCCATCCGCAGCATCATGGGGAAGATGCACTGGGCGATTTTTCCGTCCTGAACCGGGTCCTCGTGCATATGGATGTCAATAAAACCGGGGGTAAGAATTTTGCCGGAAATGTCGATTTTCACATCGGCATCGGGCAGCTCCGTGCCCACCCAAGCAATCTTATCATCTTCTATCAGAACATTGAGAAGGCCGTCCCGGTGGTTGGCAGGGTCCACCACCCGACCGCCGTAGAGAAGTGTTTTCATAGTACCTCCTGGGTTGTAGTTAGGAGTTAGGAGTTAGGAGTGATTGAAATTCTTCCACTTCTTTCGTAGGGGCGGCCATCGGCCGCCCACAGCCCTCGATGCAGAACTTCCCGGTTCGGGCGGCCAATGGCCGCCCCTACGAAAGCGATGAGACATTTGTTGTTATTTTTTTATCCCCGAAGGGGATACCGCAATTATCAATTCTCAATTTTCAATTATCAATTAAATTACTCTTTCGTTAGGCTTCCCAGAAACTTTTCCATCCTGTCCAGCCCTTCCTCCAGATCCTCCATGGCGCAGCAGTAGGACAGGCGGATGTGTCCCTCAGTGCCGAAGCAGCTGCCGGGGACGGCAGCTACACCGCCCTCCCGGATCATCCGGGTGCAGAAGGTGTCGCTGTCCAGCCCATAGGGGGAGATGTCCGGGAAGATGTAGAAGGCTCCCTCCGGGGCAGGGTAGGAAAGTCCCATTTCATCCAGCCGCTTACAGACATAGTCCCGGCGAGCCTTGTACTGCGCCAGCATGGGGGTGGGGTCTTCTTGCAGGGCAGCCACAGCCGCCTCCTGTAAGAAGGTGGGCACCGCCGCAATGTTGGCGGCGCTGAGCAGCAGCAGCCGCTCCATCACATACCCGGGGCAAGTGAGATACCCCAGCCGCCAGCCCGTCATGGCGTAGGGCTTGGAAAAGCTCTGGCACAGAATCCGCTGGGGGGCGAGATCTTTATCCAGCGTGATATCCGGGCAGTCCCCGTAGCACAGCTGCCCGTACACATTGTCGCAGATGAGGAAAATGGGCTTGCCCAGAATGGCCTGCTTCACAGCCGCCAGACTTTCCCGGGAAAGCACCGTGCCGGTGGGATTGCAGGGGGAGTTGAGAAGGATTGCCTTGGTTCTGGGGGTGATGGCCTTGACCAGAGCCTCCGGCGTGATCTGAAACCCGGTGTTCTTCACATCCAGCGGCACCAGCTTGCCTCCGGCGATGGTGATGATGCTCTCGTAAAGTCCAAAGGCCGGGGTGGGGACGATGACCTCCTCCCCGGGGTTCAGGATGCCCAGCAAGGCGGTAAACAGGGCGTGACTGGCTCCAATGGTCACCAGTATCTCCTCCGGGAGGGTTTCACAGCCCCGGGCAGTTTCAAACTTTGCGATGGCCTGCCGCAGAGCCAAGGTGCCCTGATTGGGGGCGTAGTGGGTCTGGTTGCGTTCCAGCGCGGCCATGGCAGCAGCCTTGATGGACTGGGGAGTGTCAAAGTCCGGCTCGCCGATGGTGAGGCGTATGCAGCCCGGGGTTTCGTTTGCCAGATTGGTGAAGACCCGGATGGGGCTGCGGCGCAGGGGGGTTAAATTCTGATTCAGTGGGATCATTGGAAGGCCTCCGCCAGTTCCTCGAAAAATTCCACGCCCTTTTCCAGCACGGACTCGTCAAAGTCAAAGTTATCCGAGTGCAGAGACGGGGCTTCGCCGATTCCCAGGAAGAAGAACATACCCTTCATCTGCTTCTGATACCAGGAGAAATCCTCGGTGATCATGCAGGGGTCGTCCATCTCAAAGAAGCCCACGGCCTGTTTCACCCGTTTGTACAGATCCGGGGGATTGATGACAGCCGGGTAGCCGTCGTTCATATAGATGTTCACGGTGCAGTCGGTGGTGCGCTCGATGTCCTTGCCGATGGAGGTCAGGCCAGCCCGGAGGGAGTAGAACACATCGTCCTGAAAGGCTCGCAGGCACCCTTCCAGATGGGTGTGGTCGGACAGGGCGTTGCGGACGGTGCCGCTGGTGAGTTTTCCGAATTTCAGCAGGCGGTACACCCGTTTGGGAAGGGCGGTCTCCATGGCCACAGCCCGGCGGTAAAATTCCACACCGGCAGCCAGAGCGTCGTTGCCCTCCCAGGCGCGGGCCACATGGGCGGCCTTGCCGTAGATGTCCACGGTGACCTCGCAGGAGCGAGCCATCATCTCGTTTTTCCGGCTGGCGATCATGCCGCTGATCATCCCCGGCCACAGGTGCAGGCCGAAAATGGCCTCCACATTGTATTTTTTGAAGATTCCGGTTTTGCACAGATCCCGTGCACCGCCGGTGGTCTCCTCCGCAGGCTGGAATACCAGCAGCACATTGTGGGGCAGGCTTTCCTTTTTGCTCAGGCGGCGGGCCAGCTCCAGAAGAATTGCCATGTGTCCGTCGTGACCGCAGGCGTGCATTTTGCCGGGGTGGACGGAGGCGTACTCCCGGGTGCTGCTTTCGCAGATGGGCAGGGCATCGGTTTCCGCCCGGAAGGCGATGGCCTTTTTCGCGCCAAAGTCAAACCAGGCGCACAGAGCCCCGGTCATGGGGGAAAATACGGAGCAGTTCAGCCCCTCCAGCCGGGATGCAAGATAGGCGATGGTTTCCGGAACCTCCCGGTCAAGCTCCGGAATTCGGTGCAGGGCGCGGCGATCTTCTGTCAGGGACATTTGGCACAGCCTCCCAAAATCAAGTTTTCTCTCATTATAGCGTATTCCGCTGCCAGTGTCAATTTCCCCTTGAGATATGGAAAAAAAGGTGGTATGATGATGGAACAAAACCGCAAAGGAGAGAGACAATGAACGCGCAGGAAATCATTGAATATATCCGCACCTCGGAAAAGAAGACCCCGGTGAAGGTCTATGTCTGGGAAAAGACCCCGGTTGCCTTCCCCAACTGCTGGGAGTTCCCGGCTGGCCCGGAGTGCAAGATTGTCTTCGGCGACTGGAAGGATGTGGCTCCCGTTCTGAAAAACAACGAGTTTGCCCATGTGGAAGTGGAGAACAACTGCCGCAACTCCGCCATTCCCATGCTGGATGTGAAGGATATCCCTGCCCGGATTGAGCCGGGTGCCATCATCCGGGAGCAGGTGGAAATCGGCAAGAACGCCGTGATTATGATGGGTGCCATCCTGAACATCGGCGCCGTGGTGGGTGAGGGCACCATGATCGACATGGGCGCCGTGCTGGGCGGCCGCGCCACCGTGGGCAGCCGCTGCCATGTGGGTGCCGGTGCCGTGCTGGCCGGTGTGGTGGAGCCTGCCTCCGCTACCCCCGTCATCGTGGAGGACGATGTGCTGATTGGCGCCAACGCCGTGGTCATCGAGGGCTGCCGCATCGGCCATGGCGCGGTGGTGGCCGCCGGTGCCATTGTGGTGGAGGATGTGGCTCCCAACACCGTGGTGGCAGGCTGTCCTGCCCGGGTCATCAAGCAGAAGGACGAGAAGACCGCCGCAAAGACCGCTCTGGTGGACGCTCTGCGGACGCTGTAGAAAAAAGGGCTTTGCACATTTTTGCTGCTGTAGAATACCATGGAATGAGCGGTGATGCTCAGTAATCTTTGGAGGTAAATTCTATGTGCGGTAATAACAACGGCATCTGCGGCTGCTTGAATAACAACTGGTGGTGGATCATCATCCTGATCCTCCTGTTCTGCAACTGCGGCGGCTTCGGCGGCAACGGCTGCTGGAACAACTGCGACAACAACTGCGGCAACTGCTGCTAAACAGACAAAAGGCACCCCGAAAGGGGTGCCTAAATTATTGAAAAACTCCTTTGGGGGCTTTCTGCTGAGGACTTGTACAATGCTGTGGGCAGGGCGTATTGCGCAAAATGGAAGATATGTGTCATCCTGAGCGAGCGCAGCGAGTCGAAGGATCTTCGCACGAACCCACTGCACAGAAGAAACCAGATGCGAAGATCCTTCGACTTCGCACTTCGTGCTACGCTCAGGATGACAGATCGTTCTGATTACTGGATGGAAAACCAATCGTACAGGGTATAGTGCCCATATTTTTCCAGCACCTGCTCCATGACGCCGGTCTGTCTCAGCCAGCTCATGGTGTTCTCGCAGTCGCCGAACACGGTGAGGGGGATGGATCTGTTTTCAAAGTCGATCCAGAGGGAGAAGCCCTCCACATCCCAGGCATCCGGGTGGCTGGGATTCTCGCCTACGCTGAGGATGGGGGCGTGATAGCTGTAATGCTGGGTGGTGGTTCCGGCCTCGCAGTCGTCGGCGATGGCTTCCAGCAAAGCTCTCACGGCTTCCTCCGTCAGGTATTCCTCCGGCAGGTTCACGGAATCCAGCGCAATCTGCTGCGCCGGGGCAGCCATGCGGAGCAGCTCCTCCCGGCTGGCGATGTGGGATTCCGAGCCGTTGTTCTCGTAGACATTACCGAACACGGCGCAGATGCTGCTTAAGTAATGCTTGGCAAGGTCGCCTTCCTCGTCATCCAGCCAGATGGTGTAATCCCGCTGGGCAGTCCAGCCGCCCTCCAGATGGTAGATCAGCCGTACAGGGACAGCCCTTCTCCCTTCGGGATTGTCGGAGAGGATGGGGGCGGTGTTCACGGCTTCCTGGGTGCCTTCCAGATGATCCTCCAGAGCCAGAGCGTGAATCCGGAGCATATCGGCAATTTCCGCCGGCTCTTTGGCGTCGTAGCCGGCACCATAGCCGTAGTCCAGATGAACGGCCTTCACCTCCTGCGCATCGGGAACCCAGCTTTCGATACCCAGCGGATCGACCTTGATGGCGTACAGGCTCAGCCCCAGAGCCGCAGCCAGCAGAGCCAGCCCCAGAAAGTTCACCGGCTGGAACACCCGGGTACTCCGGCGCAGGAACATCAGGGCGGCGAACCATCCGGACACCAGTCCGGCAGCCACCATCACCCAGCCGTTGGCCTGATAGCCAAGGAAGATGGTGAACACCGAGTAGAAGCCGGAGGCGCACAGCAGAGAAAAGACAATCAGGAACACCGGAGCCAGCTTCCGGCTGGACAGGAAATCTCCGGCACATTCCAGCTGACGGCGGCGGTAGAGCACCAGCGCCAGCACCAGCAGCACCGCGCCGATGGCGGCGAGGATTGCCAGATAGACCCACCCCTCGGTGGGCACGGTGAAGCTGCCCACGCCTTCGTTCTGATAGGCGTTTTTCCACTCCACATTGGTTCGGGCATAGTCCATATCCGTCAGCTTTGCCACGGGGCAGAACCAATAGAAGGGAGCCAGAGGGGTGACCACACCCAGAAGCAGGGGGGTGTACAGGCTGTCAATCAGGAAAAAGGCCAGCATGGAGCCGAAGTTGAACATTCCATAGAACACGGCGGCGGCGAAGCGGCTGCCGCTGAGCATGACGCTGAAAACCGCAAGTCCGAAGAAGAACAGGTATTGCAGGTTGGTGCCCACCCACCAGAGAGCCGCCAGCTGCCATGCGTTTACCACCACGCAGTAGGCGTTCAGCAGCACCCCGGCAATCACAGCCATCACGGCGGTGGGAACCAGAGAGAACAGCAGTCCGGCCTTGAGGTTGGCAGCATAGAAGGTGCTCCGTTTCACCGGCATGGCGTGCAGGGCGTTGCACATCCGGCTGTTGAACAGATCCCCGAACAGCACCAGCGCGGCAAGCAGCGCATAGCCTGCATTGATGGGGGGCATGGTTTTGATCAGCGCGGCCATGCTGTGCGCCAGCCAGTATGTCGGAGAACTGTCGGAGGCCAGCATGAACAGCCCCAGCAGCAGGCACATCAGATACATTCCCCACAGGGGAGCAAACCGGGTGAGGTTTTTGCGCAGCAGGGTGCGCTTAGAGGATGATGCTGTTGATTTCATGGTTCACACCTCCCAATTCGTAAATGAAAATCTCCTCCAGAGACAGGGGCAGAATATCGTAGAACATGGGCTCGGAGGCCTCCACCTGCGCCTCCACCTCCCGGGCGTTGCCCCGAACCACCAGAGTTTGCAGCCGCCCGGTGCTGCTTTGATGGAGAATTTCCAGCCCTTCCGGCACATCTCCCACCATTTGCAGCTTCACGGTATTGCCCTGCATATCCGCAAGGCTCCGTTCCAGCAGCATCTTGCCGTGGTTCATAATGCCCACATGGTCGCACACATCCTCCAGCTCCCGGAGGTTGTGGGAGGAAATCAGCACGGTGGTGTTCCGCTCAGCCACCTCCGCCAGAATCAGGCTCATCACCTGACGGCGCATCACGGGGTCAAGGCCGTCCACCGGCTCATCCAGCACCAGCACATCCGGGCGGATGCTGAGGGTCAGCTGAAAAGCGGCCTGCTTCTGCATACCCTTGCTGAATCTGCGGATGGGGCTGCCCATGGGCAGCTGAAAGACCTCGCTCAGCCGCTGAAACAGCGGCATATCGAACCGGGGATACAGACCCCGGTAGAATTTTGCCATATCCTTCAGGGTAGCGGAGGAGAAATAGAAAATCTCATCGGGAATATAGCCGATGGCCTGCTTCACCTGCGGGTTTTCGAAAATGGGCAGACCTTCCATGGTAATTTCTCCGGCATCCGGGCGGTAAACGCCGGTGATGTGGCGGATGGCGGTGGTTTTGCCTGCGCCGTTGGGACCCACCAGACCGTAGACACTCCCCTGGGGGATGGTCATGGTGAGATTATCCAGAGCCTTGAATTTTCCGAAGCTCTTGCTGACATTTTTCAGTTCCAGCATCTTACTTTCCTCCTGTTTCCAGCCGCTTTACCAGCTCGACCGCGGTGACCCCCACCCGGTACAGGGCGGAGCAGGTCTCGTCGAAGGCAATCAGCAGCCGTTCTCTTTCTTCCTGACTGTGGTCTGCCTTGCAGACGAAGCAGCCTTTTCCCGGCACGGTGACAATCCAGCCCTCCGCCTCCAGCTGGCGGTAGGAGCGTTGGATGGTATTGGGATTGATGGCCAGCTCGGCAGCCAGCTCCCGGACGCTGGGCAGCCGATCCCCCGGCTGCAAAATGCCCGAGGCGATCTTTTCCTTCACCGCGTCCATGATCTGCGCGTATATGGGGCGCACATCCCGATAGTCCAGATGAATCATAGGGAACCTCCTTAGCTGTACTAACTGTACTAGCACAGTTAGTATAACAGTTGGTACAGTTGTTGTCAAGAGATTTTTTGAAAGGCTGTAGGGGCGGCCAATGGCCGCCCCTACGAATGGAAAATACAGGAAAGGGGCGTGTTGCAATGGCTTGCAACACGCCCCGGAAATCTTCAGTTCTGCGAAAAATTACAGCAGAGTGGAGAAGTGCTTGATGGTACGGACCATCTGAGAAACATAGGAGTTCTCGTTGTCGTACCAGGACACGACCTGAACCTGGGTCTTGCCGTCGGGCAGCTTGTTGACCATGGTCTGGGTAGCGTCGAACAGGGAGCCGAAGGTCATGCCGATGATGTCGGAGGAGACGATCTGATCCTCGGTGTAGCCGTAGGACTCGTTGGCAGCAGCCTTCATGGCGGCGTTGATCTCGTCAACGGTGACTTCCTTATTGACAATGGCGTTCAGCATGGTGGTGGAGCCGGTGGGGGTGGGAACTCTCTGAGCAGCGCCGATCAGCTTGCCGTTCAGCTCGGGGATAACCAGGCCGATGGCCTTGGCAGCGCCGGTGGAGTTGGGAACGATGTTCACAGCACCGGCACGGGAACGGCGCAGGTCGCCCTTTCTCTGGGGGCCGTCCAGAATCATCTGGTCGCCGGTGTAAGCGTGGATGGTGCACATGATACCGGCCTCGATGGGAGCCAGATCGTTCAGAGCCTTAGCCATGGGAGCCAGGCAGTTGGTGGTGCAGGAAGCGGCGGAGATGATGTGGTCGTCCTTGGTCAGGGTGTTGTGGTTGACATTGTAGACGATGGTGGGCAGGTCATTGCCGGCAGGAGCGGAGATGATGACATTCTTGGCGCCTGCGTCGATGTGAGCCTGAGCCTTAGCCTTGGAAGTATAGAAGCCGGTGCACTCCAGGACAACATCCACGCCCAGCTCGCCCCAGGGCAGCTCGGCAGCGTTGGCCTTTGCGTAAATGGTGATCTTCTTGCCGTCGACAACAATGTTGTCCTCGCCAGCCTCGACAGTGTGGGTGCCGAAGGGAGCAGCGTATGCGCCCTGAGTGGAGTCGTACTTCAGCAGGTGAGCCAGCATCTTGGGGGAGGTCAGGTCGTTGATGGCGACGATCTCGAAGCCCTCAGCGCCGAACATCTGACGGAAAGCCAGACGGCCAATACGGCCAAAACCATTGATTGCTACTTTAACGGACATGGGAAATTCCTCCATTTCATTATTCTGCATCTGCAGTAATTGAAGAACTCTTTGAGGCTATTAGATAACCTCGTACGGATTTATTATACAATAGAGGTCTCCAGAAGTAAACTGTGAATTCTGCAAAAAACTTTCCATACCATTGCCGTTTTCGGTGCAATTTGCCATGTGGGATGGGATTTCGGTGAAGGGATAGATCATGCGCAGGGAGCGCATTGGTTTTCGCGCAGAAAACCGACAAATTGGAATTTGGCAATCTAAAGGCCCCCTTGTGTAAAGGGGGCTGTCAGCGCAGCTGACTGGGGGATTGACATTTGTCAGGACAACCCCTCCGGCAAAAATCAATAGATTTTTGCCACCTCCCCTTACACAGGGGAGGCTTTGGGCATCCCCACAAATTCCAATTTATCGGCAAAGCCGACAGGTGCAATGCAGAAAGCCGGAGGCAAACCTCCGGCTTTTTGAGCTTAGTTGTACACGGTGTCGATCTGGGAATTCTGCATGGTTTTGCCCATGGTGTAGAAGAAGGCGTTGTCCCGGGCAGGGCTGAGATTTTCAAACAGTCCCCGTTCGGCGTACACGGCGTGGTAGCCGAAGAGGATGGGGATAATCCGTCCGTCGTTTGCGATGGTTTCCAGCATATTGTACTGGGTGCCGCTGTTTTCCAGGGTGTCCTGGCACAGCTCCAGCAGGCTTTCCACCGGCAGGCCGCCCCAGCTGAGGCTGCCCCAGAGCCGGAAGAACTCAGAAAGATCCATGTTGGGGGGCAGACGGGTCTGACCCAGATAGATGTCCCAGGTGCTGGCCTTCAGCACATCCGCGTAGGTGCTGCCGCCGTACTCCTTGGTTTTGCAGGGCAGGCCGTATTCCGTCAGAGCCTTGGCGATATACCGGGCGGTACGCAGCCGGGCGGAGTCGTCGCTGTTCACCAGTAGCTCCAGCACCCGGTCGGGCTGCTTGGGGTCCTTGGGAATGGCCCAGGAATTGGTGAATTCGATGAACTTCATGGGGTCAAAGGCGTATTTGGATGCCAGAGACTGGCTGTAGGCCGGATGGCTGGGGGAAACCGCCAATGTGCTGGGCTGGGCGTGGGCGTTGTAGTTGTCAGCCACGATGGTCTCCCGGTCGATGGCGTAGGTCAGCATGGTGCGCAGCCTGCCGTCCTGAAAATAATCGCTGTAGAGCACATTGCAGCCCAGATACAGGAATACACCGCTGTCGATATCCCACAGCTCGAAGTCGCAGCGGAAATCCGCGAAGGCATCGGACAGGGGATTGGCCACCACCAGACTCACATCGCCAAACTCGAATTCGTCACGCACCTGGGCGTCGTTTTTCGCTTCAATGAGGGAAATCACATCTGCCCGGACGGGAATGTCGGTGTTCGCCCACCAGCCGCGCACCCGAACCAGACTGGCTCCGGTTTCATCCCCGGCGAAGGTGTAGGGGCCGGTGCCCAGAGGATGCTCCGCCTCCACATCCGAGGCCTTGACAATGGGCACATCCAGCAGCAGAGCCAGATTTTCAAAGGGGGCGTTGAGCATGAAGGTGACGCCGTTGCCGTCGCTGGCCGGCTTGATTTCCGAGATATAGTAGGCAAATCGACCCTTGTAGTAGTCGCTCTGCCGGGCGGCCTCATAGCTGGCAATCACATCGTCGGCAGTGACCTTACTGCCGTCGGAAAACCGGGCATTTTCCTCCAGATAGAAGGTCCACACCATGCCGCTGGGGGAAACCTGATACTGCGAGCAGAGAATGGGGTAGGCCTCGTAGTCGCTGCTGACGGCAAACAAACCCTGATAGATCAGGGAGAACAGCACCCGGTTGTTCTGGCTGTAGCCAATCAGAGGGTTCATGGAGCGGTCGGGGTTGTAGGCCAGAGTTACCAGCTGAGCCTCCTTCTCCGGCTCCAGAATCTCCGGGTCCTCGCCCTCCATCAAAATGGCGTCTCCGGTGGGAATATAGGGCTCTTCCTCTTTGGCTTGACAGCCGGGCAGGCTCAGCAGCAGGGAGCAAATCAGCACAAGAGCAGTGAGTTTTTTCATCTGCGAACCTCCTGACAGACAATCACGGCTCCCTGAGAGCCCCGGATTCCCTGGGTGACCCGGTGGGACCAGAACCTCTGGCTCTGGCACATGGTGCATTCGCCGCTGATTTCAATGTGGGTGACCCCTGCCCGGCGCAGCACCATGGCGTTGATGGCCTTCAGATCCAGATGGTATTTTTCTCCTGTTTTTGAAATATAGGGGGCGGCATCGTCGCCGAAGGCGGCCAGCATGGCCTCGGGGACATCGGCATCGGTTTCAAAGTGGCAGATGCCCACATTGGGGCCGATGGCGCAGCGCAGATCGGCAGGGTCAGTGCCGAAGGCAGCTGTCATGGTTTCCACCACCTTCCCGGCGATACCGGCGGCGGTGCCCCGCCAACCGGCGTGGGCGGCGCCTACGGCTCCGGTGACGGGATCGTAAAAGAGAATGGGGGTGCAGTCGGCGGTGAACACCAGCAGGGCGGTGCCGGGATCATCCGTGCACAGGGCGTCGCACTCCGGGTATTCCCGGTGGCAGAAGCCCTGATGGTCGGCTTTCGTCACCACCCGGACGATATCGGAATGGGTCTGCCGGGTCAGCACCAGAGCCTCGGGGTCAAAGTCCAGCCCCTTGGCAAGCAGCCGCAGGTTGGCCTCCACATTTTCCATGGTATCCCCGTTGCCGAAGGCCAGATTCAGGCTCTCCTGGGGGCCGGTGCTGACGCCGCCGAACCGGGTGGTAAAGGCGTGGGGGACGGTGATTTCCTCGGCGGTGAGGTATTCCAGTGTTCCTTGTTTCTTTGTTGTGATCATGGTATTTCTCCTGAGAGGATGCTGGTGTTTACTGGCTGATTTTGTCCTTGTGCATACAGCACTTCTTGTACTTCTTGCCGCTGCCGCAGGGGCAGGGATCGTTGGGGCCTACCTTGGTGGCGGCGGTGCGGATGGGCTGCTTCTTCACCTGAGAATTGGTGGCAGCGGCGGTGCCGGTTTCCCTGGCAACCTTCTCCCGCTTCACCTCCTGATCCCGGCGCACCTGCACCAGGAACATCCGGCGGATGGTCTCCTCCTTGATGGCCTGAATCATGGCCTGGAACATCTGGTAGCCCTCCTCCTTGTAGGCCACCACCGGGTCATGCTGACCGTAGGCACGCAGGCCGATGCCCTGCTTCAGATCGTCCATGGCATCGATGTTGTCCATCCAGTATTCGTCCACCACCCGGAGCATGACAACACGCTCCAGCTCCCGCATCAGGGGCGCACCGTAGGCGGCTTCCTTGGCCTCGTAGGTCTTCTGGGCAATGTCAAAGACGGTGTCTGCCAGCTCATCGGGCTTCATAGCCAGCAGCTGCTCCTTCCGGGAGGCCAGGGTGCCCTTGACAAAGTAGATATTCTCCATGGCGGCAGCCAGCTGGGCAAGGCCGTCCTCGGTGACGGTGCCGCCGGCATCGCTGAGGGCGGTGGTGACATTGGTCTGCACCAGCTCCCGGAGCATGGACATCATGTTCTCCCGCAGATCCTCGCCGTCCAGCACCTTCTGCCGCTGGGCGTAGATCACCTCCCGCTGGGTGTTCATCACATTGTCGTATTCCAGCACATTCTTTCTGGCCCGGAAGTTCCGGCTTTCCACATTCTTCTGGGCGTTTTCCACGGCATTGCTGAGGATTTTGGCATCGATGGGGGTGTCCTCGTCCAGACCCAGGGTGTCCATCATGCCCATGACCTTGTCGGTGGAGAACAGCCGCATCAGATCGTCCTGCAGGCTCAGGTAGAAGCGGCTCTCGCCGGGGTCTCCCTGACGGCCGGAACGGCCGCGAAGCTGGTTGTCGATCCGCCGGGATTCGTGGCGTTCGGTGCCGATGATGAACAGGCCGCCTGCCTGCCGCACCAGCTCCGCCTCCTGGGCGATTTCTTCTTTATACTGCTTCAGCAGGGTCTTGTACTGCTCCCGGACGGCGAGAATTTCGGGATCCTCGGTTTCGGCGTAGGAGTCCGCCTCCCGGATCAGCTCCTCCGGCAGACCGTTCTTTTCCAGCTGGGTCTTGGCAAGGAAGTCGGCGTTGCCCCCCAGCATGATGTCGGTGCCGCGGCCTGCCATGTTGGTGGCGATGGTGACGGCACGGTACTTACCGGCCTGAGCGATGATGTGAGCCTCCTGCTCGTGGTACTTGGCATTGAGCACATTGTGGGGGATGCCCTCCCGCTTCAGCAGCTTGCTGAGGATTTCGCTCTTTTCAATGGAGATGGTGCCCACCAGCACGGGCTGACCCTTCTCGTAGCATTCCTTCACCTGCCGGATGATGGCCCGGAATTTGCCCATCTCGGTTTTGTACACCACATCGGAATCGTCGATTCTGGCGATGGGGCGGTTGGTGGGGATCTCCACCACATCCAGAGCGTAGATGGAGCGGAATTCCTCCTCCTCCGTCAGGGCGGTGCCGGTCATGCCGGAGAGCTTGTCATAGAGCCGGAAGAAATTCTGGAAGGTGATGGTGGCGAGGGTCTTGCTCTCCCCTGCCACGGTGACCCCTTCCTTGGCCTCGATGGCCTGGTGCAGACCCTCGTTGTACCGGCGGCCGTACATGAGGCGGCCGGTAAACTCGTCCACAATGATGATCTGCCCGTCCTTCACCACATAGTCGATGTCCTTTTTCATCAGACCCCGGGCCTTCATGGCCTGATTGATGTGGTGAGACAGGGTGGTGTTTTCTGCGTCTGCCAGATTTTCCACGCCGAAGTATTTTTCGGCCTTGGCGATGCCGCTGGCGGTCAGGGACACGGTGCGCATTTTTTCGTCCACGAAGTAGTCGCAGTCGTAGTCGTCATGGACGGCCTTTTCGTCGGTTTTGGCGAAAACCTGCTTGCGCAGGGTGGAGACAAAGTAGTCCGCCATTTCATACAGCTTGGAGGAATCCTCCCCCTTGCCGGAGATAATCAGAGGGGTGCGGGCTTCATCGATGAGGATGGAGTCCACCTCATCCACGATGGCGAAGGCGTGCCCCCGCTGGACGGTTTCGGCCTTGTAGATGGCCATGTTGTCCCGGAGGTAGTCGAAGCCCAGCTCGTTGTTGGTGCAGTAGGTGATGTCGGCGGCGTAGGCTGCCTTCCGCTCCTGATTCTGCATTCCGGGGATGATCAGCCCCACCGTCAGCCCCATGTAGCGGTAGACCTTGCCCATCCACTGGGAGTCGCGCTTGGCCAGATATTCGTTGACGGTGACCACATGAACCCCCCGGCCGGTGAGGGCGTTGAGGTAGCAGGGCAGGATGGCAACCAAGGTCTTTCCTTCGCCGGTTTTCATCTCGGCGATGCGGCCCTGATGCAGGATGATGCCGCCCATGAGCTGAACGGGGTAGGGGCGCATTCCCAGAACCCGGTCAGCGGCCTCCCGGATGGCGGCGAAGGCCTCGGGCAGAATGTCGTCCAGAGTCTCCCCGGCAGAAAGCCGATCCTTGAATTCCTGGGTTTTCCCCTTCAGGGCTTCCTCCGAAAGAGCCTTGTATTCCTCCTCCAGAGACAGAATTTTGTCCACGGTGGGCTGGAGCTTTTTGATTTCCCGCTGGGAGCGGGTGCCGAAGAGTTTATCCATAAGTCCCATTGCAAATGTTCTCCTTACTTTTAACAGATGGCCATAACAAACCAATTTAAGGCATTATAGCACAGTTGTAAAGGGAAAGAAAGACGAAACTGTGAATATTTCCCGGCTTTTTCCCGGCAGACCGGGTCAGACGCGGTTTTTCCGTTTCCTTTCCCAAAATTTTACAAATTTTTCTGCTGTGCTTCAGCTTTATTTCAGGTTCGTGCGGTAGTATAATGAAAAAACTGAATGCAGGAGTGTGTATAAATGAAAATTCTGATTATCGAGGACGAGGTTCTGCTGGCGGATTCCCTCAAGACGCTGCTCATCGCCAAGGGCTTTGAGGCGGAGTGCGTCTATGACGGCGAGGCCGGCGCGGAGTATGCGGAGCTGGGGGTCTATGACCTGCTGATTCTGGATGTGATGATGCCCAAGCTGGACGGCTTTGCGGTGGCACGCCGGGTTCGCGCCAACCGGTGCACCACCCCCATTCTGATGCTCACCGCCAAATCCGACACGGAGGATCGCATTGAGGGGCTGAATGCCGGGGCGGACTACTATCTCACCAAGCCCTTCGACACCCGGGAGCTGCTGGCCTGCA
The DNA here is from genome assembly GCA_945877365.1 of uncultured Clostridia bacterium. GTDB lineage: Bacteria > Bacillota > Clostridia > Oscillospirales > Oscillospiraceae > Faecousia. Next base: position 25,699 of record CAMCRV010000019.1, on the reverse strand, counting down.
TCAATGCTCTGCTGCGGCGGCAGGGCAATCAGGTCAACGAGCTGACCCTGGGCAACACCACTCTGGATCTGTCCTCCTGCAATCTGGTGTGCGGCAGCAACCGCATCCGGCTGTCCGCCAAGGAGTTCGATGTGATGCGGTTTCTCATGCAGGCCAAGGGCACCATTCTGCCCAAAGAGGTGATTCTGGCCCGGGTGTGGGGGTATGAATCCAACGCCGTGGACAATTATGTGGAGGTGTATGTGGGCTTTTTGCGGAAGAAGCTGGCCTCCATCGGCTCCAATATCCGCATTGAGGCGGTGCGCAGGCTGGGCTACACTATGGAGGTGGCGGAAGATTGATCCGAAAGCTGCGGATAAAATTCGTGGTCATCAATATGACCATGCTGTCGGTGCTGCTGGTTATGGTTCTGGGGCTGTTTTACGGCTTCACCCGGTATAATCTGGAGCAGGCCACCTTCCAGACCATGCGCTCTCTGTCCATGGCGCCCCGGCACCACGCTTTTCCCAATGATCGCCGGGAGGAGATGCAGCTGCCCTATTTTATCCTCTATCTGGATTCCCGGGGCAGAATTGTGGATACCGCCGGAGGCTTCTATGAGCTGCCGGAGCAGAGCGTGCTGGAGGCCATGGTGGAGGTGGCAAAGAAGCGGAAAAATGGGGTGCTGGAGGAGCAAAACCTTCGCTTTGCCAGCTTTCCTGGCAAGGAGGGCACCACGCTGGTGTTTGTGGATCTGTCCAGTCAGTGCACCACCCTGCGCAATCTCCTGAAAAACGCGGTTTTGGTGGGGCTTCTGGGCTTTGCCGGTTTTCTGGGGCTGAGCCTGTTTCTGTCCTGGTGGGCGATTCGCCCGGTGGACGCGGCGTGGCAGCAGCAGAAGCAGTTTCTGGCGGATGCCTCCCATGAGCTGAAAACGCCCCTGACGGTGATCATCACCAACGCGGAGCTGCTGCAAAGCGGGGAATACGAGCAGGCCAGCCGGGAAACATTTCAGGAGAGCATCCTGACCATGGCTCGGCAGATGCGCTCTTTGGTGGAGCAGATGCTGGAGCTTGCCCGTTCCGACAGCCAGAAGGCAAATCTGACCCTCACCGGGGTGGACCTGAGCCAGCTTGTGCTGCAATCCGCCCTGTCCATGGAGGCACTGTTTTTTGAGCGGGGGCTGGTATTGACGGAGGAGATCACCCCGGGAATCCGGGTTCGGGGCAATGCCCAGGGCTTGCAGCAGGTGACGGAAGTATTGCTGGACAACGCCCGGAAGTATTCCGGCTCCGGCACACAGGTACGGCTGAAGCTGGTTCCCTGGGGGCACGGACGGTGTCGCCTGTCGGTGGAAAGCCCCGGAAAGGCATTGTCTTCCCAGGAGCGGAAGGACATTTTCCGCCGGTTTTACCGCATGGACAAGGCTCGCTCCCGGGACGGCAGCTTCGGCCTTGGGCTGCCCATTGCCCAGAGCATCGTGGTGCAGCACCACGGGCAGATCTGGGCGGAAAGCGGCAATGGCAGCAATACCTTTTTTGTGGAGCTGCCCCTGCTCAGCGAAAAAGCCAAGGCGGAGATATAGAGAACTCCCGGTTCGCATCCAAAAATGTGCGAACCGGGAGTTTTCATGCTTTGCCGAATTGACAATTGACAGTTGACAGTTGACAATTGTGGTGTCCCTTCGGGACATATGAATTACATGAATTTCGGGAAAACACTTCTCATTTTCAAAACCACATCTATAATCTGCTCCATCAGGTGAAGGTAGTTGTCCTGATTTCTGAAATCCAATCCTGTTATATAGGTACAAATAACAGATGCCTTCTTGTTATCCAGCCGCCTCCAATCCAGTTCGATACCCAGTGATTTTTCAATTTCATTCTTTTGCTGGAATAAGGCATCAAAGAGTTCCTTATTATCCGTGATCCAGAGTCCTACACGAATCTTATGTTCTTTATTGACAAGATCAATAGAGATACTGGCTTTAGATGAGCCAATGGCAACATTATACCAAGAGTCGGTGGTTGCCTTTCGCTTGTTGAATGGTTTACCCTTCGAATCAATCACTTCGTTAAACTGTGTCCAGAATTCCAAACGGCTCTTTTGCGATTCGTTGATTTCAGCACTTTGGGTAATTGCTTTTACAGTTTTAACAAAATCGTTTGGCTGTTCAATAATCTTGAAATACGGTGCCGGGTCAGAATCACCGATTTTGTATGCGTGAACCTCCAGCAAGAAGAACGAGAGTTCATCGCTTGTGTGTTTATTGAGCCATTCAATTGCACTTGCGTGTTCGTCTCGAGCAGATGCAACAATCCACACTACAACTGCTGCGTCAAGGCCGGATGCATATGTAATTATCTTGCCAAGGTGATCGTGATTTGTAGGCTCAAGCTGATTTTCAATCAGAACGACTTTCCCGGTAATCTCGTCCTTACACAGAATATCGCATCGATAGTTGCCAACGAACTTCTCTGTCTCTACATCCGTGAGTGAAAGGTTCAGTATGTCTCCTAGTTCCTTGATGTTAACCTCATCTGACAGCCACTTTGAAAAATCATACTGTTCATGGGGCCAGACTGTTCTGATATCTACCTCTTGAAGTTTTCCCAGTTTCATAATCCGTGCTCCTTCTACAAAATGCAGTCTGCGACTGTGGGTTATGCAGCCCCAAGGAAACCTGGGTGGGATTCACGCAGGGCAAAACCTGCTCAGCCAATGATATCCCGGGTGCTTTCCAGATCTGGGGAACCTCTTAATCAATTCGTCTCCAAAGGGGATACCATCACTGCTAACTGCTCACTCCTCACTTGTCTGCAAATGTGCCTCCAGCTGCTGTGCCCAGAGGGGGTAGAGCATCAGCCCCTGGCGGTAGCTCTCCATCAGGGCGCTGTCCAGATGCAGGCAGCGGTGGTTGGGATGCTCCGGCATCTGCTGCCGGCGGAACTGAGCCGTGGTGAGCTTCAGCCAGAGGGAGAGGGCTTTGCGCCTTTTCCGAGCCAGGAACCGGGTGGCCAGCCGGAAATTCACCATGCACCGGTGGATATCTCCGGGGGCGGCAGGGGGAAAGAAGGGGGCCATGGTCAGACACTCCCCCCGGGTGACCTTCAGACTGCGGCTGAGGTCGTAGGTCTGGGCAGGGGTTTTGCCGTCCAGGGTCAGCAGATACCGGTCGAATTCCACCTCCCGGTCAACGATATCCGTCCCCTCCACGGGGGTGGTGAGGGTGCTCATCAGGCAGGAGCGCAGGCAGCAGTAGGCAAGCAATCCGTAGAGGTAGGCCTGCGCTCCCTCGGAGGGGTGCTGCTTCAGAACCTCGCACCACCGGGCAATCACCTCCCGGCTGTTGAGGCCGTTGCAGGTTTCCCGGAGGGCAGAAAGATCGTCCTTGACGAAGGGATTGCTGTAGAAGAAGATATCCGCGCCGTGGGTTCCGGCATCATACAGCCGCTGCATCCGCCCGATGGCACGCTGCTGCCGCAGGGGGAGCAGCTTTAGCGCATCCTGCCCGAAGCGGTGATGGGCATAATTGGAAGGCATAAAAATCACCTCATCCTATGTTTTCGCCCATCGTACACGATTTCTTCATAAAAATCTATACTTTTTTGTAAATTCTCCGGAAAACCCGGGCTAATTACCATAAAAAATGCGTTATGTCTACCAAAATTGGGATTGCCTTGCAAAGCTGCCGCCCCTGTGGTATACTGATGTTCTATGGAAAATTGTTATTTAATTGACAATTGAAAATTGATAATTGATAATTGTGGTATCCCTTCGGGATGAATTTAAAAAGAAAAACCGAGAGGAACCACAAAAAATGATTTCAAAATCGTCCCGAAGGGACACAATCATTTTCAATTATCCATTATAAATTATCAATTCGACGAAGTCGATAAATTCCAATTTTGTCCCCCTGCTATGTGTTGCTCCAATCAGCAATTCAGACAGCAGCAAGAAACCAATAAAAAATGAGGTGCCGCCATGGAATGCAGAACCCTTTACTATGAAGATTGTCACCTGTCCCGGTTTACCGCCCGGGTCACCGCCTGCCAGCAGGCACAGAAGGGCTGGGAGATTCAGCTGGATGCCACGGCCTTCTACCCCGAGGGTGGTGGACAGGCCGCGGACACCGGCACCCTTGGGGGCGTTCCGGTGACCCATGTCCGGGAAAAGGATGGGAAAATTTATCACCTGTGTTCCGCGCCGCTGGAGGTGGGCGCTCAGGTGGAGGGGATTCTGGACTATGCCGGACGGTTTGACCGGATGCAGCAGCACAGCGGCGAGCACATCGTCTCCGGCCTGATCCACAGCCGCTGGGGATACCACAACACCGGCTTTCACATGGGCAGCGATGTGATCACCATCGATTTCGATGGGGTGATTCCCGCTCAGGAGCTGCCGTCTCTGGAAGCCGCCGCCAATGAAGCGGTGTGGCGGAATATCCCCCTGAAAATCTGGACACCCTCGGAGCAGGAGCTTCCCAATGTGCGCTATCGCACCAAACGGGCGCTGCCCTGGCCGGTGCGGATTGTGGAGGTGCCGGGCTACGATACCTGCGCCTGCTGCGGCGTTCATGTGGCCTCCACCGGGGAGATCGGCCTTATCAAGCTGTTTTCCGCCATCCCCTTCCGGGGCGGCACCCGGATGGAAATGGCCTGCGGCCGTTGGGCGCTGGAAATTCTGAATCAGACCTATGACCAGAACCGGCAGGTTTCTCAGGCCTTCTCCGCGAAAATCACGGAAACGGGAGAGGCCGCACGAAAGATGAACGACCAGCTTGCCGCCCTGAAATACCGCATTACCGGGCTGGAACGGCAGATTTTCTCTGCCATTGCTCAAGGCTACGCCGGAGCAGGCAATGTGCTGCATTTTCAGGAGGGGCTGGACAACACCGCCCTCCGGGAGCTGGCGGATGCCATCGCGGAAACCTGCGGCGGCGCCGCTGCCGTTCTCACCGGGGAGGATGGGGCCTACGGCTTCTGTCTGGTGACCCGACAGGGGGACCTGCGGGATTTCACCAAAGAGATGACCGCCGCTCTGGGGGGTCGGGGCGGCGGCAAGCCAAACTATCAGCAGGGCAGGCTCGCTGCCGCCCGGCAGCAGATTGAGGCATTTTTCCACACCCCGGGAGGACATCATGGACTGGAATTTTGAGGAAGCCCTGAACCATTACCGCAATCAGGGCGCGCCGGGGGATCAGACCGCGGTGGTGCAGTTTTTGAAGGAGGTTCAGGCGCAGAAGGGCAGCATTCCCAAATGGATGCTGACCCGGGCGGCTGAAAGCTGGGGCTGCAAGGAAAGCCTGTTTCTGGCCTATATCCGCCGCCTGCCCAGTCTCCGGCTGGAGGACAGCCACACTTTGGAGCTGTGCGGCAGCGTAAATTGCGGCCGCCGGGACGATCTTGCAGACTTTGCCCGGGCTCTGTGTAAGCAGAAGGGAATTGAATTTCGTCTGGTGCCCTGTATGCGCCAGTGCGGAAAGGGACCCAACCTCCGCTTTGACGGAAGGCTCCACACCGGCGTCACCCGGCAAATGCTGGAAGAGCTGCTGAACCAATAAAAGAAGCCGTCACGGAAAGGGGATTGTTCCGTGACGGCATTTTTTATGGTGTGATGTCAATCATTGGGGAAAGGGTTATTTATTTGAGTAATGCCTTCCCCTTTGGGGAAGGTGGCCGAGCGTAAGCGAGGTCGGAAGAGGCTCCTACCATTTCGCCGAAATGCAGAAGAAGGATTTATGCTTTACCGCCCTCTTCCGCCCCAGTGTGCGCACTGGGGCACCTTCCCCAAAGGGGAAGGCTTAAGTCGGTAAAGACCGCTTTCCCCAACTATGGAAGCAGCCCTTTTCATTCCGGCTTGTAGTCGAAGGAAATCACTTCCCCGGTGTCCTCATTGCACACCACCACGGCGGTGCCCAGCCGCTGCAAATCCTCCGATTTGGCGGCGGCACTCTTTTTCAGCTTCCGCAGCTCCGTCAGATCTCCGCCAGAGGCTTCATAGGCATCGGCATCCACGGCATAGTAAGCTACGGTGTAGATGATGTCCTTCCCCAGAAACTGCTTCTTGGCGGATTCGATGATGGCCACCGTTGGGGTGTCGGCTTCGCCGGTCTGCTCCGTAAGAATGTCCTGCATCCATGTATTTTTCTCCACACGCTCTGCGGTGGTGTAGCTGGCGGACAGGGAGGTGTGTTCATAGTGATAGCCCAGATACCCGGCCACGCAGCCGCAGCCAAAGACAAACAGGATGCCCAGCATCACCAGCTGCTTCTTTTCAAACCGCAGGCTGGGTTCCGGGTTGTAGGTCAGGTGCATCCGGTAGGTGATGGGCTGCATCAGGGCAAGGAACATGGTGAGCACCACGGTTTCCAGGGGGAACATGAACAGGTTCTTCAGAATGTGGGGCACCGTGAGGACATACACCGCGCCGCCCATGTAGAACCTGTAGTACAGCATCATCAGGGGTGTTTGCAGCAGAATGTTGACAAACAGGCAGATGCAGAACCGGCTGAGCATCACCCGGGTGGGGGTGAGTCTGGCCCGGTACAGGAACAGGGCGAAGATCAGGGAGCCGGCAATCTCCGTCAGTACAAAGGGGGGAAAGTAGGGCTCGCCGCTGAGGAGCACCCCCAGCAGGTCGCTGATAATTGCGGCGCAGGTTGCCATCACCGGGCCAAAGACCATGGCGCCCAGGGCGTTGGCGATGAAGGCGGTGTTGATTTTCAGGTTGGGGGCAAGGGGAATGTACACCATTTTCAGAGCCACCCGCAGGGCGATCATCAGGGCGGCGAACACCAGCATCCGGGTGTCCCGAAGCTCCGCGGCGGCATCGCGCCAGTAGGCCTTGGAAAATGGGGTTTTGTAAAGACTTGTGGATTTGTTGTTGTACATAAGGCTCCTCCTTGGAAAGATAGAAAAAACTCCCCGGCGGCAAAGCCGCAGGGGAGCAGGCGTACAGACAGAGCCCATATATGGCGTGTGATTCCAGCGGGTGCGGATACCCCATCGCGGGCAAAAGCCCTTCGTCCACCATACAACTCCCCATTCTGGCGGCACTTCACGCGAGGTTTCCTACTCTGTTCGCTCACCACTATACCACGAACTGTCAGGAATTGTAAAGAGAAAAATCGGGAATAAATCCGGAATCTGCGGAATCCTTCTCCTGAATAAAGCCCTCCAGCCGGTTCAGATACATCCAGCTGAGGACGGCGTCGTATTCCTCGTCGCTGACCCGGCGGTTCAGGGGAGCCGGAAGACCGCCCATAGGGGTGTACTGCCGCATGAGGCTGACAAGGACTTCTCCGGGGGCGAAGTTTTCTCCAATCCAGTCCAGCACCCGCAGGGAATTGTCCACATACCCCGGAAGAATCAGATGGCGGATTACGGTGCCCCGCAGGAGCCTGTCTCCCTGCCAGACCGGTGCGCCCGTCTGGCGCACCATCTCCCGGATGGCGGCGGTGGCCACAGGGAAGTAGTCCTCCGCCCCGGACAGCTGCTTTGCCAGCTGGGGGTCGGCGTATTTCAGATCGGGAAGGAAGATGTCCACCTTCCCCTCCAGAGCCTGCAAGGTTTCCACCCGTTCATAGCCGCCGCAGTTGTACACCACCGGCACCGGCAGCCTGGGGGTCAGGGCTGGCAAAATGGTAGGCAGATAATGGGTGGGGGTCACCAGATCGATGTTTTCCGCTCCCTGAGCGATCAGCTCTTCAAACATCCGGCGAAGCCCGGCACTGTCCGTGGGACTTCCCACCGCGCCGCCGCTGATGGCGGCGTTCTGGCAATATTTGCAGCCCAGCGTGCAGCCGCCAAAAAACACCGCGCCGCTGCCGCCGTTTCCGGCCAGCGCAGGCTCCTCCCAGTGGTGGAGCATCCCCTTTGCCACCAGCGCGGTGCCGGGGCAGCGGCAGAAGCCGGTTTGCCCGGCGGCTCTGTCCGCGCCGCACATCCGGGGGCACAGGGTACAGTTGCGATAATCCATAATCCCATCCCTTCCTTTTATCGGTATCATACCAGTTTTTTCGCTTTTTCTCAACCCCGGCATTTACGCTGAGGGGAAATTATGCTATGATGGGGCATAAAGAAAAGGAATGGGCAGAAAAATTGGAATTTGGCGATCTAAAGGCCCCCTTGTGTAAAGGGGGCTGTCAGCGCAGCTGACTGGGGGATTGACATTTGTCAGGACAACCCCTCCGGCAAAAATCAATAGATTTTTGCCACCTGATACATTTTGGTATGATTGCCACTGGCAATCATGGAGATTTTGATTCGCTGCGCGGAGCACAACCCCTTACACAGGGGAGGCTTTGGGCATCCCCACAAATTCCAATTTTCCGCTATCTCCAACAAACCGTGCCCATTATGTTAGAAAGGAAGAAATCACTATGGAAATTCGTCTTGCAAACACCTCCGATATTCCCGGAATTCTGAACCTGCTGGGTCAGGTGGGTCATGTCCACCGGAACATCCGCCCCGACCTGTTCCGGGAGCATCCCCTGAAATACGATCATGCCGCTCTGGAGGAGCTGCTGAAGGACACCCAGCGCCCCATCTTCGTGGCTGTGGAGGAAACTGTGCTGGGCTACTGCTTCTGCATCCACAAGGAGACCAAGGATAACCCGGTTTTGCAGGACGAAAAATCCCTGTATATCGACGACCTGTGCGTGGACGAAACCTGCCGGGGCAAGCACATCGGCCAGCAGCTGTATGACCATGTCTGCAAGTATGCCCGGGGAGAGGGCTTCCGTACCATCACCCTGAATGTCTGGTGCGGCAACGACAGTGCCATGGCCTTCTATCAGAAGCAGGGTATGAAGCCCAGAAATATCACTATGGAGTCTGTTTTGTAAGGAGCAGATATGCTGACCAAAAACGAAATTTACGAAGCTGTCATCACCGACTACACCGCCGAGGGACAGGGCATCGCCCACATTGAGGGCTGCGCCGTGTTCATCCCCAACGCCATTGCCGGGGAAAGGGTTCGGGTGCGGATTGAAAAGGCGCAGAAGACCTGGGCTGCCGGGAAAATCACGGAGATTCTGGAAAAATCCCCCCACCGGGTGAACCGGGAGTGCCCCGTGGCCAAGCTCTGCGGCGGCTGTGACTTCTGGCACATGGATTACGAGGAGGAGACCCGGCTGAAGGCGGAGCGGGTGAAAACCTGCCTGAACCGGATGGCCGGGGAGCAGCTGGAAGAAATGCCCATTCTGGCGGCTCCCACCTGCTTTGGCTACCGGAACAAGGCGCAGTACCCCGTGGCGCAGAAAAAGGGTCGGGCGTATGCCGGATTCTTCCGGGCAGGCACCCATCAGGTGGTGGAAAATGACCGCTGCTATATTCTGCCGGAGCAAACCGATGCCGTGAAGACTGCGGTTATGGATTATGTCAACCAATATCGGGTGACTGCCTATGACGAAGTGGCGCACAAGGGGCTTCTGCGGCACATCTATGTCCGCCGGGGGGCGGTTTCCGGGGAGATTCTGGTGTGCCTTGTCATCAACGGGGAGAAGATTCCTCGTCCGGAGGAGCTGATTCAGCGGCTCAAGAAGATCCCCGGCTTTGCCACTCTGGTGCTCAGCGTCAACACCAAAAAGGGCAACGCCGTGCTGGGGGACAGATTTCTCACCCTCCACGGCAAGGGCTATATCGAGGACACCCTCTGCGGCCTGACCTTCCGGCTGTCCCCCCGGAGCTTTTATCAGGTGAACCACCATCAGGCACAGCGGCTGTATCAGGCCGCCATCGACCTTGCCGGAATTACAAAGGAGGATCTGGTGCTGGATCTGTACTGCGGCGTGGGCACCATCACCCTTGCTATGGCATCCGCCGCCGGAAGGGTCATCGGCGTGGAGGTAATCCCCCAGGCGGTGGAGGATGCCCGGGACAACGCCCGGCGCAACGGCATTGAAAACGCGGAATTTCTCTGCGCCGATGCCGGAGCCGCCGCCCTGGAGCTGGAAAAGCAGGGTATCCGCCCGGATGTGGTGGTGGTTGACCCACCCCGGAAGGGGCTGAGTGCCGATGCCATCGAGGCCATGCACCGGATGAATCCCCGGCGCATCGTCTATGTTTCCTGCGACCCGGCGACCCTTGCCCGGGATGCAGCCCTGCTGAAGCAGCACGGCTATCGCCTGCAAACCGCCATGGCCGCCGACCTGTTTCCACGCTGCGCTCATGTGGAAAGTATCTGTTGTCTCGTCCGGGAATAGATCGGTGTTTTGACGGGAACAGTCTGCCCAAAATCAGAATCCTCTCTTGGAACAGGAAAAGGCTGCCATTCCTCACCCGGTCGGTTCTGGAATTTGGTAATACTGCCGCTTGATTTTCCCGGTGCTGCAATGCTAAAATAATACGATAAGTTGCACACTTTGCGGCACGGAAACCGGAGCTTGGCAGGAAAGGAAGCGATCTGGATGACCAGATTTCAGGATTTTCTGAAAAAGGAATTGCTGTATGCCGGAATGTCGGCGGAAGATTACAACCTGATTCGCAGGGATATACACGAAGAAAACAGAAAAAGTATGCTGACCTTTTCCACCATCACGGTGGCCTTTCTGCTGATCATGTTTGTGCTTTCTTTTTTCTCGGAGGATGTGGAAGCCAACCGTTGGGTGTATTTCTCTGTCATGCTGGTCACGGCCGGAATGTTTGCCGCCGCATACCTGAACAGGCAGGGAAATCATGGGGTGTTGCTGGTGGATATCTATGGGTTTGTGATTCTCCTGTTTTCCTTTGGCATCGTTTTGGGCACTGTAACAAGACCGGATGAACAGACCGTCACCTTCGTGGCGCTGCTGCTTACGGTTCCGCTGCTCTTTACGGACAGACCCCTCAGAATGGTCAGCTGCATCTTTCTTTCAATTCTTGCGTTTATCATAACGGCGATATTTGTGAAGGAAGATTATGTGCTGGTGGCGGATATTATCGATGTTTCTGTGTTTGGCACCATCAGCGTTGTGGTGTGCACATACATGATGAGCCTGAAGTGCCAGAGATTTTTGTTTGCACGAAAAGTGGCGATCCTGAGTGAAACAGACCTGCTCACGGGGCTTCGCAATCGAAATTCCTATCAGCAGAAGCTGGAGGCGTATGCGTCCATGGGCGTTCAGGCGCTGGCCTGCGTTTATGTAGATGTCAACGGACTTCACGAGATGAACAATACCACAGGACACGAAGCCGGAGACGCCATGCTTCGGTTTGTTGGAAAGACATTACAGCAGGAGTTCGGAGAGAAAAACGCCTTCCGGATCGGCGGAGACGAATTTGTTGCGCTGGTTGCCGAAGGCAAAGAAGAAGTGATACAGGAGAAAATGAACCGTGTGCAGCGTCTGGCGGAGGAGAAGGCCTATCATGTTTCCATGGGATATGCGGTGGGAAATACCGCACAGATGGATATCTCCCTGCTGATCAGCACGGCGGAAAAGCGGATGTACGAAGCAAAGCGGAATTTTTATCAGCAAAGAGGCGTTGACAGAAGAGTAAGAACATAAGCCGGATCCACATCTGCCCGGAAGCCATCCGGAAAGGCATGGAATTGCTCAGATGCGAAACAGAAAACAGGAAGGCAGGCGAAGCCCATGACAGAACGGGAAGAGAAGTTTGAAAAAATGCTTCAGGCGGTGCAGGAGCAGTATGCTGCCACGGTGGAAAAGCTGGCGATCCTGAAAGATCAGGACAAGACCAAAACCGCAACCTACCGCCAGCTGCTGGGGGATAAGCTGATGCTTCAGAACATCCTGTCCCTGTACAGAATCTACGGTCTGCTGGATTGACAGCGCCGGAAACCTCCCACCTTCCCTCTGGGAAACGGCGGGAGGTTCTTTTTTCGCCCGGAAGGGGAAAAACCGAAATTTCCTGTTGTGTTTTTCATCAGATTGTGATACTTTAATAAAAATGATAACGGGTTTTCTGGGCGATTTGGGCAAAGTTAAGCGGATGGGAGGAATGAGGCTTGTTTGATCTGTATACCGCATCGGTCTGTATCACAGGCCTGATTCTGATTATCACGGTGGCGGATGTGGCAACCAACCGTTTGGTGACCAGAGGCGTCAAGGCGAGAACCACGGCTACCTGCCTGCTGATTGCCCTTGCCGCAGTGGGAGAGTGGCTGGGTGTGGTGACCAACGGCAGCCCGACCTTTCCTGTAGGGCTGCACACCGCGGCAAAGGCGATGGAGTTCAGCCTGGCCCCGGCCATTGCCGTGTCTGCCGCCATTGCCTATGGCCAGCCCCGGAAGCCGAAGCTGGCGGTGGCGCTGGCGGCTGCCCACGGCATTTTTCAGTGGATTGCTGTCGTTCCGGGCTGGGTGTTTACCGTTAATGCCGGGAATGTCTACCAAAGGCAGGCTCTGTATCCGCTCTATGTGGCGGCCTTTCTGGCTGCGCTGATCTATGTCATTGCCGCCATGATCCGGGGCGGAAAGACATACCAGTCCGGCATGGATCCTGTGCTGGCATGGACGATTCTGCTGCTGGTTCTGGGTATCGGGATTCAGTTCCTGTGGAGCGGTGTCCGCATCGACTACCTGAGCATTGCCATCGTCAATATGCTGTTTTGCGTCCGCCATTATAAGAATATGCTTCAGACGGACTCGGTGACCCTGCTGCTGAACCGCAGGTGCTATGATGTGAGCCTGGCCGATATGGATTCCCATGCGGTGGTGGTGCTGTTTGATATCGACCGCTTCAAGCAGGTGAACGATACCTATGGCCATCTGGTGGGAGATACCTGCCTGTGTGCGGTGGCTCAGGCCATGCGGGATGTCTATGGGGCGTACGGCCTGTGCTACCGCATCGGCGGCGACGAATTCTGTGCCATTGTCCACACGGATCTGGAAAAGCTGCAGGAGCTGAACCGGCAGTTTGAAGCTGTGATCCGGGAGCATCAGAGGCAGGACAAAACCATGCCGGATGTTTCGCTGGGCTACGCCTGCTATGACGCCGCCTCCTGTCACATCCAGAATGTGATCGAAGAAGCGGACGCCATGCTTTACCGGAACAAACACCCATAATGCCGGGGGCTTCCCGCCGGCGGGAAGGGGGAACGCTTTTTATGAATCTGTATTCGGCTATTGTTCTCATAACGGGACTGACTCTGGCCATTACCGTATCGGATATTCTGTCCAACCGGCTGACCACCCGGGAGGATAAGCGGGCGGCGTTGATTGCCTGCCTGATCATTGCCCTGCCCATGCTGGCCGAGTGGGTCAGCGTTTCCCTGGATGGCGCCCCTGCGCAGCTGCGATCCATTCATGTGACGGCAAAGCTGCTGGAGCTGATTCTGGCTCCGGCGATCGGCGTTGCCGTGGCCTTTGCCTATGGCGATGCCAAGCACCCGGAGCTTGCCCTGACGCTGGTGGCTGCCCACGCCGTGTTCCAGTGCCTTGCCCTGGGCTTTGAGTGGGTGTTCCGGGTGGACGCTGAGAATGGCTGGCAGCGGCAGGAGCTGTTTGTGATTTATGCCCTGGTTTTTGTGCTGTCGGTGGCCTATGCGTTTTCCAGCGTGGTTATCGGCGGCAAGGCGTATCAGATCGGTGTGGATGCCATGCTGGTGCTGACCCTGCTGCTGGTCACCGCGGGGATCTGGATTATGCTGGTCTATCCTCGGGTCCGAATTACCTATCTGTGCATTGCCGTGGGGAATCTGCTGCTGTATATTCGCCATTACAAGGTCATGCTGCAGGTGGATGCCGTCACGGGACTGCTCAACCGCAGGTGTTATGATGTGAATATCACGGACATGGGCTCCCGAAGCGCCATCATCATGCTGGATATCGACCGGTTTAAGCGCGTCAATGATACCTACGGCCACAGTGTCGGTGACCTGTGCCTGCGCAATGTGGCGGAGGAGCTGACCGCCGTCTACGGAAAGTACGGCCTGTGCTACCGCATTGGAGGCGATGAATTCTGCGTCATCCTTCAGGACGGCATCGAAAAGACAGAGCTGCTGAACAAGCTGTTTCTGGCCAGAATCCGCAGACTCCGGGAAAAGGACAGAAGAATGCCCGGGGTGTCCATGGGCTGCGCCTACTACGATGCCGCAGCCTCCGATATCCGGGATGTGCTCCGGGAGGCGGATGCCATGCTGTACCAGGACAAAAGCCGGAACAGTGGTTGTGACAACACTTAGGGCAACGCCGCACAATGGGAGCTGTGGGCTTCGGCGGATCTTTTGTCCCAATCGCGCAGTATGAAAAATGGGAAATACACAAAGTATTCCCGCATTTTCCATGCTTTCGCTTGGGTCAAAACATTGGCCAAATCTCCTTGCCCTATTATGCGGTGATGCCTTAGAAAACCAAGGAGTTTGATATGGTGCCTTTCCTGAGAGAAAAAATTCCGCTGAAAAGATGGACACTGATTCTGGTGCTCTGGCTGCCGGGGCTTTTCAGCTTTTTCTATGCGGCCGAGATTGGCGTTACTTACCTTTTGCTGCTGCCGGCAACCCTCCTGACGGACTGGAAGCCGGAGCATCCGGCGGCGCGTTTTGGCCTGTGCGCGGCGTGGGGCGTGGCTGCGATTTTTATTTCTGCAATGATTCCGTCCTGGATGATAGAGGGACTGTTCCTGATGGCCGGCCGCTACCGGGTGGTGATGAATATGGTCTGTGTGGCTGTGGTCTATGGCCTGTTTCTGGTGATCACCGGGGATATTCGTCAGGCGATTCTGTGGGCATCCACCATTCTGATGCTGATAGGGACTCTGAATGGCTTTATTTATGAATTTCGGGGCAATGAGTTGAAACCGCAGGATTTCCTGGCCTGGCGCACCGCTATGAATGTGGTATCCCAGTACAGCTTTGAGATACCGGTATGTATGGCCTGGGGCTGGCTGGTGTGGGCCTGGTGTATTTACAATGTGTACCGCCTGCCGACCGCTTACCCTCCGGCCGGAAAAAAGTGGGTCAGGGCGGCGACACTGGCGGCGGTGGTGGCCTCCGCGGGGGTGGCCTGGAAGGGCATGGAGCGGGTTACCGTGGTGAACTTCGATGCCGAGGGAACCATGCTCAATGGCTTTTTTCTGAATTTTTCCCTGAATCTGCGCGCCTCCTATCAGCCGGTTCCGGAAGGTTATTCCACCGGGGAAATTGCCCGGCTGGAGCAGGTCTATCCGGGGCAGCCGGCATCCAGCCAGGAGAAGCCCCATATTCTGGTGATCATGAACGAGTCCTTTGCGGACTTTTCCGTGCTGGGTCAGCAGCCGGATACGGATATTCCGGTTACACCCTTTCTGGATTCGCTGCATCAGGATACCATTCGGGGCTATGCCATGACCTCCGTATTCGGCGGCACCACAGCCAACTCTGAATTTGAATTTCTGACGGGGCAGACCATGGCGTTTCTGCCTCAGGGTTCCACTCCGTACCAGCAGTACATTCACAGCGATATCAGCAGTCTGCCCCGTTTTTTGCAGGCACAGGGATATCATGTGGCGGCAACCCATCCCTATGAGGCCAGCGGCTGGAACCGGCCTGCCACCTATCCCCGTCTGGGCTTTGAGGATATAACCTTTCAGGAGGCCTATCCCCAGAAGGATCTGATCCGTGGACTGGTCAGTGACCGGGAGATGTACCGCTATGTGCTGGATATGCTGTATCGGCAGGAGCATCCCCTGTTTCTGTTTGGCATTACTATGCAAAATCACGGCAGATACATAGATGAGAGCTATCGGAATACGCTGTCCTTGCAGGGGCCGTACCCCCAGGCGAACCAGTATCTGAGCCTGCTGCATGAGTCCGACGAGGCGTTAGAGGGATTCCTGCAGGAGTTGGCACAATTTCCGGAGAAAACCATTGTGCTGTTTTTCGGAGACCATTTCCCCCGGGTGGAGAATCAGCTGTATGAGGAGCTTCACGGCGGCGCGCTGAATACGCTGGATGAGAAAATGCTGCTGTATCAGGTTCCCTTCTTCCTGTGGGCAAACTACGACATTGCCGAACAGGAGGTGGCATGCACCAGCCTGAATTATCTGGGGTGCCATCTGCTGGAGCTGGCAGGGCTGGAGATCCCTCCATATTTCCAGTTTCTGGCGGAGTTGCAGACCCATATCCCCTCTGTCAGCGCCAATGGCTATTACTCCATCAGCCGACAGAGCTTCCTCCCTGTTTCGGAGGCGGAGGGAGAGGAGGCACAGTGGCTGTGTACCTATGAGCAGCTGCAATATAACAACCTGTTTGACAGCAAACACCGCAGTGCACATTTTTTCGGCAGCTGAATTTCGGTTTTGACAGACAGGGTACAGGAGGAATTATGCCATGAACCGGTGGAGGACGCTGATTGCGGTGCTGGTGTCCCAGCTGCTGCTCCTGCTGCTGGCGCTTCCGGCCTGGGGGCAGAGCCTCTGCCGCAGGGTCACCTCCGCGCAGGAGCTGACGGACGGGCGGTATGTGCTGATGTTTTCCGATGGCGCGGCTCCGGCGGCCTTCCAGCCGGAAAGGGGCGCCTGCCTTCCTGCCTGTCCCCGGCAGGTGGAGGGCGATGCAGTGGTGCCCCCGCCCGATGCCCTTTGGAAGCTGACCTTTTCTCAGGATGCCATGTGGGTTACCCTGCGCACCGCCGCAGGGCTTCCCCTTGCTCCCGGGGAAAACGGGACGCTGACACAGGGGGAGTGGGCATGGCAGCTTCATGGCCGGGAGGGCTGCTTTTCCCTGTCCGCCCGGGTGGGGGATCAGAGTTTCTGGCTGACCCGGGATTCTCAGTCCGGCAGCTTTGGCATCCAGCCCGGGGAAAACCCGGAGGGGGATGCCTGTTTCTTTTTCTATAAAGAAGTGCCCCGGACCCCATCTCCGGCTGCCCCGCAGGTGCAGAAAACCGCTCCGGCGCTGCCCCAACGGGACAGTCTGGGAAAGCATTGGTATCTGGGGCAGCTCCACGGCCACAGCAGCAATTCCGGAAAAGACGATTCCCCCGGGGCGATCTATGCCCGGGTTCGATCTGCGGGGGAGCTGGATTTTTATGCCCTTACGGACTATGCGCCCACCTTGCAGGAGGATGCTCTGTGGCAGGCCGGGAAGGATGCTGCCGCTATCTACGCCGGGGAGGATTTCCTGCCGCTGTGGGGCTATGAGACCTTCTCCCTGCCGGAGGAGCAGACCGGTCATATCGGTGTTCTGGGGACGGACAGCCTTGTGGATGCGGACTCCCTCTGCTATGCAGAGCTTGCCAAGCTGCCCGGTGCCGTGGGGCAGTTCAACCACCCCGGCACCCAATACGGCAATTTCCGGGATTTTTCCGGCCATTCCCTTGAGGCGGATGCGGTGATGCAGCTGCTGGAGGTGGGAGGCCGGAACGGAAAGCTCCGGGAGGAGGAATACATTCGCGCTCTGGATGCCGGTTGGCACATCGGCCCCACCGCCGGACAGGAGGGCTGCCCCGGGGGCACCATGGTGCTGGCGGAGGAGCTGACGGAGGAAAAAATCCTGTCAGCCCTGAAAAGCCGCCGGGTGTATGCCACGGAGGACAGCGACCTGTATGTGGATTTTTCCCTGTCCGGGCATCCCATGGGCAGCGTCCTGCGCAGCCGGGATCTGGGGCAGGAGCCTGCGGTGCGGCTTTCCCTGTACGACCCCACGGATTCCGGCAATATGGAGGTGGCGGTGATTACCCAGGGCGGCCTGTGCGGTGCAGCTTACCGCTGGGAGGGGGAGGCGCTCACCTTCTCCCTGAGCCCGGGGTCGGACTGGTACTATTTGAAAATCACCCAGCCGGATGGAGATACCGCCATTACCGCCCCGGTGTGGATCGACTGGCGTGAGGATGTTGGCATTGCCGGATTTTACGCAGTCACACAGCAGCCGGTGCAGAACCGGGAGGCGGAGCTGGCGCTGGAGCTGTACAATCGGGAGGACATTTCCCTGCAGGTGACACAGATCACACTGACCGGAGAGGACGGCCTGCTCTGGAGCAGCGCAGAAGAAATCCCCGTCCGCTCCGGGGAAACGGCATCCATCCCCATCACCATTCGCTGCCCGACCCGGGAGCAGACCCGGCTTCGGGTGAAGGCAATCGCCCTGCTGGGAGGGCAGACAAGGTGCTACGAAAGCAGCCTGACCCTTTCCTGCCGGGAGGAGGCGCCCTTCGCCTCCCTTCGGGAAGTGAAGCAGGAGCCGCCGGGGTTGGAGTTCCGAATCCAGGGGCGCATTACGGCCTGTGGGCTGCAGGAAGATATGCTGATGGTGCAGGACGGCACCGGCGCCATTGCTGTGATGCCGGTGGACGCGGAGGAATTTGCCGTAGGCGACCGGGTGGAAGTAAGAGGGTTTTCGGAAAAACAGGGCAGCTTGTGGTTTCTGCATCCGGTTTCCGTGGAAAAATGTGCCGATACCGGCTATTCTCCCCAGCCAGAGGAGCTGACCCCGGGGCAGGTGCTGCCGGACAGCCCCATGCTGGGAATGCTGATAAGTGTGGAGAGCACCTGTGTTTCGGGTTCGGATGGAACCTTTTTCCTGCAATGCCCCGGCGGCAGCCCCATTCCCCTGTGGACGGGGCAGGGAGAGCCGTTGGTTCTTCCGGAAAACGGGGAGAGGGTATGGGTCACCGGAATTCTGTGGCAGAAGGAGGGTCAGACCGGAATTTATCTGCACTCTGTCCGGAAGGTTGAGGAAGCGGAGGAAGGCTCTGCGCAGGAGACTGCGGAGGAAAAGCCCGATAAAAAGCCCGGGAGAAAGCAGGTGCCTTACCGGGAGGCAGAGAACCCGGATGTGGGCGATCCTCTGCCCCGGTGGCTGATTCGGCTGCTGATGAGAAAGGAAGAACTATGGAACTGCATGATCAGGTGAGAAAAGACTATCAGAAGATTTTAGCCAATCCCGAAAACTCCATTGTGACGGGAAATGCCGATGCCCAAACCGTCTCCGCCAGCGTGGGCTACACCCCGGAGGAGCTGGCGCAGGTTCCGGCGGAATGCAATCTGGGACTTGGCTGCGGCAATCCCCTCCGGGCGGCGGACTTGCAGCCCGGGGAGGTGGTCATCGATCTGGGTGCCGGAGCCGGGCTGGACTGCTTCCTGGCCGGGGTGCAGGTGGGTCGCCGGGGTCGGGCCGTGGGGGTGGATATGACCCCGGAAATGGTGTCCAAGGCCCGGCAAATCGCCAAAGACAACCGCATCCGCAATGTGGAATTCCGGCTGGGGGAGATTGAGAATCTGCCTGCGGCGGACAATTTCGCGGATGTGTGCATCTCCAACTGTGTCATCAACCTGTCCCCCAGCAAGCCCCAGGTGTACCGGGAGATTTTCCGGGTGCTGAAGCCCGGGGGGAGAATCTCTATCTGCGACATTGTGATTCACAAGGAGATCCCCCAGAGCATGAAGGACGACCCGGAAATGCACTCGTGCTGAGTCAGCGGCGCTTCTTCAGTTGAAGAATTGGAACACATCCTCACCATGGCAGGCTTTGCCGATGTCAGCGTGAAGGAAAAGCCCGTCTCCCGGGAGTACGAGGAAAAATGGGGCAGGAATCTGTCGGTGGGGCAGTATATCATGTCCTCCGTCATCACCGCAAGGAAGCCTTAATCGAACCGGAGGAATTTCCTCCGGTTCGAGAGCGGCGGAAAATCCCATAGGGATCTTCCGCCGGTTTTTGCAGTCTGCTGCGCGCAGGTTTTGTTTTCCGTTGAAAAACAAAACCCACACTTGCAGCCTGAGAGGACTTTTCTGTCAGGTACACGCCCTGACAGAAAATGATTTTAATTAGTTTGCCGCTTAAGCGGCAAACTCTGCGAGGCTTTTTATCAAGATCGAGCCGGAGGATTTTCCTCCGGTTCTTTACTTTTTTTCAAAAATTTGGTATGCTATGGACATAAGGAATGTAAAACGGGAGAAATACTATGGAAAACTACTTCCAGATGAATCTGCCCAGGGCGCAGATTGATGCCATCTCCAATCTAGGGCTGGCCCATATCGGGGACAGTGTGTTTGAGCTGCTGTGCCGCAGCTACCTGTGTGCCCGGGGTGGAAAAAATGTGGGAAACCTCCACCGGGATACCATCGCCATGGTGAAGGCCACGGCCCAGGCGGAATTTGTGGACAGGCTGCTGCCTCTGCTGACGGAGGAGGAGATGGCCTACTACCGCCGGGGAAAAAACGCCCATGTCCACGCCGTGCCCAAGTCTGCCACGGCGGCAGAGTACGCCAAGGCCACGGGGCTGGAGGCTCTGTTTGGGGCGCTGTATCTGGCCGGAAAAACCCAGCGGCTCAATGAGCTGTTCCGGGCTGTGATGGAAGAACGCTAAACCCTGTTTTGGAGGAATTATGGCTTTTGACGCATATTTTTTGTCCGCAGTTCTGGAGGAGATCCGGGAAAAATGTCTGGGGGCACGGATCGACAAAATCCACCAGCCCAGCCGGGACACCCTGATTCTCCACCTGCGCTGCCGGGAGGGACGGGAGAAGCTGCTGTTTGCCGCCAACCCCACCGCACCCCGGCTCCACCTCACCGCCGCCTCCCCGGAAAATCCGGCGGAGCCGCCCATGTTCTGTATGCTCCTGCGCAAGCACTTGCTGGGAGCCAGACTGACCGAAATCACCCAGCCCCCCATGGAGCGGGCGGCCACCTTTACCTTTGACTGCAGCGATGAAATGGGCTTCCCTGTCCAGAAGCGGCTGGTGGCAGAGCTGATGGGCAGAACCTGCAACCTGTATCTGCTGAACCCCGACGGGCGGATTCTGGACTGCCTGCGGCGCATCGGTCTGGACGAGAGCAGCAAACGGGCGGCTCTACCCGGCCTCAACTATCAGGAGCCGGAGCCTGTGGCCAA
The DNA here is from genome assembly GCA_945877365.1 of uncultured Clostridia bacterium. Lineage (GTDB taxonomy): Bacteria > Bacillota > Clostridia > Oscillospirales > Oscillospiraceae > Faecousia. The sequence goes on along the minus strand of CAMCRV010000019.1, from coordinate 4,969 downwards.
GCTCCCGGCGGAAAACGCGGACTTTGCCGCCATTCTGGAGGGCGCCGGGGCGGATGTTCTGGCTGACCGGCTGATGGACACCCTGGGAGGCCTGTCCCCACTGGTGTGCCGGGAGGCGGCTCTCTTTGCCGCCGGGGATGTGGATGCCCGGATAGAGGGGCTGGACAAAAACGCCGTATCGGAAAAGCTGAGCCTGTTCTTTGCGGAGCACATCCGGCACCCCAGACCCTGCTTCTATGCTCTGCCCGACGGCACCCCCAAGCAGTTTGCCTTCTGCCCCATCCGACAGTATGGGGACTGTCAGGTAGCGGAATCCTTCGGCTCCCTGCTGGACAGCTACTACACCCTTCGGGATCAGAAGGACACCATGCGGCAGAAAAGCGGCGCGGTGCGCAAAACGGTGCAGAATCTGTGCACCCGTTTGCAGCGGAAGCTGGCCATTCAGGAGAAGGAGCTGGCTGCCACCTATGACCGGGAGCGGCTGCGGCAGCTGGGGGATATCCTCACCGCCAACCTCCACCGCATCGTCAAGGGTCAGACCGCCATTGACTGCGAGGATTTCTACGATGAGGAAATGAAGCCCGTCTCCATTCCCTTGTCGCCCATCCTCTCCCCCCAGCAGAACGCCGCCAAGTTCTACAAGGACTACGCCCGGATGAAAAACGCGGAGAAAGAGCTGACCCGGCAGATGGAGCTGGCGGAGGGGGAGCTGAACTACCTGAAAAGCGTGCTGGAGGAGCTGAACCGGGCAGGCACCGAGGCAGAGCTGGAGGAGATTCGCCGGGAGCTTCAGGAGGGGGGCTACCTCCGGGGCGAAACCGGGAAAAAGCGGGTCAAACAGGCCAAGCTCGCCCCCATGCGCTTTGAGAGTACCGACGGCTATCCCATCTATGTGGGCAGGAACAACCGCCAGAATGACGAGCTGACCTTCCGGCTGGCTCGAAAGGACGACATCTGGTGCCACGCCTCCAAGGTGCACGGCTCCCATGTGATTATCTCCTGCGGCGGTGCCACGCCTCCGGACAATACCGTCACCCAGGCGGCTCAGCTGGCTGCCTACTACGCCGAATCCGTTGGTGGGCAGAACATCGCCGTGGATGTGACATCTGTGAAGCAGGTGAAAAAGATCCCCAGCGGTAAGCCCGGCATGGTGATCTACCACACCTATAAAACCGTCATTGTCAATCCCTATCCCGATATTGTGCTGGATCCGCTGAACATGGAGAACCATCCGGAGAGGGACTGAACATTTGTAAAAGACAGAAGGAGGGAACTGTATGAAAAAAACAATTTGTGCCGCTGCCGTACTGCTGGCGCTGCTGGCAGGATGTGCAGTGCAGACACCTCAGCCAGAACAGCCGGAAGCTGCGGCTTCTGCGGAGCCGGAAACCCAGGCTCCGGTGGAGCTGGAAACGGCGGCCCCGGCCTGTCAGGCGGTGACGGAGGCCTACGATGCCCGGTTTTTCGCCTTCAACGGCTGCCTGCTCATCAGCGACACGGAGCAGCAGGATTGAACCCACCGGGAGCAGAAGCTCACAGTTGTGAGCATGGAAACCATGGAGGAGCTGGCGCAGCTGCGGATGCACACCCGGGACACCATCGATATCCAGTCCTTTGGGGATACGCTGGTGCTGTGCGACAGCTTCGAGGGTAATATCTGGGTGAAAAACGCCGCCATGGAGGACATCCTGCCCATGCAGACCATTCCCTATTACCGGGGGACATGGTATGTCAGCAGCGACCTGAAAACCGTCTACCGGTTCAGCCGGTCGGGAATCCTCTCCGTCTATGATCTGGAAGCGGACTGCCCGGTGGAGGTGGAGGTTCCGGAGGAACACTTCACCGTCCACGGACGCATCGGTAGCTTTGTATCCCTGTCCGGGGAGAAAGGCTATTACAGTCTGAATCTGGAAACCGGAGAAATCGAGAAGGCTGCGCTGGAGGGGAAGTTTACCCAGGTTCTGCGCAGCGGCGACCTCTGGTTCGGCAGAGGGGAAAACTTCTGCCGGTTGGGGGAGACGGTGCTGGAAGCACAGGATACCACCTTCCATTTCCTGCCGGAGCGCAGTCATATTCTGGCGGTGGGCAAAGACCGCCGGGAGCTGGTGCTGTACAATGCGGCAGGGGAGGAGATTTCCCGGATGACCCTGTCCCACCCGGCAGGCAACATCTTTGAAATCAGCATGGTCTGGAGCGAGTCGCTGGGCGGCTACCTCTTCCCGCTGAGAGACAGCAGAGATTCCTTCCGGCTGATGCAGTGGCCGGTGGAGGAAAAGTAAATACAGCAGGGCGCGCCGATTTTTGGCGCGCCCTGTTTTGCATAGTTCCTTTTTGCCGGGGAAAACTGGGGTGAGGTGAAGGAACTTGATTTTATCCTATCTGAGAGGCATCATTCTGTATCTGGTGCTGATCTTTGCGGTCCGGCTCATGGGCAAGCGGCAGATCGGCCAGATGGAGCCGTCGGAATTTGTGGTGACCATGCTGCTGGCCAATCTGGCGGCCATTCCCATGCAGGACGGCGGCATCCCCCTGTACTCCGGGCTGGTGCCCATTCTCACGGTACTGGCGCTGGAGCTGGTGTTGTCCTGGGTGATTATGAAAAGTGTGCTGATGCGCAAATTCCTCTGCGGCAAGCCGGTGATTCTCATTGACAATGGTCAGGTGCTGACGGAGAACCTCCGGCGCACCCGGGTGACCCTGGATGAGCTGTCCGGTCACCTGCGGGAGAAGGATGTGCTGGATTTTCAGTCGGTGCAGTATGCCATTCTGGAAACCGACGGGAATCTGTCCGTCTTTCCCTTCCCCAAGGAGGTTCCGGCCCCGGCAAAGGATGCCGGGATTCCGGTCAAGCCCCGGTATCTTCCGGTGACGGTGGTCTCAGACGGCTGCCTGATTCAGGAAAATCTGAAAAGAAGCGGCAAGGATCGGCAGTGGGTGGAGAAGGTGCTGGCGGAGAAGGGAGCCACCCTCCGGCAGACCCTGCTGCTGACGGTGGACAGGGAGGATCACATCTACTTTCTGGGAAGGGGGCAGCAGGCATGAAGCGGGGATGGATTGGGCTGGCTCTGCTGGTGGTACTGCTGGCATCCAGCCTTTTTACCGCCAAAAAGATGGAGGAATATCACAACGACGGGGCACAGATGCTGACCCAAGCCGGTACCTGTGCCCTGGAGGAGAACTGGGCAGCGGCGCGGGAGCTGGCCTTTCAGGCCATGAAGCAGTGGCAGAAGCACCGGGAATTCACTGCGGCCTTTGCCGACCATGAGCCTATGGAGGATGTGGACTGCCTGTTTGCCCAGCTTCCGGCGTACGCCCGCCAGGAGGATACGGCGCATTTCGCCGCAATCTGCGCAGAGCTTTCCATGCGTCTGGATGCCGTCAGAAATGCACACAGCTTTCTGTGGTGGAATGTGCTGTAAGCGAGGCTGTCGGATTGATAAATTGTTATTTGTGGGGATGCCCCCACGGGCAATGCGAGCATTCGCCCGGGTGATAATCTTTCCATCCTTTGGGCACGCCCGGTTCGTTTTTGCGGTGGTGGTCTATTCTATATAACCTATGCAGTTCCGGTCGAGGGGCCCAAAGGATGTGGATTGTCCACCCGTAGTCCGTAACGAATTGTCAGCGGCGACTCGCCGCCAAATTCCAATTTGTATCTGCACCAAATTCCCTTTTCACAAACTGCTGGACTTTTCCGCTCTTTTCCGCTATGATGAAAGAAAAATCATCAGGAGGAATGACCATGGCAGAGCAGTTCCCGGAAATCAAAAAGAAGCTGGGCTTCGGCTGTATGCGCTTTCCCATGCAGGGCCAGCAGGTGGATGAGGAAATCGTAAAGCAGATGGTGGATGCCTTTCTGGCCGCAGGCTTCAACTATTTTGACACCGCCCGACCCTATCACAGCACCGCCAGCGAGCAGGTGCTGCGCCGGTGCCTCACCAGCCGCTATCCCAGAGAAAGCTATGTGCTGGCCAACAAGCTGTCCCCCACCTTCTATGAGAAGGAGGAGGAGATCCTGCCCCTGTTTTATGACCAGCTCAGGGTCTGCGGCGTGGACTACTTCGACTTCTACCTGTTCCATGCCAATTCCGCGGTTCGCCATGAAAAGTTTACCCAGACCCATGCCTACGACATTGTGAAGCAGCTGAAGGCGGAGGGGAAAATCCGGCACATCGCCACCTCCTTCCACGACAGAGCGGAGGTGCTGGAGCAGATTCTCACGGAGCACCCGGAAATTGAGGCAGTGCAGCTGCAATTCAACTATGCCGACTATGAGGACCCCAAGGTGCAAAGCCGCCGGTGCTATGAGGTCTGCCGGAGACTGGGCAAGCCCATTCTGGTGATGGAGCCGGTGAAGGGGGGCAGCCTTGCCGCGCTGCCCCCGGAGGCGGATGCCCTGCTGGCAGGGAAAAGCCCGGCAGAGTATGCCATCCGGTATGCCGCCGGTTTTGAGGGCGTGTTCATGGTGCTCTCCGGTATGAGCGATCTGCATCAGATGCAGGAGAACCTGTCCTTTATGGCGGACTTCCAGCCATTGTCTTCGCAGGAGCAGCAGGTGGTGGGGAAGCTCCGAACCCTCTACCAGTCCCGGAATAAAATCCCCTGTACCGCCTGCCGGTACTGCACCGACGGCTGCCCGGCAGGAATCGACATTCCCACGGTGTTCCGCTCTGCCAACGACCTCCACAGCGATCAGGGGGGAAGCCCCCAGCAAATCGCGCCGGAGGCGGCAAAGTGCATCGGCTGTGGCCAGTGCGCCGCCGTGTGCCCCCAGCATTTGAACATCCCGGAGCTGATGACCCACCTGGCGGAAAATCCATAAGAAAATGGGCGTGCTGCAAAGCACGCCCAATCTTTATGGAATCAGCCTGCCGGCTTTCCGCAGCCGGCTGATAAATTGGAATTTGGCGATCTAAAGGCCCCCTTGTGTAAAGGGGGCTGTCAGCGCAGCTGACTGGGGGATTGACAA
>CAMCRV010000018.1 GCA_945877365.1 uncultured Clostridia bacterium | reverse complement strand
CACGAACAAGATTGTCTTTATCTACACGAAGCGTACAGATCTGAGCTACACGGTGCGCTACCAGTGGAATGGCCAGGACATTGATCCTCAAAAGAACGAGACTTTTAACAGTCAGACATTTGGTGACACGGTTCGTGCAACTCCGATCACCATTGATGGCTATACCCCCGTCTCCATGGAGGCCAAGACCTGCCAGATCGGCACCGGCACCAATGAGATCATCATTGATTATTATAAGAATGTGACCCTTAAGGCCAACTCTGGTACATACACCTACGACGGCACGGAGAAGACCGTCAGCGGCTATACCTGCATGGATGGTACTACGAATGTGGAGTTTGATACTACCATCATAGCTACCGGCAGCGGTACTGATGCTGATATTTATGACATTGAATTCATAAAGTCCTATATCAATACGGTCGATAAGACAGGAAAGTACTATGTAACTAATCAGAGTCCCGGTAAGCTGACCATTGAGCGTGCCCAGGCCAAGGTTGTGGCACAGCCTGACTCCAAGGAGCATGGCGACAAGGATCCCACTTTCACAGCAAAAGTCTATCGGGTTGTTGGTGAAACTGAAATCTTGGGCCTGTATGGTAATGATAAGATTACCTACACCGTCAGCCGGCCAGGTGCAGGTCAGCCTGCGGCAGAGCTTGTAGGCACCTATGACGATGTCATCGTTCCTACGGGCGAAAAAAATCAGGGCAACTACACCGTGGATTATGTTCCCGCGGACTTCGAGATTCGCCTGAGGGAAGGCGAGACCGTTCCTGTGACCAAGACCATCGGAGATCAGGAACTGAACCTTGGCGAGACCGCAGAGTTCACCATCACTGTGACCAACATCTTCAACACGGAAAAGACCATGACTGTGACAGAACTGCCTGGCGTGAGCATCAAATCCTGTGATGTCACTGGTGCAAGCACTGTCGGCAATGTGGTAACAGCAACGCTGCAACCCGGTCAGGTGGCAACCATCAAAGCAGAGTGTGAAGTGATTGAAGCAATGATCTGGAACGATTTCACCAATAAGGTAACTGTGAAGCTGGGCGATCTTGAGGGAGAAGCTGCGGCAGACCTTCCCACGGTTCCTGTCAATGCCGCTCTGGAAGTGACAAAGACATCTGAGGATAAGCTCTACTCCCTTGCCGATACCATTGCTTACACCATCACAGTTAAGAATACCGGTAATGTGACCCTGACAGAGCTGGAGATTTTGGATGAACTCACTGGCGGCGTCACAGAAGTTACTACGGTAGATGGTGAGCAGACCAGTAATTCCATCGCACCCAACGAAACCAGAACCTATACGGCAACCTACACCGTCACCAAAGATGACGTGAAGGCAAACGCAAACGGCAAGGTGGTTTATGATGAGGTGCTCAAGGTGTCCTATCTGACCAATACCGTTGTCGCAACAGCCAAGTACACACCGACCCCGGCAGAGGCCGCCGCTGCAACGGACGATAAACAGGCAGACACTGCTTCTGGAACCATTCAGGCACAGGCTTCTGTGACGAACCGTGTTGTACATCAGGATCTGAAGATTAAGAAGAGCGTCGTGGATCCCCAGGATGTCTATGACTTCGGCGAAGTGATTTACTATCAGATCACAGTCACGAACAACGGTACCTACATCGAGCCTGCCGGACTGACCATTACCGATCAGATGAACAACGCCACCGGTAATGTGACCTACGGCGACGACGGCTGGAAGAACGGCGTGTACACGCTGCCCCAGCTGAATCCCGGCGACAGCGTCACCGTGTACTGCAGCTACACTGTTCAGGAAAGTGATTTCAACAGAGTGCTTACCAACACTGCAGTCGTCAGAAGAAACGGCACTCCCGAGGATATCAGTACCTCGGAAGGCTCTCAGGTTATCCATCTGTACAGCCTGGCCATTCTGTATTTGGATGCTGACACCGGCAAACCTCTGGAAGACACCTATTTGGTAAGATTGAAAGCCGGAACACCCTTCTATGTTAAATCCCCTGTGATCGATGGATATACCACCGATATTTTGGCAATCAAGTCCGGCGTGAACGGTATGCCTGCTCAGGATCTGGTATTCAAGGTGCTCTACACAGCAGTGGAAGAACCTGAGGAGGAGCCCGAGGAGCCTGAGGTCAATGTGGTTACACCGACGGAGGATGGCGGCTATGACCTGACTCCCATCGGTGAGCTGGATACACCTCTGGCAGACATGGATCTGGGCGACCACACCTGCTGCATCATGCACTTCCTGCTGATGCTGGCAAGTCTGATCACTCTGGCATTCTACACCGACAGCAGAAAGAAGCATCAAGCCAGAATCCATCAGCTGAGGCAGAGCCTGAGGGCTGAGGGAAAGGACGACCCTTCCGAAAAGATGTAAAACCCGGTTTGTCGGAACACAGGAAAGGAAAAGGTATGTGATATGTTATACAACCTGTATATGTTCGACCACAATGTGCTTCATATGTGCTTCTGGACGCTGCCTGCCATCCTCATCGGTATTGCCATGATCGTAATTGTGCTTGTGCATAACCACAAGCAGAAGAAGCGTGAGGAAGCCTTTGAAGAGCAGATGGAAGAAATGGATGCCAACCTGACATCCCAGCTGTAACAACACCCAGTCACCCCTGCTGCCGGAACACACCGGCGGCAGGGAGAAAACAGAAAAGGCGGAATGAATATGAGTTTTATTTTTCAACATACCCGCTTGGGCTTTTGCTGGCTGGATCTGATCGCCCTTGCCGTGCTGGTAGTGGTGGTTGTCGTGTTTGTGGTGCAGCGCCGCAAGCTGGTTCAGCAGGAGAAGGAACTGGAAGATCAGCTCTCTGGCAAATACGCAGAGAATGTGGTTGAAACAGAGCCTAAGGAGTAACAAAAAGCGCAGAAACGGGATTTTCGTTTCTGCGCTTTTTACTTTCCGGTTCAGGCATTTTTATATTGACAAAGCCATTGCCTGCATGCTATAATCCAAAAGATAAATACATTGCTCGCGGCTCGCCGCACTAAAATCGTCTTGCCGCCTTCCCGGCAAGGCATTTTTTGAGCACGGAAAGGAGACTCCCATGGCTGATTCTGTCAAGGCAAAGATTTATTTCCCTTCCCAAAATGCTTTTTTTCAGCAGGTCAGTGCCCGTATTTCCCGGTTTTCCGTTTTCAATTCTTCCCGTTTCGCAATTTTTCCCGGCTTTTGTGATGTGCATGTGCATTTCAGAGAGCCGGGCTTTTCTTATAAAGAGACTATGGAAACCGGAAGCGCGGCCTCTGCCCGGGGTGGTTACACCGCCGTGTGTACCATGCCCAACCTGAATCCTGTCCCTGACAGCCTGCCCCACTTGCAGCAGCAGCTGGAACGGATCCGGGAGGGAGCCTGCATCCATGTCTATCCCTACGGCGCCATCACTGTGGGGGAGAAGGGCGAAGCTCTGGCAGATCTTGAGGGGATGGCTTCCCATGTGGTGGGCTTCTCCGACGACGGCCGGGGCGTGCAGGACACACAGCGAATGCGGCAGGCTATGGAGCTTGCCAAATCTCTGGGTAAGCCCATCGTCGCCCACTGCGAGGACAACTCCCTCCTCCGGGGCGGCTACATCCACGCCGGAACCTACGCCGCCCTTCACGGCCACCGGGGCATCTGCTCCGAAAGCGAGTGGGGGCAGATCGCCCGTGATCTGGAACTGGTAAGGGAAACCGGGTGCAGCTACCATGTGTGCCATATCTCCACCAAGGAGAGCGTGGCTATCATCCGGCAGGCCAAGGCGCAGGGCCTGGATGTGACCTGCGAAACTGGCCCACACTATCTGGTGATGGACGACAGCTTCCTGCAGGAGGACGGACGGTTCAAAATGAATCCCCCCCTCCGGGACAAATCCGACCGGGAGGCTCTGATTGCGGGAATTCAGGACGGCACCATCGACATGATCGCCACCGACCATGCCCCCCACAGTGCTGAGGAAAAAGCCAGAGGTCTGGAAAAGAGCGCCTTCGGGGTGGTGGGCATTGAAACCGCCTTCCCCATCCTCTACACCTATCTGGTTAAGCCCGGGATTCTGACCATGGAGCGGCTGGTGGAGCTGCTTTGCACCGTCCCCCGGCAGCGCTTCGGAATCCCACTGGGGGAGGACTTCTCCATCTGGGATCTGGATGCCCAATATAAAATTGACCCCGACGACTTCCTCTCCATGGGCAAAGCAAGCCCCTTCACCGGCTGGGAGGTTCAGGGACGGTGCATGACCACCGTCTGCGGCGGCAAACCTGTGTACACTTACCATATTTAATACAGAACACGAAGAAATCGGAGGAACACCAAAATGGCAAAAAGAACGGACATCAAGAAAATCCTGATTATCGGCTCCGGCCCCATCGTCATCGGACAGGCTGCCGAGTTCGACTACGCAGGCACCCAGGCCTGTCTGGCTCTGAAGGAGGAGGGCTACGAGGTTGTGCTGTGCAACTCTAACCCTGCCACCATCATGACCGACACTGTCATCGCAGACAAGGTCTACATGGAGCCTCTGACTCTGGAATATATCGCCAAGATCATCCGCTATGAGCGCCCGGATGCCATTGTCCCCGGCATCGGCGGGCAGACCGGACTGAATCTGGCCATGCAGCTGGAAAAGAAGGGTATCCTGGCCGAGTGCCGGGTGAAGCTGCTGGGCACCTCCAGCGAGTCCATTGAGCGGGCTGAGGATCGGGAGCTGTTCAAGGAGCTGTGCCAGTCCATCGGTGAGCCCACCATCCCCAGTGAGATCACCTACTCCATCGAGGAGGCCATTGAGGCCGCCCAGCGCATCGGCTACCCCGTGGTTCTGCGCCCTGCCTTCACTCTGGGCGGCACCGGCGGCGGCTTCGCCTACAATGAGGAGGAGCTGGTGGAGGTGGCTCTCAACGCCTTCAAACTCTCTCCCGTCCATCAGGTGCTGGTGGAGAAGTCCGTCAAGGGCTACAAGGAGATCGAGTTCGAGGTTATGCGGGACTCCAACGACCATGCCATCACCATCTGCGGCATGGAGAACATCGACCCCGTGGGTGTCCACACCGGCGACTCTCTGGTGGTGGCTCCCATCATGACCCTGAGCAAGGAAGACGAAAAAATGCTGAACGACTCCGCCATCAAGCTCATCAAGGAGCTGAAAATCGAAGGCGGCTGCAATGTTCAGTTTGCCCTGAACCCCAATTCCAGCGAATACTACCTGATTGAGGTGAACCCCAGAGTTTCCCGTTCCTCCGCTCTGGCCTCCAAGGCCTCCGGTTACCCCATCGCCCGGGTCACCGCCAAGATCGCCGTGGGCATGGCTCTGGAGGAGATCAAGATTGCCAACACCAACGCCGCCTTTGAGCCTTCCCTCGACTATGTGATTGCCAAGCTGCCCCGGTTCCCCTTCGACAAGTTTGCCTCTGCCACCAATGTGCTGGGTACTCAGATGAAGGCCACCGGCGAGGTTATGGGCATCGGCTCCACTCTGGAGGAGTGCCTGCTGAAGGGCGTCCGTTCTCTGGAAATCGGCGCCTGCCACTTCCACCTGCCCAAGTTTGATCCCATGACCGAGAAGGAGCTGCTGGAATACATCGAGCAGTTCCGGGACGACAACATCTTCGCCATCGCCGAGCTGCTGCGCCGGGGTGTTGCCGTGGAGAAGATCAGCCAAATCACCCAGATCAACGCCTACTTCCTTGAGGCCGTGGAGCGGATCGTGGCCATGGAGAAGAAGGTGGCCGCCAGCCGCGATCTGGAAACCTTCAAGGCCGCCAAGGCCATGGGCTTCAGCGACAAGTTCATTGCCAAGATGTGGAACTGCAAGGAGATTGAGGTCTACAACCTGCGCAAACAGCACAACATCTTCCCCGTGTACCGCATGGTGGACACCTGCCATACCGGTGCCTATATCCCCTACTTCTACTCCTCCTATCAGGGGGAGAATGCCTCCCGGCTCACCGACCGGAAGAAGATCGTGGTGCTGGGTGCAGGCCCCATCCGCATCGGCCAGGGCGTGGAATTTGACTACTCTACCGTCCACGCCGTCATGACCATCCGCAAGGCCGGCTACGAGGCCATCATCATCAACAACAACCCCGAGACTGTCTCCACCGACTACACCACCGCCGACAAGCTGTACTTCGAGCCCCTGACCCCCGAGGATGTGATGAACATCATCGAGTTTGAAAAGCCCGAGGGCGTGATTGCCTCTCTGGGCGGTCAGACTGCCATCAACCTGGCGCAGCCCCTCAGCGACCGGGGTGTGAAGATCATCGGCACCGACTGCGCCGCCATCGACAAGGCCGAGAACCGGGATGCCTTTGAAAAGCTGCTGTCCGAGCTGAACATTCCCCAGCCCAAGGGCAAGGCCGTCACCCGGATTCAGGACGGCATCGACGCCGCCGCTGAGATCGGCTACCCCGTGCTGGTGCGCCCCTCCTTCGTGCTGGGCGGCCGGGCCATGCAGATCGTGGCCAACGAGAATCAGCTGCGCCACTACCTGCGCACTGCCGTGGAAATCGATGAGGACAAGCCTGTTCTGGTGGACAAGTATATTCAGGGTCGTGAGGTGGAGATTGACGCCATCTGCGACGGCCACAATGTGTTTGTTCCCGGCATCATGGAGCTGGTGGAGCGCACCGGCGTTCACTCCGGTGACTCCATTTCCGTCTATCCCTCCTTCTCCATCTCCGACAAGGTCAAGGGAATCATCCTGCAATATGCAAAGAAGCTGGGTCTGGGCATCGGCATCATCGGCCTGTTCAATATCCAGTTCATCGTAGACCCCGAGGACAATGTGTATATCATCGAGGTCAACCCCCGTTCCTCCCGTACTGTGCCCTTCCTGTCCAAGGCCACGGGCTACTCTCTGGCGGATATCGCCACCGAGGTGATTCTGGGCAAGACCCTGAAGGAGCAGGGCTTCTTCGACATCTACCCCGACGAGAAGCAGCGCTGGTATGTGAAGGCTCCCGTGTTCTCCTTCAACAAGATCCGGGGTCTGGATGCCTACCTGTCCCCCGAAATGAAGTCCACCGGCGAGGCCATCGGCTACGACCGCACCATGACTCGCGCCCTGTATAAGGCTCTGCAGGCCTCCGGTATGCACCTGCAGAACTACGGCACCGTGCTGGCTACCATCGCCGACCGGGATAAGGAGGAGGCGCTGCCTCTGATCCGCCGGTTCTATCAGCTGGGCTTCAACATCGAGGCCACCTACGGCACCGCCATGTTCCTGAAGCGCAACGGCATCCGCACCCATGTGCTGCAGAAGATCAGCGACGGCAGTGATGAGATTCCCAACGCACTGCGTCAGGGTCATATCGCCTATGTTATCAACACCAAGGATCCCGGCGCCAACGAGAACGACGGTCTGTATATCCGCCAGATTTCCACGGAGCACAATGTGTCCATCTTCACCGCACTGGACACCGTAAAGGTGCTGCTGGATGTGCTGGAGGAGACCACTTTGACGATTTCCACTATTGATGCCTAAGGGCTTGCATTCCAAGGAGAAAGCATGAAGCAGAGTATCTTTGAAATCCGCAGCCAGATTGCGCTGACGGACAATGTCTACAAAATGGTGCTGGCTGGGGATACCTCCGCCATCACCGCCCCCGGCCAGTTTGTGAACATCCGGCTGGAGGGCTTCTTCCTGCGCCGCCCAATCTCCGTGTGCGACTACGACAATGCCACACTTACCATCATCTACAAGGTGGTGGGGCATGGCACAGAACTTATGTCCCGGATGGAGCCCGGTCAGCAGCTGGATATTCTCACGGGCCTGGGCAACGGCTATGACCTGTCCCTGGCTGGTGACCGCCCCGTCCTGCTGGGCGGCGGCGTGGGGGTTCCTCCCATGTACCGCCTTGCCAAAGATCTGGCGGCACAGGGTAAGGGCGTTTGCGTAATTCTGGGCTTCAACACCGCCCGGGAGGTGTTCTATGAGGAGGAGTTCAAAGCTCTGGGCTGCAATGTTCAGGTCACCACCGTGGACGGCAGCTACGGAACCCCCGGCTTTGTTACCACCCCTCTGGCGGAAATGGACTACAGCTATTTCTACACCTGCGGCCCCGAGCCCATGCTGAAGGCCGTGTACAAAGCATCCAAAACCTCCGGCCAGATGAGCTTTGAGGAGCGGATGGGCTGCGGCTTCGGCGCCTGCATGGGCTGCAGCTGCAAGACCCTCACCGGCTACAAGCGAATCTGTAAGGACGGCCCGGTGATGCGGAAGGAGGAGATTTTATGGAAAGCCTAAGCGTTAATTTGTGTGGTATCAGGCTGGACAACCCTGTGATCCCCGCCTCCGGCACCTTCGGCTACGGCTATGAATACGCGGAGCTTTACGATATCAACGAGCTGGGCACCTTCTCCTTCAAGGGCACCACCAAGGAGCCCCGGTTCGGCAACCCCACCCCCCGGATTGCGGAGTGCCCCGGCGGCATGATCAACGCCGTGGGATTGCAGAATCCCGGTGTGGAAAAGGTGATCTCCCACGAGCTGCCCCTGCTGAAGCAGTGCTTCCACAAGCCCGTCATGGCCAATGTCAGCGGCTTCAGCGTGGAGGACTATGCCTACACCTGTGAAAAGCTGGACAAGGAGGAACAGGTGGGCTGGCTGGAAGTGAATGTGTCCTGCCCCAATGTCCACGGCGGCGGCATGAGCTTCGGCACCCAGCCGGAGGCCGCCGCAGAGGTGACCCGGGCTGTCAAGGCCGTTACCACCAAGCCTGTGATTATCAAGCTGTCCCCCAATGTCACGGACATTGTCGCCATTGCAAAAGCCTGTGAGGAGGCCGGCGCCGACGGCATCAGCCTCATCAACACCATGCTGGGGATGCGCATCGATCTGCGTACCCGCAAGCCGGTGATTGCCAACAAGATGGGCGGCTTCTCCGGCCCTGCCATCTTCCCGGTGGCGGTACGGATGGTGTATCAGGTGGCTCACGCTGTGAACATCCCCGTGGTGGGTATGGGCGGCGTCAGCAGTGCTGAGGATGTGATTGAAATGATGCTGGCAGGCGCCACCGCCGTGGAGGTGGGGGCTGCCAATCTGGTGAATCCCTACATCTGCCGGGACATCATCCGGGAGCTGCCCCGGACTATGGAAAAATATGGAATTCAAAATCTAAGTGATATTATCGGAGGCGTAAAGTAATGGGTAAAGATGTCATTGTCGCGTGTGATTTTTCTTCCGCTGAGGCCACCTTCGCATTTCTGGACAAGTTCACCGGCCGCAAGCCCTTTGTCAAGATCGGCATGGAGCTGTACTATGCCGAGGGTCCTGCCATCGTCCGGGAAATCAAAGCCCGTGGTCACAAGATCTTTCTGGATCTGAAGCTCCACGATATCCCTAACACCGTGAAAAAGGCCATGGCAGTGCTGAGCAATCTGGATGTGGACATCACCAACCTCCATGCCGCCGGTGCCACTGCCATGATGCAGGGCGCACTGGAGGGTCTGACCCGTCCCGACGGCACCCGCCCTCTGCTGATCGCCGTCACCCAGCTGACCTCCACCGATCAGGAGACCATGGAACGGGATCTGCTGATTAAGGAGCCCATCGACCAGGTGGTGATGCACTATGCCGAAATCGCCAAGAATGCCGGTCTGGACGGCGTGGTCTGCTCCCCTCTGGAGGCTGAGAAGGTTCATGACCGCTGCGGCAAAAATTTCCTGACCATTACCCCCGGCGTCCGCTTTGCCGATGGGGATGTGGGTGACCAGAAGCGGGTTATGACCCCTGCCGCCGCCAAGGCCATCGGCTCCGACTACATCGTGGTGGGTCGTCCTATCACAGCCGCCGCCGACCCTGTAGCCGCCTATGAGCGCTGCGTGGCTGAATTCTGCGACTAAGCCGGCATGGGCCGGCAGCCAATGCGTTACGAACCCAGGAGCGAAAGGATCATCCTTTGGACCCCTCGACCATAGCTGCCAATGCCCAAGGAAAATGCAATTTGAAAGATAAGGAGACAGAATCATGGAAAGCTATAAAAGAGAGTTTATTCAGTTCCTGCAGGGTGCAGGCGTGCTGAAGTTCGGTGACTTCACCGCCAAATCCGGACGGAAGATTCCCTACTTCATCAACGCCGGTATGATCAAAACCGGCGACGAGATCGCCAAGCTGGGCGAGTTCTACGCCAGAGCCTACTTTGACAAAATCGGAAATAAAAAGACCGTTCTGTACGGCCCTGCCTACAAGGGTATTTCCATCGCTGTGTCCGCCGCCGTTGCCCTGAGCAAGAACGGTCTGAATGTTCCCTTCTTCTTCAACCGCAAGGAGGCCAAGGATCACGGCGAGGGCGGCGTGTTTGTGGGCTATGTGCCCCAGCCCGGCGAGGAAGTTGTCATCGTGGAGGATGTCATCACCGCCGGTACCGCCATCCGGGAGAGTATGGCTATCCTCAGCAGCCTGCCTGATGTGAAGGTGGCTGCCACATTTGTCATGGTGGACCGGAAGGAAAAGGGGCAGGGCGAGAAGGGCGCCATGCAGGAGATTGAGGAGCAGTTCGGCTTCCCCGTCTACTCCGTGGTGGATGTCTACGACATCATCGAGTATCTGGAAGAGGATCCCGCCAACGAGGAAAATGTCACCCGGATCAAGAATTATCTGGCTGTAAACGGAGCAAAAGCATAAAACCCGCTGAAAACCGGCAGAGGAATTTCCTCTGCCGGTTCTGTTGTCTCCAAAACGCATATTTTTTCTCTACCCCAACGATTGATACTATTTCTCAATAGAATTGTACAATTCTATTGAGAAGACACCGCCTGACGGCGTTGTCGCATCTGTGATTTTCAGAAAGGAAAATCATAGATACCCGTCTCATTATGATCTTCATATTAAAATGTTACATTCTAACGAATGAAACATTTTAATTGAATATCAGTATGATATCAACGGCGAACCCAGGTATCTTTGGAAAACAGAATCAGAATGGGGAAGATTTCCAGCCGGCCTGCCAGCATGGCCAGGGACAGGGTCAGCTTGGACAGGGTGCTGAACTGGGAGAAATTGCAGGTGGGGCCAACCTGCTCCAGACCGGGACCAATGTTGTTGAAGCAGGCCAGGGCGGCGGTGAGATTGGTGCCCACGGAGAAGCCGTCCAGAGAGATGATCAGATAGACCACCACAATGATCAGAAAGTAGGCGGCGAGGTAGGCGTTGGCGTTGTCCAGTACCGCCTCGCTGACCACCCGGCCGTTGATGCGGATGCGCTCCACCTTCCGGGGGCTGAGCACCTGGCGGATGTTCCGTCCCAGACTTTTCAGCAGCAGCAGAAGCCTGGACAGCTTCAGGCCGCCGGCAGTGGAACCGGCGCAGGAACCTACAATCATCAGCAGCATCAGCAGCCCCTTGGAGAAGGCCGGCCACAGGTCAAAGTCCGTGGTGGCGTAGCCGGTGGTGGAGATGATGGTGGCCACCTGAAAGGCGGAGTGGCGGAGGGTTTCCTCCCAGCTGTTGTACAGGCCGCGGACATTCAGGGCGATCAGCCCGGCGCAGACCACGAACAGCCCCAGAAACAGCCGCAGCTCCTCGTCTTTGAACACACTGCCAGCCTGCCCGATGAGAATCAGGTAGTAGCAGGTGAAGTTGATGCCAAACAGCAGCATGAAAATGGTGGTGACATTTTGCAGATAGGGGGAGAAGGAGGCCAGAGAGTCGTTGCGGACGCCGAAGCCGCCGGTGCCGGCGGTGCCGAAGGCGGTGCAGATGGCCTCCAGCGGGGTCATGCCCCCCAGAAGCAGCAGAACAAAGTCCAGCGCCGTCAGCGCCACATAGATACCATAGAGGATTACGGCGGTGGTGCGCAGCTTGGGGGTCATCTTCCCCACATCGGGGCCGGGGCTTTCCGCCCGGAGCAGATGCATGGTAAAGCCCGCTCCCTGGTTATCGCTGGGGGTAAAGGCCAGCAGGAACACCAGCACGCCCATGCCTCCCAGCCAGTGGCTGAAGCTGCGCCAGTAGAGAATGCCGGAGGACAGGCTCTCAACATCCGACAAAATGGAGGAGCCGGTGGTGGTAAAACCGGAGACCATCTCAAAGAAGCAGTCGATATACCGGGGAATCTCCCGGGAGATATAGAAGGGCAGGCACCCCACGGCGCTGAGGACGATCCAGCTCATGCCCACGCACACCAGACCCTCCCGGGCGTAGAAGGCGCTGGGGGAGCTGCGGCACACCAGCCGCAGGAACAGCGCCAGCAGGGCGATTGCCGCCAGTGTCATCAGAAAGCCCCGGACAGCCCCGGTCTCCCGGGCAAAGAGGCTGATGACCAGCGCCGGAACCATGAACACGCCCTCTATGGTAAGAACCTGAGACAGAAACCGTCCCATCATCTTATAATTCATGGGATTCTCCCTTACACAAAGATATCGTTGATCTGACGGATGACCCGCTTGCCGCTGGTGACCACCACAATGGTGTCGCCCTTTTCAAAGACGGAGTCACCGTTGGCGATCTGGGTTTGACTGCCGTGGGTGATGGTGGCAATCAGCACACCGGCGGCAGGCTTCAGATGCTTCAGGGGAACGCCGCAGTTTTTGGTGCTGTCGTTTACCACGAATTCCATGGCCTCCACCTGACCGTCGGCGATGGCATGGACGGATACCGCGGCGCCGGTCTGATTCTGCATGGCCCGGACATAGCGGACGATGATGTTGGAGCAGAGCTGCTTGGGGCAGACCACGCTGCCCAGATTCAGGGAATCGATGATGCTCTGGTTCTCCACATGACCCATCTTGGTGATGACCTGAGGCACCCCCCGGGAGCTGCCGTAGAGGGAGACGATCATGTTCATCTCATCCATGCCGGTGGCGGTGACCAGCACATCCGCATCGGCAAGCCCCTGGCTTTCCAGCAGAGAAAGCTCGCTGCCGTCGCCGTGGATGACGGAAACCTCCGGCAGCAGGGCGGCCAGCTCCTGACAGCGCGCATAATTGCGTTCGATGATCTGCACCCGGATGCCGGCGGCGCTGAGCCGCTGGGCAAGGTAGAAGCTGATCCGTCCGCCGCCCACCAGAATCACCCCCCGGGCCTTCCGGGTGATGATGCCAAGGTTTTTCAGCAGACTGGTGAGGTTTGCCGTGGGGGCGGTGACGAAAACCCGGTCGCCTTCCTGCAGGGTGAAGCTGCCGCTGTTGGGAACCTGCGCCACACCGTTGCGCAGAACGGCGCAGACCAGCACCCGGCAGCGCACCACATTGGCCATATCCAACAGGGACACATTGCACAGGGGGCTGCTTCTGTCAATTCGCAGCTCCACGATCTCCGTGCGTCCCTTGGCGAACACATCCCGCCGCAGAAAGCCGGGGTATTTGATGAGCCTGGCAATTTCCATGGCGGCCTGATTCTCCGGGTTGATGGCCAGGGACAGGCCGAACACATCATGCATTTTGTAGATCTGGTCGGAATACTCCGGGTTGCGAATCCGGGCGATGGTATGCAGTCTGGGGTTCAGGGCGTGGGCAGTGGTGCAGCACAGAAGATTCACTTCATCTGCGCTGGTGGCGGCGATAAGCAGATCCGCATCCTTCACACCGGCGTTCAGCAGCACCTCCATGGCGGCGCAGTTGCCATGAACGGTGATGACATCGTAGCGCTCCAGACAGCTGCTGAGAACCTGATCGTCGGAATCCACCAGAGTGATGTCATAGCCCTCGGCAGACAGCTGGCGGGTCAGAGTGGAGCCTACCTTACCAGCTCCGGCAATGATAATATTCATGGAAAAGCCTCCTGATCTGGAAACTCCGGCTTCCTTTCGGAAAGCCGATTCTGCAAAAGGGGTGGGGAAAAGTGGGAATTTTTTTAATTATACCACGCTTCTTCCGAAAAAACAATATGATCAGTGTGAGAAAAGATGTTGATAAAATCAAGAAGGTTGACACGGCGCCGGATCCATGATAGCATGGCGATATGTTGAGATATCAACAAAAGGAGAAAAGACAATGCTTCACAGATATCAGCAGTTTTCCACAGCGATTTCCTGCCTGTACCACGATATTCAGAAGCTGGAGCGGGTGGAGATGGCGAAATACGGACTGAAAGGCCCCCACGCCCACTGCCTGCAGGTGATGGCCGGATTTCCGAAGGGAATCACCTCCGCCCAGTTGACAGAGCGATGCGAGAAGGACAAGGCGGCTATTTCCCGGGCGGTGGCGGAGCTGGAGGAGGCCGGCTTGCTGGTGCGCTGCCAGAAGGACGGCCTGCGCTACCGGGCGCAGCTGGTGCTGACCCCGGAGGGGCAGGAGGCCGCCGGGAAGGTGGTCTCACGGATTCAGCTGGCAGTGGAACGGGCCGGAGCGGGACTGGACGAGGAAGAACGAACCGTTTTTTATCGGGTTCTGGGTCGAATCGCGGAAAACCTGCACGCGGCCTGTGAAGACGGACTGAAATAAGATTTGGAGGAATAAAAATTATGAGCGTTCGTATTGTTGTGGATTCCACCGCCGACCTGAGGGCAGAGGTGGCAGAGCAGGTCACCGTGGTGCCCCTGACTATCCGGTTCGGGGAGGAGGAATATATCGACGGTGTGACCATCGACAGCAAGGGCTTCTATGAAAAGCTCATCGAGTCCAATGTGCTGCCCACCACCAGTCAGGCTACCCCCTGTAATTTTGAGGAGGTGTTCTGCCCCATGGTGGAGGCAGGGGACACGGTGGTGGCGCTGACGGTTTCCGCCAAGCTCTCCGGAACCTACCAGAGCGCCTGCATTGCCGCGGAGGAGTTCCCCGGAAAGGTCTTCGTGGTGGACAGCCAGTCCGTTGCCGTGGGTTCGGCCATTCTGGCGGAGTACGCCCTGGAGCTGGCAAAGCAGGGTCTCAGCGCCGAGGAAATCGCCTGGAAGCTGCTGAGAAAGCGGGAGCGGGTACAGGTGCTGGCTATGCTGGATACCCTGGAGTATCTGATGAAGGGTGGCCGGATTTCCAAGACCGCAGCCATTGCCGGCAGCCTGCTTTCCATCAAGCCGGTGGTGACCCTCAGCGGCGGCGAGATTAAGGTGCTGGGCAAGGCCAGGGGCTCCCGGCAGGCCAACAATCTGCTGGTGCAGGAGATCGCAAAGGCCGGCGGTGTGGATTTCTCCATGCCCCTGCTGCTGGGCTACACCGGTCTCAGCGACATCCTGCTGCAAAAGTACATTGCCGACAGTGCCGCTCTCTGGGAGGGCAACTGCGAAAGCCTGCCCACGGTGGTTGTGGGCAGCGTAGTGGGAACCCATGCCGGCCCCGGTGCCGTTGCCGTGGCATTTTTCGCCAAAGACGGGGAAAAATAAGAAAAATTCCTCCCATTTGGCAGGAAGAAAGAAAAAATCCTGCATCCGGCAAAAAAGTGATTGAAAAACGGGAAATTTTGCGGTATAACTATTGTGTTATTCTTTTGATTCTATCCGGCTGCCCTCGGGTGCTGCCGGGGAAATGAGGTTTCATTTATGGAAAGAAAAGTCGGCACGATTTCCCGCGGAATCCGCTGCCCCATCATTCGTCAGGGAGATGATCTGGCAAAGATCGTCGTAGACAGTGTCCTGGATGCCGCTCAGAGCGAGGGCTATGCACTGCGGGACCGGGATGTTGTGGCAGTCACCGAGTCCGTCGTGGCTCGCTCTCAGGGCAACTACGCCTCCATCGACGCCATCGGCAAGGATGTCCGGGCCAAGTTGGGGGGCGGAACCGTGGGTGTCATCTTCCCCATCCTGTCCCGTAACCGCTTCGCCATCTGCCTGCGGGGCATTGCCCGGGGCTGTAAGAAGATTGTCCTGATGCTGAGCTACCCCTCCGACGAGGTGGGCAACGAGCTTGTCTCTCTGGACAAGCTGGATGAGGCCAAAATCAACCCCTATTCCGATGTTCTGACGCTGGAAAAGTACCGTGAGCTTTTCGGTGAAAACCTCCATCCCTTCACTCTGGTGGACTATGTCCAGTACTACTCCGACCTGATCCGGGAGGAGGGCTGTGAGGTGGAGGTCATTTTCGCCAACGACTGCCGGGTGATTCTGGACTACACCAAGAATGTTCTGACCTGCGATATCCACAGCCGGGCCCGTTCCAAGCGGCTGCTGCTGGCCGCCGGTGCAGAGCGCGTCTGCGGCCTGGACGACATTATGACCGCCAGCGTGGACGGCAGCGGCTGCAATGAGCGGTTCGGCCTGCTGGGCTCCAACAAGGCCACCGAGTCTACCGTCAAGCTCTTCCCCAGAGAGTGCACCGATCTGGTGATGCAGATCCAGAAGAGCTTTTTGGAGAAGACCGGCAAGCTGGTGGAGGTCATGGTCTACGGCGACGGCGCCTTCAAGGACCCCGTGGGCAAGATCTGGGAGCTGGCTGACCCCAGTGTCTCCGTGGCGCACACCCCCGGTCTGGAGGGCACCCCCAACGAGCTGAAGCTGAAGTATCTGGCTGACAACGACTTTGCCGACCTGAATGGTGAGGCTCTGAAGGATGCCATCTCCCAGCGTATCCGGGAGAAGGGCGATCTGGCAGGCTCCATGGCCTCTCAGGGCACCACCCCCCGCCGCCTGACGGATCTCATCGGCTCCCTGTGCGACCTGACCTCCGGTTCCGGCGACAAGGGTACCCCTGTCATCCACATTCAGGGCTATTTCGACAACTACACCAACTAATATGTGCTTCAGGAGCTGCTGCTTTCGGGCAGCAGCTCTTTTCAAATTGACAATTGATAATGGAAAATGGACAATGTGAATCCAGAGGTGAAAGGGTTTCCTTTGAACATCTTAAAAGGCTCCCCTTGAAGCAAGGGGAGCTGGCGAGCACAGCGAGCCTGAGGGGATTTATACGGTATCAGCTTACGAATTTGCTCAAACAATGCGAAATTTCACCCTGTTACCGAACAATCCCTCAGTCAGCTTCGCTGACAGCTCCCTTTACACAAGGGAGCCATGCGTTCTATCCATTCAACGATTGATTTGTATTTTTAAATTGTCAATTCCGATAAGGAGGGGTTTCCTGTGCAATATCTTGTGTCCTTTCTGGAGGGTATCATCACCTTTCTGTCGCCCTGCCTGCTGCCCATGCTGCCCATCTACATCTCCTATTTTGCCGGGGGCGGAGAGCGGCAGACCCGAAAAACCATAGCCAATGCCCTTGGCTTTGTGCTGGGCTTTACCGTGGTGTTCGTCCTCATGGGCGCGCTGGCAAGTACGCTGGGCAGCTTTCTGGTTCGCTGGCGCGCCGTGACCAATCTGGTGTTCGGCGGTATTATGGTGATGTTTGGCCTGAACTATATGGGTCTGTTCCGGCTGAATTTTTTCCGGGGCATGGGCGTATCCTTCGGAGAGGGGGAGCTGGGCTTCGGTTCTTCAGCGCTGCTGGGCATGGTGTTCTCCGTGGGCTGGACACCCTGCGTGGGCGCCTTTCTGGGCTCCGCGCTGATGCTGGCCTCCCAGCAGGGTCATGTGCTGGAAGGCATGGGAATGCTGCTGAGCTACTCCCTGGGTCTGGGTGTGCCCTTCCTGTTCAGCGCCGTTCTGATTGACAAACTGAAATCCGCCTTTGACTGGGTGAAGGCTCACTACCGGGTTGTGAATCTGGTGTCCGGCGGCCTCCTGGTGCTGATGGGCTGCATGATGGCCACCGGTCTGCTGGGGCAATTCCTGAATCTGCTGAATTAGGAGGAATTTCCATGAACAAAGAGAAAAAGTTGGCGATTCTTGCGCTGGCCTTTGCGGTGCTGCTGGCGGGTGCCTATGTGCTGTATAACCGGCTGGGAGATCAGGTGGAGCATGAGACGCTGGTAGTGCAGACGGAGCCTGCCCCGGCCGAAGCGCCTGCCGACACAACGGCACCTGCGGAAACCGCCGAAGAAACACAGACGCAGAAGCAGGACAGAACCGTGCCGGACTTCACCGTCTACGATGAGGCGGGCAATCCCCACAAGCTGTCGGATTTCCGGGGCAAGCCGGTGATCCTGAATTTCTGGGCCAGCTGGTGCGGCCCGTGCAAGTCCGAGATGCCGGACTTTCAGAAGAGCTTCGAGGCCAACGGAGAGAAAATCCATTTCCTCATGGTAAACTGCACCGATGGCTCTCAGGAGACGGTGGAAACGGCCTCGGATTTTCTCCGGGAAGAGGGCTATACCTTCCCGGCCTATTTTGACACGGATGTGGACGCAGCTATGGCCTACGGTGTGCAGGCCATCCCCACCACCTACTTTATCGACGATGCCGGGGAGCTGGTGGCCTGGGGACAGGGAGCCCTTCAGGCGGAGTCCCTGCAGAAGGGCGTTGACCTGCTGCTGAATCTGAAATAATCCCAATGCACCCCGGAAGCAGCCCCGCTTTTGCAGGATTCTCCTTCCGGGGTGCATTTTTCTGAATTCAATGGGTAAAGTTTTACCTATTATGCCCAAGAAATCGGGATGGCACAGTCCGGTTTTCTGGAGGATTTATATATTGTAATCCGGCTGAAATAATGATATCATGGTTAAATCCAAAAACATATGTCCGTTCTTAGCGGACAGGAAAGAAAGGAGCAGTACCATGAAATATGTTGTGATTCTGGGAGATGGAATGTCTGACGAGCCTATTGAAAAGCTGGGCGGAAAGACCCCTCTGGAATACGCCAATACCCCAGTGATGGATGAGCTGGCAGGAAAGGGCGAAGTGGGCATGGTGCAGAATGTGCCTGCCGGCATGGCTCCCGGCAGCGATGTAGCCAACCTTTCCGTATTGGGGTACGACCCCCATGCCTGCTATACCGGACGATCTCCCCTGGAGGCATTGAGCATCGGGATTCAGATGGAGCAGTCGGATGTGGCCTTCCGGTGCAATCTGGTGACGCTGACAGAGGAAGAACCCTATGAGGAAAAGACCATCATCGACCACAGCTCCGGAGAAATCTCCACGGCGGATGCCGACATCCTGATGGATGCCATTCGAAATGCCTTTGACGACGATACCTTCCGCTTCTACACAGGCACCAGCTACCGGCATATTATGATTTGGAAGCACGGGAAGGTGGTGCCTCTGGCACCGCCCCACGATCATCTGACCCAGGTGATCGGCCCCTGGCTGCCTCAGGAACCGAAGCTCCGGGAATTCATGGAAAAGAGCTATGAGATTCTGAACAACCACCCCCTGAATCTGCAAAGAGCGGCGCAGGGGAAAAATAAAGCCAACTCCCTTTGGTACTGGGGCGCCGGTACCAGACCCAGTCTTCGCAATTTCGGAGATAAAACGGGACGGAAGGGAGCGATGATATCTGCGGTAGACCTGTTAAAGGGCATTGCCGTAGGCTCTGGCATGAAGGTTTATCCCGTGGAGGGTGCCACCGGCTCCATCGACACCAATTTTGAGGGCAAGGCTCAGGCGGCCGTGGACGCTCTGCTGCGCGACGGCTGCGACTTCGCCTACATCCATGTGGAGGCTCCGGACGAGATGGCCCATCAGGGTCTGCTGGAGGAGAAGATCACCTCCATCGAGTATCTGGACAGACGCCTGATCGCCCCGGTGAAGCAGGCGCTGGAAAAAGCCGGAGAGGACTTCCGGATGCTGATCCTGCCGGATCACCCCAATCCCCTGAAATACAGAACCCACACCGCCGACCCTGTGCCCTATGTGCTGTATGACAGCCGGTATCAGCGCAGAGCCGCCGGTCACTACAATGAAAAAGAAGCTGCAGCCAGCGGGATCTTTATCCCCGAGGGCTACACCCTGCTGCAGAAGTTCCTGGAGGAGTAAACGCTCCCCGGGAAGAAGAAAGGAAGAAATGAAAATGGCACGAGTTTATAATTTTTCCGCAGGCCCCGCTGTTCTGCCGGAGAGCGTTCTGAAGGAAGCTGCTGAGGAGATGCTGGATTACCGGGGAACCGGTATGTCCGTCATGGAGATGAGCCACCGCTCCAAGCCCTTCCAGACCATTATCGACGAGGCGGAGGCAGACCTGCGCAGCCTGATGAACATTCCCGACAACTATAAGGTGCTGTTCCTCCAGGGCGGCGCCAGCCAGCAGTTTGCCGCCATCCCCATGAACCTGATGAAGAATAAGGTGGCGGACTACATCATCACCGGCCAGTGGGCAAAGAAGGCATATCAGGAGGCAAAGCTCTACGGCACCGCCAACGCCATCGCCTCCTCCGCCGACAAGACCTTCTCCTATATCCCCGACTGCTCCGATCTGCCCATTTCCGAAAATGCGGACTATGTGTACATCTGCGAGAACAACACCATTTACGGCACCAAGTTCTGGCAGCTGCCCAACACCAAGGGCAAGGATCTGGTGGCGGATGTCAGCAGCTGCTTCCTCAGCGAGCCTGTGGATGTGACCAGGTATGGTATGATCTACGGCGGTGTTCAGAAGAACATCGGCCCTGCCGGTGTGGTTATCGCCATCATCCGGGAGGATCTGATCACCGAGGATGTCCTCCCCGGTACCCCCACCATGCTGCGCTACAAGACCCATGCCGATGCCGGCTCTCTGTACAACACGCCCCCTGCCTATGGCATTTACATCTGCGGCAAGGTGTTCAAGTGGCTGCAGAACATGGGCGGACTGGAGGCCATGAAGGCCATTAACGAGAAGAAGGCCGCTGTCCTTTACAATTTCCTGGACGAGAGCAAGCTGTTCCACGGCACCGTGGTGAAGAAGGATCGCTCCCTGATGAATGTGCCCTTTGTCACTGGCAATGCCGATCTGGATGCCGCCTTCGTCAAGGCAGCTGCCGCTGCCGGTTTCCAGAACCTGAAGGGTCACCGCACCGTGGGCGGTATGCGGGCCAGCATCTACAACGCCATGCCCATCGAGGGCGTGGAAAAACTGGTGGACTTTATGGCCGCCTTTGAAAAAGAGAACGGATAAGGAAGGAATCCATCATGTATCAGATTCATTACCTGAATAAAATCTCCCCCAAGGGCACTGCCCTGTGGACAGAGGACTATACCCTCACCGACGAGCTGGAACAGGCACAGGGCATCATCCTGCGCTCTGCCAATATGCACGAGATGACCCTGCCGGAGAATCTGCTGGCTGTGGGCAGAGCCGGCGCCGGCGTCAACAACATTCCTCTGACCACCTGTGCCGATCAGGGCATCGTGGTGTTCAACACCCCCGGCGCCAATGCAAACTCCGTCATGGAGCTGGCTCTGTGCGGTATGCTGCTGGCCAGCCGGGATGTGGTGGGGGGCATCAACTGGGTGCAGACCATCCGGGAAAGTCCCGACATCGCCAAGCTGGTGGAGAAGGGCAAGTCCCAGTTTGCCGGCCATGAGATCCGGGGCAAGAAGCTGGGCGTTATCGGACTGGGCGCCATCGGCGGCCCCCTGGCCAACGCTGCCCGGAAGCTGGGCATGACGGTCTACGGCTGTGACCCCTTCATTTCCATCGATGCCGCATGGCATCTGGACAGCCAGATCATCCGGGTGAAGACCCGGGAGGAGATCTACGCCAACTGTGATATCATCACCCTCCATGTCCCCCTGATGGAGGAGACCAAGCACATGGTGGGTGCCGAGGCTCTGGCAAAGATGAAGGACGGCGTGATTCTGCTGAACTTTGCCCGGGATAAGCTGGTGGACGACGACGCGCTGGCTGCTGCTCTGACCAGCGGCAAGGTTGCCCGGTATGTCACCGACTTCCCCAATGACAAGACGGCAAAGCTGCCCGGCGTCATCGCCATCCCCCATCTGGGCGCCTCCACCGAGGAGTCCGAGGACAACTGCGCCATGATGGCCGTCCGGGAGGTCATGGACTATCTGGAAAACGGCAACATCAACAATTCCGTCAACTACCCCAACTGCGACATGGGTGTGTGCACCGCCGCCGGCCGGCTGACTCTGCTGCATAAGAACATTCCCAATATGCTGGGGCGCTTTACCGCAACCCTGTCCAAGGAGAATGTGAATATCGCCGGGCTGGTGAACAAGAGCCGGGGCGAATACGCCTACACCATGCTGGATCTGGATCATCCCACCTCCGCCGCCACGGTGGAGGAGTTGCGGAAGATCGAGGGCGTTCTCCGGGTGCGGGTGATTAAGTGATGCTGCCCATCAGGCAGCGCGATTAAAGAAAGCGATCTTTAGTTCAGTTGACAGTGTACAGTTGATAGTTGACAGTTGTGGTGTCCCTTCGGGACAAATTAAAAAAACTATTTTATTCATCCCCGAAGGGGATACCTTAACTGTCAACTGTCCACTTTCAACTGTCAACTAAATAACCCTTTTGCCAATGACCTTACCCCACCAGGAGGTGCCATGGAGCTTTCAAATGTCAACTACCCCCTGTCTGCCACAGTGTCCCGGCGGCTGAATGTGTATAAGCTGCTGCTGACGGTATTGGTGGTGTATATCCACGCCAATGCCAGCGGTGCCAATTTCGCCTCCGGCGCGGTGACGGTTTCGGAGCCTGCGTGGCTGGGCAATTTCCGGTTCTTTCTGTCGGATGGCGTGGCCAGAGCGGCGGTACCCGGTTTTTTCCTCACCTCGGCAGTGCTTCTGTATCGAAAGCCCTTCCGCTGGGAGGAGAATCTGGCGAAAAAGCTCCGCACGCTGGGAATTCCATACCTGATCCTGAACACCCTCTGGATTGCCGTATTTTTTGCTGCACAGCAGATTCCCTTTGCCCGGGATTTCTTTTCCAATCCCGATAAGATCATTGGCAGCTGGGGTCCCATGGACTGGCTGAACGCCTATCTGGGCTTCAGCGGCTCCCGGTATCCCTTCCTGTATCCGCTGTGGTTTGTCCGGGATCTGCTGGTGCTGAACCTGCTGTCCCCGGTGCTGGGTTGGATCATAGATCGTTTTCCCAACCTCTGCCTTGGGTTGGCGCTGGCTGCCTGGCTTCTGCTGGGGGGCACCGGCATTTTCTGCCTGGATCTGCAGGGCATCTGCTTCTGGGTGCTGGGCGGCGTGCTGGTGAAAAAGGGCGTCGGACTGGAGCAGGCGGACAGAATCCCGCTGCTCCCGCTGGGGGCGGCATATGCCGCCATGCTGCTGTGGCCGATCCTGCTGGGCGGCAGCCGGTTCCTGACGAGACTGATGATCCTGACGGGCGTGGTGTTCTGGTTCCGGGTGACGGCGCTGATCCGCTCTCCCCGGCAGATGGATATGCTGGGGAAGCTCAGTACCTTCAGCTTCGGCGTTTATCTGTTCCACGAGTTCCTCCTTACCTTTACCCGGAAGGCGGCGGTGAAGCTGCTGCCCCTGACACCGGTTTCCCAGCTGCTGCAATACCTGCTGATTCCTGCGGCGGTGATTGCCCTGTGCATTGCCGTCTGCGTGGTTCTGAGAAAGAGCTTCCCCCGGCTGTATGGCCTTCTGACCGGGGGAAGAGGATAAGAGAAAAATGAAGAATCCCCATCGGTTCAAAGGAAACCGATGGGGATTTTTGTTATTCGCCAAAGTCCTGAGCAACCTTTTTCAGCATATCCCGGATGGGCAGGCTGTAGGGACAGCGACCCTCACAGGCGCCGCAGCCGATGCAGGCGGAGGCCTTGATGCTCATGGAAGCGTACCGACCCTTTGCCCAGTCGGCAAGGCCGTAGCGCTGCAGATAGCCATGGAACAGGAAGCAGCTGGGGATGGAGATGCCCACGGTGCAGGGGGCGCAGTAGTTGCACCGGCGGCAGAAATGGGTGCCCAGCTCCTTGCGGATGGCATCCATTCTGGCAAAATCTGCATCCGTCAGAGGGGTGGTGTCGTTGACGGCGGCCAGATTCTGATCCAGCTCGGCAAGCTCCGCCATGCCGGGGATGGTGATGGTGACATTGTCGTTGGCACAGACATACCGCAGAGCCAGGGTGGCATCCTCAATGGCGCCGCCTGCCAGGGGCTTCATGTCGATGAAGCCGATGCCCTTTTCGGCACACTTGGCAATCAGGTCAATGCCCTGAGATTCCACGATGTTGTAGGGGAACATGATGGTCTCCACCCAGGGCATTTCCAGCCCCATGGTGAAAACCTCCAGAGAGTGGGCGGTGAGGCCGATGTGGCCGATCTTTCCGGCGGCCTTTGCCTCCTGCAGAGCCTCCAGCGCGCCGCCGGGAGCCACCACCTGCTCCAGCTGTGCCACGCTGGGGTTGTGAATCTGATACAGGTCGATGTAATCGGTGCGCAGATTGCCAAGGCTGATGTCGATATCCTTAGCCATGGCTTCCTTTGTGCGGCTCATGCTCTTGGTGGCCAGGATAAAGTCGCCACGGATGCCCTCCAGAGCCTCGCCCAGATAGCTTTCGCTGACGGTGTAGCCCCGGGCAGTGTCGATGTAGTTGATGCCTTCGTCCCGCAGCCGGAGCATCAGAGCCCGGGTGCCCTTTGCGTCAATGCGCTGAATGGGAATGCCGCCGAAGCCCATACGGGAGACCTTCAGGCCGGTTCTGCCTAAGATTCTGTATTCCATGGGAAACGCCTCCATTTATAAGTTTTCTGTCATTATACAGCAGAAGGTGGGAAATTACAACACACTATTGCAAATATTGCAGATAAATAAAATATCCGGCTGCCACCTGCAAAACCAGTATCACCGGGATTCCCAATGCAAATTTGGGATGCCGGGTTTTGTGGCGCACCAGATACATGGCGGCAAGACAGCCGGGACTGCCCCCGGCAGCTGCAACGGCAAGCAGGGTGGACTCCCGGATGCGCCACTGATTTTTTTGTGCCCGGCGCTTGTCCGCGCACATAAGGCAGAAGCCTGCGGCATTGATAATAAGGAGGTATAAAAGCAGTGCAATCATGGCACGGCTCCTTTCTGGAGGGATGAACATGAAACGAATCATCTTTTTACTGATGCTGGCCTGCCTGCTGGCAGGATGCCGGGTGCAGACCATGGAAACGGTGGAGGATGTGTGGCAGGAGGAGCCTGCAGCCGCGCCGCTGCAGATCCGGGTGTCCCTGCCGGGGGAGGAGGCTCTGCCGGTGATGGAAACAAGCGGAAACCGCCTGTACTTAAGCGAACACTACCAGATTGAGGTGCAGACCCTCCCCGGGGGAGATCTGAGCCGGACGGTTCAGACCATGTCCGGACTGGAGCCGGGGGATGTGACTCTGGTGCAGACGGAGCAGGGCGGCCTTGCCCGGTACGACTTTGTCTGGGCAGCGGCAGGGGAAGAAGGAGATCAGCTGGGCAGAGGAGCCGTTCTGGACGACGGAAATTACCACTACGCCCTCAGCGTTCTGCGCAGCGCCGACGATGAAGCCACCCGGCAGATCCACTGGGATCAGGTGTTCTCCTCCTTTTCCGCGCAGGAATACTGATCCGAAGCCTCGTGGCACAGCTCCCGGCAGGCGTCGATGACGGACTGGGGGTAGAGGATTCTGGCCTTGCTGCCGAAGCCGATGACCCAGCTGAGAAACATGGGAGATACATCCACATTCACGGTGAAGACGAAATGCTCCTCCCCGTCGGGGATCAGCATGGTGTCCCGGCCGAAGCGATCCATCACCACATTGGTAAGGCTTTTGTGGAACCGCAGCTTCACGGTGGCAGGCTCCCCGGCGAACATCTGAAACAGCCGGTTGGCGTGCTGCTGCAGCGCCTTACCCGTCAGCTCGGGGCAGGGGGTTCTGGGCTCTTTCGTCAGGGCAATGTCGCTCATCCGATCCACCCGGTAGGAGGTGACTCCATGCCGGGGGGAGTGAGCCAGCAGGTAGCAGTTTTCGTTATCCTGACACAGACCGTAGGGGCTGGCCAGATAGGACTTTTCCCGGTATACCCGTTTGCCGTCCATGCCCCAGTCGAAGTAGCGGAAGGTGATCTGCCTGTTCTGGGCGATGGCCTCCTGAATGGCATCCACATTATAGTAGATGGTCTCGTTCATGCTTTTGACCCGACCGGAGACCAGCACATCCCGGCGCATCAGCCGGGCATCGTAGACGCTGCACTCCTTGCACAGCTTCTCGATAAGCTCCCGGGATTTTTTCTCCGTCAGGTATTTGCTGGACAGCACCGCGTCCATCAGCAGCTTTAATTCCGGCAGCTCAAAGTTCCGGGAGGCGATGTAGTAGCCGCCGTTTTTGCCGGGGATGGAGACAATGTCCACGCCGTAGTCCTGCAAAGCCCGGATGTCGGAATAGACGGTTTTGCGGTCGCAGACAATATTGTGCTGACTTTCCAGCATGGAAAGCAGCTCCGAAGCTCTCACCGGGTGCGCCTGGTGGGAGTTATTTTTCAGGTAATCCAGAATGTAAAAGATTTTCAGCTTCTGATTGTCGGATTTTGGCATGGGAAATACCTCCAGACACGGCAAAACCGGAGTCAAACCGTAAATATTATGTAAATT
Source organism: uncultured Clostridia bacterium (assembly GCA_945877365.1). GTDB lineage: Bacteria > Bacillota > Clostridia > Oscillospirales > Oscillospiraceae > Faecousia. The sequence goes on along the minus strand of CAMCRV010000018.1, from coordinate 18,610 downwards.
ATAGCACATTTTTCCCGGGATGGAAGGGGATAATTTGCATTTTTCCGAAAGATATGATATAGTACGGGCTAAAGGAGGGATGCACTTGCTGTATCTGGGATGTCATCTGTCTTCCACCGGGGGAAATGTGAAAATGGTGGAAACCGCCCGAGCCATCGGCGCCAATACCTTTGCCTTTTTCACCCGGAATCCCCGGGGTAGCCGGGCAAAGCCGGAGGATCCTGCCGATGCCGCCGCTGCGGCTGAAATGCTTTTGGAAGGAGGCTTCGGAAAGCTGGTGGCTCACGGCGCCTATACCATGAACCTGTGCACCGCCGACAGCGAGGCCAGAGCCTTTGCCGCCGAAGTGCTGGCGGATGACCTGCGGAGGATGGCGGCTCTGCCGGAAAATTTCTACAATTTCCACCCCGGCAGCCATGTGGGGCAGGGGGTGGAGGCCGGAATCGGCTACATAGCGGAGGCTTTGAAACAGGCCATGGCTCCCGGCTACCCGGTGACGGTGCTGCTGGAAACCATGGCGGGAAAGGGCAGCGAGGTGGGCGGCAACTTTCAGGAGCTGAAGGCCATTCTGGATGCCGTGGGCAGACCTGACCTGGGAGTGTGTCTGGACACCTGCCATGTCTACGATGCCGGGTACGATATCGTCGGAAATCTGGACGGGGTTCTGGCGGAGTTTGACCGGATCATCGGCCTGGACAGGCTGAAGGCGCTGCACCTCAACGATTCCAAAAATCCCTTCGCCAGCCACAAGGATCGCCATGAGTGCATCGGGAAGGGCTCTCTGGGGCTGGATACCTTCCGCGCCATTGTGAACCATCCGCTGCTGAAGGAAAAGCCCATGATTCTGGAGACCCCCAATGAGCTGCCGGGCTACCGGCAGGAGATTGCAGTGCTGAGATCTCTGGAAGCATGATACTTTTGATCATGCGTACTTGGATAAACGCGGCAGTGAGGTAAATTGTTTATTTAATTGACAATTGATAATTGATAATTGACAATTATGGTGTCCCTACGGGACGATTGAAAATATAATCCTTTGATTTCAGCTGCCATTTTATTTCATCCCGAAGGGATTCCTCAATTGTCCATTGTCAACTGTCAATTGTCAATTCGGTAAAGCCGATAATTTCCAATTTATCTGCCTTCCGCGTGAAGTCCTTAAGCATATTTTTGATTAGAAAAAGGAGGTAGTGGCATGGAAATGCTCAATACCTTTTTGCAGCAGAATGCGTCTGTGCCGGACGGGCTTATCGGCCTGCTCCGGTATGTGGTGCCGGCGCTGTCGCTGCTTCTGCTGCTGCGCTGCGTCATCCCCCTGCTGACCTTCCGGCGGGAGCCGGAGATCTGGGCGTGGCTGAACTTTGCCGACGGCAATCAGGTGCCCATCACCCACTGGGAGAATGTCATCGGCCGCAGCAAAAACTGCGATGTCACCATCAATTTCCCCACCGTGTCCCGGAACCATGCGGTTCTGACCCGGTATGACGACGGCAGCTGGACCATCACCGATGCCGGCTCCAAGGATGGCGTGTATGTCAACGGGAAGCAGGTTCAGATCTGCGCCCTGAACAGCCGCAGCCGCCTGTCCATCGGCGGTGTGGAGATGCATCTGCAGCCCATCTCCGAAAAGCAGGAGCAGAAGATGGCGCAGCTGCGCACCAAGGCCGCCAGCGGCTGGGACGGGGTGGCCAACCTGATGCTGCTGTCGGTGCTGCAAATCCTCATGGCTCTTGGCTTCCTGCTGGGGGGAGCCGGGGAGCAGATTCTGATGATTGCGGAAGGGTTCGGCGGCATTCTGCTGTGCCAGTGGGTGCTGTTTCTGTTTTACATGATCATCAAACGGAAATCCTTTGAGGTGGAAACCATCGCCTTTTTCCTGTGCACCATCGGCATGGCGGCCATTGCCACGGTAAAGCCTCAGGAGGCCATGAAGCAGCTGATTGCCATGGTGCTGGGGGTGCTGGTATTTCTGTTCATCGGCTGGTCGCTCCGGGATCTGGAGCGGGCCAAGAAGGTGCGCTATCTGGCGGTGCTTGCCGGGGTGGGCTTTCTGCTGATTACGCTGGTATTCGGCACGGAATACTACGGCGCGAAAAACTGGCTGGTCATCGGGGGAATGTCCTTGCAGCCCTCGGAGCTGAGCAAGGTCTGCTTTGTCTTTGCCGGGGCTTCCACCATGGATCGGATTATGAACAAACGCAACCTCATCATGTTCATCGCCTACTCCGTGGTGATCTGCGGCTGTCTGGCGCTGATGAATGACTTCGGCACCGCCCTGATTTTCTTCTGCGCCTTCCTGATCATCGCCTACCTCCGCTCCGGCAGCATGGGCACCGTGGCTTTGGCCATTACGGCGCTGGCCTTTGCCGGGGTTCTGGCACTGCGAATCGCCCCCCATGCCCTGCAGCGGTTTGCCACCTGGCGTCATGTGTGGGAGGATCCCCACAACGCCGGCTACCAGCAGACCCAGGCGCTGATGTGCATCGCCTCCGGCGGCCTGCTGGGTCTGGGGCCGGGACGGGGGATGCTGCATCATGTGTTCGCGGCGGATTCCGACATTGCCTTCGCCACCATCTCCGAGGAGTGGGGTCTGATCACCGCCGTGCTGACGGTGCTGGCCATTGCTGCGCTGGCCTGCTTTACCATCCGCACCGCACGGGTGGCCAGAAGCAGCTTTTACATCATCGGCGGCTGCACCGCCGCAGGGATTCTGGTGATCCAGACCACCCTGAACTGTCTGGGAACTCTGGACATCCTGCCCTTCACCGGGGTGCCCTTTCCGCTGCTGAGCAACGGCGGCACCAGCATGATTGGCGCATGGGGTCTGCTGGCCTTTGTCAAGGCGGCGGATACCCGGCAGAACGCCAGCTTTGCCGTCCGCCTCAATGGGAGGGAAAGTGAATGAATCGTGTAACCAAGAGAACCTGGCTCATGGGTCTGTTCATCGCCATTCTGGTGGGCGGCATGGGCTTTTTCCTCTGGGAGTATGTGGGCAATGCCGCCCAGTGGGTGGCCTTTACCGGCTCGCCCCACATTTATAATAAAACCAATCTGGGCTGCGGCACCGTGACGGATCGGGACGGCACCATTCTGCTGGATATTTCCGCGGAGCGCAGCTATGCACTGGACCCGCTGACCCGAAAGTCCACCCTCCACTGGCTGGGAGACCGGAAGGGCTACATCAAGGCCGGCGCCGTCACCCATTACGCCGGGAATATGGTGGGCTTTGACCTGATCAACGGCGTCTACAGCGCGCAGGAACAGGGCGGACGGGCCAGGCTGACCCTCAGCGCCGAGATTCAGAATACGGCGCTGGAGGCTCTTGGCAATCGCAAGGGCACCGTGGGAGTCTACAATTACAAAACCGGAGAGATTCTTTGCGCAATTTCATCCCCCACCTTTGACCCGGACAATGTCCCGGACATCGAAGGGGACACCACCGGTGCCTACACCGGCGTGTACCTGAACCGGTTCCTCCAGTCCACCTATCCCCCCGGCTCCATCTTCAAGGTGGTGACCACCGCGGCGGCGCTGGACTGCGTCCCCGGCATCACGGAAAAGACCTTCTACTGCTCCGGGGAGAAAACCTACGGGGAGGAGAAGGTAACCTGTGAAACCGCCCACGGCAAGGTGAACCTCAGCACCGCCCTGACCCGCTCCTGCAACTGCGCCTTTGCGGAAATTGCAGAACTGGTGGGAAAGAAGAACATGGAAAACTATGTCCGCCAGATGCAGGTGACCCAGCCCCTTTCCTTTGACGGGGTCACCACCGCCGCAGGAAACTACGACATCTCTCAGACTGCGCCTGTGTCTTTTGCCTGGAGCTGCATCGGCCAGCACACGGACATGATCAATCCCGCCCGGTTTATGACCTTTATGGGAGCCATCGCCGGGGAGGGGGTGGGGGCGGTACCCCACATCATGGCGCAGGTAGAGAGCGGAGAAACGGTAACCTATACCGCCAAAACCGAGAAAACAGACCGGATTCTCCCGAAGGATGTGGCAAAAACCCTGAAGCAGTATATGCGCAGCAATGTGGCCAACGGCTACGGCGACTGGAATTTCCCGGGGATGAATGTCTGCGCCAAGTCCGGCACCAGCCAGCTGGGAGGCGATCTGACCTCCAACGCCATGTTCGCCGGGTTTGTGGATAATGAGGAATATCCCCTGGCCTTCATCGTGGTGGTGGAAAACGGCGGCTACGGCGCGTCGGCCTGCGTTCCGGTGCTGTCCAAGGTTCTGGCCTCCTGCAAGAGTGTTCTGGATCGGGGATAGAGTCTTTGTAAAAATTGTACAAAAAACTACAGATTCCGCTCTGGAATCTGTAGTTTTTTTCTCGTTGACAAATGTCCGTCTCTGAGATACAATATCGCATATCCAAAGGCGGAGGAAAGACCACCCCGCCAGAAAGATGTATTGTTCGTGAAAAGGAGAATGAATGAATGAAAAAGATGATTGCTCTTGCGCTGGCTGCCATGATGGTGGTCTCCATGTTCGCCGGATGCGGCGGCTCCTCCACCGGCACCCCTGCCACCGAAGCCCCTGCTGCCAATGCTCCCGCTGCTGCCCCCGCTGAGGGCGCGGCTCCTGCCATTAAGATCGGTCTGAGCGGCCCCATGACCGGCGGCGCTTCCGAGTACGGTCTGGCAGTCCGCGGCGGTATGGAAATCGCCGTTGCCGAGATCAATGCCAAGGGCGGCCTGCAGATCGAGTTCAAGTCCGAGGATGATCAGGCCGACGGCTCCGATTTGGCTGTCTCCTCCTACAACTCCCTGAAGGACTGGGGTATGCAGATTCTGGCCGGCGCCGTGACCACCGGTTCCGCTCTGGCCATCGCTGCCGAGACCGTCAACGACCAGATCTTCATGCTGACCCCCTCCGCATCTGCCGAGGATGTGGCCAACACCGGTGCCAATGTCTACCAGATGTGCTTCACCGACCCCAACCAGGGTGCTTCCGCCGCTGAGCTGATGAAGGCCAAGTGGCCTGATGCCACCATCGGTGTGATCTACGACTCTTCCGATGCATACTCCGCCGGTATCCGCGACGGCTTCCTGGCCAAGGCTAAGGAGCTGGGTCTGAATGTCGCTGTTGACAATGCCGCATTTACCGCTGACAACAAGGCTGACCTGTCCGCTCAGGTTACCATGTGCAAGGACGCCGGCTGCGATCTGGTGTTCCTGCCCTTCTACTACACCGAGGCTGCTCAGGTTCTGACCTACGCCAACACCGTTGGCTACGCTCCCACCTTCTTCGGCTGCGACGGTATGGACGGCATCCTGAATGTGGAAGGCTTTGACACTGCTCTGGCTGAGGGTCTGGTTCTGATGACTCCCTTCGATGCCAGCGCCACCGACGAGGCAACCGTCGCCTTCGTTGAGCAGTTCAAGGCTAACAACGGCGGCAAGGTCCCCAACCAGTTCGCTGCTGACGGCTACGATGTGATCTACGCCCTGTACAACGCCTGTGTCGCTGCCGGTGTTGACGGCAATACTCCCGCTGCCGATGTCTGCGCCGCCCTGCAGGAGCAGTTCGCTACCATGAAGGTTGACGGCCTCACCGGTTCCGGCATGACCTGGGACGAAAACGGCATGATCTCCAAGGCACCCGCCGCAATGGTGGTTACCAATGGTGTCTATGTCCCCGTGGCTTAAGTCCTGAATTTCCAATGACGGGAAGGGAAGGGTAAAACCTTCCCTTCCCATCAACTGCTGTTTCGACAGTCCATGAGAGCCGCCGCAGGAAGGGCTGTCATAGACTGTCGAGGATAAATAAGAGAGGTGCTTTATGCGGATTTTACAATATCTGATCAACGGCATCAGCATCGGTTCTGTGTACGCCATCATTGCTCTGGGCTATACGATGGTTTACGGCATTGCCAAGATGCTGAACTTTGCCCACGGCGATGTCATTATGGTGGGCGCGTATATTTCCTTCTGCGTCACCAGCTATCTGGGGCTGCCTGCATGGGCCGGTGTTCTGGCGGCTGTGGCGGTGTGTACTGTCCTTGGCGTTGTCATCGAGGGGCTGGCCTACAAGCCCCTGCGGGGTACGCCCAGTCTGGCAGTTCTGATCACCGCCATCGGCGTCAGCTACTTCCTGCAGAACGCTGCACAGCTCATCTGGTCCTCCAGCCCTAAGAACTTCAGCAGCATCGTGACCATGAAGCCTATCTCCATGGCAGGAGGCAAGCTGGTGATCACCGGCGAGGTTCTGCTGACTGTGGCCGCCTGTATCCTGGTGATGGTGGGTCTGACCCTGTTCACCGGCAAAACCCGCACTGGCAAGGCCATGCGCGCCGTGTCTGAGGATCGGGATGCCGCGCAGCTCATGGGCATCAATGTGAACCGCACCATTTCCCTGACCTTTGCCATTGGCTCCGCGCTGGCAGCCATTGCCGGTGTGCTGCTGTGCTCCACCGTCCCCACCCTGCAGCCCACCACCGGCTCCATGCCCGGCATCCGCGCCTTTACCGCTGCCGTGTTCGGCGGCATCGGCTCCATTCCCGGCGCCATGCTGGGCGGCATCCTGCTGGGCATTATCGAGACCTTCAGCAAGGCATACCTGTCCACCCAGTTCAGCGATGCCATCGTGTTCTCCGTTTTGATTATCATTCTGCTGGTGAAGCCTGCCGGTCTGCTGGGCAGACAGATGCAGGAGAAGGTGTGAGGTGAGGGCTATGAAGAAACTTCTCAACAACAAGGCAGCCCGCACCAATCTCATCACCTATCTGGTGGTGGTTCTGGCATTCCTTGCAATGCAGCTGATGAACTCCGCCGGAATGCTGGGCAGCTCCATGAAGGGCTTCCTGGTGCCCATCTGTGTGTACATTTCTCTGGCAGTTTCCCTGAACCTGCTGGTGGGCATCTGCGGTGAGCTGAGTCTGGGTCATGCCGGCTTTATGGGCATCGGCGCATTTTCCGGCATCCTCATTGCGGCTCTGCTGAAGAATACCATCCCCAATGATTTTCTGCGTCTGCTGTGCGCCATGCTGGGCGGCGGCGTGTTCGCCGGTGTGGTTGGCTTTGTCATCGGCGTTCCGGTTCTGCGGCTGCGGGGTGACTATCTGGCCATCGTGACCCTGGCTTTTGGCGAGATTATGAAGAACATCGTCGGCAACCTCTATGCCGGTACCGACGCAGAGGGCTTCCACATTGCCATCTCCACCAGCAGAATGCCTCTTGGTGAGGGCGGCAAGTACATCATCAACGGCCCCCTGGGTGCCACCGGCATTCAGAAGCTGGCAACCTTCTCCATGGGCTTCCTGCTGGTGCTGTTCACCCTGTTTGTGGTGCTGAACCTCATCAACTCCAAGGAAGGCCGTGCCATCAAGGCCGTCCGGGACAACCGGATCGCTGCCGAGTCCGTGGGCATCAATGTCACCGCCTTCCGGATGAAGGCCTTTGTGGTCTCCGCATTTCTGGCCGGTATGGCAGGCGCTCTGTTCGGCCTGAACTATTCCTCTGTCACCGCTACCAAGTTCAACTTCAACACCTCCATCAATATTCTGGTGTTTGTGGTTTTGGGCGGCATGGGCAACATTCTGGGCTCCGTGATTTCTGCAACGGTGCTGTACATTCTGCCGGAGGCCATGCGCAGCCTGCAGGATTACCGCATGATCCTCTACGCCATTGTGCTGATCGTGGTCATGCTGTGCACCTGGTCCCCCAAGGTCAAGGAGTACCTGTCTGTGGCCGCAGATAAGGCACTGGGTATTTTCCGCAAGAAGGAGGTGGGTACCAATGAATGAGTATTCCAGAAAAATGGTTAAGGTGCCCACCGTCAACCTGCTCCGGGAGCAGGATATGGGCAAGCTGCCGGTGCTGGATGTCCGGAATCTGGGCATTGACTTCGGCGGTCTGACGGCTGTGGACGGCTTCAGCATCACCGTTGGCCCCACCGAGATTTCCGGTTTGATTGGCCCCAACGGCGCCGGTAAGACCACCATTTTCAATCTGCTCACCGGTGTGTACCAGCCTACCCGGGGCTCCGTGCTGATCAACGGCATTGATATCAAGGGTATGCCCACCCACAAGGTGAACAAGCTGGGCATCGCCCGTACCTTCCAGAATATCCGCCTGTTCTCCGATATGTCCGCGCTGGACAATGTCAAGGTGGGTATGCACAATGAGATCAAGTGCTCCTTCCTGGCAAGCCTGCTGCACCTGCCCTCCTATTATCGGGCAGAGGCAACCGCCAACCAGAAGGCCATGGAGCTGCTGGACTTTATGGGTCTTGCAGATGTGGCCGATGTAAAAGCTGGTAGCCTGCCCTACGGTGTCCAGCGCCGGCTGGAAATCGTCCGGGCCCTGGCCACCAATCCCTCCATCATCCTGCTGGATGAGCCTGCCGCCGGTATGAACCCCAGTGAGACCACGGAGCTGATGCACCAGATCCGCCGGATCCGGGATACCTTCCACATTGCCATTTTCCTCATCGAGCATGACATGAATCTGGTTATGAATGTGTGCGAGGCCATCGCTGTGGTGAACTACGGCAAGATCATTGCCAAGGGAACCCCGGAGGAGGTCCGGAATAACCCCGCTGTTATCGAGGCCTATCTGGGCAGAGAGGAGGATGACGCCTGATGCTGAAAATTGAAGATATGCATGTGTACTACGGCGCCATCCATGCCATCAAGGGCGTTTCCTTTGAGGTGGGCGAGGGTGAAATTGTTGCCCTCATCGGCGCCAACGGCGCCGGCAAGAGCACCATTCTGAAGACAGTGTCCGGACTGATGCACCCCCGCAGCGGCTCCATTCAGTTCTGTGGTGAGGACATTTCCCACATGGATGCCTATAAGCTGCTGCGCCATGGCCTGGCGCATGTCCCGGAAGGGAGGCGGATCTTCCTGCAAATGACGGTGCAGGAGAATCTGGAGATGGGCGCGTACATTAAGAAGGAAGTGTCCCAGCAGGATCTGGAGAAGGTCTTTACCCTGTTCCCCCGGCTGAAGGAGCGCCGCAAGCAGATTGCCGGTACCCTTTCCGGCGGCGAGCAGCAGATGCTGGCTATGTCCCGTGCCCTGATGAGCCATCCCAAGCTGATGATGCTGGACGAGCCCTCCATGGGTCTGGCTCCCATTCTGGTGGATCAGATTTTCGATATCATCAAGGAGCTGCACAAGGATGGTACCACCATTCTGCTGGTGGAGCAGAACGCCCGTAAGGCTCTGCAGATTGCCGACCGTGCCTATGTGCTGGAAACCGGCAACATCACCCTCAGCGGCACCGGCGCGGAGCTGGCCAGCTCCGATGCAGTCCGGAAGGCCTACCTGGGAGGCTAAGTTGAATTGACAATTGACAATGGAAAATTGACAATTCAGGAACTGCCTATGGGTACAGAGACACGATTTTAAATCCGTCCCGAAGGGACACCGCAATTGTCAACTGTCAATTCTCAATTGTCAATTTGCGAAAGTTCGCAAGATTGGCAAACTTTTCCTGACAAACTGACCACACCCTCTGCATACCATGTGCAGGGGGTGTTTTCATGTGCAGACGAAATTGCCTTTGGGGCTGGTGCGCCATCTGCTTTGGGCTGGGGGCGATGGTGGGCAGCTGTATCGAGTCCTGGTTCCTTTGCAGCGTAGGCGGCCTTGCGCTGATCTTTCTGGGGCTGATGCTGATGCGCAGACGGTAGTCATACAGCCCGGGACAGGCGCATATACTGTACAAAGCTGTGACAAGGAGTGGTCAACATGGAGGGGGATACCAAGCAATACATCCATTACCTTTCTGCCCCGGTGCAGGAGGTGCAGGACATGGAGCAGACCCAGGAGCTTCGCATCAGCGACGGAATGCCGGATATCGGCCGGATTCTGGCCGGCTGGGGACAGGCTCTGCTCCGGGGAAAGCAGTGGGACAGTGACGGCGTGAGCCTCAGCGCCGGGGCTATGGTCTGGGTGCTCTATGAGCCTGAGGAGGGCGGGCAGCCGCAGATAGTGGAGAGCTGGATCCCCATGCAGCTGCAATGGGATCTGCCGGAGGAGACCCCTGAGGGGGAAATGCTGGCGCAGGTTCTGCTGCGGTTTGTGGATGCCCGGTGCCTTTCTGCCCGAAAGCTGTCCATCCGGGCAGGGATTTGTGCCATGATGCAGGCGCTGACACCGGCGCAGGCGGAGCTGTGGCAGCCGGAGCAGGAGGAAGGGGATATCCAGCTTCTGACGGCAACCTATCCCATGCTGCTGCCGGTTCAGGCCGGGGAGAAGAGCTTCCTGGTGGATGAAACCCTGACCCTGCCGGCCTCCGAGCCGGAGATGGAAACGCTGCTCTACGGCGCGGCAGAGCCGGTGGTGACGGATAAGAAGCTGCTGGGGGATAAGGTGATCTTCCGGGGCTTTTTGCGGCACCATGTGCTCTACCGGGGGGAGGGCGGCCAGCTGAACAGCTGGGACTTTGAGGTGCCCTTTTCCCAGTTCGCCCCGCTGGAGGGCAGCTTCTCCACGGATGCCCAGCCGGTGATTCTGACGGGGGTACAATCGATGGAGCAGGAGCTGGACGAGGAGGGGAAGCTGCATCTGAAATGCGGCATCCTTGCCCAGTATCTGGTACGCCGGATGGAGGCCATTACCGTGACGGAGGATGCCTACAGTCCCACCCGGGAGCTGGATATCCGCTGGCAGGAGCTGGAACTGCCGGGGGTGCTGGAGGTGAAGGTTCATGCCCTTTCGGCAGAGCAGGAGATTGCCCAGCCCTGCAAGCGGGTTGCCGACACGCTGTTCCTCCCGGATCAGCCACGGCAGCGCAGGACGGAGGACGGCGTGCAGTGGACCATGCCCGGTACCTTCCAGCTTCTGTGCTGCGCAGAGGACGGAACCCTTCAGGGGGTCAGCACACGGTGGCAGGGGGAACTGAGCCAGAAGGCCGGGGAGGATAGCATTTTGCTCTGCCGAATCCTGCCGGGAAGCCCTGCTCAGAGCCGCCTGACGGGGGATGGGGTTTCTGCCAGAGCGGAGTATGCCGCGGAACTGACTACCCTCTCCCGTGCCGGAATCCGCATGGTCTGCGGTGTGACGCCGGGGCAGGAGATGCAGCCCCGGGAGAACCGCCCGTCGCTGATCCTCTGCCGGGCAGGGGAGGAACGGCTGTGGGATCTGGCCAAAAAGTGCGGCTCCACGGTGTCTGCCATCTCTCAGGCAAACCATCTGGAGGGGGAGCCGGAGACAGGGCGGATGCTGCTGATCCCGGCTTACCCCAACACCTGAAAAATAAAGCACCGTCCCGGGGGGAGAACCGGGGCGGTGCTTGCACTTGTCAGAAGAGCCTCGCAGAGTTTGCCGCTTTTGCGGCAAAGAAAGACTGAATCATCTTCGGCCGGGGCGCACCCCAGGGTGGCTTCTCTTGCCCCTGCGGGGCAATTCACCTTCTGTACCTGGCCGAAGATACCTCTCAGACTGCAAGTGCGGTGCGTCGCGCAGCGAATCTAATCGAACAATTGCCAGTGGCAATTGCTCGATACTTTTTGGGATTTGTTTTTCTACACAAAACAAATCCTGCGCGCAGCAGACTGCAAAATTCTGGCGGAAAAGCCCGAAGGGATTTTTCGCCAATCTAAAGCGCCGTCCCGGGGGAGAACCGGGGCGGCGCTTTGGCAAGCTGTCGCATGGGGGATCCTTTCTTGCCTGGGTTCAGTTTAGCCAAAACCGGCTGTCTGAAGCCATCGAAAAACGGCGAAATGTTTTTTCCTTCCGGGGAAAAATACCTTGTCAGAAAGACAGAAAAATGATATAATAACAGATAGAGAAAATTTACAACAGAAGGTGTTTACTATGAAAATCGATATTTATTCCGGATTCCTCGGAGCCGGCAAGACCACGCTGATCAAGAAGATGATTGCCGAGGCCTACAAGGGTCAGAAGCTGGTGCTCATTGAGAATGAGTTCGGTCAGATCGGCATTGACGGCGGCTTCCTGCAGGATTCCGGAATCAACATCACCGAGATGAACTCCGGCTGCATCTGCTGCTCTCTGGTGGGTGACTTCGGCAAGGCTCTGCGGGATGTCATCGAGACCTACCATCCCGACCGCATCCTCATCGAGCCCTCCGGCGTGGGCAAGCTCAGCGATGTCATCGGCGCCGTCAAGAAGGTGACCAATGACGAGGTTACCCTGGGCTATACCGTGGCCGTTGCCGATGCCGGCAAGGTGAAGGTGTATATGAAGAACTTCGGCGAGTTCTACAACAACCAGATCGAAACCGCATCCACCATCATCCTGTCCAGAACCGACTCCATTCCCCAGGCCAAGCTGGATTCCGCTGTGGAGCAGCTGCGGCAGCACAATGCCACCGCAACCATCGTCACCACCCCCTGGGATCAGCTCACCGGCCAGCAGCTGGTGTCCGCCATGGAGGGCATGGCTACCGTGGCGCAGGATCTGGCCAAGCTGGAGGAGGAGCACCATCATCATCACGACCATGATGACCATTGCTGCTGCGGCCACGACCATGACGAGGAGCATGAGCACCATCACGACCACGATGACCATTGCTGCTGCGGCCACGACCATGACGAGGAGCATGAGCACCATCACCACCACGATGACCATTGCTGCTGCGGACACGACCATGACGAGGAGCATGAGCATCATCATGACCACGACGATCACTGCTGCTGCGGCCACGACCATGACGAGGAGCATGAGCACCATCATCACCATGATGAGCATTGCTCCTGCGGTCATCATCACGACCACCATGCCGACGAGGTCTTCACCTCCTGGGGAGTGGAGACTGCCCGGAAGTTTGACATGGCAGCCATCGAAGGCGCGCTGAAGGAGCTGGATTCCGGCAAGTACGGCGTGATTCTCCGTGCCAAGGGCATCGTCCCCGCTCCCGACGGCAGCTGGATTCACTTCGACTTTGTCCCCGGGGAGCAGAATGTCCGCACCGGCTCCGCCGACATCACCGGCAAGCTCTGCGTCATCGGCTCCAAGCTGGATGAAAAGGGGATTGCCGCTCTGTTTGGAGTGTAAGCCATGGTGCAGATCCCAGTCTATGCCTTTACCGGGTTTCTGGACTCCGGTAAGACCAAATTCATTCAGGAAACTCTGGAGGATCCCCGGTTCAACGATGGAGAAAAGACCCTCCTGCTGGTGTGTGAGGAAGGGGAGGAGGAATACGACTCCACCACCTATCCCCACCCCAGCGTCTATCTGGAGGTTATCGATCAGGCTACCGTCACAACCAAGCAGCTGCAGGCACTTCAGAAAAAGTACAAGGCACAGCGTGTGGTGCTGGAGCTGAACGGTATGCAGCAGGTGGGCGACCTCTATATGCGCTTCCCGGAGAGCTGGGTGGTGGCGCAGGAGGTCATGTTTGCCGACTCCACCACATTTATGGCCTACAATGCCAATATGCGCAATCTGGTGATGGACAAGCTGGTGGGAGCCCAGATGGTGGTGTTCAACCGGCTGGAGCCCGGCACGGATATCATGCCCTTCCACAAAATCGCCCGGGCAGCCAACCGCCGCATTGATATTCTCTACGACTACACCGACGGCAAGACGGAATTCGACGAAATCGAGGATCCCCTGCCCTTTGACATCAACGCCCCCGTTATCCAGATAATGGATGAGGATTACGCCCTGTGGTACCGGGACATCACCGAGGAGCCTCAGAAATATGAGGGGAAAACCGTCTGCTTCAAGGCGCAGGTGGCTATGCTGAAGCGGCAGCGGGAGGGAATGTTCGCCCCCGGCCGGTTTGTCATGACCTGCTGCGTGGAGGATATTGAGTTCTGCGGCATTCCCTGCCGGTATGCCCAGGCGCAGAGCCTGACCTCCCGGGCATGGGTGATGGTCACCGCCAAAATCGGCGTGGAAAAGCATCCGCTGTACAAGGGGGAGAGCGGCCCCGTTCTCACCGCCCTGAAGGTGGAAACCGGCGCAGACCCTGCCAACCCCGATGTGGCAACCTTTTAAAAATGCAAAGCCCCCGAAGAGGTTTCTTCGGGGGCTTTCTTTTTGGAAGAACAAGTGCCGGGGCAGCTTAGCTGTCCCGGCACGGTGGTTATTTTGGATTATTGCCCGAAGAAGTGGCGGAAGTAGTAGTCATACCACTCCTCGGCGTTGCCCTCGCTGGGCATGGGAACGGAGTCGGAACCGGAACCGGAGGCAATGGAAGCCTGAGGCTTCTCGTCCAGGGTGATGGTCAGCTCCATCTGATTGCCGCTGCGGATGATGGTGATGGTGGTGGTATCACCGGCCTTGAAGTTCCGCAGTGCCCGGGTCAGGGTGGTGATGCCGGTGATCTTGGTATCGCCCAGCTGGATGATCATGTCCTTGGGCTGAATGCCGGCGTTGGCGGCGGCGCTGCCGGGCTCCACCTTGGTGACATAGGCGCCGGTGGGCAGGCCGAAGGCAGAGGCGGAGGCGGAGTCGGTGTCCTGAACGGTGACACCCAGATAGGCGCCGGTGACATAGCCGTAGTCGATGAGGTCGGAGATAATGCCCTTCACATCGTCGATGGGGATGGCGAAGCCGATGCCCTCGATGGATGCGCCGGAGCCGGTGGTGCCGGAGTACTTGGCGGTGGTGATGCCCACCACCTCGCCGTTGGTGTTGAACAGAGGGCCGCCGGAGTTGCCGGAGTTGATGGCGGCATCGGTCTGGATCATGCTGATGATGCTGCCATCGGTGGTGACATCCCGATCCTTGCCGCTGACATAGCCCACGGTCTGGGTGGCGCTGAGGGTGCCCAGAGGATTGCCGATGGCCACCACCATGTCGCCGGTAATCAGGCTGTCGCTGCTGCCCAGAGTCACGGCCTGCAGGCCGGTGGCTTCCACCTTCAGCACGGCCACATCGTTGGTGGCATCGCTGCCGATGATCTGGGCGGGGTACTCGGTGCCGTCATGGGTCGTGACGGACACCGTGGATGCGCCGTCAATCACATGGCAGTTGGTGATGACATAGCCGTCCTCCGTCAGGATAAAGCCGGAGCCGGTGGCGGTTCCGGTGGAACTGCCGTAGAAGCTGTTGGTCTGGATGGTGGAGGAGATGCCCACCACGCTGCCCACATTGGAAGCGTAGACCTGTGCCGGACTGAGTCCGCCGCCGGCGCTGACGATGCTGCCGGAGATGGCAGAGCTCTGATTCCGGGCATCCTGCAGCTGGGCTTCCAGAGTGTCCATCCGCTGGCTGAAGGAAGCCTCCAGAGATTCGGTTTCCTGCTCCCAGCGGCTGTTGACCACGGCGGCGGTAATGGCGCAGCTGCCGATTACCAGAGCCAGCACAAGGGCAGAGGCCAGCACCCGTTTCCAGACGGGGGACATATGCTTCTTCTGCCGGGGAGGAGCTGTGTACTGGGGTGTGTACTGGTAAGCGTCCTGCCGGGGGGGCTGGTAGCCTGCATAGGGGGAGTTGGCGTAGGGGGATTCCCTGCGGCCTGCACCCGCGCCGCGGTAGGCGTAGTCACCGGGAGCGGCCTGCTCCGGGCCGGCAGAGGTGTTTGCCTGAACAGGGGGTTCGTTGCGGGGGGCTTCTGATTCATAATCCGTATTTTCATAAGGTTCCATAAGATTACCTCCTTGCTTTTGTTGAAAATATCGTACTTTGCCTTTATGAAAAAAATATGTACATCACAAAAACGATATTTGAATTTTCCCGGTTTTTTCCTATCATATCCGAAGTTATGCCTTTCGTCAAGAAAAGAAAGAAAAAAGCAGCCGAATCCCGGGAAAAAGACCCTAAAACCGGTTTCTGCCGGGTACGAAACCCGGCAGAAAAAGACGCTGTTACTTCTTTCGGAAGGACATACAGTCGGTGCACTGATCCACTGTGGGGCAGGCCTCGTGGGTGCCCACCAGAATTTTGTCCAGAGAGCAGTAGTTCTCGTTCTGGCAGTGGTGTGCGCAGTCCCGGACGGTACATTCGATACACTTGTTGGCGTGGTCGTTCATTTGAAAATCCTCCTTTTTATTTGGTTCGTCTGTAGTATGCCCGATTTTCCGCAGGCCATTCGGAAGGTTGCATTCTGCAAAAAAATATGATAATCTGTAAAAAAAGAATGTGCTTATCGGTTTTACTCAGCCGCTTGATAAATTGGAATTTGGCGGCGAGTCGCCGCTGACAATGCGTTACGGACTGCGGGTGGACAATCCACATCCTTTGGGCCCCTCGACCGGAACTGCGTAGGTTATATAGAACAGACCACCACCGCAAAAACGAACCGGGCGTGCCCAAAGGATGGAAAGATTACCACCCGGGCGAAGGCTCGCATTGCCCGTGGGGGCATCCCCACAAATTCCAATTTGTCCCTTTGCTGACTTAAGCCGATATGCACAAAAAAGAATTCTCAGGAGGATCAACATGACTATTTTTTCTCCCTCCATCCTGTCTGCGGACTTTGTGAATCTTCAGCGGGATATTCAGGAGATGGAAACCAGAGGAGCCGACTGGCTCCATGTGGATGTGATGGACGGCCTGTTTGTGCCCAATATCTCCATCGGCCTGCCGGTGGTGAAGGCCATCCGGGGTGTCACGGGCTTGCCGCTGGATGTGCATTTGATGATTGACCGACCCCTTCGCTATGTGGAAGACTTTGTCAAGGCCGGGGCGGACTGGCTCACCATCCATATCGAAGCCGACCAGCCCCAGAATACCCTGGAGGCACTGGATCGGATTCGAGCCATGGGCTGCAAGGCCGCCATTTCCCTGAAGCCCAGAACACCTGCGGAGGCAGCCATTCCCTACCTGACCAAATGCGACATGATTCTCGTCATGACCGTGGAGCCGGGCTTCGGCGGCCAGAGCTTTCTGTGGGACATGATGCCCAAGCTGAAAAAGCTGCGGCAGATGCTGGACGAGGTGAACCCCGGCTGCATTCTGGAGGTGGACGGCGGCGTGGATGCCAACACCCAGCAGGTCTGCAAGGACAACGGGGCAGGGGTGCTGGTCTCCGGCTCCGCCTATTTCAAGGCTGCCGACCGGGATGCCTTCGTCCGGATGATCCGGGCATGATGGATTCTGGTCGAATTTCACAAGGGAAACGGATAATTGGATAGCGAATTCGTTTTGGCCGGGAATTGACTTTTCTGCCGTCAAAGGATATAATAAATCCGTAAATCCCGCAGGAAATCCAAAGACAAAAAGTCTTTTGAAAGAAAGGAAAATTTGCCATGATTTATAGTGCAGAAGTACAGCATATGTGCTCCGTGGCCAAGGGCGCCTACCACGGCCCCGCTCCCATTCCCGAAGAGGGCAAGTGGGTTCAGGTCAAGGAAATTAAGGATGTCTCCGGTTTCACCCATGGCATCGGCTGGTGTGCTCCTCAGCAGGGTGCCTGCAAGCTGACCCTGAATGTCAAGGAGGGTGTGATTGAGGAAGCTCTGGTGGAGACCATCGGCTGCTCCGGCATGACCCACTCCGCCGCCATGGCTGCCGAGATTCTCATCGGTAAGACCCTGCTGGAGGCTCTGAACACCGACCTGGTGTGCGATGCCATCAACACCGCTATGCGCGAGCTGTTCCTGCAGATCGTTTACGGCCGCAGCCAGTCTGCATTCTCCGAGGGCGGCCTGGTGGTCGGTGCTTCTCTGGAGGATCTGGGCAAGGGTCTGCGCAGCCAGGTGGGTACCATGTTCGCCACCAGAGAAAAGGGTCCCCGTTATCTGGAGATGGCCGAGGGCTATGTCACCCGGGTTGCTCTGGATGAGGACAACCTGATCACCGGCTATGAATTCATCAACCTGGGCAAGATGATGGACTTCATCAAGAAGGGCGACGATGCCGACACCGCCTACAAGAAGGCAATGGGTCACTATGGCCGCTTCGACAACGCTTCCAAGTACATCGATCCCCGGCACGAATAATAGGAGGACAAGACAATGGCTTTGTTTGAAAGTTACGAGAGAAGAATCAACAAGATCAATGGTGTCCTCGCACAGTATGGCATCTCCTCTGTGGAAGAGTGCCGCGAGATCTGCCAGGCCAAGGGCTTTGATCCCTATGAGATTGTCAAGGGCATTCAGCCCATCTGCTTTGAGAACGCCTGCTGGGCTTACACCGTGGGCGCTGCCATCGCTCTGAAGAAGGGCGTCAAGAACGCCGCTGAGGCTGCCGAGGCCATCGGCATCGGCCTGCAGGCCTTCTGCATCGACGGCTCCGTGGCTGAGGATCGTAAGGTGGGTCTGGGTCACGGCAATCTGGGCGCCATGTTGCTGCGGGACGAGACCAAGTGCTTCGCCTTCCTGGCCGGTCACGAGTCCTTCGCCGCTGCTGAGGGTGCCATCGGCATTGCCCGCAGCGCCAACAAGGCCCGTAAGGAGCCCCTGCGGGTTATCCTGAATGGTCTGGGCAAGGATGCCGCACAGATCATCTCCAGAATCAACGGCTTCACCTATGTGCAGACCCAGTTTGACTACTACACCGGCGAGCTGAAGATCGTCAAGGAGTACAAGTACTCCGACGGCGAGCGGGCTGCCGTCCGCTGCTTCGGTGCTGACGATGTCCGCGAGGGCGTTGCCATCATGCACCATGAGGGCGTGGATGTCTCCATCACCGGCAACTCCACCAACCCCACCCGGTTCCAGCATCCCGTTGCAGGCACCTACAAGAAGGAGTGCATCGAGCAGGGCAAGAAGTACTTCTCCGTGGCCTCCGGCGGCGGCA
>CAMCRV010000017.1 GCA_945877365.1 uncultured Clostridia bacterium | reverse complement strand
GCAGCAAGTGAGGCTATGCGTTTTTCGGTGCGTAGCTTCGGCTACGCACTTTTTTGTTCCACGATATGAAAGGGAGAGAGAATATGAAATGTCCGAATTGCGGAGCAGAAATCAAAAACAATTCCAAGTTCTGTGAGTTCTGCGGCTCTGCTATTTCTACAGAGATGCGAAGAGAACAGGAGCAGCTTAATAAAGCAGGTTGTCCCAAATGTGGAAGCACAAATATTTCCTTTAGTCGGGAAAAGCAGGGTGAGATAAGAGGGAAGGGAGGAACTGCGGTTGTTCGTTCGACTGTCGGAATGTGTAAGGATTGCGGCTACACTTGGCAAACGGACAGTGGCATAAAAAAACCTAAGAAGAGAAAGACATGGTTGTGGGTATTGGGGTGGATTTTTATTTTCCCTGTACCCCTTACAATTCTTATGCTTCGTAAAAAGAATATGAAGCCTGCTGTCAAGTATGGTATCATCATCGTTGCATGGCTCATTTACATTATGATTGCGATTAGTGGCAATTCCGAAAACACAACTACCCCTGCAAGTGACAACCAGCCCGTACAGAACACCGCTATTTCGGCTACCATCGAAGCACAAAAAGAAACGCATATCTATGATAATGCAGAGATTAAGGATGTTCTCAACGGTGCGAGAACGAATAAAATCGGTGAGTATTCTGTAATTCGCGCTTCCTCTGATGATTGCACAGAAGCGACCTTGGCTGACTGGTACTACAACTTTGTACAGAAAAACAATTATAATTACAACATAATTCTTTTCACAGATAAAGAAGACCTAACAGGTTGTTATTCAATCAATGGTATGGTTGAAGTTGGAACAGCCTTTATTGAAGACGAACATGGCGACTACATGATCGGAGAAACTCACAATTCTGTAATCTATTCTCCCTCTGGTGATGGAAACACTTTGAAAAGAATGGAATTCAATTCTTTCTATGTCACAGAAGGTGAAGCTGGTGACTATGGATATGAACTCACCTTGAATAAGGGAACAGAATTTGAAGAAACTAAATTTTACTACTTGATTCCCGAGGGTGACTATACAATAACGAACATGGGTAGCTTCAGAGCACAGGTTAGCGTATACAAGAACGAAGTTGTTAAAAATGAAGCAGGATGGGAAGAGTTCGCAGAGGCGTTTGGATGCGTTGTACTTGATGCAGATGAACGCTCAACCCTTCACATTGGCGAGAATCAGTGCGTTGAAATCACCGAAGGTGGAGAAATTCGCTTCGAATTAAACTAATACCAAAAGAAGGGAGCGGATTTTTGTCCACTCCCTTAACTATTACCCTTCCAAAAGAGAAAGATATTTGTAAACCGTTGACTATCTCAAATCACAAACCCTTGC
Organism: uncultured Clostridia bacterium; assembly: GCA_945877365.1. Taxonomy (GTDB): domain Bacteria; phylum Bacillota; class Clostridia; order Oscillospirales; family Oscillospiraceae; genus Faecousia. The sequence continues at coordinate 49,051 of CAMCRV010000017.1, read as the reverse complement.
CAATTCGGAAACACGATCATCCGGCTTTAGCAATCGGGATAATGACAGAAATGGTTTCCACCGTATGCCCTCCCGGCATTTTGCCGGGAGGTTTTTGCGTGTCAAAAACTCCTTGTCATTCCGAGGGAGCGGAGCGACCGTGGGAATCCGTACTCAAAAGGTTCCTTTTTCAAAATGCAGGAATAAAATGGAAAGAATTTGAAGGACGGATTGCCACGCCAGTGTGCGCACTGGTTCGCAAGGACAGTTTTTTCTTTTACAGGATGCCATTGGAGGAAAGGATTTCCTGGTGAGACGGCCTCTTTTATCCCAAATCAGACAGCTTAGCCAACAAACAGATCTCTGACAGCCTGCAGGAACTGCTCATCCTCGCCCTCTTTGGGAATCTCCAGATAGGGGAAGGAAATGCTTTCCTCCTCCAGCCGGGCAAACAGGTGCTGCATCAGCACACCCCGCTTCCCGCTGACGGAACAGCTGGGGCTTCCGGCGATGGCAACAAGGCCGACGATGGTATAGCCGTGGGCCAGGTATTCCTTCAGATCCCGGATCACATCTTCCACCAGATCCGCACACAGCTCATGGAATCCCCGGATGGCGCCGTACTGATCTGCATTCATTCCCACCCGGCCCATGCCGCACATCCGCATCTCCGGACAGGGCATCTGGTAAATGCCGCAGTTGCTCTCCATCAGAATGGATGCGCATTTCATAGGACCCTCTGCCCTGGCCAGGGGCAGCACCACCGCGTTCTGATTGAATACACAGTGAGATACCAGCACAATCTTTTTGTTTCTCTGCATAGTTACTTCTCCTTTATCCGTTCTGCAGCAGCAGAGCGTTTTTTTCTTCCCTTGCCTGCGGGACGATGGCGCCGACCCGCAGCAAAAAGTTTTCCTCTGTCTCCGGATTGCACAGGCAGCAGCAAATTACGGAAGGTTCCAGCGAAAAAGCGATGTCAGTCACAATTCTTCCCTCTTTCCAGGTGAACCCGGTGCAGCGTGATCCCCCGGTCCTCGATAAACCTGGCCCAATGATCCGGAAGCTCATCGTCGGTGATGATGGCATCCACCTGTTCCAGATCGCAGACATGGGACGCACGAACCACGCCGAACTTGCTGGAATCCGCCACCAGGATACATTTATCCGAGGATTTCAGCATGGCATTCTTTACGGGCACCTCAAACCGGTTGGCGCAGCTGATGCCCATGGTCTCATGGATTCCGGCTGCAGATAAAAACAGCTTGGTCGCCCGGATATGGTAAATGAAGTTCAGCGACTCCTCGCTGAGAAGCATTTGGGTGCCGGGATGGAAGTATCCGCCGGCCAACGCGATTTCCGCATTGGGATGATCCAGAAGATTCAGGAAGGAATTCAGCGAAACGCAGAAGGCATTGAAATTCCGATCCCTGGGTGCGAACCTGGCAATCTGTCCGACGGTGCTGCCCACATCAAAGAGGATGCTGTCGCCTTCACAGATCTGCGAGGCGGCAAAGGCGCCCAGGGCGGATTTTTCCTCCGGCTGCATATTGGACTCTTCCCGGATATCATACTGCTTTGTAAACAGCTGGAGGGATGTGTTTTCGGAAGCGAAAACGATTCCCTTCAGGTTCTTTGCAATCCCCTGCTTTTCCAATGTGTAGATATCCCGCCGGATTGTCATCTCGGAAACATCGAACATCTCTGCCAGCTCGCAGATGCGCATAAATCCCTTTTCGTGAATCAGCTTCTCCAGCGTCTGCATCCGCAGTTCGTTTTTCTTCACATTCATCACCGTCTTTCCGCCAGATATCGTATTTTTGTTAATATAACACATAATCTCAGGAAAAAAAACGAAAAAGTATCGGGCAGCCTGCACAAAAAACAGACACCATTTTTTGTTAAAAACCTAAAAAATGAGAAAATGTGAACATTCTTCTTGATTCCATGTTCATAAAGTGTTAACATGATGGTGTCTTGTGATATATGGATAATTCCTGCAGGATATGAGGCGCTTCCCTGTTGATATTGCCACCTCGGCAGGGCGTCCGGCAGTGGGCTTCCCATCACCGTCTGCGGCGGTTTTCCGGATTCCCATTGGTTATTTACCGAGAATACCATTTTTAGGAGGAATATACATATGGAAAACTCTGATGTGATGTATCATATCCGGCTGAAGAAAGGCGATGTAGGTCGCTATGTCCTTCTGCCCGGTGATCCCTTCCGAACCGATCTGATTGCATCCTATTTCGATGAGCCTCAGCTGATCGCTCACAACCGGGAGCATAAGACATGGATCGGCAAGCTGGACGGCGTACCCGTTGCCGTCACCTCCACCGGTATGGGCTGCCCCTCTGCAGCCATCTGCCTGGAAGAGCTGATCAAGGTGGGCGCGGATACCTTCATCCGCGTGGGCACCGCCGGCAAGGTCTGTGATGCCGCCTTTGATCCCACTCTGGACGGCGTTATCAACACCGCCGCCGTCCGTGACGAGGGCACCACCATCCACTATATCCCCATTGAGTATCCCGCCATTGCCGACCGTCACCTGGTTGACGCCCTTTCCAGAGCCGCCAAAAACCTGGGTTATCACTACGCCGAGGGCATCACCCAGTCCAAGGATTCCTTCTACGGTCAGCATGAGCCCGAAAATATGCCCGCCGAGCACCGCCTGAAGGAACGCTGGGAGGCCTGGAGACGGGGCAATGTCATGACCTCCGAAATGGAGGCCGCAGCCATCTTCGTGATTTCCTCCATCCGCGGATGCAGAGCCGCTTCCATCATGTCCTTCGGCGATATGCCCAAGACTATCGAGGTCGCCAGAGATGCCCTGAAGATCCTCATCCGGGAGGATGCCGAGAAGGGGGTATAACCTTCATGGCCAGATTTTCAAGTGAGGGCAAAGCCCATCATATTCAGGTAGCTCCCGGCGAAATCGGCAGATATGTGTTTCTGCCCGGAGATCCCTTCCGCACGGATCTGATCGCCAGCTTCCTGGATAACCCGCAGCTCATCGCCCACAACCGGGAGCACAAAACCTGGACGGGTTACCTCAACGGCCGGAAGGTCAGCGTGACCTCCACCGGCATGGGCTGTCCTTCCACCGCTATCGCCGTGGAAGAGCTGATCGCCTGCGGCGCAGATACCTTTATCCGGATCGGCACCGCCGGCCCGGTTCGAAATCCGGACGATGACCAGCGCTATGACGGTGTTATCGTCACCGGTGCAGTTCGCGACGAAGGCACCACCATCCATTACATCCCCGCGGAATATCCCGCCGTGGCGGATCGCTTTGTGGTGGATGCCCTTGCCAAAGCCGCAAAGGCAAAAGGTTTGAATTATGCCGAGGGCATTTCCCAGTCCAAGGATTCCTTCTACGGCGAGGTTTTCCCGGAGTGCTCTCCGGTCTGCGCCCGGCTGAAGGAACGCTGGGAGGCCTGGAGGCGGGGCAATGTCATGTGCTCCGAGATGGAGTGCGCCGCATTGTTCGTTATCTCGTCTATCCGAAAGTGCCGTGCCAGCGCCATCATGAACTGGGGCGATATGAACGAGACAATCCAGACAGCGTGTGATGCGGTTAAGCTCCTGATGGAAACAGATAACCGGGAATAGGATTGGTGAAGAATGAGCAAACCGATTATTGAACTGAAAAACTACAGTTACCGCTACGACAACACCGATGAGATCATGCTGAAGAACCTCACCCTCAGCATCAATGAAGGTGAATTCATCGGCGTGGTGGGCTGCAACAAGGCCGGCAAGTCCACCCTGTGCAAGTGTCTGGTTGGTATCCAGCCCTTTGTTACCGGCGGTGCCTGGGATGGTGAGATCATCATCGACGGCAAGAGCATGAACGAGACCAAGGGCGAAGGCGTCTCCGAGATCATTGGCATCGTATTCCAGGATGCCGAAAGCCAGTTCACCCAGCCTACCGTTGAAGATGAAATGGCATTTGCCATGTGCAATTTCGGCTTTGACCGGGAGACCATCCGGGAGCGGATCCTCTATGCGGCCAAGGCCTGCGGACTGGAGGATCTGCTGGGACGCTCTCCCTTCCGGCTCTCCGGCGGTCAGCAGCAGCGTCTGGCTGTAGGATGTATTCTGGCGCTTCAGCCCAGAGTGCTGATTCTGGACGAGTCCACCTCTCAGCTGGATCCCGTGGGTCGGGATGATATCTTCCGGCTGGTGGGCGAGCTGAACAAGCAGGGCAAAACCGTCATCATGGTTGACCACAACATCGAAAAGATCGCCGAGTGTGTGGACAAGGTACTGGTTCTCCACGACGGCAATCTGGTGGCCTTTGATGATCCCCATAAGGTTTTTGCCGACAAGGAACGGATGAACAGCCATTCTGTCAGACTGCCTCAGGTCACGGATGCGGCCATCGCCCTGCGTGATCAGCTTGACATCGCGGCAGACCTGCCCGTAAGTCTGGAAGAGGCCGTTCCCGTATTTCAGAAACTGGGTCAGGAGGTGGTATGATCATGAGTGATGTCGTCATCAAAACCGAGGATCTGGTTCATGTCTATCCCCATGGCGGTACCCGGGCGCTGGACGGCGTGAATCTGGAAATCAACAAGGGTGATGTGGTCAGCATCATCGGCCAGAACGGCAGCGGCAAGACCACGCTTGTCCGGCATTTCAACGGACTGCTCCGCCCCACCTCCGGCAAGGTCTATCTGATGGGTGAGGATACCCAGCAGAAAAATATTGCGGATCTGTCCCGGCAGTGCGGTTATGTTTTCCAGAACCCAAACCATCAGATCTTCTGCTCCACGGTTCGCGATGAGCTGCTGGTTGCTCCCAAGAATTTCAAATTCACACCGGAGCAGGCAAAGCAGCGTCTGGATGCCGTGGTGGAGCTGATGGGCATCGGCAATATTCTGGACAAGCACCCCATGACTCTGGACTACACCACCAAGAAGGTCATCACCATCGCCTCGGTGCTGATCTTCAATCCGGAGGTTCTGATTCTGGATGAGCCTACCGGCGGTCTGGATGAAGTGGGACGCCGGATGCTGTCCAAGGTCATCCAGCTGGTTCACAGCGAGGGGCACACCGTGATTATCATTTCCCACGATATGGACTATGTAGCAGAGAATTCCAGCCGTGTCGTCATGATGGCCAAGGCGCATATTCTCAGCGACAGTACGCCCGATAAGATCTTCCTGGATGCCGACCTGTGCAAGCTGGCTCAGATCGAGCCGCCGCAGATCAGCTCTCTGGACATGGCAATCAGCGGAAGACAGTCCAATGTATGTCTGTCCGTTGAAGATTTTGTAAAACGCTACGCCCGTTAACTTCATACTCAGCATCCGATAGCAGGATGTAAAATTATTTCATTTAGGAGGATACTACAATGGCAATGAACTCTGTTGACACTTCCAAAGGCAGACTGCGCGGCACCTACATCGCAATCATGATTCCCATCGGTGTTGCCATCAACTACATCGGCGGCCTGATCGCTTCCAGCCTGGGCCTTCCTATCTATCTGGATTCCATCGGCACCGTTGTTGTGGCTGCCATTATGGGTCCCTGGGTGGGTGCAATCTCCGGCGCACTGTTTAACGTCGTCTCCGCTCTGATCGGCGGCAATATCCCCTCTGCTCTGTTCGCAATCTGCAACATCGGCTCCGGCCTGATCGTGGGCTTCATGGCACAGAAGGGTCTGTTCAAGACCTGGTGGCATGTGGTCATCGCTTCCATTCTGGTAGCTCTGTGGAACGCCGCAACCGGCGCCCCCATCGCAATGGTGGTTTACGGCGGTATCGACGGCAATGTGGGCACCAACCTGATGATTGCTACCATGCAGTCCATCGGTCGGGATCTGGGCAGCGCTGCATTCATCGCCCGTATTCCCACCAACCTGCTGGATAAGGGCATTGCCTGCGTGATCGCATGGATCGTCCTGATGAAGCTGCCCGAGAACATGAAGAGCCTGAACGGCGCCAAGAAGGCCGCATAATCTGCTTCGAACTTTTCACTTCCGCGCAAAAGCTTTTATTTGATGCCGAAATGGCATAGATAGATCGGGGTTGAAAACATTGATTCAAGAACGCATATTTCCTACATTTCTTAAGAAGGTGACTCCGGGACCGAAACTGTGGCTGGCACTGGGACTCATCCTGTCGCTGATCCTGGTGAAAAACACATATTATGCCATTTCCGTCATGATCCTCAGCATTGTTGTGATCGTTCTGGAGAAACAGTTCGGACTGTTTAAGGTTATCCTTGTGGCAATGACAGTGCTGTTTATCTCCATGTATGCCCTGCATGGCTGTATCGCGCCCAACATTGACAAAGTCAATGACCCTGTCATGTTCACAATATTCGGAATCCGGTACTATGCGTCCGGTTTTGCCTGGGCTACCAAGTTCTATCTGCGGGTTGGACCCATGATGCCGTCGCTGTTTGTAATCTTCCTGTCTATTGACACGGCAGATCTCAGTGTGCTGATGTGCAAGGCCGGCATTCCCTACAATGCGGTGTTTACCTTCATTGATTCCTTCCAGGTAATCACGCTGCTGAACAAGGACATGGATCAGATTCGGGATGCGCAGAGATCCCGGGGACTTCAGACAGAGGGCTCCCTCTTAACCCGAATGAAGGCGATCGTCCCTATTATTGTCCCTGTGGTGGCGAGCGCCATTGTGAAGGTTCAGGATCAGGCCATTGCCATGGACACCAAGGGCTTCAACGCCAAATGCAAAAAGACGGTCTACCGTGAATTCTCCCCGTACAAGGCAGACCCCTACTTTAAGTGGGCCGGTATCGCCCTGAGCGTTTTCTCGGTGGGCTACAAGGCTCTGGTCAGCCTGAATGTGATTCCGGCTTTCCTGACCAATATGCTGTAATGAATTCAGGGGTCATGCAGTCCGCAGGGGTTGCATGACCCCACATTTTGGCACGAATGAGATTGCCGTTCCTTTGCGGCAGATTGGAGACAACAGATGATCAGTAAGAAGAGGAAGGACCCCTCTCAAATGACCACAACGGAAAAGCAGGAAGCATATTACCGGCGCAATTATCTGGCGCTCCTCAGCGATGCTCTGTTTTTCTCCATGGGCTACACGCTGTTTTCCACAGACAATGTCCTGCCCATTTACATTTCTCATCTTTCCGATAAAACATTTTATATCGCCCTGATGACCGCTCTGTTTTTGGGTGTTCAGTATAGCTCCACCATTTTTTCCTGCATGATCGGCGTCAATGCCAAAAGCCCCAAGTGGATCAGCATTGGGGTGTGCTTCCTGCAGCGCATCGGCTTTGTGCTGATTCTTTTGTCCACCTTTTTTGTGGAAAAAAGTCTGACTCTGGCGCTGGTTGTGTTTTTTATTTCCCTTGTGATGTATGCCTGCAGCAACGGAATGTCCAGCCCTCTGTTCACGCAGATGGTAACCTATTCCATTCACAGAAATGTAGGCTCCTTCTTCGGTGTCTATAATCTGGTCAGCTGCTTCAGCGGCGTTATGGCAACCTATGTGTTTACCTATTGCATCGGAAAATACGCCTTCCCCCTGAATTTCAGGCTGGTTTTCCTATTCGGGGCAATCATGGCCATGATCTCGACATTAACCCTCTCGCTGTTTCTGCGTGAGGTTACCGATAACCGGGTCCGGGAGCATATCCAATTCAGAGAAGTATTCAAAATTGGCGCCAGCATTCTGAAAACCGACAGCGAGTACCGGGAATTCGTCATCTCCCGCGTCATTGCCGGTGCTGCTGACTTCACGGTTCCCTATTATATTCTGTATGCCGCCACCCTGCAGGGGGCAACCAAGAGTTTTATCGGCACCCTGACAACGGTGTATCTGGCATCCAAGATGGTGAGTGCCGCAATCTTCGGAAGACTCTCCGACCGGTACGGCACCATGACGCTTCTGCGTATCAGCTGTATCTGCGGCGTCATAGCCGCCGCTCTGGCGCTGACAGCAAGCGACTACAGGCTCTCTATCGTGTTCTATGCCATCCTGGCCTTTGCGGTACAGGGAATCAATTTGAGCAATACCGTCGGCAGCGTTGAGTATTCCAGGGGCTTCAGAACACCCTTCTATGCGGCCATCTCCTCCGTTTTCTGTGCCCCTGTGGCCATCTTCCTGTCCTTCAGCGGGGCGGCGCTTGCCAACCGGTTCTCTTATAAAATGATCTTCGGCTTTGCCCTCGCCATCTATGCAGCCGCGTTCCTCACCTCCCTCCGGGTGAAAAAAGCAAAAGCGGAATAAATGTTTCAGCTGAACCGATGAAGCATCTAAAAGAAAATCAGTATCAGACTGACAAAGGGGCACCCATTTCCGGGTGTCCCTTTTGGTTACCATCGCTCTTGCACTTTTCCCAAAAATGTTTATAATAGTGGGAGAAACTTCCGGGGAGATGTTGTTTTGAAACGAAAGTATTCCGATATGCTTCAAGGGCCGCTGCTGTCCGGCATTATCCTGTATACCATTCCCATCATCCTGACCAGCATTTTGCAGCTGCTGTTTAACGCCGCAGATCTGGTGGTGGTGGGAAGGTTCTGCGGCAGTGTGTCCGTAGCCGCCGTGGGAGCCACCAACTCCCTGACCAATCTGCTGGTGAATTTCTTTATCGGCCTTTCCGTAGGTGCCGGTGTGGGCGTTGCCCACGGTCTGGGCAGCCGGGAGAATACCGTGGTGCACCGCACCATTCACACCGCTATTCCCACCGCCCTGCTGTGCGGCGTTTTTCTGACGGTAGTGGGGGTCTCCTTCTCCCCAACCTTTCTGACCTGGATGGGCACACCGGAACGGGTGCTGCCCCTGTCCGCCGTGTATATGAAAATCTACTTCTCCGGCGTGACCTTCACCATGCTGTACAACTTCTGCGCCGCCATTCTCCGGGCCGCAGGAGACACCAGGAGTCCTCTGATCTACCTCTCTCTGGCCGGGGTCATCAATGTGGTTCTGAATCTGGTGTTTGTGATTGCGCTGAATATGAATGTGGCCGGGGTGGCACTGGCAACGGTAATTTCTCAGGGCATTTCTGCCGTTCTGGTGACGCTGGCTCTGCTGCGCAGGCAGGACAGCTGCCGTCTGGAGCTGGGAAAAATGCGGTTCTACGGTGCCCAACTGAAGAAGATGCTGGTAATCGGCCTGCCCGCCGGGATTCAAAGCTCCCTGTTTTCCATTTCCAATGTGCTGATTCAGTCCTCCGTCAATTCCTTCGGGGATGTGTTTGTCTCCGGCAACGCTGCCTCCGCCAATCTGGAGGGCTTCGTCTACGCCTCCCAGAACGCCTTCCACCAGACCGCCCTGAATTACATCGGCCAGAATGTGGGCGCCCGGCAGTATGACCGGATCAAAAAGATCCTGTGGATCTGCCTCGGCTGTGTCTGCGCCACGGGTATCCTTCTGGGGGCAGCCATGTATGCCATGGGACCTGTGCTGCTGTCCTTCTACATCACCGACTCCCAGCAGGCCATTTCCTACGGCCTGCTGCGGCTGGCTATGATCTGCCTGCCCTACTTCCTGTGCGGCATGATGGATGTCTCCACAGGAGCCCTGCGGGGGCTGGGAGCCTCCTTTGTGCCCATGCTGATCTCCATTCTGGGGGTGTGCGCCTTCCGGGTATTCTGGATTTTCACCATTTTTCAGATTCCCGGGTTCCATACCCCTCAGTGCCTGTTCCTGTCCTATCCCATCTCCTGGGCGGTGACCTTCGCCTGCCAGCTTTCGGCCTTCCTGTACCTGTACCGAAAGCAGACCCGGCAGCTTACTGTGCATTCCTGATACCTGCAAAAACCCGGAAATTCACGAAGAATTTCCGGGTTTTTCTTATTTCTGCCGATAGCCGTCCAGAAAGTTGCCCAGACGCTCCATAGCCTGACGAAGCACTTCCGGCTCAGGCAGCAGCACCAGCCGGAAATGATCCGGCTCCGGCCAGTCGAAGCCGCTGCCGGGCACCACCAGAATATGGGTTTCCCGGAGGAGGTCCCGGGCAAAAACCCTGTCGCTGGTAATGCCGAATTTCTGCACATCCAGCCGGGGGAAGAGGTAGAAGGCCGCCGCATTCTTTACAAAGGAGATGCCGTCAATGTCCTTCAGAACCTCCAGCGTGGCTTTTCTCTGTTCATACAGCCGCCCTCCCGGGGTGACCATGGCCGCGGGGGTCTGCATATCCTCCAGTGCCGCCGGAATCACCAGCTGCGCCAGTGCATTGGAACACAGACGCATGGAGGTCAGTTCCACAATTCCCCGGCGGTATTCCTCTGTATTCTCCCGGGGGCCGCTGATGACCATCCAGCCGCAGCGGTAGCCGCACAGGCAGTGGGATTTGCTCAGACCGTTCATGGTCACCACCGTCAGATCCGGTGCCAGAGAAGCAGTGGAGATATGCTGCAAGCCATCCATCACCAGCCGGTCGTAGATCTCGTCGGAGAAAACAATAAGATCGTGCTCCCGAGCCACATCCAGCATCTGCTTCAGCACTTCCGTGTCATACAGCACACCGGTGGGGTTGTTGGGATTGATAATCACCATAGCCCGGGTCTTGCAGGTGACCTTGCTGCGCAGGTCGGCAAGATCCGGATTCCAGAGCGCGGCCTCGTCACAGCGGTAGAACACCGGCTTTGCCCCGGCCAGCCGGATGGTATTGCTCCATAGGGAGTAGTTTGGGGTAGGTACCAGCACCTCATCTCCGGGATTCAGCAGGGGCATCAGGGCAAAATTCACCACTTCGCTGACGCCGTTGCCAACAAACACATCCCCGGGCAGGACATCCTCGATACCCTTGCTCCGCGCATACCGGGCAATGGCATCTCTTGCCTGGGGCATACCCTGAAAGTCGCAGTAGGGCACGCCCTTTTCCGCGTTGCCCTCCAGTGCTGCGCGGATGCTCTCCGGCAGGGGGAACCCGAAAGCGGCAGGGTTTCCGGTGTTCAGCTTCAAAACCGGGATTCCCTGCTGCTGCATGGCAAGAGCTTCCCGATAGAGTTCTCCGCGAATATCCGAATGGACAGAGGCCATCCGGTCTGCCAGTTGAATCATATCTCTCTCCTATTTCAGAAGGTGTCATTTTTTCAGCAACAGTATAGCAAATCCATTTACATTTTGCAATATGTTTTGCAGTATTTTGAATGAAGAAATTATTTATAATAAAAATGCATTTTTTCCGTCATAATCCTGCAAAAAACCATCCCGGCATTTGCCGGGATGGTTTTTTCCTTATTCGTGGAGCATGGCAGCAGCCACACACAGGGACAGGTAGGCCTGCTCCATGGAGCTGCTTCGGGAGGCGATGGCCACGGGAACCCGGGTGCCTGCCAGAACGCCGCAGCAGTTGACATTGGCGGACATGGACAGAACCTTCATAACCGTGTTGCCTGCCATGACATTGGGCATCAGGACGGCATCGAAGTTGCCGCACAGGGGGCAGTCGAAGCCCTTCAGCCGGGCAGCCTCCTTGCTGACAATCAGATCCCAGGGAATGGGTCCCACCAGCTCACAGTCGGCGATGGGGTCCATCCGGTGAGAGCGGACGATGTTCTGAGCCTCCACAGTGTCACGCATATGGAAGCTGGGCTTCTCCACCAGAGCCAGAACGGCCACATTGGGGTGCTGGATGCCCAGATGGTTCAGGACATTGACGATGTTTTTGACAACCTTCTTTCTCTGACCCTCGGAGGGGTTGATGAGAACGGAGACATCGGACAGAGCCAGAACCTTGTCATAGTAGGGCACCTTGATCAGAGAAACCTCGCTGACCAGACCGTCGGCAATGCCGATCTTCTTGTCCAGAATGGGCATCAGGAAGTTACGGGTGGAGGTGTTGCCGCGTACCAGAACATCGGCCAGACCATCGTTGATGATGGTCAGAGCCTTCTTCATGTAGGGGTGGAAATCGTTGTCAATTTCATAGTCGGAAACGGCACTGATGACATACTCCCGGTCGTACAGACCCAGCTTCTTCAGCATAGCCGAAATCTTCTCCTCGGATCCCACCAGAATGGGACGGCAGAAGCCCTGATTCTGTGCCTCGAATACGGCCTTCAGAATGTTCTCACAGTCTGCACCGGCCACCACCATACGGGGGGGACGATCCAGAGATTTGGCGCGCTGAATCACAAAGTCAAACTCTTTTTCAAAGATATTCATAATCTTTTTTCTCCCTTCCAACGATTACAGCAGACCCATGCCCTGATTGATCAGCAGGAACAGAGGGGCAAATACCAGAGCCACAATGGTCATCAGCTTGATGAGGATGTTGATGGAGGGGCCGGAGGTATCCTTGAAGGGGTCGCCGACGGTGTCGCCCACCACGGCTGCCCGGTGGGCATCGCTGCCCTTTCCGCCATGGTTGCCCTCTTCGATGTACTTCTTGGCGTTATCCCATGCGCCGCCGGCATTGGACATGAACAGAGCCATGAGAACACCGGTGACCAGAGCGCCGGCCAGCAGGCCGCCCAGAGCGGAGGTGCCCAGCACAATGCCGATGACCAGAGGTGCGATGACGGACAGAACGCCGGGAACCAGCATCTCGTGCAGAGCTGCCTGGGTGGAGATGGCAACGCAGGAGGTGTAGTCGGGCTTGCCGGTGCCCTCCAGAATGCCGGGGATGGTGCGGAACTGTCTGCGGACTTCCTCAATCATCTTATAGGCTGCCTTGGAAACGGAGTCCATAGTCAGTGCGGAGAAGAAGAAGGGCAGCATACCGCCGATAAACAGACCCACGATGACCTTGTAATCCAGCAGGTTGATGCCGCTGGCGAAGAGCTTCACAGCCTCAGCATAGGAGACGAACAGAGCCAGAGCAGTCAGAGCAGCGGAGCCAATGGCAAAGCCCTTGCCCATGGCAGCGGTGGTGTTGCCCACGGCATCCAGACAGTCGGTGATCTTTCTGACTTCCTTGGGCAGACCGGACATCTCGGCAATACCGCCGGCGTTGTCGGCGATGGGGCCGTAGGCGTCCACAGCCACGGTGATACCGGTGGTGGACAGCATACCCACGGCTGCCAGAGCGATGCCGTACAGGCCATCGGCCTTGTAAGCACCGATGATGCCCACGGCAATCAGCAGAATGGGAATGGCGGTGGAGTTCATGCCCACAGCCAGACCGCTGATGACGGTGGTGGCAGGGCCGGTTTCAGACTGCTGGGCAATCTTCTTGACGAAACGGTAGTCGCCGGAGGTGTAGATCTCGGTGATGACGCCGATGAGCACGCCCACGATCAGGCCGCAGATAATGGCAAGGGCAGCCTTCAGGTTGCCAAAGAACAGCCAGCTCATGGCCAGAGAGGCCACAACCACAGCAGCACTGGCCACATAGGTACCGGTTTTCAGAGCCTTATGGGGGCTGGACTTCTCGTCGCCCTTGACGAAGAAGGTGCCGAGGATCGCGGAGGCAATGCCCACGGCTGCCAGCAGCAGGGGGAACACCGCGCCGGTGAGACTGTAGGTCACGGCGCCCAGGGTAATGGCGGAGACGATGGAGCCTACATAAGACTCGAACAGGTCTGCGCCCATACCGGCCACATCACCCACATTGTCGCCCACATTGTCGGCGATGGTAGCGGGATTCCGGGGGTCGTCCTCGGGGATACCGGCCTCCACCTTACCCACCAGGTCAGCGCCCACATCGGCTGCCTTGGTGTAGATGCCGCCGCCCACACGGGCGAACAGAGCGATGGAGGAGGCACCCAGAGAGAAGCCGGACAGCACATTGGCATCGCCGGTGAGCAGGTAGATGATGCCCACGCCCAGCAGGCCAAGGCCAACCACGCACATACCCATAACGGCGCCGCCGGAGAAGGCGATGGACAGAGCCCGGTTCATGCCGGAGTCCTTGGCGGCGGCTGCGGTTCTGACATTGGCTCGGGTGGCCACATTCATGCCGCAGTAACCGGCGATGGTGGAGAACAGGGCACCCAGCAGGAATGCGCAGGCCGTGAGCCAGCTGATGCCCAGGCCGATGCCCACAAACAGCACCGCCACAAACACCACCAGAATCTTGTATTCGGAGAACAGGAATGCCTGTGCGCCCTCATGGATGAAGGCGGAGATTTCCTTCATGCGGTCAGTTCCTGCATCCTGCTTTGAGACCTTGGCGGACAGAGACGCCGCAAAGAGCAAAGCCACGATACCCAGGACAGGTGCAAGAATTGCGAGATAGTTCATAGAATTTTTTCCTTCCTTTCATTTCCACTCGGCAGACGCAAAACAGCCCTGCCGATGGGTGCCATTATAGTACAGCTTGCACAAAATATCAAGCATCAACTTTCCAAAAAACAGCGAAATAGATACGGTTTTTCGTATTTTTGTTAAACATAGATAAAACCGGGAACTGATTTTTTGGCACTATGCCGTGTCATTTTTACGGGAATTTCTTCCAAATCCGGGTCAATCCATACCATAATATCGAATCAGGCAAAAACCTCCCGGCAAAATGCCGGGAGGAATAACAACTGTTGAGAAATATGTCATTGCGAGCCATCCCAAAGGATGGCGTGGGAATCCGTTCTCCTGAAAAACGATGGAAGTCTGTGCATTTCAAGGGGAATACGGATTGCCACAGGTGACATCGGTCGCCTTTGCAATGACAGTTCTTTCTTTTGCGCAGGATTGCTTTCGTGAGACAGCCTTGTTATCCCGATAGATGGAGCGGCGTTCAGCAAGGATGCCGAAGTCCGCCAGATAGCAATGATATCCTTGGCAGAAGCGGGATGGTCTTCATCTGTATTCTTGAGAAGATACTGGGTAACAATGTAAGATTTCAGCTTCTGGTGCTTCGTTCGGCCTTGCTTGCCGTCGCTGCTTTCAGCCTTCTTCTTTTCGGAAATGATTCTTGACATATCCAGATCTCCCTTGGCTTATTCTTTGTATTGTATCATATAAGAAGAGAATAGAAAAGATGTTGATAGCCTTTGACAGTTCTTGGGGACAGCCGCCGAAGCTGACAGTCCAAAATAAACTCTTGTAAACAGTGTTTTATTAACATAAAAATACCACTCCTTTGCCATTTGGTGACAAAGGAGTGGTATAAGCGTAATTGGGCTTCAGAAGTCTGAACAAATGTCACAACTCACAAAAATGGAGGCTCAAAAACTCGGTAAAAAGTTATGAAAACGACCAATTTTTAAGGGAAACACGGCGTTTTAACGCCTAAAATTATTCTTCCCAGTTGTGCCACACGTTCTGGACATCGTCGTCATCCTCCATGATGTCCAGCAGCTTCTCCATCAGGGCAATCTGCTCCTCGGATTCCAGCTTCTGATAGTTCTGGGGAACCATCTCAATCTGGGCAGAGGAGAAGGTGTACTTGCCCAGCTTTTCTACCACGCTGTTGAAATCATCGGGCTGGGTGTAGATGGTGAAGCAGTCCTCCTCAGCCTCGAAGTCGTCGGCGCCGGCATCCATGGCGTCCATCATGACTTCCTCTTCGTCCAGATCACCGTCCTCGTTGTCGATGACCAGCACGCCCTTCTTGTCAAAGGACCAGGACACGCAGCCGGAGGCACCCAGATTGCCGCCGAACTTGTCGAAGTGGTGGCGCATGGAGCCGGCAGTGCGGTTGCGGTTGTCGGTCATGGTCTCCACGATGACGGCAACACCGCCGGGGCCGTAGCCTTCGTAGGTGATGGTCTCGTAGTTGTCGCCGCCGCCGGCACCGGAGGCCTTTTCCAGGCAGCGCTTGATGTTGTCGTTGGGCATATTGGCGGCCTTGGCCTTGGTGATAACGGTGGCCAGACGGGAGTTGTTGGCAGGATCGGTGATGCCGCCGCCCTCCTTCACAGCCACAATCAGTTCCTTGGCGATTTTGGTAAAGGCGGCAGCGCGCTTGGCGTCCTGTGCGCCCTTGGTTTTCTGGATGTTATGCCATTTGGAATGTCCGGACATAAAATGATCTTCCTCTCTATGACTACGGCCTCAGCCGCAAAAAATCTCCCAAATATTATACAGAAGTCATCCTGAAAAATCAAGATGTTTTACCCAAAGAATTTCATACAATCCCGGTGAGAATCTGCAAACAGCACTTCTATCTCCGGAAAAGCGGCCTGCAATCTGTCCCGAAGCACCGGCATAGCAGGGTTTTCCGTATGGAAATGCCCGGCGTCGATGAGGTTCAGCCCCAGCTGGAAGGCGGTACGGAACTGGTTGTATTTCACATCGGAGGTCACAAAGGTGTCGCACCCGGCGGACAGGGCTTCCTCCATTTCATCGGCGCAGGCGCCGCCGCCTACGGCGACGGTTGCCACAGGCCGTCCGGCCTCCACATACCGCAGGCCGTCGCAGCCCAGAGTCTGCTTCACATGGGCGAGAAATTGGGGCAGGGGCTGGGCAGGAACTGTCCCCCGGCGCAGAAGCCCTTCTTCACCGATGGTTTCAATCCCGTTAAGTCCCAGAGTTTGCGCCAGAACATCATTGATGCCCCCGGGGGCTATGTCCAGATTGGTGTGGGCGTTGATGGCAGCGATGCCGTGTTCCACCAGCTTCAGCACGCACCGCCCGGCCTCGGTATCCTCATTCACCGCCATCAGGCCGTTTCGGAAAATCAGAGGATGGTGGGTCACCAGCAGGTCGGCTTTTACGCGGATGGCCTCGTCGATGACGGTATCAAAGGGATCGAGGGCTACCAGAATGGTTTTGACCTCCCTTCCCGGACGGCCGCAGAGCAGACCGCAGTTGTCCCAGTCCATTTTCAGGCTCCGGGGAGCCAGGGTGTCCAGAAAGGCCAGAATATCAGCAACGGTTGTCATGGATTTGTCCCTCCCATGCAGAAAGATCAGAAAGAATCGCTTCGTAAAGGGGAAGCTCAGGGTCTGCGGTGTGCCGCAGGCCGGAAATGGTCAGCTCCACACCCCGTTTTACCCGGGCAAGGAACTCCGGCAGCAGGGGATGATTGTCCTCCAGAAGCTGGGGTGTGATGTAGGTCTGGGCAGGGGTGAGCTGCTGCCCGGGCTGGTAAATGACCTCCATGACGGGATAGACAAATTTGCCGTCCTTGGAAAGCGTCTCCCGGCGGATGGAAAAGCAGTGATCAGCCAGCCATTGCCGCAGCTCCGGCCGCTTGCTCTGGCATTGCAGAATCAGCCGGTAACGGGCATCCGCCAGCCAGGGAGCCGCCTCCAGAATGGAGATCATGGTGTCGCCCCCCATTCCGGCGCACACCAGCGTATCAAATTCCCGGGGAATGTTCCGCACTCCGTCGGAGAGGTAGAAGGTCATTTTTCCCTTGACCCCGAATTTCGCGGCGTTGCGCATGGCGCTTTGCAGGGGCTGCTCCTTCACATCCGCGGCGATGACGGAGCGGGCGATGCCCTTTTGCAGCAGATAGATGCCCAGATAGCCGTGGTCACAGCCGATGTCCGCCACCCGGTCTCCCGGGGAGACGAAGCCGCAGCAGGCCAGCAGGCGGTTGGAAAGGGGGAGCTTCATAGGATTTTCCTCCTAACGAAAAGTGCCATCCCGGCAAATCGGGATGGCACCGGTTTTTTGGGGTTAGTTTGCGCCCTGCTCGGCCTCATAGGCCTCCAGGAAGTAGTTCAGCTGGGTCAGGAAGGCATCGCACTCGATGCCGTGAACCATGCAGGCCTCCTCCACAGTCTCACCCCGGGAGCAGGGGCAGCCCAGGCAATGCATACCGATGGCCTGGAACAGGGGAGCGGCGTGGGGTGCGATGTCCAGAATGTCGCCGATGATGGTTTCTTTCTCAATTTTAACAGCCATGAAAATGACCTCCTCATTTTTTTCTCAGGTTATTATAACCGCAGAAGGAGAAAAAGACAAGAGGAATTTCTTCGTTTTCCCGGGGAAAATGGCGGAATCAGTCCTCCGGGGGCAGATCCTTTTTCGCCGGGTTGTCCAGCCGGGTACCGTCTTCGGAAAACCTGGAACCGTGGCAGGGGCAGTCCCAGCTGTGCTCCTGAGGATTCCATTTCAGGGCGCAGCCCAGATGGGTGCACCGCCGGGAGGAGGGTGTCAGCAGATTTTTCGCGGATTCCTTCAGGTTTATCCCCAGCTGGGGGCAGAGCATACTCCGGGAGGGGGAAAACAGGGCGGCATAGGGGTTGTCCTTCCCGGTAATCAGATCCCGGAGAATATAAGCGGCAAGCATGGAGGTGGTCATGCCCCATTTGTTGAAGCCCGTAGCTACATACAGATTGGCGGTGGCGGCACTGTAGTGCCCGATGTAGGGCAGGCCGTCCAGACTCATGCAGTCCTGGGTCGCCCACCGGCAGGAAATCCGGGCTTCCGGGTAGTATTGCCGCGCTGCCTGTTCCAGTTCTTCCCAGCCGCCCCCGGGATTGCCCGTCCGGTGTCCGCCGCCCCCCAGCAGGAGGGTGCTGCCCCGGCTGCGCAGAGACAGCCCGTTTTCCCGATCCTCCAGATACATTCCCGGTGGGATGGGGGCGTTCTCCAGCGCCAGCACATAGGAGCGCTGCTGATACAGCTTGAGAAAATAGCTGCCGTGACGGTTGAACATGGGGAAGTGGGTGGCAACAATCACGGCATCCGCCTGAATCCGCCCGTGATCCGTATCGGCTCCCTGCCGGGTCAGCCGGCGCACCGGGGTCTGCTGATAGATGGTGAGGTCTTCGGCAATGGCTGCCAGAAATTTTAACGGGTCAAACTGAGCCTGCGCCGGAAACCGGACACCGCCGACGGTGGGGAAGGGCAGCCCCAGCTCCTCCGCCAGCTCCGCCGGATACCCCAGCTCCTGCAAAGCAGCCAGCTCTGCCTCCAGTGCCCCCCGGTCATCCCGGGAAAATACAATGTGATCCTTTTCTTCAAAATCGCAGGGGATATCCCGGCACAGGGTGCGGAAGGCATCCAGTGCCGCAAGATTTGCCTGCAAATATCCCTTTGCCCGTTCCGGTCCCAGATTTTTCAGCAGCTTCCGGTAGATCAGTCCGTGCTGTGCGGTGATTTTCGCGGTGGTGTTTCCCGTAACGCCGCCGGCAATCCGGTTTTCCTCCACCACGCAGCAGTCTACACCTGCCTGATGAAGCCGGTGGGCGCACAGCAGCCCGGCCATTCCGCCGCCGATCACCAAAACCTGGGTTTTCACCGTCCCCCGCAGGGGCGGAAAGTGGGGCATGACCTGTCCCTGCCGCCAGATGGATTCCATCAACCTTCACTCCTTTTTTCCTTAGTATGGACAGGATTGGCCGGGGTTATAGCCCAAACGCCGGAAAAATGCGAAAACCGCCCACGGCTTGACTTTCCGGCATTTTTTGCGTATACTACACTAGATATACTATGGAAAACTTAGGCAGGTATTGAAATTATGGCAAAAACCAAACAGGAACAGTACGGAAATTCCAGTATCTCCATGCTCAAGGGGGAGGATCGGGTGCGCAAGCGCCCTGCGGTGATCTTCGGCTCCGACGATCTGGAGGGCTGCAAGCACGCTGTGTTTGAGATCCTCTCCAACGCCATCGACGAGGCGCGGGAGGGTCACGGCGACACCATTCTGGTGACCCGATACGAGGATCTCAGCGTAGAGGTGGAGGACTTTGGCCGGGGCTGTCCGGTGGACTATAACGAGAAGGAAAAGCGCTACAACTGGGAGCTGGTGTTCTGCGAAATGTACGCCGGCGGCAAATACGGGGAAAACGGGGAGAACTACGAGTATTCTCTGGGTCTCAACGGCCTTGGCTCCTGCGCCACCCAGTACGCCTCCGAGTTTTTTGATGCCACCATCCACCGGGATGGGTATCGCTACGACCTCCACTTTGAAAAGGGTCGCAACAAGGGCGGCCTGAAAAAGGAGCCCACCGACCGGAAAAAGACCGGCTCCCGGTTCCACTGGAAGCCGGACAGGCAGGTGTTCACCGATATCAACATCCCCGTGGAATACTACCGGGATGTGCTGCGCCGTCAGGCGGTGGTGAACAAGGGAATCACCTTCAAATTCCGCAATCAGGTGGGCAAACAGTTTGAGGAGGAGCAGTTCTGCTACGCCGACGGCATCCGCCAGTATATCGAGGAGCTGGTGGGGGACAATGCCTTTACCATGCCCACCTACTGGGAGACGGAGCGCCGGGGTCGGGATGCGGACAACCGCCCGGAGATGAAGCTGAAAATCACTGCCTCCTTCTGCTTTTCCAAGCAGGTCAGCCACATCGAGTATTACCACAACTCCTCCTGGCTGGAATACGGCGGCAGCCCGGACAAGGCCGTCCGCTCCGGCTTCACCGCCGCCTTCGACAAGTACCTCCGGGACAGCAACAAATATACCAAAAATGAGAGCAAAATCCTGTTTCAGGACATTCAGGACTCTCTGGTGCTGGTGACCAACTGCTTCTCCACCATCGGCTGCTTTGAAAACCAGACCAAGAAGTCCGTCAACTCCAAATTCACCCAGGAGGCCATGACCGCCTTCTTCAAGGATCAGCTGCAGGTCTGGTTCATCGAGAACAAGCAGGAGGCGGACAAGGCCGCCGAGCAGATTTTGGTGAACAAGCGCGCCAGAGAGTCCGCCGAAAAGACCAAGTCCAGCGTGAAGAAGAAGCTCTCCGGCTCCATCGACATCTCCAACCGGGTGCAGAAGTTTGTGGACTGCCGCAGCCGGGATGCATCCCGCCGGGAGCTGTATATCGTGGAGGGCGACTCCGCATTGGGCAGCGTGAAGTTGAGCCGGGACGCGGAATTTCAGGGCATCATGCCCGTCCGGGGCAAGATCCTCAACTGCCTGAAGGCGGATTACAACAAGATTTTCGCCTCTCCCATCATCACCGACCTGATGAAGGTGCTGGGCTGCGGCGTGGAGGTGCAGGGGAAGAAGGCCAAGGAGCTTTCGAGCTTCGATCTGTCCGCTCTGCGGTGGAACAAGGTAGTCATCTGTACCGATGCGGACTACGACGGTTTCCAGATTCGCACCCTGATTCTGACCATGATTTACCGGCTCTGTCCCACCCTGATTCGGGATGGCTATGTGTATATCGCAGAGTCTCCCCTGTTTGAAATCACCTGCAAGGACAAGACCTGGTTTGCCTACACGGAGGGGGAAAAGACCCAGATTCTCAAGAAGCTGGAAGGCCAGAAGGTGAAAATCCAGCGCTCCAAGGGTCTGGGCGAAAACGACCCGGAGATGATGTGGATGACCACCATGAACCCCGAGACCCGGCGGCTGATCAAGGTCATGCCGGAGGAGGCCGAGCGCACCAGCTACTATTTCGATATGCTGCTGGGAGACGCCTTGCAGGATCGGAAGAATTTCATCGCGGAAAACGGCGCCAGATATCTGGAACTGGCGGATATTTCGTAAGAGGAATATTTAGTTGAGTTAGGAATTAGGAGTTAGGAGTGAGAAGTTAGGAGTTGAGGTATCCCCTTCGGGGATGAGATAAATTGGTATTTAGTGAGCTCAAAGGCCCCCTTGTGTAAAGGGGGCTGTCAGCAAAGCTGACTGGGGGATTGACAACCCCTCCGGCAAAAATCAATAGATTTTTGCCACCTCCCCTTGCACAGGGGAGGCTTTGGGCATCCCCACAAATTCCAATTTGTACTGTTCAGAATGACAGAATCCTTTTACTTCTAACTCCTAACTCCTCACTCCTCACTCCTCACTCCTAACTCCACTAAAGACTGCTTTTGCTGACGACATTGCCCCACAGTCGGGGTATTCAGAACAAGGAGTGCAATATGGCACGAAAAAAACAGGAACCCGAAAAAAAGAAAATCAACACCGACGGCATTATGGACCTCCACGGCTCCACCACGGAGCAGCCCATCTCCGAGACTTTGGAGCTGAACTATATGCCCTACGCCATGTCGGTGATCGTCTCCCGGGCCATCCCGGAGATCGACGGCTTTAAGCCCTCCCACCGCAAGCTGCTGTACACCATGTACAAAATGGGACTGCTCACCGGCGGCAGAACCAAGTCTGCCAACATCGTGGGTCAGACCATGAAGCTGAACCCCCACGGCGACGCCGCCATCTACGAGACCATGGTGCGCCTTGCCCGGGGCAACGAGACCCTGCTGCATCCCTTTGTGGATTCCAAGGGCAACTTCGGCAAGGTCTACTCCCGGGACATGGCTTACGCCGCCTCCCGTTACACCGAGGCCAAGCTGGAAAACATCTGCACGGAGCTGTTCAAGGACATCGACAGCGACACCGTGGACATGGTGGACAACTACGATGCCACCATGAAGGAGCCCAGCCTGCTGCCCACCACCTTCCCCAATGTGCTGGTGTCCGCCAATCAGGGCATCGCCGTGGGCATGGCCTCCAACATCTGCTCCTTCAATCTCCGGGAGGTGTGCCAGACCGCCATCGCTCTGATGGAAAACCCGGAGCATGACATTCTGGAAACCCTTCCCGGCCCCGATTTTTCCACAGGCGGCCAGCTGCTGTTTGACGAAGCCGCCACCCGGGAGGTCTACAGCACCGGCCGGGGCAGCTTCAAGCTCCGGGCCAAGTGGAATTATGTGAAAGAGGGCAACCTCATCGAGATCACCCAGATCCCCTATACCACCGCCACCGAAGTCATTCTGGATAAGGTGTCGGAGCTGATGAAGCTGGGCAAGATCAAAGAGATTGCCGATATGCGGGATGAGACGGATCTGGGAGGCCTGAAGCTGACCATCGACCTGAAACGGGGTGTGGATCCGGAAAAGCTGATGCAGAAGCTCTTCCGGCTCACCACCTTACAGGACAGCTTCCCCTGCAACTTCAACATCCTCATTGCCGGTATGCCCCGGGTGATGGGTGTGGGGGAGATTCTGGAGGAGTGGACGGCCTGGCGCACCGACTGCGTCAAGCGGCGGCTGTTCTTCCAGATCCGCAAAAAAGAGGAGCGGCTGCACCTGCTGAAGGGTCTGAAACGAATCCTGCTGGATATCGACAAGGCCATCGCCATTATCCGGGAAACGGAGCTGGACAGCGAGGTCATCCCCAACCTGATGATCGGCTTCGGCATCGACGAGGTGCAGGCCGGTTTCGTGGCAGAGATCAAGCTGCGCAACATCAACAAGGAATACATCCTGAAGCAGACCAAGGCTCTGGATCAGCTGGAGCAGGAGATTGACGAGCTGAACGACATCCTGAACAGCCCCAAAAAGCTGAAAAAGGTGATCATTCAGGAGCTGAAGGCCGTGGCTGACAAGTACGGTCAGGATCGGAAAACCGAGATTCTCTACGATGCCCAGCAGATTGCCCCGGAGGAAGAAGAGGAAGCCGCGCCGGACTATCCCGTTACCGTCTTTGTGTCTCAGGAGGGGTATCTCAAGAAGATCACCGCCCAGTCCCTGCGGATGAGCGGTGAGCAGAAGTTCAAGGAGGGCGACAGCCTCCGCTTCTCCCGGGAGACCACCAACCGGGCGGAATTTCTGGTGTTTACCGACAAATTCCAGTGCTACAAGTCCCGGCTTTCCGACTTTGAGGACAGCAAGGCATCCCTGTTGGGGGACTACCTGCCCCAGAAGCTGGGCTTTGAGCCTGGGGAGAACATGGTGGATCTGGTGTTCTGCGGGGATTACAAGGGCTTCGTGCTGTTCTTCTTTGAAAACGGCAAGGCCGCCAAGGTTCCTCTCAGCGCCTACGAGACCAAGACCAACCGCCGCAAGCTCACCGGCGCCTACAGCGACAAGAGCCCGCTGGTGAAGGTGATGGCGCTGGATGCCGATGCTCAGATGGTGCTGTATTCCTCCGACGGAAGAGCCGCCATCTTCTCCACCGCCCAGCTGCTGCCAAAGACCACCCGGAATACCCAGGGCGTGGCGGTGCTGACACTGAAGAAAAAAGCGGTGCTCCAGAAGGCAGTGCTGCTGGAGGAAAGCGGCATTGTCAACGAAGGCCGCTACCGCACCAAAACCATCCCCTCCGCAGGAAGCCTTCTGAAGGAAGAAGACGCTGTGGAGAAACAGCAGACCTTTGAAGTCTGATAATCGCAAATGAGAGGTGTCCTATGACCAAACTGTGGCATAAATACCGCTGGATACCGGAAAACATTCTGGGCAGCACCCTGTTTGCTCTGGGCTTTGCCCTGTTTCTGGCTCCCAACAGCATCAATACCGGCGGCATCTCCGGCCTTGCCATGGTGCTGGTGGAGGTGCTGGGCATCGGCAGCGTGGGCAGCCTGTCCATTCTGGTGAACCTGCCCCTGTTTGTACTGGGGGGACTGAAAATCGGCAGGCGGTTCTTTGCCGGCTCCCTGCTGGGAATGCTTCTCAGCTCTGTGCTCATCGATGCGTTTTCGGGGCTGTCCTTTGCCACGCCGGAGCCTCTGCTGGGGGTGCTCTACGGCGGCGTGATCTGCGGACTGGGGCTGGGGGTGGTGTTTGTCTCCGGCACCTCCACCGGCGGCTCGGATATTCTGGTGCGGCTTTTAAAGCTGCGCTACCGCAATGTGCCCATCGGCCAGATCTCCATGATCTTTGACGGGCTGGTGGTGATTCTCACCGGCATTGCCTTTCGGGATGTGAGCAAGGCTCTGTATTCCGGGGTCACCGTGTTTCTGTGCGGCAAAATGGTGGATGCCGTGGTGTATAAGTTCGACTATTCCAAGGTGGCGCTGATTATCTCCCCGGCCTATGAGGCCATTGCCGGGGAAATCGGCAAAAAGCTGGATCGGGGCGCAACCTTCCTCCATGCGGAGGGCAGCTACAGCGGCAATTCCACCAAGGTGGTGCTGGTGGCTGTGAAGAAGCAGCAGCTGGCAGAGCTGACGGAGCTGGTATCTGAGCTGGATCCCGATGCCTTCATCATTGTGCAGGAGGCTCACCAGGTGCTGGGAGACGGCTTCAAGCGCTATAGTAAGAACGGACTGTAACGGAAAGGAGGAAACCGGATGAAACGAATGACCGTGAGCCTGATGGCGGCGTTGTGCCTGCTGCTTTCAGGGTGCAGCTGGATGGATGGCAGCTATCTGTCCATCACACCCCATCGGATTCAGACAAGCGGCGACCGGAATGAATCCCTGTCCGCATCGGATTATTTCCAGCTTCAGGAGGTCATGGAGACACTGGTGTCCTCCGGCACAGAAACGGCAGTCATCAATCTATTTGACTATGACATCCCCACGCTGGAGCAGAATCTTTCTACCCTCTGCCACCATATTCAGAAGGTGTATCCCATCGGCGCCTATGCGGTGGAAAGCATCAGCTGCGAGGTGGGCACCAACGGCGGCAAGGCCGCCGTGGCGGTGAAGATTCAGTACCGGCACAGCCGGATTGAACTGCGAAAAATTCAGCCCATTACCCGAATGGAGGATGCCAGAGCACTGGTAGAGAAAGCGCTGCGCAATTATGAATCGGTGCTGACCATGAAGGTGGAGCAGTACGAGAACCTGGACTTCGGCACCGTGGTGCAGGACTACGCCCGGCAGTACCCGGAAATCGTGATGGAGGTGCCCAAGGTAACCTCGGAGGTCTACGGCCGTGGGCAGGCTCGGGTGGTGGAGGTCACCTTTACCTATCAGAACAGCCGGGAGACGCTGAAAAATATGCAGCAGCAGGTGCAGCCGGTGTTTGATTCCGCAGTGCTGTATGTCCGGGGCGAAGCGGCGGACGAGCAGAAGTTCAGCCAGCTGTACAGCTTTCTCATGGAGCGGTTTGACTATACCATGGAAACCTCTACAACGCCTGCCTACAGCCTTTTGCGCCATGGTGTGGGAGACAGCCGGGCTTTTGCGGAGGTGTATGCCGCCATGTGCCGCAAGGCTGGTTTGGAGTGTATGACCGTCACCGGCACCCGGAACGCCCAGCCCTGGACCTGGAATATCATCCTGTCGGAGAGGGGATATTCCCATGTGGATCTGATGCGGTGCAGCATACAGGGGGAGTTTCACCCCATGACGGATCATGAAATGCATGGCTATGTCTGGGATTACTCGGCATATCCGGTGTGTGAACCGGGGGCAGAGGAGCCGGAGCCTACAGAATAATTCGGGAAAATGAAAAAAGGGACTTGACATTTGCGGAAAAACCGCTATAATAAGCCATGTTCCCCGCGGGTGTAGCTCATCCGGTAGAGCGCCACCTTGCCAAGGTGGAGGTAGCGAGTTCGAGCCTCGTCACCCGCTCCAAAAAAGAAAAGCAGACGCGTTAGCGTCTGCTTTTCTTTTTTGGAAAGGCGAGGCTCGAAAGATCAAATGCAGCTCTCCGGTGGAGAGCTGCTTGCCGCCGGCTCGACGGCGGCAACACCATAGTGTTTCGAGCCTCGTCACCCGTGCCACAAAGGCAGGAGCATCTGCTTCTTTTATTTGGACAGATGAGGCTCGAAAGATCAAATGCAGCTCTCCAGTGGAGAGCTGCTTGCCGCCGGCTGGAGGCTGGCAACACCATAGTATTCCGAGCCTGGTCACCTATTCCTCAGGAGTCTGCAAAAAACAGAAGATCTTTTCATTTTCCCTCTTTACAAACAGAAAACTTTCTGATATAATCCACAATGTTCTGAATATGGCCCGGTGGTGCAGTCGGTTAGCACGCCAGCCTGTCACGCTGGAGGTCGACGGTTCGAGTCCGTTCCGGGTCGCCAAAAAGGAAGCCACCCCAAAGGGGTGGCTTCCTTTTTGGCAATTCCAGAAAAACGGACTCGAAAATCAAATCCAACGCCCCAGTGGGGCGTTGATCGCCGGGTAGGAGCCCGGCGATACCATACGATTCCCGAAGGGAATCGGCAACGAGTCCGTTCCGGGTGTCGGGAATAGAAGCCAATTCCGTTAAGAGGTACACCCCAAAGGGGTGGCTTCCTTTTTGGCAATTCCAGAAAAACGGACTCGTACTGATATTCAATTAAAATGTTTCATTCAGCAAAATGGAACATTTTAATATGAAGATCATAATGAGACGGGTATCTATGATTTTCTATTCCGAAAATCATAGATACGACAACGCCGTCAGGCGGTGTCTTCTCAATAGAATGAAACCATTCTATTGAGAAATAGTATCGAAAATCAAATCCAACAGCCCGGTGGGCTGCTCCTTTTGGCAGAAAATCCTTACAGGCTTTCCTGCCAGAAGTTTGCAGTCTGCCGCGCGCAGGATTTGCCCGGCAATGCCGGACAAATCCCACACTTGCAGCCTGAGAGGAATTTTCGGTCAGGTACACGCCCTGACCGAAAATGATTGAAATTTGACAAAGAACGGGAGCAATGCACTATGCAATACCGGGAATACACATCCCCCTTGGGGAACATTCTGCTGCAATGCAATGACCATGCCCTTACCGGACTGTGGCTGGATCGGGAGCTTCCCGGGGGAGTCAATTCGGAGGAGCCCCTTCTCCTCCGGGCGCAGGCGTGGCTGGATGCCTATTTCCGGGGAGAGAACCCTGTTCTGGATCTCCCACTGGAACCGGAGGGAACGGCCTTTCAGAAGGAGGTCTGGCAGATTCTGCTGACCATTCCCTACGGAAGCTCCATGACCTATGGGGAGATTGCCGCAAGGCTGGGGCGCAGAATGTCGGCGCAGGCAGTGGGGGGCGCGGTGGGACGCAATCCCATTGCCCTGATGATTCCCTGCCATCGGGTGCTGGGGGTGAAGGGTGCCCTCACCGGCTTCGGCTACGGACTGGAACGGAAAAAGCAGCTGCTGGATTTGGAAAAAATACCCTATCGGGAGTAAAAGAGCACGGCCTGTGATGGCCGTGCCTTCTTTTAGTCCAGAGACAGATGGTTTTTCTTCAGAGCAGCGGAGATGGACTTTGCCAGAATGGG
Organism: uncultured Clostridia bacterium; assembly: GCA_945877365.1. Lineage (GTDB taxonomy): Bacteria > Bacillota > Clostridia > Oscillospirales > Oscillospiraceae > Faecousia. The sequence continues at coordinate 21,462 of CAMCRV010000017.1, read as the reverse complement.
GGCAAAGATAATGGCGACCACTGCGTTGAAGATGGTGGCAGGCAGCTTGGCGACTACGGTGATGGCGGCTGCCTCAACGGTCAGCCCATGGAGCAGGATGCCGTTGTAGTAGAAGCTCTTCAGCAGGTACAGGGCGGCGTAGGCAGCTGCGCCCACAGCGGTGGCGAGGATGGACTTGGGATAGGTGATCTCCTTGCCCCCTGTCCGGGCGATGAGACCGGCGGCAACGGCATAGGCACCCTTGAACAGGAAGGTAATCCATGCCTCGCTGATGTACAGGGGATTCATCATGTCATAGATGGCGGAGCCCATGCCTGCTGCCAGACCGCCCAGCCAGGGCCCCAGCAGGATGCCGGACAGGGCGCACAGAATGTTGCCCAGATGGAATGAGGTGGTGCCTGCAATATTAATGGGCAGGGTGATGCGCAGGGCGGAGCCGGCGGTGGTCAGGGCAGCCAGCAGAGCAACCAGCACGATTTTTTTGGTGGAAATGGTTTTTGTCTGTTTCATGGTATTACCTCCCTTGAGTTTGCCCTATTATAGCAAATACTGGCTATAAATATAGCACCAGAATAACGATATAAAATAAGGCCAGAACAAATTATTGCCACAAATGCCAGAATATTTATCGAAAAGAACTGAAAACGGGAAACGGACTGTACAATTTTTGGAAAAGATGCTATAATCACGCTGTAATTGGGAAAAACCAAACCGGAATGGATATTTTTGAAAGGGGAAACATAAACATGAGACTGATCTGCGCTAAGGATTACAACGATGTCAGCCGCAAGGCCGCCAACATCATCGCCGCCCAGATTTATCTGAAGCCCGACTGTGTTCTGGGTCTGGCTACCGGCAGTAGCCCCGTAGGCACCTATAAAGAGCTGATCGCCAAGTATGAATCCGGCGATCTGGACTTCTCTCAGGTCAAGACCGTCAATCTGGACGAGTATGTGGGTCTGACCAAGGATCACGACCAGAGCTATGCCTACTTCATGCGCTCCAACCTCTTTGACCATGTAAATATTAATCAGGCCAACTGCAACATTCCCGACGGCACCAACCCCGATGCCGCCGCTGAGTGCGCCCGCTACGATGCCGTCATCGATGCCTTCGGCGGCGCAGATCTGCAGCTGCTGGGTCTCGGCCCCAACGGCCACATCGGCTTTAACGAGCCCTGCGACGAGTTTGTCAAGGGTACCAACAAGGTGGAGCTGACCAAGGCTACCATCGACGCCAACGCCCGTTTCTTTGCCAGCCGGGACGATGTTCCCACCCACGCCTACACCATGGGCATCGGCTCCATTATGAAGGCCAAGCGGGTTCTGCTGGTGGTCAACGGCGTCGGCAAAGCACAGGCCGTGAAGGACTGCTTCTTTGGCCCCATCCGTCCTCAGGCTCCCGGCTCCATCCTGCAGCTGCACCCCGACTTCACCCTGGTGGCTGACGAGGCCGCCCTGTCTCTGGTGAAGGATTTGCTGTAAAAACAAGCTTAAATCCCGGAACGGTTATCGCCGTTCCGGGATTTTTTTAATCTTTGTATTTACAGAACCCATGGGGGTATGGTATGATAAAGTGTAGTATTATGTGGATACAGAGGTTTTACCCATGAATTATATTGTATTGGATATGGAATGGAATCAGCCCTGGCCGGGTTCTCCCTCCTCCAAGAAGGTGCTCCCGGTGAACATCCGGGGGGAAATCATCCAGATCGGCGCCGTCCGGATCAACGAGGAGCAGTTCGTTGAGGACGAGTTCCAGATTATGATCAAGCCTAAATATTACCGCCATCTGAACCGCCGGGTCAGTAAGCTCACCGGCATCAAGGAGGCCAAACTCCGGGAGGAGGGCGTTTCCTTCCCGGAGGCCATCGAGCTGTTCCGCCGTTGGTGCGGCGAGGACATCGTGTTTCTCACCTGGGGCTTCGACGATATTGGCATCCTCCGGGAAAACCTGCGGCTGTTCGGGCTGGAGGAGGACTGGACGGAGCGGTGGTTCAATGCCCAGATGATTTTCAACGCCCAGACCGACGGCTCCACCTCCCAGAAGGCGCTGAAAACCGCCATGGAGATGTTCAGCATCGAGGCCACCCGGCCTGCCCATGATGCCCTTGGCGATGCCTACCATACCGCTCTGATCTGCGCCATGCTGAATCTGAAACAGGGTATGGCGGAATACGGCGCGGCTCTGAAAAGCCATGACAACGGGTTCCACGGCGCGGAGCTGCCCGGGTGTCTGGATCGGAAGGTGTTCTATGACTATGCCGACAAGCGTGCGGCTCTGGCAGCCATGTCCGGGGAGGAGAATCTGTGCCCCCTGTGCGGCAGCCGGATGCTGGGCTCCCGGTGGTTTGCCCAGCCGGGACACCGGTACATGGATCTGGCCACCTGCCCGGAGCATGGCAAATTCCTGATCCGGGTGCGGCTGTCCACCCAGCCCGATGAAACCGTCCGTGTCAGCCGCCTGACCTATGAGGCCACCTCCGAGGCGGCGCAGGCCTATGCCCGCCGGGCGGAGAAGGCTGACCCCGAGGACGCCGTCCGCCCCCGGCGCAGACGCCGCCGCAGAAGCGAAACCCCGAAAGCAGAATAAAAATTATGCTGTCATTGCGAAGGCGGCCAAAGGCCGCCTGTGGCAATCCGCATCTGCCTTGAAATGTTCAAACTACTGGGTTTTTTAAGGAGAACGGATTCCCACGCCATCCTGCCGGATGGCTCGGAATGACAGTATTTTTGATTTTATCGATAGAACCACCGCACCGACATGGAGGCCATGAAAAAACCCACAAAGTCCGCAAACAGGGCAGCAGGCAAGGTATACCGGGTTTTCCGGATTCCGGCGGCGCCGAAGTAGACGCTGATGGTGTAAAAGGTGGTTTCCGTGGAGCCCAGCATTACGGCGGCGGTGCGCCCCACCGGGGAATCCACTCCGTATTGCCGCATCAGGTCGGCTCCCACCGCCAGGGCGGCGCTGCCGCTGATGGGACGGATCAGCACCAGCAGGGCAGTCTCCGGGGGGATCCCCAGACGGGAAAACAGAGGGGCAAAGCACCGGCTCAGAAGCTCCGCAGCCCCGGAGGCACGGAGAATCTGTACCGCTGTCACCAGAAAAATCAGAGTGGGAAGGATGGAAACCAGAAGCCGCAGACCCGCTTGTCCGCCCTCCAGCATCAGGCTGTAGGCATCCTGCCTGTCCTTCAGAGCCAGAGCGGAGAGGAAAAACAGCAGCCCGGGAACCAGATAGTCAAGCATCCTTCCACACCCTTCCCAGAAGCACTGCCATGGCCAGTCCCAGCCCGGCGGAGCAGATGCTGGTGAGCCACACCGCCGGGAGAATGTCGAAGGGGGTCTGGCAGCCCAGTCCGCTGCGGACAGCGGCCACATTTGCCGGAATCAGCTGAATAGAGGCGGTGTTCAGCACAATCAGCCGACACAGGCTGTGGCTGGCGCTATCCCCCCGCCGCAGCCGCCGGGCAGCATCCATGCCCATGGGAGTTGCGGCGTTGCCCAGACCCAGAAAATTGGCGCAGATATTCCCGCTGAGGCTCTGAGCCAGAAGAGGATCCTGCTTGGATTCGGGAAACACCCGATGCAGAAAGGGCCGCAAAAGCCGGGACAGCATCCCGGTGATGCCCACCGCCTCCATGAGCCGCCCCACCCCGGACCACAGGCACAGGCTGCCCCCCAGAGACAGCGCCAGTGTGACGCCCTCCTGCATTCCCCTTGGAATCGCTGCAGCCAGCTCACTACCCCTGCCCAGCAGCAGGGCGCAGAGAATTCCGCTCCCAGTCAGGAGCGTCCAGATCCAGGTCATTGTCATTTTACTTTCCACCGCTTTCTTTCCCTATTTATAGGGAAACTCCGAATAAATCGTCTGCGGCCGGACACCGAATCTTTTGCCCCATCTGTGCAGTTCTTAAAATGGGAAATACATACAGTATTCCTCCATTTTAAGAACTTTCGTCTGAGCCAAAATCTTCTGGTGTCAGCTCTTGCCGATTTGTTCAGAGCTTCCATAGCACAATATGCATAAAAGCATAGGAAAATGTTTGGATAATTTCGACAGAATCACAAGGATTCCCCACAAAAGTATTTGACATAGTCAATATATAGCAGTATAATGATAAAGCTGATAACTCGATAGGAGAATGCACTCTGGTTTCCTGCGAGAGGGATGAAGCGAATCAATGGGAAGGAGTCTGGGGATATGAAAGCCACAGGAATCATCCGCAAGGTAGACGATCTCGGCCGGATCGTGCTGCCCATCGAACTTCGCAGAACTTTGGACATCATGGAGCGGGACGAGTTGGAAATCTACATGGAAGATGACCACATCGTATTACGAAAGTATGAGCCCGCCTGCATTTTCTGCGGATCTTCGCAAAAGCTAGTGATCCACCAGGGGAAAAACATCTGCCAGGAATGTGTTCGCAAACTGACTCAGCACTAAAAAATCTGCCATGGCGAAAAGCCATGGCAGATTTTTTGCTTATAGAGTTACCGCAGCCGTGGAGAAATATTAAACAAATTGACAATTGAAAATTGATAATTGACAATGATTGTGTCCCTTCGGGACGATTATAAATCATTTCTATGGATTTCGGATGGCTTTTATTATTTCATCCCGAAGCGATTCCTCAATTGTCCATTGTCAACTGTCAATTGTCAATTCGGCAAAGCCGATAAATTCCAATTTACCTGCCAGTTTTGTCAGGCAGATACGGATTTCTCTAATCTGAAATGTGGTAGATATCCCGGAAGGCCTGGGTGGGATTTCCGTTTCCGTCTTCCAGTGCCATCTCTTCCCAGATCAGCCCCGGCTTGGCGCCCTTGCGCATTTGCAGCAGGATCAGGCAGATGGAGCCGCCCTCCCGATGGCGCAGCAGGCACAGCCGCTTGGCCTCCATACCCACTTTTGCGCCTTCCAGCAGAATCTCGCTGAGGCGATCCGGTTTGTGGACCAGAAAAAAATCCCCTCCGTATTTCAGTGCCCAGCCCACGCTGGCAAACAGCTGGGACAGGCTGCACTGCTCCTCGTGCCGCGCCTGGGGGTGGCGGACGCTGGCGGGTCCTCCGGTAAAATAGGGAGGATTGGAAACACACACCGAAAAGCTGCCGGAGGCAAACCGGGAGGGAACCTCCCGCAGATCGGCGCATATACTTTCCATACGGCGGGCAAGGCCGTTGGCGCGGATGTTTTCCAGCGCCGCTTCGTGGGCGGCAGGGGAAAGCTCCAGCCCGGTGACGGTGCAGGTTTCGTCCTTGGCGCACAGAAGCATCCCCAGGGTGCCGCAGCCGGAGCCCAGATCCAGCACCCGGGCATTTCTGGGCAGCCGGACGAAATGCCCCAGCACCACGGAATCGGTGCTCAGAGGGAAGGCATCCTTGGGCACCAGCAGAGTATATCCATTGGGAAGTGTTTCCATAGCTTCTGCTCCTTAAAAGAAAAATGCTGATCGGGTTCCTGCAGCGCGGACGCAAATTGTTATTTGTGGGGATGCCCAAAGCCTCCCCTGTGTAAGGGGAGGTGGCAAAAATCTATTGATTTTTGCCGGAGGGGTTGTCAATCCCCCAGTCAGCTTCGCTGACAGCCCCCTTTACACAAGGGGGCCTTTGAGCTCACTAAATTCCAATTTCCCCGTCTGCTGAGTCAGGCCGATATACAGGAAAGAAATCATCCAAGGCTCCGAAAGGGAAAGAAAAGTCGGAAAAGCCCGGGGACTTTTCCGACGATTCCAATTCATTGGGAAGACTTAGCCTTCCTCGATGGCGCCGACAGGGCAGGCATCTGCGCAGGAGCCGCAGGAGACGCAGGTATCGGGATCGATGACATACTTGCCGTCGCCTTCGGAAATTGCGCTGACGGGGCACTGCTCAGCACAGGTGCCGCAGCAGACACAGGAGCCGGAAATGATGTAAGCCATAGTAGTTACCTCCATACAATGATGTCGTTTTTTTGTGCTTAAACGCACCTATATTCTAGCATGGATTCCGGAAAATGCAATTCCTTTTTTCCCAAATCTTCGTTCCATATGCTTTCCGGATGAAAAATCAACGATGCTTCCTTTTTGCATCGGGAAATCAGAATAAAATATTGGCTGTCTGTCCAGAATTTTCATACGGATATTCCATGAAAGAATTTCATTCGCCAGGATTGGAGTTTTTCACAGGAAGATCATAGTGCGACGGGTATCCATACAAAGGAGGGAGCCGATGCGTTACCATGTACAAACCTCCCGGGTCATTGAGAGCGCCGCGGATCGGGCCAGGGACTGCGGGCACAGCTATGTTGGCTCTGCCCACCTGCTGCTGGCGCTGGCCATGCTGCCGGGGGATGCCGGGCTGCTGCTGCGCAGCGCCGGGCTGGATCTGCCCCTGACGGAGGCCATGACCCGGCTGTTTTACGGCGCGGGAACCCCGGGACTGCCCCTGCCCCAGGGGCTGACGGAGAATGCCCGGGAAATTCTGAAGGGGGCGGGGGAGGAAGCGGCTGCCGGGAGCTGCCGGGAGGTTCTTCCCATCCATGTGCTGCTGTCGCTGACCCGGCATCCCGGCTCCTCCGCCCAGGAGCTGCTGCGGTTTAACGGCATTGCGCCGGATATTCTGTTCAGCCACACGGTGGAGCATCTGCGCTGGGAGCCGGGTGCCCCTGCCAAACCCAAGAAGGAGGGATTTTCTACGAAACTGTTGGAGCAATTCAGTGAGGATCTGATTCAGAAGGCATCCTCCATGGAGCCCGTGATCGGACGGGAAAAGGAGATCGACACGGTAATCGGCATCCTCTGCCGGAAAAACAAGAACAATCCGGCGCTGGTGGGGGAGCCGGGGGTGGGAAAAACCGCCATTGCCGAGGGGCTTGCCCAGCGGATGGCCATGGGCAATGTGCCGCCCCAGCTGAAGGATAAGCGGCTGGTGAGTCTGAACATCGCCAATCTGGTGGCAGGCACCAAGTACCGGGGGGAATTTGAGGAGCGGCTCCGGGATGTGCTGGCGGAAATCCGCAGAAGCGGAGATGTGATTCTGTTTGTGGATGAAATGCATACCATCGTGGGAGCCGGAGCGGCGGAGGGGGCCATTGATGCTGCCAATATCCTCAAGCCGGCGCTGGGGCGGGGGGAGCTGCAGATACTGGGAGCCACCACCCGGGAGGAATACCGTCGCTACATTGAAAAGGACGCGGCGCTGGAACGGCGGTTCCGCCCGGTGGCAGTGGAGGAACCGGGGGAGGAGGCCACCCTTGCCATCCTCCGGGGGTTACGACCGGGGCTGGAGCAGCACCACCGCCTGAAAATCTCCGAGGAGGCGTTGAAAGAGGCGGTGCGTCTGTCGGTGCGGTATCTGCCGGAGCAGTTCCTGCCGGATAAGGCCATTGACCTGCTGGATGAAGCCGCCTCCCGGGTGCGGCTGGAGCGGCTGTACCCCGCCCGGGACAGCGGCGCCAGAAAGGAGCTGGAACAGGAGCTGCATGAGGCCGTCCGGGAGCGGAAGTTTGAAAAAGCCGCCCAGCTCCGGGATAAGATGCAGAAGCTGGTGGAGAAAAATCCGGAGATGCGAAAAACCGGAACTCTGGGCAGCGGGGATATCGCGGCTGTGGTGTCCGCCCGGACGGGGATTCCTCTGGGCAAGCTCAGCGCCGGAGAGCGGGAGCGGCTGCTGAATCTGGAGCAGCTGCTGGCCAGTCAGGTGGTGGGTCAGACAGAGGCGGTGAAGACGGTGGCGGAGGCGGTGCGCCGGGGCTACTGCGGCATCCGGGACGGAGGCCGCCCCGTGGCCTGCCTGCTGTTCACCGGCCCCACGGGAGTGGGAAAGACAGAGCTGTGCCGGGCGCTGGCAGGGGAGGTCTACGGCAGTCGGAACGCCATGATCCGGCTGGACATGACGGAATATATGGAGAAATTCTCCGCCTCCCGGCTCATCGGCGCGCCCCCGGGCTATGTGGGCTATGAGGACGGGGGCAAGCTGACGGAGGCGGTCCGCCGCCGCCCCTACTGCCTGGTTCTGCTGGATGAGCTGGAAAAGGCGCACCCGGATGTGCTGGGACTTCTGCTGCAAATTATGGAGGAGGGGGAGCTGACGGACTCCACCGGCCGCCGGGTCAGCTTCAAAAACGCCATTGTGGTGATGACCTCCAACGCCGGAGGCCAGATCCGGGGAGAGGGTCTGGGCTTCTGCGCCGGGGGTCGGGAATCGGAGCTGGGGAAGGCCGTGACGGAGTGCTTCTCCCCGGAGTTTCTGGGGCGGCTGGACGGGGTCATCCCCTTCCGCCCCCTGGCGGACGGAGCCATGGAAGCCATCGCGTGGAAGTACCTGCATCAGCTTCAGGATCGGGTGAAGGCCATGGGCACCCAGCTGCTGCTGCCGCCGGAGCTGGCAGCTCAGCTGGGGCAACGATGCCGGGGAAAGGAGGGGGCGCGGCAGCTTCGCCGCCTGATTCAGAAGGAGGTGGAGGGGCCTCTGGCAGGATATCTGCTGGGGTGCAGCCGCCGTCCCACCCGGGTTCGGGTGAAAATGGAGGGGGAAGAGATCTGTTTTCTCTCCTGATTCATAAAACAAATGTTTAAAAATGCGGTTTTTCTGCACAAAAAATTCAGAATCGACGAAAAAAGATTGATTTTTTTTCGTTGTGGTTGTATACTGTCCCTAAATGGAGCAAAAGGGCAGTAAAGTGGAGTAATTTGGAGGAGGTGAGGCTATGATCGGCAAGTACCCTGCGAAGATGGACGACAAAAACCGGCTGTTTGTGCCGTCCAAGCTCAGGGCAGACCTGGGGGAGGTCTTTTATGTAACCCTGGGTGTGAACTGCGGCCATCGCTGCCTCACCGTGTATACCCGGCAGGACTGGGATACCCTCAGCGCCAACTACAATGCCCTGAGCATCTCCCAGCGCTCCGGCGCCACCAGTCTGCTGTTCACCAACGCAGCCGAGTGCGCCCCGGATAAGCAGTTCCGGTTTGCCCTGACCCCCTTCCTGCTGCGCTATGCCGGAATTGACCGGGATGTGATGATCGTGGGTCGGGCCGGGCAGGCGGAGATCTGGAACGCAGAGGAATACGAAGCCTTTGAAGCAGAGAATCTCACCCCCGAAAAGCTTCTGGAATCTCTGGAGGCGGTGGGACTATGACAGAATTTCACCATGTTTCCGTACTGCTGGAGGAGTGCATTGCGGGGCTGAACATCCGCCCCGACGGCATCTATGTGGACGGCACATTGGGGGGCGGCGGTCATTCCAGCCGGATTGCGGCGCTGCTGACCACCGGCCGCCATATCGGCATCGACCGGGACCCTGTGGCTCTGGAGGCTGCCGGAAAGCGTCTGGAGCCCTACGCCGACCGGGTGACACTGGTTCATGCCAATTTCTGCGAGATGGCATCGGTGCTGAAAAACCTGGGGATTTCCGGCGTGGACGGGATTCTGCTGGATCTGGGTGTTTCCTCCCCTCAGCTGGACGACGGGGAACGGGGCTTTTCCTACATGGTGGATGCCCCGCTGGATATGCGCATGAACAGTCAGGACACCCTGAGCGCCTACGATGTGGTAAACAGCTGGTCCTATGACCAGCTGAAGCGGATTCTGTATGACTACGGCGAGGAGCGGTACGCTCCCAAAATTGCGGCAGCCATCTGCAGCCGCCGGGAAAATGCTCCCATTGCCACCACCCTGGAGCTGGTGGATGTGATCCGGGGCGCCATGCCTGCCTCTGCCCTCCGGGAGAAGCAGCATCCTGCCAAGCGCAGCTTTCAGGCCATCCGCATCGCCGTCAACGATGAGCTGGGGGCGGTCTCCAAAGTGATGGAGGATGCCATCCCTCTGCTGAACCCCGGCGGACGCTTGGCGGTGATCACCTTCCACTCTCTGGAAGACCGGATCGTCAAGAACGCCATGGCCGAGGCAGCCAAGGGCTGTACCTGTCCGCCCAACTTCCCAGTCTGCGTCTGCGGCAATAAGCCCAAGGTGAAGCTCATTACCCGCAAGCCCATTGTCTCCGGCGAGGAAGAGCTGGAACGCAACCCCAGAGCCAGAAGCGCAAAGCTGCGGATCTGCGAGAAACTATAGAAAAACTGTTATTCCGCCGGAAGGAGGTGCAGCATGGAGCGCAAACCGGATATCCAGTATGTTGGCCAGTTCTATGTGTATGGAAGCGAAGCCAGACAGCTGGAGGAACAATCGGAACAGAAAAAACGCAAAATCCGGCTGCCCATGCTGAGGGCGGAGAAGCTCTATCGGATTCAGGTGGATCCGGTGGCCATCTGCGCCATTCTGACGGCTGTGGTGATGCTGGTGGTGATGGTGCTGGGCACCATCCGGATGCAGCAGGCATGGCAGCAGTTCGGCGTGGTGCAGGAGTACCGCGACCAGCTGAAGCAGACCAATATCCAGCTGACCACCCAGTACCGGGAGAGCATCAATCTGGAATCCATCCGGCAGGCGGCTCTGGCCATGGGAATGGTGGAAATGGATCAGGTGGAGACCCGGTATATCACCGTGAAAATCCCCCAGAGGGAGCCAGATCCCACCTGGTGGGAAAACTTTCGCTGGTTCTGGCAGGGATTGTTCGGGGATCTGCCGGAATAAACCGCCTGATGCCGATTCCGTTGGAGCTTCCTTTGCATAAATTCGGACTGGCTTCATACCAATTAGATAGCAATGGGCGGCGAGGGTTTCCCTTGCTGCCCATTGATGCCATTTGGGAAAGGGCCGGTGACACATGAAGGGAAAGGGAAAGCCTGCTGCCCCCTCCGGCAGACTGCGGCTGGACAGCGGACAGCACCGCCGGATTCGGATAACCATGGCTGTGCTGGCTCTGGCGGCGTTTCTGCCGCTGGCAGCTCGGCTGTGGTATCTGATGGTGGCGCAATATGACTACTACGCGGCGCTGGCCCGGAGAAACCAGTCCCGAACCACGGCGGTGGCCTCTGACCGGGGGGAGATTCTGGATCGGAACATGAATGTTCTGGCCACCAACCGGGGGGTGGAGAATGTCTATCTGAACCCCCGGGAGCTGCAGCAGGCCGGGGAGGACATCCACGCCGTTTCTCAGATGCTGGGGCAGCTCCTGGAAAAAGACCCGGATGCCATCGAGAAAAAGGCCGGGGACAGAACCCGGCGCTATCAGCAGATTGCCGCAAGAATCCCGGCAGAAACAGCGGCAAAGCTCCGGGACTACATCAACGATCAGGATATACAGGGCATCCATCTGGAACCGGCGGCAGAAAGAGTCTATCCCTACGGCACGCTGGCGGCGCAGGTGGTGGGCTTTACCAATGCCGGGGGCGACGGCTGCGAGGGGGTTGAGGCCGCCTACGACAGTTACCTCCGGGGACTTCCCGGGAAGGTCATCACCACCAAGGGCAACAACGAAATGGATATGCCCTATTCCTACGAGCAGTATCTGGCCTCCCAGAAGGGAAACACCGTAGTGCTGACCCTGGATGCCACGGTGCAGGCCTGTCTGGAAAAGCAGATGGCCGCAGCCATTGACCGCTACGATGTGCAGAACGGTGCCTTCGGTATGGTGATGAACTGCAAAACCGGGGAGATTCTGGCCATGGCCACTCTGGGCAGCTACGACCCCAACGCCTATCAGGAGATTCAAGATGAAAAGACCCGGCAGGAGCTGGAAAACCTACAGCTGGCCTATCTCTCCCTTCCGGAGGAATCGGAAGGCTATGCCGCAGGGAAAAAGGCCTATCAGGAGGCCTTGCAGGCCGCCCGGCTGAAGCAGTGGCGCAACCGGTGCCTTTCCGACGGCTATGAGCCGGGCTCCACCTTCAAGGTGCTGACCATGGCGGCGGCGCTGGACTGCGGCGCCATTACACTGGACACCTCCTTCCACTGCTCCGGTGCGGAGCAGATTCCCGGCCGGGCTCAGCGGCTTCACTGCTGGCGCTCCACAGGCCACGGGGCGGAGAAAACACCCCAGGCTTTGCAGAATTCCTGCAACATCGCCTTCGCCCACATTGCCCTGAAGCTGGGGGGAGAGCGGTTTTATGACTACATCCAGAAATTCGGGATTCTGGAGAAAACCGGCATCGATCTGGCAGGGGAGAGCAAGGGAGTCTTTTTCGACAAGGCACTGGTGACCAACACGGACAAGTGGGGCACCGCCTCCCTGACCTCCGGCTCCTTCGGGCAGACCTTCAAAATCACCCCCTTGCAGCTGGTGCGGGCCATCGCCTCCGTGGTCAACGGCGGCTATCTGCTGGAGCCCTATGTGGTCTGCGAGGTGCTGAATGCCCAGGGCAACCCGGTGCTGCGGCAGGAGCCTACGGTGGTGCGGCGCACCATTTCGGAGGAGACCTCCCAGACCATGCGGCAGCTGATTCGTTCCGTGGTGACGGAGGGAACCGCGAAAAATGCAGCCGTGGCGGGCTATTCCATCGGAGGAAAGACAGGAACCAGTGAAAAAATTGATGTTTTTGACGAAAATGGCCAGCGTGTTCAGGATAAAATCGTGTCCTTTGTGGGGATTGCCCCCATGGAGGATCCGCAGTATATTGTACTGGTAGCGCTGGATACCCCCTCCCGATCCACCGGGATCTATATTTCCGGGGGTGTGATGGCGGCTCCCACGGTGGGGGCCGTGCTGGGGGACATCCTTCCCTATCTGGAAGTGGAGAAGGAAACTCCCGGCGAACCGATTTCCCTGCCGGACTTCACCGGAATGACGGTGAAGGAGGCGGAGAAGGCTTTGAAAGATACCGGAATCACCAAACGGTGCTCCGGAACAGAGGAGAAAATCACCTCCCAGCTGCCCCGGGCGGGGGAGCTGGTGTACCCCGGCAGTCAGGTGCTGCTGTATCTGGGGGATGACCCGGGACAGAGCGTGGAGGTTCCCGACTTTACCGGCATGACCCGGCGGCAGGCCGGGGATGCCGCCGCAAAGGCAGGATTGCTGCTGCAAATTCTGGGCAATCCTGACCTGTCCCCCCAGATTGTGGTGTCCGGGCAGGATCTTCCCCCCGGCAGCAAAACACCCCCGGGGACGGCAATTACCCTGTATTTTACCGATCCCACCGCAAAAGACTGATGCAGAGGAGAAAAAACCATGAAGCTGAGAGAATTACTGAAGGATATTCCCGTGCTGGAAACCAACGCCGACCCGGAGTTGGAGATTTCCCATGTTGCCTATGACTCCCGGAAGGTAAGTCCCGGAAGTCTCTTCGCGGCGATTTCCGGCTTTGCCTCCGACGGCAACCGGTTCATTCCCATGGCCATGGAAAAGGGGGCGGCGGTGGTTCTCACCGCAAAAAAGCCGGAACAGGATGTGCCCTATGTGCTGGTGGAAAATGACCGGCTGGCACTGGCTCTGGTCAGCGCCAACTTCTTCGGCCACCCGGCGAAGTCCATGACCATGGTGGGCATCACCGGTACCAACGGAAAGACCTCTGTGACCCTGCTTTTGAAGCAGGTGCTGGAAACCTGTCTCGGGGCAAAGGTGGGACTTATCGGCACCATGGCCAACATGATCGGCCAGGAGTCTATCCCCACGGAGCGCACCACCCCGGAGAGCTATGAGCTGCAGGCACTCTTTGCCCGGATGCGGGATGCCGGCTGCACCCATGTGGTGATGGAGGTATCCAGCCATGCCCTGAGTCTGGAACGGGTGGGGGGCATCCGCTTCGATGTGGCGGCCTTCACCAATCTGACGGAGGATCATCTGGACTTTCATAAGACCATGGATGCCTACTGCGATGCCAAGGCGGAGCTGTTCCGCCGGTGCGGCAAGGCTGTAATCAATGTGGACGATCCCTATGCGGTGCGGATGCTGGCAGCAGCCGCCTGCCCGGTGCTCACCACCTCGGTGACCGGAAACGCTGACCTGACTGCCCGGAATCCCCGGCTTTTGTCCGATGGAATCTCCTTTGAGGCCGTTTCGCAGGAGGGAGCCGTGGCGGTGTCCCTGCCCATCCCCGGACGGTTTACGGTATACAACGCCCTGACGGTGCTGGGGGTGGCCCGGCAGCTGGGCATTTCCCTTGCCGACTGCGCCCATGCCCTGTCCCATGCCAGCGGCGTCAAGGGACGCATCGAGGTGGTTCCTACTCCCGGGATGCCCTATACCGTGCTGATTGACTACGCCCACACCCCCGACGGACTGGAAAATATCCTCACCTCCGTCCGGGATTTCTGCCGGGGCAGGCTGATTTCCGTCTTCGGCTGCGGCGGCGACCGGGATCCCATCAAGCGGCCCATTATGGGGGAAATCGGCGTCAAATATGCGGACTTTGCCATCATCACCTCCGACAATCCCCGGACGGAGAACCCCATGGCCATCATCCGGGACATTGAAAAAGGGGTAAAAAAGGAACACGGGGAATATATTGTCATAGAAGATCGCCGCCGTGCCATACGATATGCTATGGACATTGCGGAAAAAAATGATATAATTGTACTGGCAGGAAAGGGACATGAGACCTATCAGGACATCGGTGGGCATAAAACCCACCTGGATGAACGGGAAGAGGTCGCAGCCCACCTCCGGGAATTGAGGGAAGAACATGGCTAAACTGACGCTCCGTCAGGCCGCCCAGTGGTGCGGCGGTACGGTAGAAGAACAATATGCCGAGGTGGAATTCCTCGGCGCCAACAACGATACAAGGCTTCTCCAGCCGGGACAGCTGTTCCTGGCATTGCAGGGCAGCCGGGACGGACACGATTTCATTCCGGCAGCTATGGAGAAGGGCGCGGCTGCGGTGCTGTGCAGCCGGAAGGTGGGAGATTACCCTGCCATCTATGTGGAGGATCCCCGGACGGCTCTGGGCATGATTGCCCGGGAGGAAATCCGGCGTATCGGCATGAAGGTGGTGGGCATCACCGGCTCCGTGGGCAAGAGCACCACCAAGGAGATGGTGGCCACGGTGCTGGAGAGCACCTTCAAAACCTGTAAAACACCGGCAAACCACAACAATGACATCGGTATGCCCATGGCGGTGCTGTCCATGGGGGAGGATACCCAGGTGGCAGTTCTGGAAATGGGCATGAACCACTTCCGGGAGATCGCCTATCTTTCCCGGATCGGCAGACCCCATATCGGCGTGATTGTGAACATCGGAACCACTCATATGGAATTTCTTGGCTCTCAGGAGGGCATCCGCAAGGCCAAGATGGAGATTGTGGAGGGAATGCCCCCGGAGGGAAAGCTGCTGCTGAGCGGTGACGACGCCATGCTGCGGAATCTGGATGTGATTCCCCTGCAGCAGATTACATACTTCGGCACCGGAGACAACTGCGCCGTCCGGGCATCGGATATCCGGCAGGAGGGGGCAAAGCTCTGCTTCCGAGTCAGCTGGAAGGATTTTTCCTTCCCGGTGGAAATGCCGCTGGAGGGAGAACACTATGTTGCCGATGCTCTGGCTGCCGTCAGTGTGGGCCTGATTATGGGGGTGGAGCCGGAGAGAATTCAGAAGCAGCTGGCCGGCTTCGCCAATATCTCCGGACGGCAGGAGACCTTCGCCCATAAGGGTATGACCATCATCAACGACTGCTACAACGCCGGCCCGGAATCCATGGCGGCGGCTCTGCGGGTGCTGGGCAGAAAGCCCGGAAAGCGCATCGCCGTGCTGGGAGATATGCTGGAGCTGGGAATCTGCACCCAGGCGGAGCATTACCGGATGGGTCGGGTGGCGGCGGAAAATGCCGACATCCTGCTGGCCTTTGGCCCCAATGCCGACCGGATCCACGCCGGCGCCATCACCGGAGGGATGCCCAAGAGTAAATGTCAGATCTATGACAGCCGGGAGGAGATGGCAAGAGCCCTGCGCCGTATGGCCGCCCCCGGGGACACCCTGCTGTTCAAGGCCAGCCACGGAATGCACCTGGAGCAGGTGCTGGAGATGTTCCTGAAGGAAGACAAATAACCAATCGGAGGATACTACCATGATGAAAGTCCTGTACACGGTGCTGTTCAGCTTCGCTGCCACCGCCGGCATCGGCTATCTGCTGCTGCCTGTGCTCCACGCCCTGAAGGCCGGAGCATCCATTCTGGAAATCGGCCCCAGATGGCACGAGAAGAAGTCCGGTACCCCCATTATGGGCGGCCTGATGTTCATTGTGTCGGCAGTGCTGGTGGTGCTGCTGAATGTGTATGCCGTGAAGGATTCTTCCGTTTACTTCGTGCTGATTCTGGCGCTTTGCTTCGGCCTCATCGGCTTTCTGGATGACTTCACCAAGGTTCGGTTCAAGCGGAACATGGGTCTGACCTCGGCTCAGAAGGCCATGCTGCAGATGGCGGTCTCCGCCCTGTTCCTGTACGCCATGTACCGCACCGGCAATATGCACACCGACCTGTACATCCCCTTTGTGAATACCAGCTTCCGGCTGCATCCGCTGGTATACATTTTCTTTGCCATGTTTGTGATGGTGGGCTGCGTCAACGCGGTGAACCTCACCGACGGCGTGGACGGCCTGTGCAGCAGCGTCACCATCCCGGTCATGGTGTTCTTTACCGCCGCAGCGGTGGCGCTGGGCAAGACGGATCTGGCCATCGTGCCTGCGGCACTGGTGGGTGGACTGGCTGCCTATCTGATCTACAACTGGCACCCGGCCAAGGTTTTCATGGGGGACACCGGCTCCCTGTTTCTGGGCGGTCTGGTGTGCGCCCTGGCCTTTGCC
The DNA here is from genome assembly GCA_945877365.1 of uncultured Clostridia bacterium. Lineage (GTDB taxonomy): Bacteria > Bacillota > Clostridia > Oscillospirales > Oscillospiraceae > Faecousia. Next base: position 4,852 of record CAMCRV010000017.1, on the reverse strand, counting down.
CTGAATATGCCCCTGATCCTGATTCTGGTGGGGCTTATCTACATTGTGGAGACCCTGTCCGTGATTTTGCAGGTGGGCTATTTCAAGATGACCCACGGCAAGCGGCTGTTCAGGATGTCCCCCATCCATCATCACTTTGAGATGTGCGGCTGGAAGGAAGAAAAAATCGTGCTGACCTTCAGCGGAATTACCGCTGTGATGTGTATTCTGGCATGGGTCGGCATTGCCGGCCTGCGCTGATTGTTTCCAATCCGAAAGGAGCTGTCTTATGGCGTTGGAGCGAAAACTCCATGCCAAAGAGGACCTCGCCCCCACAGGGGCGAGTACGGAAGTGGATCCGGTGTTTCTGTTTCTGGTGCTGCTGCTTCTGGCGGTGGGGCTTATCATGCTCTACAGCGCCAGCTCCGCCCAGAGCCGGTATGACACCGGCTACCAAATCTCCACAAAATATCTGCAAAAGCAGGGCATCTGTGCCCTCATCGGTCTGGCAGCCATGGCCTTTTTCAGCCGGATTCCGGCGCAGGTCTGGTATCGGCTGGCCTGGCCCTTGTATGCGGTCAGCATCGTGCTGCTGCTGAGTGTGCTGGTCATCGGCCAGCAGGTCAACGGCGCCCGACGGTGGATTACCATTGCCGGCATCCAGTTTCAGCCCTCGGAGATCGCCAAATTTACCATGATTCTGGTGTTTGCCCGGCTGACCCGGATCTTCGGCTCCCGGGCAAAAACCTTCCGCTTCGGGGTGCTGGGCTTCGGCATGGCGCTGATGGGAATCCTGGTTCCCCTGGCGCTGGAAAAGCACCTCAGTGCCATTCTGCTCATGGGCATGGTGGCGGTGGTGATGATGTTTGTGGCAGGCAGCCCAATTCAGTGGCTGCTGGCAGGAGCCGGGGGAGCGGTGGTGTTTGTCATCATCTACATCTCCCTGATGGGCTACGCCGGGGATCGGGTTTCCGCCTGGCTCCACCCGGAGCTGGACCCGGGAGATACAGGCTATCAGATTTTGCAGTCCCTGTATGCCATCGGCTCCGGGGGGCTGCTCGGTCTGGGCTTCGGCAAGAGCCGGCAGAAGTATCTGTATCTGCCGTTTCAGTATAACGACTATATCTTCGCGGTGATCTGCGAGGAGCTGGGGCTTGTGGGGGCGGTGCTGATTCTCGTCCTGTTCAGCCTCACCATCCTCCGGGGCTACTGGATTGCCCTTCACGCCCGGGATCGGTATTCCACGGTTCTGGCGGCTGGGCTTATTACCCTCATCGCCATACAAACAATTTTGAATGTCAGCGTGGTTACCAATCTGCTGCCCTCCACCGGCATCGCCCTGCCCTTCTTCTCCTACGGCGGGACGGCGCTGGCGGTGAATCTGGGGCAGATGGGAGTTCTTTTGCAGATCTCCCGATATCGGAACCATAGAAAAATACAGGAGGCCACCCCATGAATCTGATTTTTACCTGCGGCGGCACCGCCGGACACATCAACCCGGCCATTGCCGTTGCCAGCAGGATGAGAGAGCGCTTTCCGGACTGCAAAATTCTCTTCATCGGCGCCACCGGCCACATGGAGGAAAAGCTGGTGCCCCAGGCAGGCTTTGACCTGAAGTGCCTGCCCGGCTCCGGCCTGAGCCGGGGGAAAAACTGGGCAGCCATCAAGAAAAATGTATACGCCGTCAAGTGCGTCCTCACTGCCGTCAGTGCCTGTAAAAAAATTTACCGGGAGTTTCAGCCCGATGTGGTCATCGGCACCGGCGGCTATGCCAGCTTCCCGGCGCTGTACGCCGCCCAGAGCATGGGAATTCCCAACTGTGTCCATGAGAGCAACGCCCTGCCGGGGCTGACCACCAAAATGGCTGCGAGTCGGGCCAGCCGGGTGCTGGTGGCCTTTGACGAGAGCGTTTCCTACTATCGTCACCCGGAGAGGGTGGAGGTGGTGGGGATGCCCCTGCAAAAGGATTTTCTCTACCTGTCCCGGGAGGAAGCCCGGCAGCAGCTGGGACTGGGGGAGGAGCATCTGGTGGTGTCCGCCTTCGGCAGTCTGGGCGCCAGGCGGATGAACGAGCTGATGGCGGAGATCATCCCCATGGAAAAGGCCGAGGGCTACCCCTTCCGGCACATCCACGCCACAGGCAGCTTCGGCTGGGAATGGATGCCAGAGCTTCTGAAGCAGAAGGGTGTGGACTTTGAAGGGGAGGACAGACTTGACATCCGGGAGTATATTTATAATATGCCCACGGTGATGGCTGCGGCGGATGTGGTCATCAGCCGGGCGGGATCCTCCACCTGCAATGAGATCTGCGCCTGCGGAACCCCCTGTATCCTGATCCCGTCCCCCAATGTCACCAACAACCATCAGGAAAAGAATGCTGAAGTGCTGGCACAGCGGGAAGGCGCCGTGATGATTCCGGAAAAAGACTGCACGGCAGAGCTTCTCTATGACCAGATCAAGACCCTGCTGGCGGATTCCGACCGTCGGAAGAAGATGATTTGCAGGCTGCAGGAAATGGTTCGCATGGACTCCACCGAGCGAATCTGCGACATTCTGGAGGATCTGGTCAAGCCCTAGGGAAGCCCTGATTGATTCAGAGCTTCCCTAATCCCCCCTGTCAGGAGGAACAGTATGAAAACAAAAGAAAATCAGGATCGGCAAAGCGCCGCTGCCCCCCGGCAGGAGCGCAGAGCCCGTCCCGAGGATAGCGCGCCGGAGAGAAAGAAGCGTCCCGCTTCCGGCGCCGCCGGCGGCAGCCCCGCCCCGGAGCGCAGACGCCCGGCAGAAACCGCCGGGAAAAGCACCCGGCCGCAGAAACCGGCTCAGAGCACCCCGGAAGAAGCCAGACAGCGGCCTGCCCGGACGGCGCAGAAGGAACAGCCCACCCGGACGGCGCAGAAGGAACAGCCCACCCGGACGGCACAGCGGGAACAGACCGGAAAACGGCAGCCGGATTCCCGGCAGAGCCAGAGTACAGCCCAGCAGCCCCGGCGCGCAGCTGCCTCGGAGCTGAAGGGTGTCAGCGTCACACCGCCTCAGGGCACCGGCCCCCGGAAAAGCGCCCCCCGGAGCAGCGGCAGCAGTGCGCCCCCCAGAAGGAGCACCTCCGGAACCACCAGAAAGCAGGAAAAAAAGAGCCCCGTGCAGAATCTTCTTTCTGCCGTGGTCAGCCGCCGGCGGATGGACCCGGAGGAAAAGGCCCGCCTGCGCAGAAAGCAGGAGGAGGCACGGGAAAAGCGGAAGGCCGCTCTGGGAAATGCCCCGGTGGTCATCTATACCCAGCCCCAGAGCTTTAACCGGGATCGGCTGATTCTGGAGCTCATCAGCGTCATGGCGGTGGTTGCCGCCCTGATTCTGGGAATGTCCGTGTTCTTCAAGGTCAAGACCATCACCGTCGCCGGTGCGGAAACCTACAGCACCTGGGCGGTGCAGGAGGCCTCCGGCATCAAGGAGGGGGACAACCTGCTGACCTTCAGCAAGACCCGTGCCAGAGCCAAAATTCTGGCCAATATGGCCTATGTGGACAGTGTCCGGATTGGTATAAAACTGCCGGATACGGTTATCATTTATGTGGAAGAGCTGGATGTTGCCTATGCCATCAAATCCGGCGACGGCGACTGGTGGCTGATAAACTCCAGCGGCAAGGTGGTGGAGCAGGTCACCCAGCGGCAGGCGGAGAACTACACCCAGGTTTTGGGTGTGACATTGGATTCCCCCCAGCCCACCCGTCAGGGTGTGGCCATGGAGCTGCCGGCGGAGACCTCCGAGACGGGAGAGCTGATCCCCGTCACCGTCACCGGCGCCCAGCGGCTGGCCACTGCCCTGCAGATCCTGAAGGCGCTGGAGGACAACGATATCGTGGGCGATGCCAAGAGCGTGGATGTGACCCAGTTGAACGAAATCTTGCTGTGGTACGGCTCCCGGTATGAGGTGCATCTGGGGGACAACACCAAGCTGGACTATAAAATCGCCTGTATGAACGACGCCATTTTGCAGATGAGCGACTACCAGACCGGTATTCTGGACATCAGCTTTACCACCTGGCCGGATCAGGTTGGCTATACACCCTTTGGATAAATTGGCGGAATTCTGTAAAAAATTCTCCGAAAACGAAAGATTTCTATTGACCTGTGGGGAATTTCAGGATAGAATATACGGGTAAAATCATAAAGACCGGGTTCGGGTGCCTCCGGCATCCGTTCCGTGATACATAGGAGGAAGTAGTTTATGGCTGAAGCTGTCCAGGATCGCGTTGTTAAGATCAAGGTCATCGGTGTCGGCGGCGCCGGCAACAATGTTATCAACCGTATGATTGATGCCGGTGTCAACGGCGTGGATTTTGTCGTTGTCAATACCGACAAGCAGGATCTGAATAAGTCTGTCTGTAAGAATAAGCTCCAGATCGGTGAGAAGCTCACCGGCGGTATGGGCGCCGGTTCCAAGCCCGAGGTGGGCAGAAAGTCCGCCGAGGAGAGCCGGGCTGCCATCGCCAAGGTTCTGGAGGGCACCGATATGGTCTTTATCACCGCCGGTATGGGCGGCGGCACCGGCACCGGTGCGGCTCCCATTGTGGCGGATCTGGCCCACGAGGCCGGCATCCTCACCGTGGGTGTCGTCACCAAGCCCTTCAAATTTGAGGGAGCAAACCGTATGCGTCAGGCTGAGCAGGGTATCAGTGACCTAAGCGGCAAGGTGGATTCGCTGATCATCATCCCCAATGACCGGCTGAAATATGTCACCGACCAGAAGATCACCTTTGCCAACGCCTTCGGCATCGCCGACGATGTGCTGAAGCAGGCCGTCACCTCCATCTCCGAGCTGGTGGGCTTCTCCAAGAACGTGATCATCAACCTGGACTTTGCCGACGTTTCCG
>CAMCRV010000016.1 GCA_945877365.1 uncultured Clostridia bacterium | reverse complement strand
CCCTCGACCGGAACTGCGTAGGTTATATAGAACAGACCACCACCGCAAAAACGAATCGGGCGTGCCCAAAGGATGGAAAGATTATCACCCGGGCGAAGGCTCGCATTGCCCGTGGGGGCATCCCCACAAATTCCTATTTTTCTGTCAGCTGCGTTCAGTCCGTAAGAATAAAAAGAAATAACCCTTGACTTACTTCTCTTTCGAGTGTTTTCAGTCAAGGGTTATTTCTCTTCATTCTTGGTATCTAACATCCTCGATTTGACCTCTCTTTCTGCAGATTCAGATGAATTCTTTTCTCAATTCTTCGTTTTCCGCATCACGATTTTTGTCACACTCCCATAGGTGGGAGAACCTTGTGTGTGGGTTTCCGTTTTGATAGAGAATCTCATCTGTTGGCCCAGTTTATTGCGCCCTGGGAAGAATCCTTTGTTCTTTGGTTTCTTCCTTTGTGTCTATAGATTATCACAGAAAATGGCAGATTGCAAGACGCAAAATTAGATAAAATTACCAGTCCATCTTGATGCACAATACAGAAAATTCGTCACTGCCACGATTTTTCCTTGACGAAGGGAGCAGACGGTGCTAAAATAAAACTGTTGGGCGGCTCATTTGAGCCGCCCGTTTTTTGCTTCTTCAAAGATTTCCTCGGCATAGCGCACGGTTTCCATGGCATCGGCGGCGTAGCGATCCGCGCCAATGGACTGGGCATACTGCCGGTTCAGCACCGCGCCGCCCACAACGGTGCGGCACCATGGGGCTTTCTCCCGGAGCTGACGAATGGTTTCCTCCATGGCAGGCACGGTGGTGGTCATCAGGGCACTGAGACCGGCCAGAGGAGCATGGAGCTTCACCACAGCCTCCACTACCGTCTCGGGAGCCACATCCTTCCCCAGATCGGTGACGGGGAAGCCGTAGTTTTCCAGCAGCAGCCTGACGATGTTTTTGCCGATGTCGTGGATGTCCCCCTGCACTGTGGCCAACACCACCGGGCACTTGTCCGCGGCGGTGCCCTTGGGGAAGTGGGCTTTGATCCGGTCAAAGGCGGCCTTGGCGGCCTCGGCACTCATGAGAAGCTGGGGCAGATAGAATTTTTTCTCCTCAAAGGCGCGACCCACATGATCCAGTGCCGGAAGGATTTCCCGGGAAATCAGCTCCATGGGGGGTGTGCTTGCCAGAAGTGCCCCAGCCAATGCCCCGGCCTGCTCCTTTCGTCCGGTGACGATGGCCTGAAACAGCGTCTCATTCGCCTGTTTGACAGGGGCGGCAGGGCTATCCTGTTGGGCACTGCAATGGGCGATATACCCTGTAAAGCCGGTGTCCAGCCCACGAAGCGCTTTGAAGGCGGCGAAGCTGCCCCGCATGGCGGCGGAGTGGGGATTGACGATGGCGGCGGACAGGCCATGCTCCAGAGCCAGCGTCAGGAAGGTGCTGTTGAGAAGCTCCCGTCCCGGCAGGCCGAAGGAGATATTGGACACCCCCAGTACGCACCGGCAGCCCAGCTGCAGCCGGATGCCGGAAACCGCCGCCAGAGTTTCCCCGGCAGAGCCGGGATCGGTGCTGACGGTCATGGTCAGGGGGTCAAAAATCAGATCCTTTTCCGAAAGGCCGTATTCCCGGGCGCGGTTCAGGATTCGCCGGGCGATGGCGATGCGTTCTGCCGCCCTTTGGGGGATGCCCTGCTCGTCCAGGGTCAGAGCCACCACCACCGCGCCGTACTTTTTCGCCAGCGGAAAGACGGAAGCCATGGAGCTTTCCTTACCGTTGACGGAATTGATCATGGCCTTGCCGTTGTATCTCCGCAGGGCCTTTTCCAGCGCAGCCGGGTGGGAGGTGTCGATTTGCAGGGGCAGATCCACAATGGCCTGAATCTCCCCCACAGCCCGGGGCAGAACCGCCGCCTCGTTCAGCTCCGGCAGACCCACATTCACATCCAGAATGTCCGCACCGGCCTCCTGCTGGGAGACGGCCTCCCGGAGGACGGCGTCCAGATCCCCCTGCCGCAGCGCCTGGGCAAAGGCTTTTCTGCCGGTAGGGTTGATGCGCTCGCCAATGATTACCGGGGCTTCGTCCAGCCGGACACAGTGGGTATAGGAGCTGACGCAGCAGATGTTTTTGGGCTGCACCGTCTTGGGGGTCATCCCCTGACAGGCATTGGTGAGGGCGGCAATATAGGCCGGAGTGGTGCCGCAGCAGCCTCCGGCGATGGACACGCCCTTATCCACCAGTGCGGCAACCTCACCGGCGAATTCCTCCGGGGACACATCATAGAAAGTCTTGCCGTCCACCACCTGAGGCAGTCCGGCGTTGGGCTTCAGCAGCACAGGCACAGAGGCGTATCTCAGATATTCCTCCACCACCGGGGCCAGAGCCTTGGGCCCCAGGGAGCAGTTGACGCCGATGGCATCGGCTCCCATGCCCTCCAGCATGGCCACCATGGCGGCGGGGTTGGCGCCCGTCATCAGCTTGCCGTCGGCGCCGTAGGCGTTGGAGACGAACACCGGCAGAGAGGCGTTCTCCTTTGCCGCCAGCAGGGCGGCCTTGGTCTCGTAGCTGTCGGCCATAGTCTCAATGAAGATCAGGTCGGCTCCATATTTTACACCCAGACGGACGGTTTTGGCGAAGACTTTCACGGCATCCTCAAAGTCCAGATCGCCGTAGGGGGCCAGCATTTTCCCCGTGGGGCCAATGTCCAGCGCCACCCATTTCTCCGACGCAGAGGCGCTCTGAGCCGCGGCAGCCCGGGCATTTTCCAGCGCAGAGCGGACAATCTGCTCCAATTCCTCTTCGGAAAATTTCAGGCAGTTGGCTCCGAAGGTGTTGGCGTTCACCACATGGGTTCCGGCGTCAAAATACTCCTTATGGATTTGGGTAATCACCTCCGGGTGGGAGAGATTCCATCGCTCCGGCAATTCCCCGGCCTGCATTCCCCGGGCGAAGAGCAGCGAACCCATGCCACCGTCCAGAAACAGCAGGTGCTGGGTCATATATTCCAGAATGTTCATAGATTTCATCCTTCTCTGACACCGATGACGGCGGTGACGGATTTGCTGGGGGTCATAAACAGATTGCTGTTGAGGGTCAGTCCGATGCTGCCGCAGTCCAGCGCGGCGAAGATATCCCGCTGGCAATCCAGCGGAAAATCTCCATACCCCGGGCTGAACCGGGGGGCAATGGATTTCTCCTGAGCGGCGATTTCTCCCTGAAAGGCATCGCACAGAGCCTCCACCCGCTCGGTGCCGATGGCCTGCATCAGCACCCCCTTGGCAGGGGACAGGCGGCTGTATCGGGCAATGAGCCGATCCATGCCCAGCCCCACGGTGGCGGAAAACAGCCACAGACTCCGGCAGTTTTCCAGATTCTTCCGAAGATTCCGGGATGTGGTACGGGTAAAGCCCAGATCCAGCGCATCCGCTTCAAACACCACGGGAAACTTGCGGCAGCAGACCCGGTATTGCAGCACCGGCTCCGCCTGACGAAGACATTCCTCCAAAAGCGCGGAGATCTCCGGCGTTGCCTCCCGGATTCCGGCATAGCGCAGAATCTCCCGGAGGTCTACCGGGGGCGGTGCAAAGCTGCGGATTTCGCTGCCGGCTCTCATCTGTGGATGATGGCCGACAGGTTGCTCTGAATTTTTTCGGCAACATCGGGCTTGTTCATGGAGTAGACATGGATATGATTGACGCCATTGGCGTACAGGTCGATGATCTGGTCGGTGGCGTAGGCGATACCCGCCTGCTTCATGGCCTCGGGGTTATGGCCGAACTTGTCCACCAGCGCCTTGAACCGCTGGGGCATGAAGGAGCCGGAGAGCTTGATAGCTCTCTCCACCTGATTGGCGTTGGTGATGGGCATAATGCCTGCCACCACCGGCACGGAGATTCCGGCCTCCCGGATTTTGTACAGGAAATTGTACAGCAGATTGTTGTCAAAGAACATCTGGGTGGTGAGGAAGGAGCAGCCGGCATCTACCTTTTCCTTCAAAAAGCGGATATCCTCCGCCTGATTGGGGCTTTCCGGGTGAATTTCCGGGTAGCAGGCGCCGCCGATGCAAAAGTCCGCGCCGCTTTCCTTCAGCTCCCGGATCAGCTGGGTGGCGTGGCGGTAGTCCCAGTGGCTGCGGTCGCTGCCCTTCATTTCCTCCGGCAAATCGCCCCGGAGAGCCATGACATTCTCAATCCCGGCCGCTTTCAGAAGTTCGATCTGGGCGCGCACCGTCTCCCGGGTGGAGGAGACGCAGGTCAGATGCGCCAGGGTAGGTACGCCGTAGTTTTCCTCGATATTCCTGGCAATCTCCAGGGTGTACTGGCTGGTGCCGCCGCCGGCGCCGTAGGTGACGCTCATGAAGGAGGGGTGCAGCCGGGCAACAGCCTCCGTGGCGTGCTTCACCTTTTCCAGTGCGGTGTCGGTTTTGGGCGGGAAGACCTCAAAGGAGAGGGTCAGCTTGTTCTGCTGAAACAAGGTATCCAATCTCATAGATTTGCTCCTTCGTCTTTATTTGGAATTTCGTGGTATTTTATCATGTTCTGTTGAAAATGTAAAGAAGACTGTGGATTATGGGGATATCACCCGGCTCAAAAGGGCGGTGCCTTGGTTTTTCAGCCAGTCCCGGCTGGCCTTGTAATCCGGGAGAATTGCCGCAACCTCTCCCCAGAAGGCGGCACTGTGGTTCATGTGTTTCCGGTGGCACAGCTCGTGCACCACCACATAGTCCAATACATCCTCCGGCATCCGGCTCAGCAGGCAGTGAAAGCTGAGGTTGCCCCGGCTGCTGCAGCTGCCCCAGCGGGTTTTCTGGCAGCGGACGGTGATGCGGCCGTAGCTGACCCCCAACGCGGCGGCGTAATGAGAAACCTTTTCCGGCAGGAGATTGGCGGTTTCCTGGGCGAATTGTGCAATCTCCGCCGGTGTGAAGGCCGGCAGCGGCGGCGCCTTGGGCAGATGCTTTTCAATCCAGTCTGCCTTGCGCAGAAGAAAGGTGTCAATCTCCCGCTTCGGCATCCGCGCAGGGGCGCGTACCAAAAGACTGCCGTCGGGGCGAATTTCCAGAGATAGGGTCTTCCGCTGGGAGCGGATCAGCTGATAGTCCATGGGGCACCTCCTTTCCTATCAGAATACTATGAAACTGGGAAAAATGCAAGTATTTTCTGTGCATAGACTTTTTTCCCGGGTTGTGGTATGCTGGTAAAAAAGGAGGGAATTTTATGGTACGGGAATTGAACCACGACCCGGTTTTTCTGGGGCGGAAGGCCGCTCCGGCCACCGGGGAGGATCTGCAAACCGCCCAGGATCTGCTGGACACCCTGCAATTTCACAGGGAAACCTGCGTGGGCATGGCGGCCAATATGATCGGCGTGTGCAAGGCCATCATTGCGGTGAACGACGGCGGCAGCTGCCTTCTGATGCTGAATCCGGAGATTTTGAAGAAAGAGGGGGAATACGAGACGGAGGAAGGGTGCCTTTCCCTGCTGGGCGGCCCCCGGAAAACGAAACGCTACCGCAAAATCAAGGTGCGCTATCAGACCACCGGCCTGCAGGTCAGGCTGAAAACCTTCTCCGGCTGGACGGCGCAGATTATCCAGCACGAGGTGGATCACTGCAACGGGGTGCTGATTTAAGAAAAAAGAGATAAACTGGAATTTGTACACTTGTTGTCATCCTGAGCGAGCGCAGCGAGTCGAAGGATCTTTGCACTCGTATTGTGCTGTGCAGTGGGAAAGTGCGAAGATTCTTCGACTTCGCTCCCTCTGGTCGCTACGCTCAGAATGACAAGGCAGTACTCACCAACAGAAAAAATCCCAGAGGAAAAAACCTCTGGGATTTTTGGTTATGCAGAGACCTCCACCCCGGCTTCCCGGAGCTCCCGGCGAAGCCGCTGGGAATCTCCAAAGAACACGGCGCCGGGGATGCCGCAGAAGTAGGCACCTTCGATGTTCATGGGGGAATCGTCCACGAAGAAGCACTCCTCCGCCTTCAGGGAGAACTTCTCCAGCAGCAGGTGATAAATCTCCGGCTGGGGCTTTACCAGTCCCACATCCGAGGAAATCAGGGTGCCGTCAAACAGCTCATTTCCCGGCACCCGGGGCCAGTAGAAATGCTGGCGCAGGCTGGCGTTGCTCAGCAGATAGATGCCGTAGCCCCTCTGCTTCAGCTCCCGGATCAGTTCCTCCATCCCGGGGATGGGGAGAATGGGGCGATCCCACATGGAAACCAGCTTTTTCGCGGCATCATGCAGCCGCACAGGCAGACGGGAGCAGACACTTTCTCCGGCTTCCTCGTCCGTCAGGGAGCCACGATCCATTCTGGCCCATTCCAGACTCTGGAATACCTCCCGCATCAGAAGGCTTTTGTCCTCCGGAGAAACCCCCAGACGGTCAATGAAATACTCCCGGTCGAAGCGGATGAGCACATTGCCCATGTCGAAAACAATGCTGCGGATCATACGATTTTCACCTTACCCTTGGTCAGACGGAAGACAATCAGAAGCGACACGATGGAGGAAACTGTGAGGATGGTGGCCAGTGCACTGGCGGGGCCGTCACTCATGTGCATGACCTCCTGATAGATGGCGATGGCGATGGTGGAGGTCTTGCCGGAATACAGCATGATGGAGCTGGACAGCTCATTGATGCAGGTGATCCAGCTGATGACGGCACCGGACATAATACCCGGCAGCATCATCCGGGCGGTGACGGTGAAGAAAGTCTTCAGGGGAGAGACACCCAGATTGATGGAGGCCTCCTCGATAAAGGGATCCATCTGATACAGGAAGGCGGTTCCGGAGCGGACGGTGTAGGGCAGCTTCCGGATGACATAGGAGATGATCATAATGGAGGCGGTGCCCACCAGCACCATAGGCTTGCGGTTGAAGGCGATGATCAGGCCGATGCCCAGAACGGAGCCGGGGATGACATAGGGGAACATCACCAGTGTGTCGATGAGGGTTGCGATCTTGCCCTTCTTCCGCACCAGAATGTAGGACACCAGAATGCCCACCACAATGATGAATGCGATGGCAATCAGGGAGAAAACATAGGTGTTGCGGATGTTGGTGGCCAGACGGGCGCTGATGATCTGATAGTTCTTCAGGTTGATGCCCTTCACCACGCCGGAGAAGCTGCGCTCCACGAAGCTCTGGCAGATCACAACGATCTGGGGCAGGAAGGCCACAAAAACCACCAGATAGATGGGCAAGGAAACAAGGAACCGCCGCAGACCCCGGAGCTTTGTCTCCTGAGGGGGCCGCAGGGAGCTCATCATGTAGTTGCGCTTGTCGATGACCATCTTCTGGAACAGCAGAATGGCCAGAGAACAGGTGACGATCACCACCGACAGGGCGGAAGCCATGTAGGGGTTGGTGGCGCTTTCGGACATATACTCGTTGTACACCAGCACCGGCAGGACGGTATAGCCCTCGCCCAGCAGCATGGGGGTGCCGAAGTCTGCCAGACAGGTCATGAACACCATGACGCAGCCGGCAAGAATGGAGGGCAGGATCACCGGCAGGGTGACTGTCCAGATCCGCTTCAGCTTGCTCATGCCCAGATTCTCGGCGGCCTCCTCCAGAGAGGAGTCGATGGAGTTCATGGCGCCGGAGGTGTACAGGTAGACATAGGGGAACAGGTGCATGGTAAAGACGAAGATGATGCCGCCTTTGCCATAGATGGTGGGAGCCTCCAGCCCCAGGGCGGTGAACATCTTGGCCACAATGCCGTTACGGCCGGCCAGAATGATCCAGGAGTAGGCACCGATGAAGGGGGGGCTCATAAGGCTCATGATGATGAGAATATGTACCAGAGTTTTGCCCGGCACATTGTAACGGGTCATCACATAGGCGATGGGCACGCCAATCAGGGTGGAGGTCAGCACCGTGACGGAGCAAACCACCAGCGAGCGGATCAGGGGCTGGTAATAGTAGGGCTTGGAGAAGAAGCGAATGAAGTTGTACAGGGTCACACCCTCTACCTTATCGGAGAAGATACTCTTGGTGATGATGTTGTAGAAGGGGTAGACGATGAAAAGACACATGGAGGCGATGACCAGAAACTTGACCCAGAACCAGAAATCCGGCCTCCACTTTTGACCGAGTCTCTGCTTCACTTGGAGAGCACCTCCCCGGTTTCTGCCTCATACAGGCTGACCCGGTTGGGGTCAAAGCGCAAAAATACCTGTGCGCCGTCGGGGTGCACCTCGGAAGCGTCCTTGGTATATTCGTTGACAATCAGGCTCTGACCGTTGTCCAGCTCCACCTCATACTCGATGAAGTCCCCGAGGAAGGTGGAGAACAGCACCTTGCCGGGCATACCCTGCTCACTGAAGAACAGCTGCTCAGGCCGGGCGGAGAGCTTGGCCTTGCCGGAGAAGGCCTTACGCAGAGGAATATCCACGGTGATCTCATCCTGAACCACGGTGCGGCCGTCCCGAACCTCGCAGTCCAGGAAGTTGCTGACGCCGATGAAGCCTGCCACAAAGGGGTTCTGAGGCTTGGCGTAGATCTCGTTGGGGGTGCCGATCTGCATGATGTTGCCATCCTTCATAACGGCAATCCGGTCTGAGATGGCCAGAGCCTCCTCCTGATCGTGGGTGACATAGATGGTGGTGATGCCCAGACGCCGCTGGAGCTTCTTGATGACGGTGCGCATCTGAACCCGGAGCTTGGCATCCAGATTGGACAGAGGCTCGTCCATCAGCAGCACGCTGGGCTCAATGACGAAGGCACGGGCCAGCGCCACACGCTGCTGCTGACCGCCGGACAGCTCGTTGGGCTTGCGGTCGGCCAGATGGGAGATCTGCACCAGCTCCAGAGCCTCGGAAACCCTTGTTTCCATCTCCTGCTTGCCCACCTTTCTGGCCTTCAGGCCGTAGGCCACATTTTCCTTCACCGTCAGGTGGGGGAAGATGGCGTAGTTCTGGAACACCATGCCGATGTCCCGCTTGTGGGCAGGCACATCGTTGATGCGCTTTTCACCGAAGTAAAAATCGCCGCCTTCAATGGAGTTGAAGCCTGCGATCATACGCAGCAGAGTGGTTTTGCCGCAGCCGGAGGGACCCAGCAGGGTGAAAAATTCCCCCTCCTTGATGTTCAGAGAAACCCCGTTCAGGGCGGTAAAGTCGCCGTAGCGTTTCACCGCGTCCCGGATGATGACTTCATTGCTCATAGTTTATCTCTCCTCGTGTTTCTAAAGACTCAAACAGACTGTCCTGCCGGGCAGCCTGTTTCAGCCTTGAGAACGGGAAAACCCGGAATAGGGAGTCCCTTTCAGGACTCCCTACCGAATTGTTTATGGATTAGCCGACGGTCAGGTCGTTCCACTTTTCGATGACATTTGCCTTCTCAGTGGCGGCGTAGGCAAAGTCGTAGTCGCCCAGATCCAGCTCGCTCAGAGCGCACAGACCCTCGGGAGCCAGGTCGGAACGGACGGGACGGCGCTTCCAGTTGACATTCTGATCCTTCTGGCACTCCAGACCCAGAACGAAGTTGATAAACAGCTCAGCGTTCTCCTGGTTGGGGCAGTTCTTGATCAGGGAGACACCGTCGGGAACGGCGGAGTTCTTCTCGGGGTAGACAAAGCCGATGTCGGGGTTATCTGCGTACAGCACAGCAGACTTCTCCAGCGTCACGCCCAGCACATACTCGCCGGAGGCCACCAGCTTGTGGCAGCCGGAGGAGCTGTCCTGCAGCTTGCCGTCCAGATTGTCGATGAACTTGTCCACCAGAGCCCAGCCCTCGTCCAGAGTGGGCTGGCTGAACAGCATGGTGCACAGCTGGGTGTAGGCGGAGCCGGACTTGGCGGGGTTGGCGTAGGCGATCTTGCCCTTCAGGGCGGGATCGGTCAGGCCTTCCCAGGTGGTGGGGACATCTTCCTCAGCGATGAGGGTCTTGTTGTAGATGAAGCACATGGGCAGGGGGGATTCACCGATCCACAGGTCGTTGGCATCCTTGTAAGCGTCGGCGATGACATCATCGTGAACGGAGACGAAGGGCTGGAACAGGTCGGGGTAGCCGGCCAGGGTGTCGGCGCCGCCGCCCCACAGCACATCGCCCTGGGGATTCTCAGCCTCAGCAGCGATTCTCTGGATGCACTCGCCGGTGGGGACATTGATGAACTCCACATTGATGTTGGGGTATGCTTCCCGGAACATGGAGATGCCGGCCTCCAGAGGGCTGGGATCATGGGGAGAGTAGACCACCAGATTGCCGGTGTAATCGGCGGGAGCCTTCTCAGCGGGAGCGGCAGCCTCAGTTGCAGCGGGAGCAGGTGCTTCGGTGGCAGCGGGAGCCTCGGTGGCAGCGGGCTGGGCAGCACCGCCGCAGCCGGCCAGCATCAGCAGGCACAGGGCAGCAGCCAGAACACTGCGCAGCAGTTTCATAGACTTTTTCATGATACTTTCCTTCCGTTTCTGGTTAGTTTGATATGCTTTGAATAAGCATAGGGCATAACGACCAAAAATGCCATTCGCCCTGAGCCCAATATAGCACACATTGACCTAGAGGTGTAATTGAAAATGCAAATAAATAAATGCTTACTTATAGATAAAGATAATATAAGTATCGAAATCAACAAAAATAAGAGGAGAAAATTGTACAAATATTCGATGAACTGGAACCGAGCAGGGGGGATACCCAAAAATTACCGGAAGGGGACGAACCCCTTCCGGTACTGGCGGATAGCTTACTTGTGCTCGCTGAGCCACTGCATAGCCACCTGAGCGTAGGCAGCTGCGCCGCAGGGCAGGGCATCCTCATGGAATCTGGCCATGGGATGGTGCTGGGGATAGCAGTAGCCGTGCTCGGGATCACCGGCGGCTACGGCCAGGAACACGCTGGGAACCTCGTTGGCCACATAGGCGAAGTCCTCGGAGCCCATGCTGGAGAAGTCGCCGCCCACATCGTCGAAGTCCAGAACGGGCAGACCCTCTACAGCGGTGAGGTAACGCTTGACATCCTTGTACAGCTCCTTGTCGTGGAACAGCACAGGGCCGCCTGCGCCCCACTCCACATGGGCCTCAGCCCGGAAGGCGGCGGCAATGGTGGAGACAATAGCCTCCATACGGGCCTTGACGGTGGCGCGGGTCTCGTTCTTCATGGTGCGGATGGTGCCGGACATCATGGCCTCCTGAGGCAGAACATTGGAGGTGCTGCCGCCGTGCATCTGGCCGATGGTGAGCACCAGATTGTCGGTGGGATCCAGCTCCCGGGCGTTGAGCGCCTGCAGGGCGATGTGGATGTGGCTCATGACATTCAGGGGGTCAACACCGTTGTTGGGCTGTGCGCCGTGGCAGCCCTTGCCGGTGATGCGGATGGTGAACCAGTCTACGGCGGCGAACTTGGACTTGGAGCCGGGCATCAGCACGGTGCCGATGGGCATGGGCAGGCTGGTGAAGACATGGATACCCATGGCGGCATCCACATGGGGATTCTCCAGAACGCCGGCCTCCACCATCATCTTGGCGCCCTCCATGGTCTCCTCGGCGGGCTGGAACATCAGCTTCACCATGCCCTCCAGCTCATTTTCGTGTGCCTTCAGCAGCCTGGCGGCGCCCAGCAGGTTGGCGGTGTGGCAGTCGTGGCCGCAGGCGTGCATACAGCCGTTGGTGGACTTGAAGTCCACATCGGCCTTCTCCTCCACGGGCAGAGCGTCCATGTCGGCACGGATCAGGAAGCATTTGCCTCCAGCCTTGCCTACGGTGGCCACAACGCCGCTTTCCCCCACGCGCTGGGGCTCATAGCCCATTTCCCGGAGCTTCTCTTCCACATAGGCTGCGGTCTGGGGCAGGCTCAGACCCAGCTCGGGGTTGCGGTGGAAATGCTTGCGGTTTTCCACGATTTCGTCCTTGATGCCAAGGGCTTCCTGATACAGATTCATAAAAACACGCCTTTCTTGTTTTATAGTTTATTTACTGCTGCAAAAATTGCAGCATCAAACCGATTTTTACCCGCTCGAAATAGCTGTCCCAGTCGATGTCCACCATTTCGTTGACCCGCTCAATGCGGCGGCGGATGGTGTTGACATTGACGAAGAGCTTTTCCGCAGTGAGACTGTAGTTCATGTTGTTTTCCAGATAGACCTTCAGAGTGGAGATCAGCTCCTGGCTTCTTTCATGCTCCAGAACCTTCTGGAATCTGGTCAGAAGCTGCTTCAGCTCTCCCTCCGGAATTTGCAGCCAGGTTAAAAGCCCCAGATCGTCGTAGTCATGGAGCCAGCTGCGGGGGTGAATCAGCCTGCCAACCTGCAGCACCTGCTCGCATTTGTGGACGGCGGCCTTGATGCTCAGAATACCCTGGGCTTCGAAGCTCATGGCGAAGCACCATGGGATTCTGGGGAATTTTGCCACAAGACGCTCCCGAAAATCCTGCAGCAGACGAAGCACGGACTGCTTGTCCGCAGCCGCGCCGGCATTCAGCAGAATCAGGGCGGTGCTGCCGGACAGAAACACCAGCTTGCTGAACCGGTCTGTGGTGCTCTGATAGAACAGGCTCAGCATCTCGCTGCGCCTGCTGCGGATGTCGCAGCTGTCGTGATGATGGTGCAGCAGCACATAGATGTACTCCTGCCCAGCGGGGATGCCGTACTGCTCGGCCTGATAGACCACCTTCCGGGTGTCCTCCTCGCTGCACTCCAGCGCGAAATGCACCAGATTCTCAAAGCCGATGTTGCCGCAGTCCCGGGCGGCGGAGATCTGTTCATAGATGCTTTGCAGCATCAGATAGGCAATGCGCATGGAGTATTCGTCGTAGAAATCCAGCAGCTTTCGGGATTCCATAACGCAGAAGTAGGCCTGAGGGATGCCGTCCACCTCGATGGGAATGGTGACCCAGCTGATTCTGGGCTCATTTTCCAGTTCTCCTTTGTACAGCCGGTAGCGGCACATATGGATGCAGTCGCAGAGAGTGTGGGCGGTGTGGGGGAGAGTGGGATTCCAGTAGTCCTGATCCCGCAGACCGTAACAAGCGCTGGTTTTCTGGAAATTGTCGGAGCTGTAATAGCTTTTCTCCTCGAAGACATCGTACAGAAACGCCGGAAATTCCATTTCCAGCTCCACGGTGCGGAGAATCTTCTGGATTTTCCGCTCTCTGTAGTTCTGGTTATGGGCGTTCATGCCGGTGAAGGCCCCGGAGGACAGCCGCTGGATGGCCCGGTTCATCACAGCCACATTCACCTGATTGATCACCTCCATCCAGGGGATGGAGAAGGGCATCAGGATCAGGGGAACATCAAATTCATCGTGGACGCGGATCATGTCCTGGGGCACCGGGTCCAGATACCGTCCCCTTTTCAGGATCAGCCCCGCCTGCTGGGCGCAGAAGGTCTTTTTATAGGTCTCCAGATTTCCCTGCTCCTTGGCAAAGACATACCCGGAGGTAAAGGTCAGCTCCTTGGAGGTGGCCCAGCGAAAGCCGTCGGGGGCTTCCCAGAAGGTGATGCCCTGAATTTCCCGATTCAGCCCGTTTTTTCCGGCGATGACTTCAAAATTTCGGAAATAATCCTGACTCAGCAGTTCTCCAACGGTGATGCCCATGGCGGATGCTCCTTTTCAGAAGGATGGATACAGTTGCCCTCTTTTAGATTATACCACCAATTGGCTCTGACGGCAAGACTGCCGGGAATGATAAGTGCGCCCGCCGGAGGGGCGAACGCACTTATCGGAGGGACAAAAAAGGTTACTCTGTGTACATGGGGGTGTATTCCACATGGGCATCCCGGAATTCCTTCAGGATTGCCCCGGTGGTTTCCGGCTCGGTGAGCAGGGTATAGGCAACCCCTGCAATGACCCGGGCGGCATAAAGAGCGGCCTTTGCGCCCACGCTGCTGCCGGTGAGGGCAGTGGACTGCCAGGTATGGGGAGCCACGCCGAAGGGCAGGTTGGCCACGGTGAAGCTGGTCATGGGCATCATGTAGCTGACATCGCCGGAGTCGGAGGAGGCACTGTTGGGAACCTGCTTCCACAGATCCCGGGCGCACACTCCATCATGCAGCACAGCGTCGGCAGCCACGCCATAGCTGGCGCGATCCTTTTCCGCAGCCCCGGGCTTCAGGGAATCCTGCATGGACTTGACGAAAGCCAGTTCCTCAGCGGTATACTGGGGCATGGGGGTTTCCGTCATAACCCGGTGGGTTACATCGGCAAATTTGTGGGCGGGACGCATCTCGCAGCACCCGTACTCCACCTTGACCTCCACCTCCGTCTCGGTCATCATGGCGGCGCCTCTTGCCACCTTTTCAATCCGATCCAGAATGGACTTGACATCGGACATTTTAGGAGCCCGGACACAGTACCAGGCGTTTGCCTTGCTGGGGACGATGTTGGGGGGGAAGCCACAGTTGTCGGAAGAATAGTGGATTCTGGCGCTGGAGATTACATGCTCCCGCAGGTAGTTGGTGCCCACATTCATCAACTCCACGGCATCCATGGCGCTGCGGCCCAGCTCCGGGGCGAAGGCAGCGTGGGAAGAAATGCCGGTGAAATAGAATCTTGCATAGGCAGAAGCCAGATAGCACTGATCCACCACCATATTGCTGGAGGCGGGGTGCCATGCGATGGCACAGTCGCAGCCGTCGAACATATGGTAGTAGGCCATCTTCACCTTGCCGCACAGAAGCTCCTCCTCGGGGCAGCCGTAGAAGCGGATGGTGCCGGGGAGCTTCTCCTGCTCCATCACCTGCTTCATGGCGATGGCGGCGGTGACAGAGGCGGAGCCCAGCAGATTGTGGCCGCAGCCGTGACCGGGAGCTCCATCCTTGACGGGCTCCCTCACCGGGCAGACCTTCTGGGACAGGCCGGGCAGCGCGTCATATTCGCCCAGAATGGCGATGACAGGCCGGCCGCTGCCAAACTCGGCATAGAAGGCGTGGGGCAGCTTCTCCTCATTGACGATGGTGAAGCCGGCGTCCTTCAGCAGCTTGCGCATATAATTTGCGGATTTCTCCTCGGTGCCGCCCACCTCGGGGTTGTCCCACAGAAACTGGCAGGAGCTGCTGCACAGGCCTTCCAGCGCGTTGACTTTATCAAAAACGGTTTGCTTGGACATTAACAATCCTCCTTGAGAGATACCCTCGGGAAGAGAGGGTTAAGCTGCCTTGGCAGCCTTCTTCTTGCTGACGACCATCATGATGGCGATGGAAGAGAAGACGCAGACCAGAGTGCTCAGGTAGTTGTTGGCACCGGGCAGCCAGCTGAAGACGCCGCCGTTGATGGCGATGTTCAGGAGGATACCGATGACCAGCATCAGAACGGTGTGGCTCTTGCTCTTCATGCCGAACTGGACCAGCAGAGCGCCGAACAGAGCGGGCAGCAGGTAGTTCAGAGCGCCCACCACGCTGGCAGGCAGCATGGACAGGATGGAGCTGCCGGCGATCACGCCGATGGTCAGAACCAGAGTGTTGATGACGATGGACACGCCCATGCCGATGGTGGCGATGATGGAGCCCTTGTCAGAGCCGGGCTCAACCTCGGCGGAAATCTGAGCCATGGAGGCGCAGGGGATACGCATATTGGAGATGTTGCCGGAGACGAAGGCCATGTAGGTGCCCACGGGACCCACAACGGGGTAGTAGGACAGGGGCTCCACGAACCACAGCACACCGAAGGAGGCGATAGCGCTCACAGCGGCGGTGCCCAGGGCGGCCATATCAGGCCACAGGCCATAGACCACGCCCAGGGTCAGGGCAGGCATGAAGGATGCGAGAACTGCCACCACACCGATGATCTTACCGATCCGGTGCATCTTGGGCAGGTATTCCAGGCTGTAGAAATTCTCTTTCATGGTCTTTCCCTCCTTACAGAACAGCGGTGATAATCATGCCCAGCAGGATAGCGATGGTCAGATTCCACTCTCTGAGCTTGGCCAGCTTTTCGCTCTTGGTAATCTGCATCATAACGAACATGATGAGACCACCCAGAATGGTTGCCACGGATGCCTTGTTCAGAGCCACCAGCTTCTGAGAGCACATGGCGGCGAAAGCACCGATGATGGCTGCGCTGGAGATGATGGTCAGACCGGCGGGGTTGGAGCCGGCAACCTTGGCCTGAATCTTTTCCATCTTGTCAGCGGCGAAGGTGGAGAAGATGATCCAGCCCACGGAGCCCAGGATCATGGTCCACACGGCCATGGTCAGAGCCAGGGGGGTCAGCTCGTCAACGCCCAGCTGAACACCCACAGCACCGGTGCCGATACCGGCGGCGATGGACTCGAACATGACGGAGCCGATGAAGGACAGACGCATCCATGCCATGGGGCCGCCCACGCTGACCAGCAGGGAGAGCATACCGCTGAGCACCACGATGGAAGGTCCGATGGAGGTCAGGGCAGAGCTCTTGATGGCCTTGTTGACCTGCTCCTTGGTAACGCCCACCTCGGGGGCTGCATCCATAGCCTTCTTAATGAAGATCAGTGCCTGTGCGATCACCAGAACAACGGCGATGCCGCAGGCCAGCCACATGGGAAGGCTGTTGGCGATTTTTAAAGCTTCCATGAATAATTCCTCCTCTTTCTGCAAACAATTTGCACTCTTATAATACTGCAAGAGCCGACCGTCTTCCAGAAATATGCTTGACTGTTTTTGTAAAAATTTTTACAGGGTAAAAAATTCTTTTGCGGGAACGAAAGCGGATGTAAAAAATTTTACACGCCGATAGAAGAAAACAACTGTCCGTCCGTGGTTGACAACGGCGGGGAAGAGGAGTAGAATAACCTCAGCTTTCGGCATTTTGCCGGGAATGGAGAGGTAGATATGATTGGACTGGGTACCCTGATCAACACCGCTGCCATCGCAGCCGGAGGGCTGCTGGGAGCAGTGTTTGGCAGGTTTTTGAAAGAAAATGTACAGGATACCCTTATGAAAGCCTGCGGTATCAGTACCTTGTTTCTGGGGATTGCCGGTGCGCTGGAGGGAATGCTGAAGGTCTCCGGGAATCAGGTGGAAAGCGATGGCGCCATGCTGGTGGTGGGCTGCCTCGCCCTTGGGGGTCTGGTTGGAGAGCTGCTGGGCATCGAGGCCGGGTTTGAGCGCTTTGGTGTCTTTCTCCGGGAGAAAACCGGAAACGGCCGGGATTCCCGGTTCGTGGATGCCTTTGTCACCGCGTCGTTGACGGTGTGCATCGGCGCTATGGCCATTGTGGGCTCCATTGCCGACGGTATCTCCGGGGACTACTCCATTCTGGCCACCAAGGCGGTGCTGGATCTCATTATTATTATGGTTATGAGCAGCTCCATGGGCAAGGGGGCGGTGTTTTCCCTGATTCCCGTGGCGGTGCTGCAGGGGAGCATCACTCTGATGGCCCGGTGGATTGCCCCGTGGATGACGGCGGCAGCCCTTTCCAACTTGTCTCTGGTGGGAAATGTGCTGATCTTCTGCGTGGGCATCAATCTGGTATGGGGCAAGGTGGTTCGGGTGGCCAACTTTCTGCCGGCGGTTGCGTTTGCGGTGCTGGCGGCATTCCTGCCGCTGTGATGCCTGAGCGGAGGGGAATTGTTGTTTCATTGACAATTGAAAATTGATAATTGTGCTTATGGGTTTTCCTCAGCCGATTGATAAATTGGAATTTGTGGGGATGCCCCCACGGGCAATGCGAGCTTTCGCCCGGGTGGTAATCTTTCCATCTTTTGGGCACGCCCGGTTCGTTTTTGCGGTGGTGGTCTATTCTATATAACCTACGCAGTTCCGGTCGAGGGGCCCAAAGGATGTGAAATGTCCACCCGCAGTCCGTAACGCATTGTCAGCGGCGACTCGCCGCCAAATTCTGCTCTACCCATCTGCAGAGTCAGGCCGATATGCATGAATCGTAAGAATAAAATCCGCAGCTCCGGGATGGGAGCTGCGGATTTTCACATTATCGGGATTCAAATCTTCCCTTTTTGCCTTCCGGCAGGGGAATATGCTGGGCGATGGTGTAGCCAAGGATACCGAAGAGGGTACCGGCCAGCAGGGAGAAGATCACATCGGTGGGGTAGTGGACATACAGGTACAGGCGGGAGAAAGCGATGAGGATTGCCAGAATCGTAGCCGGGATGCCCAGCCGCTTGTCGCTGAGCATCAGCACCGTGCAGGCCTCAAAGGAGGCGATGGTGTGGCCGGAGGGAAAGGAGAAGTCGCTCTGCCGCCCAATCAGCAGGAGAATTTCCCTGCCGTAGAGGGTCATTTGCAGGTCGTATGGACGGGGGCGGGCTACAATGGGCTTCAATATCATATTGCAGATGACCAGACCCATAAGAAGGGCAAAGCCCATGCCAAGACCCGTGCGCCGGGTCTTGGGGAAGAAGAGCAGAATCACCGCGCAGGCGATCCAGAAGATGCCGCCGTCGCCGAACAGGGTGATGATCGGCATGATGAAGTCCAGAAAGCCGGATTGCAGATGAGCCTGAATCCAGTCCAGAATAGGCAGGTCAAAGGACACTGCCAGTGCGTTTAACATTCCCAGCATGGTTCCTCCTTATTCGTACAGAGCGTAAAGTGTCATGGGGGACAGAACGGTGCCGTTGGGCAGGGTTACATGGCCGTTTTCGTCGGGGGTGAAGACCAGAGAGAAGGTCTCCTTGCCGCTGTCATCGGTGGTTTTTTCATACCAGCCGGAGAAGGTCTTGCCCTCCTCGTCGGATACCAGAGGCGTGGTCAGGGAGTCGGTCTCCATATCGTAGAACTTGGATTCCAGAACGGTGTCGTTCTTCATAAAGGTCAGACGCACCTGACCCACAGGCTGGCCGATGTCGGCGTTGGTCATCTTGGTGACCTTCCAGTTGCCGTTTACCTTTTCAAACAGCAGGGTTGCCTTGATGGGTTTGTCGGTGGTGCCGCCGTCCAGCAGCTTGATATTCAGCTTGGTGGAGACATAGACGGAGAACATACTGTCGGAGTAGCGGCTGTAGCTGGTGACGGAATCTTCGGTGAATTCATAGCCGTTGTTGCCCTTGGTCCAGGTCAGCACGGTCTGCATGATGCTCTTGTAGGCATCCTTGCTGCTGTCAAAATACTTGGCCACGGTGTCGGTGGAGGCTTCCTTGATCTGGTATCTGGCGTAGACCTTGATGGCCTCCAGAGCCAGCTGCTTCTGGTCATCGGGAATGGAGATGGCATCGGCCTTTTCCACATACATATTCTTTTCGCTGTCGTAGGGGGCTTCCATCACATTGCCGTCCTTATCCAGAACCGTAACGACAGGGGGTGTCAGCAGGCCGTCGATGCGGTAGATGCTGGTGCCGGGAGTGGTGGCATCGGCAGGCAGGAAGCCTGCGTTGTCAGCGCGCATGGCGGTTTTCTGGATGATGTAGTCCTCTGTCAGAGGCACACCGTTGATGGAGGGCACATGACCGTCCACGGTCTGTATCAGGGTGCCTTGATTGCGCTCATAGAACAGGCCGATCTGCCCCAGCTGCCAGTCGGGAATGTCCGTGACCTTCTCGGTGCTGCCATGGGGGGTCAGGGTGAAGTAGGCCAGCTTCTGATCGCCCAGCTTGACAAAATACTTTTTATCGCCGGAGAGGCCTGCGGAGGTCTCCTGATAGCTCAGCTGGCTGTTTCCAACCAGATCGGTCATGTAGGAGACAAACTGTTCCTTACCCTCAAACTGGGTGTCCTGAATTCCGGCGGCGGTGTACAGAGCACCCCAGTCGGGGTTGCCGAAGACCTGCTGGAACACTTCCTCACACTTGACGGTGGGCTGGGCAGCCTCATAGGCCGTCAGCCAGCCGTGGAGCCAGTTCAGCCCCAGGAAGGTGCCCACAAAGAACAGGAAGATGAACAGAAAGTACAGGGTGTAGAAGATGACGCTGCCCAGACGGGGTCCCCGGCGCTCCGGCTCGGCTACCACGGCCTGCGCAGGGGCAGGACGGCGGCTGGGGGCGGGGGACTGGGGTCTTCCGGCGGCAGCTCTTGCGCCGGACTGGGAGGCACGGCTGCCCTGCTGGGGAGCCCGGCTGTCGGTCTGGGCGGAACGCTGGGCTTGAGGGGCGGTTCTTGCCCCGGTCTGGGGGGCTCTTGCGCCGGGCTGGGAAGCTCGGGCGCTCTGGGAGGCGGTGCGGGATGCGGCTGCCCGGGTGGGGTCAGGCCGGGAGGCGGAAGGGGTTTCCCGGCTGCTGCGGTTGCGGGAGGCTACGATCTCCTCCACGCTCATAGAGCTGTTTTTGCCCTTTTTGTCAAATTTTCCTTGATACATGGCTTATCCCTCGCTGGCGGGCCGAACCATCCAGAAGTTCGGCATGCGTCTGGGCTTCGACTGAAGCACAGAGTAGTTGTTGACCATTTTCACGGTCTCGGAGCTGTCGATATCGTGATAGTCCCGGTCGGCATAGCGGCCGTCCACATCGTTGTAGAGCATGACGGAGGAGGAGCCGCCGTCCATGTTGCAGGCGTTTACGGCGCCGTACTCGCTCATGATGTCGATGACATCCTTATAGGAAGCGCCGATGGAACCGGCCTGACGGCCGTCGATGCACAGGAAGATCACCACACCGTCGGCACGCTGGCCAATGGCGGTACGGGGGTTGTAGCCGGAGGCGGAGTTGTAGGCCTCCTGATTCACCACGCCGTTCATAATCAGCACGGGGCCGAACTCACAGCCGTCCCGGATGCGCTGTTCCTTGGCCTGTTCCGGGGTCATGGACTTGGCGACCACCAGAATGTCGTCCTCATTGAAGCCCACGAAGCCCTCCTCAGGCACCATGTCCTTGTAGATGTTGGAGCGTATCTCACTGCCGGACACCACAAGACCTGCGGGAATGGAGCCCACATAGGTGTTGGCGGTGCCGTCGTCGTTAAAGGCACCGGCGTTGATGGCGGCGATGGCACCCTCGGTGACGATCTCATCGGTGATTCGGGTGCCGGGGATGCTTTCGGAGAACTTGCCGTCGGTGGAGGTGGCCATGTAGACCCGGCTGGGATCCTGAATGATCATCACATGGGCGTTGTAGGTGGCGCCGGAGATCTCCTCAATATAGATGCCGTCGGGGCAGTTGGCAAATTCGCTGCCTGCGCCGCTGAGGGCGTGATCCTTGTTGATCACCACGGAGGAGGTGTCGGACACTTCCTCGGGCAGCTCAAACTCCACATTTTTCCGGATTTCTGCCACGGTCTCGTCATCCATGAACAGGCCGGGCACCCATTTGGTGGCGCTGGCCTCCGTCAGGGACATGGTCAGCACCTGCCGGGCGGCAGGAGAGGGGCCGTTGAACACCAGATTCATCACCAGGCACAGGGCTGTCACCGCCAGAATCACCACGGTGAATACCAGCAGGAAAAACCTGCGGATGATCCGACCCAGCAGGCCGCCTTTTTTCTTCTTTTTCTTAACGGGGGCGGCATCCATGGGATAGCCGTCATCGTAAGACATCTGATTTCTCTTAGCCATAAGTAAGTACCTCTTAGTTGGATTTTTGCGGTGCGAAGACCCAGCGCTGCTGGATCGTGAAGCTGATAAGGAACAGGACGGTCATCACCAGAATGTGGATCAGGGTTCGCAGTCCTGCGGCCTCGGGGCCGATGCGAAGAAGGGTGTAGAAGCCCTGATTCAGAATCCACTGGGCTGCCATCTGGGGCAGGGCCAGCAGATAGTACCGAACCATGGCCTTTCCGGTGGAGACCCTGGTCTGGAACACCAGATTCTTGTTCATAAAGAAGTTCAGCAGGGAGGAGATCACTCTGGCGCCAATGGTGGACACGGCGCTGAGCATGGGATCCACCAGAACCCCGGCCAGCAGCTTGGTCAGCAGAAACACCCCGGAGGCATCCACCACGAAGCTGGTAAGAGAGCTGAGGGTGTAGCGGAAGAAGTGAGCCAGAATCAGCTTGTAAATCCGCCAGGAGTCGTGAATCACCCGGAAATGGGAGCTTTTGTTTTCCTCGATGTACACGGTGCGGATCTTCACCTCGTCAAAGGGGATGCCCTTGGTCTTAAAGGCCAGCAGCATATTGGTCTCATACTCGAACCGGTCGCCGGCCACGTCCACCAGCTCCTCCACAGCCTTCCGGGGCAGAGCCCGCAGGCCGGTCTGGGTGTCGGAGATGGTCATGCCGCAGAAGATCTTGAACACCATGGAGGTGGTTTTGTTGCCGAAGCTGCTCCGGGCGGGGACATCCTCCTGATTGAAGTCCCGGCAGCCCAGCACGCAGTGCCCGGTTTCCAGCATATGCTCACAGCAGGCGCGGGTGTCCGCCGGGTGGTGCTGGTTGTCGCCGTCCACGGTGACTACGCCCAGCCCATCGGGGCGGTTTTCCAGAAACCACCGGAAGGCGTTTTTCAGAGCGGCGCCCTTGCCCTTGTTCACTTCATGGTGGAGAAGAATAATCTCCGGGTGGGCAGCGGCGGCGTCGGTAAAGTAGTGCAGATTCTCCGGCTTGCTGCCGTCGTTTACCAGAATGATGTCGGTGAAGCCATACTCCAGCAGGCCGTCAATGACGGCGTTCAGCTTTTCATCCGGATCCAGAGAGGGCAGAACCACGGAAATATTGGATAAATCTTTCATATACAGAGCCTCTTTATCTCGTCTTGAATTGTATATAGACCAAACTCAAGATACTATAACATATTTTTCGCTGTTTGCAAAGAGTTTTCAGGAAGTTTTTCAGGAAAATACAGGATCGTTTACACTTGTGTTACAACTTCTGGAAAAACCAACCTGTGAGGAAAACAACAGGACGAAATCTGTCCGCCCCGGGCTGTCAGATGTCCGCGGCGTCCCTTGACACCCCACCGGGGCTGTGGTAAATTAAAGAAAAAGCATATCGGTTTCAGTCAGTAAACTGATAAATTGAAATTTGGCGCACCCAAAGGCCCCCTTGTGTAAAGGGGGCTGTCAGCGAAGCTGACTGGGGGATTGACAACCCCTCCGGCAAAAATCAATAGATTTTTGCCACCTCCCCTTACACAGGGGAGGCTTTGGGCATCCCCACAAATAACAATTTATCACGCGGCTGAGGAAAACCCATAAGTGCATGAGTGAAAAGGTTGTAAAGCGGGGTGCTGTCCATGAAAAACGGAAAGGCGCGATTTTATCTGACGCTGGTGATCTTCAGCCTTGTGGGTCAGGTGGCCTGGGTTGTGGAGAATATGTATTTTAATGTATTCCTCTACAGGATGTTCCATGCCTCTGCCGGGGCGATCTCCGCCATGGTGGCGGCCTCCGCTGTGGCTGCCGCCGTGACCACCCTGCTGATGGGCGCCCTCAGCGACAAGCTGGGCAGGCGCAAGGCCTTCATCTGCGGCGGCTACCTGATCTGGGGCATTACCATCTGGAGCTTTGCCTTCATCCGGGAGGATGTGATTGCCGCTGTGTTTCCGGGGCTGTCCGTGGCGGCGGTGGGCGTGACCCTGGTGATCATCATGGACTGTGTCATGACCTTTTTCGGCTCCACCGCCAACGATGCCTGCTTCAACGCCTGGCTGACGGACATGACCGACGAGACCAACCGGGGCGCGGCGGAGGGCATCAACGCCATGATGCCCCTGCTGGCGGTGCTGGTGGTGTTCGGCGGCTTCATGGGCTTCGATCTGGACAGGGGGGAGAGCTGGGTATCCATCTTCACCATCATCGGCGTGGTGGTGCTGGCCATGGGCGTGCTGGGCTTCTTCCTGATGCAGGAGCCCCGGGTGGACACCCGTGAAAATCAGAGGTATTTTGCCAATATTTTCTACGGCTTTCGTCCCGGTGTCATCCGGGACAACCGGTCGCTTTACATCACCTTCGCGCTGGTGGCGGTGTTCAACATCTCCATTCAGATTTTCATGCCCTACCTGATTCTCTACTACAGTGTTTCGCTGGAAATGGAGAACTATGTGCTGGTGATGGCACCTGCCATTGTGCTGGCGGCGGTGTTCACCGCCTTCTACGGCCGGGTCTACGACCGCAGGGGCTTCTGCCGCGCGGTGCTTCTGCCTGTGGGGCTGCTGATGGCAGGCTATGGGGTGCTCTACTTCTTCCGCAATACCGCTATGGTGTTTGTGGGGAGCCTGCTGATGATGTGCGGCAATCTGGGGGGCGGCGCGGTGCTGGGAGCCCGGATTCGGGACTGCACCCCCAAAAACAAATCCGGAATGTTTCAGGGGCTGCGGATTTTCAGTCAGGTGCTGGTGCCCGGGGTCATCGGCCCGGCCATCGGCGCGGCGGTGCTGAAGAATGCCCGGACGGTGCTCAATGACGACGGCACCCGTTCCTTCATTCCCAACGCGAATATTTTCCTGGCGGCCTTCGGGGCAGGGCTGGTGCTGCTGCTTCTGCTGTGGGTGGTGCTGCGGAAACAAAAAAAGGAGGATTCCCATGCTGTGTGAACTGACGACGCCCCGGGGGGAGAACCTTACCGGCACCCCCTGGACGGCCTATCCCAGACCCCGGATGCGCCGGGATTCTTATGTAAACCTCAATGGTGAATGGGACTTTGCCGTGGGGGAGCCGGCCTTTGAGGGTCGGAAAATTCTGGTGCCCTTCTGCCCGGAGTCCCGGCTGTCAGGGCTGGGGGAGCATTTCCCGGAGGGGACGCAGCTGTGGTACCGCCGCAGCTTTACCTTGCCGGAGGATTTCTGCCGGGGCAGGGTTCTGCTGCACTTCGGGGCAGCGGATCAGACTGCGGAGGTGTTCCTCAACGGAGACAGAGTGGGCATCCATGAGGGGGGCTATCTGCCCTTTTCCTGGGATATTACCCATGCTTTGCAGCAGGAGAATGTGCTGACGGTGTGCTGCCGGGACGACCTGCGGGATCCCTCTTTCCCCTATGGAAAGCAGACGATGAAGCGCGGCGGAATGTGGTATACCCCCGTCAGCGGCATCTGGCAGACGGTGTGGCTGGAAAGCGTGCCGGAAACCTATATTCAGGAGCTTCGGGTGGAAAACCGGGGCTTTGCCGTAACCATTGATATTGGCATCCCTCTGCCGGGCAGGGTGCTGGTGGAGGGGCTGGGAGAATTCCCATTGACCGATGGAAAGGTCACCATCGCCCCGGAAAACCCCCATTTGTGGAGCCCGGAGGATCCCTTCCTTTACAACTTCACACTGGAAGCCGGGGAGGACAGGGTGGAGTCCTATTTTGCCATCCGCTCGCTGGAGGTAAAGACCTTCGGAAAGTACCCCCGGCTGTGCCTCAACGGGAAGCCCTATTTCTTCCACGGCCTGCTGGATCAGGGCTACTGGCCGGAGGGCATCTATACACCCCCTGCCCCGGAGAGCTACGCCGACGACATTCTGGCCATGAAGAAGCTGGGCTTCAACACCCTGCGCAAGCATATCAAGGTGGAGCCGGAGGAATTCTACTATCAGTGCGACCGGCTGGGGATGGTGGTCTGGCAGGATATGGTGAACAACAGCGCCTACAGCTTTTTCCGGGATACCAGCCTGCCCACTGCGGGCATCCAGCGGCTGGGGGACAAAATCCTCCACACAGACCCTCTGTGCCGCCGCCGGTTTCTGGAGGGAATGGAGGGAACGGTTCGCCTGCTGGGCAGCTACCCCTGCATCTGCCTGTGGACGATCTTCAATGAGGGCTGGGGGCAGTTTGACAGCAAGGCAGTCTGCAAGCGGCTGCTGGAGCTGGACGACACCCGGTTTGTGGACGCCGTCTCCGGCTGGTTCCGGCAGAGGAGCGACCTGCTGGACAGCCGCCATGTGTACTTCCGGAAGGTGCAGCTGAAGGCTGACGGGAAAAAGCCCCTGATTCTGTCGGAGTTCGGGGGAAAAACCTATCAGTCGGAGGGGCATATGTTCAATCCCGACAAGAGCTACGGCTACGGCGGCTACCGGTCTGCTGAGGAGCTGAATCAGGCTGTCCGGGAGCTGTATATCCAGGAGGTGCTGCCCTGCGTGGAGCGGGGGCTGTGCGCCGCCATCTATACCCAGCTCAGCGATGTGGAGGACGAGGTCAACGGCCTTGTGACCTATGACCGGAAAATCGAAAAAATGCAGCCGGAGCTGCTGCGCCCCATTGCCCGTCAGCTGCAGCTGGCGGTGGAGCGATAAAAAAGGAGGAATACCATGGAATACGAGGGTCAGATCTGCCGTGCGCCCATGGAACGGGGAGCATTCATGCTGCCGGTGTCCGTGGGCTGCTGCTACAACCGGTGCAAGTTCTGCACACTGTTCAAACATCTGTCTTACCGGATTCTGCCCATTTCTCAGGTGGAGGCGGAGCTGCACCGGGTTCGGGACATGGGAGGAAATCCCAAAACCGTCTTTCTGGGAGACGGCAGCGCCTTCCAGCTGCCCTATGACCACCTGGTGGAGATTCTCACCCGAATCCGCGCCTGCTTCCCGGAGTGCCGGCGGGTGCACATGGACGCCACCGTCACCAGCATCGCCCAAAAGAGCGATGCCCAGCTGAAAGAGCTGGCCGATTTGGGGGTAAAGCGGCTGTATCTGGGGGTGGAGACGGGGCTGGACGATGTTCTGGCTTTTATGGATAAGGATCACAATTCCGCTGAGGCAAAGGCACAGATTGCCCGGATTCAGGCCGTGGGTATAGAGTATGCTGCCCACATCATGACCGGCATCGCCGGAGCCGGTCGGGGTGAGGAGAATGCCCGGGCTACGGCGGCCTTCCTCAATGAGACGAAGCCGGTGTCCGTCACCAATTTCTCCCTGTTTCTGCACACCGAAGCGCCGCTGTACCGCTGCGTGGAGGCAGGCACCTTCCGCCCGGCAGATGAAGCGGAAAATTTACAGGAAGCAAGGCTGCTGACGGAGCTTCTGGAGGATACGGTGCTGGACAGCTTCCATGATTTTGTCCTGCTGCGGATTCGGGGCAGCCTGCCCAAAGACCGGCAGCGGATGCTGAAGCAGTTTGACGAGGCCATTGCCAAACAGCAGGGGAAGGAGCCTGTTTACAGCATCGTCTGCACCACCTGCGGTCAGGCGGAAATGCGGGATCTGGTGCAGGAGGGAGTTAGGAGTTAGGAGAACGGATTGCCACGCCAATACTTTGTATTGGCTTGCAATGACATATAACAGATCACACAGGCAGTAACGAACCGGGCGGGCCCTAAGGATGTAACGACTACCACCAGTCTCGATTCTCGTAAGTGCCCGTCCGGGCATCCGGACAGAACCGGGCGGGCCCAAAGGATGTAACGATTACTACCAGTCTCGATTCTCGTAAGTGCCCGTCCGGGCATCCGGACAGAACCGGGAAGGCCCAAAGGATAAAAAGATTACCGCCAGACTAAAAACTCGTAAGAGCCTGCCCGGGCATCCGGGCATGAGAAACCCCCGGTGTGGTTGACCAGACCATACCGGGGGTTTCTTCAGAGAAAAAGAGAGGTAAGAAAATGAAAAAGAATGTTAACCTTCGTTGTTACACTCGTATTATATCCCAGGGGTGTTAAATATTTAAGCCAGATTTTATTAAGAAAGTATTAAGCATATCAAAAAGTACAGAGAAATTTTGTGCATACTGCATGATATGAACAAACTGTGAACGGCAAAAACTGATCATTTTCCCCAGTCCGGCAGCAGCTCGTAGTGCTTTTCCTGCCCCTTCCAGGGGAAGGTCAGGGCGCAGGAGAAGAGCATGGGAGCCGTTTTTTCCGACCGGGAGCCGTACTTGTGATCCCCCACCAGAGGATAGCCCCGGCTGGAAAACTGCACCCGGATCTGGTGGCTGCGGCCGGTGTGCAGCCGGATGCGCACCAGACTTTCCGCCCCGGCGGACAGACGGCGAAATTCCAGCCGCGCCGGTTTCACCCCGGCACGCTGACGGCGTACCACAAAGACCTTGTTCTTCCGGCTGTCCTTCCACAGAAGATCCTCCCAGTCCCCGGTTTCCGGGGGCGTGCCGTGTACCATGGCCACATATTCCTTCACCATAGTGCCCTCCTGCACCGCCCTGGACAGGGCGGCTGCGGCGGATTTGTTCCGGGCATAAACCATCACGCCTCCTACATTTACATCCAGCCGATGGATGGGGAAAAACTCTCCCCCCAGCTGAACAGTCAGCTGGCTGGGTACTCCCTGCTCCGCGTCCAGTCCCACCGGCTTGGCGCAGACGCAATAATCTGCACAGGAATCGATAATCTCCATATAATCCGCCCCTATTTTCGTGTTTGATTCAGAATATCACATTTTTCCGGTTTTTGGAAGAACTTCTGTTGCAACTTGAAAAAAATGCGGTATAATGTGGGAAAAGAAAGAGAGGTTTTTGCCATGACTACCAAGGATTACCGGCAGCGTTCTCCGCTGCGGATTTTCCTGAGCTATTTTCCAAAGCATAAAAAGCTGTTCGCCGTGGATGTGAGCTGCGCCGTGGGCATCGCCGCGGTGGATCTGGCCTTTCCGCTGGTGACCAGAAGCGCCCTGTACGATATGCTCCCCCGGGGCCTGTACCGCACCTTTTTTCTGGTGATGGCGTTTACCGCGGCGGCCTATGTCCTGCGGACATTTCTCAATTATATTGTCTGCTACTACGGCCATACCTTCGGTATCCGGGTGGAGGCGGACATCCGGCAGGATCTGTTCCGGCATATGCAGGAGCTGAGCTTCGATTTTTACGACGCCAACCGCACCGGCCAGCTGATGAGCCGCCTCACCAGCGACCTGTTTGACCTGACGGAGCTGGCCCACCACGGCCCGGAGGATATCCTCACCTCCACCGTCACCATTCTTGGCGCGCTGGTGGTGATGTTCTCCATCCAGTGGAAGCTGGCGGTGATTGTGGCGGTGACCATCCCCATTTTTCTGGTGGTGGTGTTCTCCATGCGGGGCAGCATGAGCCGGGCTTCCGGACGGGTGAAGCAGAAGGTGGGGCATATCAACGCCGAGATCGAGTCCAGCCTCTCCGGCATCCGCACCGCCAAGACCTTTGCCAACGAAACTGTGGAAAACGCCCGGTTTACCGCCGCCAATGAGGAATATAAAACCTCCAAGCGGGAATTTCACAAGGCCATGGGCCGGTTTGCCAGCTCCATGGAGTTCTTCCTCACCAGCCTGAATGTCATCGTCATCGGCGTGGGAGGCTATCTCATCATGGCGGAGGATATGGACTACCGGGATCTTCTGACCTTTACCCTGTACATTTCCTCCTTCGTCACCCCCATGCGCAAGCTCTCCAGCTTTTCGGAGATGTTCGCCAACGGCTTCGCCGGACTGAATCGGTTCGTGGAGCTGATGCGCACCGAGCCTGCCATTGCCGATGCCCCCGATGCCTGGCCTCTGGACAATGTCCGGGGGGAGATTGCGGTGGATCATGTGTCCTTTGCCTATGACGGGGATCTGGCTGTCCTGCATGATGTGAGCCTGACCGTTCAGCCCGGGGAAACCATCGCCGTGGTGGGCCCCTCCGGCGGCGGCAAGACCACGCTGTGCCAGCTGATTCCAAGGTTTTACGATGTCAGCAGCGGCGCCATCCGCATCGACGGGCGGGATATCCGGCAGGTGACCCAGCAGAGCCTGCATCAGGCCATCGGCATCGTCCAGCAGGATGTGTTCCTGTTTGCCGACACCGTGCTGGAAAATATTCGCTACGGCAAGCCCGGGGCCAGCCGGGAGGAAGTGATGGAGGCGGCGAAAAAGGCGGAGATCTACGAGGACATTCTGGCCATGCCCAACGGCTTTGACACCTATGTGGGAGAGCGGGGAACCCTCCTGTCCGGCGGTCAGAAGCAGCGCATTGCCATCGCCCGGATTTTCCTGAAGAATCCCCCCATCCTGATTCTGGACGAGGCCACCTCCGCGCTGGACTCTGTCACGGAGGCAAAGATCCAGCGTGCCTTCGATAGTCTGGCGGTGGGTCGTACCACCCTGATCATTGCCCACCGGCTGTCCACCATCCGCAACGCCAACCGGATCATCTCCATTGCCGACGGCACCATCACCGAGTGCGGCACCCATGAGCAGCTGGTACATACCGGAGGCATCTACTCCCAGCTGTATCAGACCCAGAACGCTCTGGCAGGAAGGTAGGGCAGGCACGACAAATTGGAATTTAGCGAGCTCAAAGGCCCCCTTGTGTAAAGGGGGCTGTCAGCGAAGCTGACTGGGGGATTGACAACCCCTCCGGCAAAAATCAATAGATTTTTGCCACCTCCCCTTACACAGGGGAGGCTTTGGACACCCCCACAAATTCCAATTTTCCTCTGCGACGAAAAGCCGGGATCCAGCGAAAAATCCCCACAGTCATGTTCATGGCTGTGGGGATTTCCTTTGCTGTTTTATTCGCCCTGGAGGATGGTCACATACTCCGTGGGAGGCAGGAACTGTCTGGTTTTGGTCAGAGCCTCCTGCATACACTCCTGACTGGAGTAGTCACTGACAAGATACGGCTCTCTTCTGGCCTTCAGATCCTCGGGCATGGGGCAGTTGCAGAAGGTGGGGTGCTCCAGGAAGTTATCCGCGCCTACCAGCAGCATGGTGTAGGTGGCATCGTCCTGTAACGGTTCGCCTCCCACGGTGATGCTTTCCAGCCGGAACTTGCCACGCGCATACTCGGTGACGGTGTATTCCAGTCCGCTGGTGACAGGAATCAGATTGCGGTGCTGCACGGGATTGGAGCCGTCCTCCTTTACATTCACCAGCCAGTCCATGAAGCGGCGCACCTCGGCACCGGTGTATTCGCCCCGGTAGATGGCGTTCCGGGCGGTGAGAACCCACTTGGTCTGCTGCAGGGTGTAGTCACCGGCAAAGATGGAGGTGGTGGCCACGGGGGAGTAGCCGATGGCGATCTGATCGTCAAAGGCGGCCCGCAAGGTGTTCATCAGGGAGGAGGCCGCCTGGCTTCCGTGGTCGGTGAAATCGTTGGAATAGGCGTTCTGCTGGGTGAACAGCACCTCTGCCGCATCCGGGTCGGCATAGTGGGTGATCTGGGTGTTGAAGGCGTCATAGGCGGCCTTGGCATCATACTCCCCGGTCATCATCTTATGACCCACATTCTGGGAGATGGCAAAAACCTCGGTGGATGCCAGACGCATATACAGGTGGTTGCTGGTGATGCAGTCCTGCACATACCGCAGGGAGTCGGTGGGGGTGATGTTCACTTCCTTGTTATAAGACAGCACGGAGGTGCCGGCGGCAACGTGCTTCTGGCCTTCCTCGCTGAAAATGGCCAGCAGAATCTCCATAACGGCGGCCTTCTTGGCCTCGTCCTGCTCCACGGTTCTGGATACCGCCAGCTGGCACATGGGGTAGGTCAGCAGCCAGTTATCCGCAGCGGTTTCTCCGAAATAGGGCAGAATAACGCTGTTGATGCCCAGTTCCTCAGTGATGTTGTCCGCCAGAGCTGCCGTGTTGCGAACCATGGCAGTCTTTCCCTGATAATAGGGCTCCATGGTGGCGGAAAACCTCAGCTCCTCATCCCCCTGCTCAAAGCGGATGTCTTTCAGGAACTGCTCGTATTTTTCAAACACTTTGGGCCAGACAGTATCATCCAGACCTACCTGGCTGTCCGCTGTCTCACTTTCATAAGCCATGCGCCACTGGGTGCCCTCCAGGCTCATCAGCTCAGGGATGGCACAGCCCTGCATGGTCTCCAGACAGGTGTAGTCATAGTCCCAGTCGGGCTGATAGCCCTTGATGCCCACCGCCTCGAAAGCGTCTATGGCAGCCACGAACTCGGCATAGTTGGTAGGCAGGGGGATGCCGTACTGGTCAAACAGATCCTTGTTGGCCATGGTGCAGTCCACCTCGGCACACATGGGCAGCCACCGGATGGCACCGCTGGTTTCCCGGTTCACATCCAGATAGCTGGAATAGAAGGTTCCGGCCACCTCGGTGGTGCTTAAATCCATGAGATACTCGGAAAGCGGCGCTGCATCGTTCAGGGAGAACCGGCGGCAGGTGATGATATCCGGAATCTGCTCCCCACGAGCCAAAAGATCCTTGTAGTACTCGATGGTGTTGAAGCTCTGGACAAAGGTAAATTCGATGTCGGGGAACTTCTCCTCCAGCCATGGGCTGAACTCCTTGAGCATGGAGCGATCCCACAGGAACATGGTGATGGAGGTTTTTTCGGTTTCCTTCTCCTTTTCAACACTGTTTTTCTGGCCGGTGCAGCCTGCCAGCAGGGTTGCTGCCATAGCAAATGCCAGCAGCAGGCTGATCAGTCTCTTTTTGTTCATACCGTCTCTCCTTTGACACATTTTTATGGGATGCGTATATTGGCTTGCGTCGGCAAGCCGATAAATTGTTATTTAGTGAGCTCAAAGGCCCCCTTGTGTAAAGGGGGCTGTCAGCGAAGCTGACTGGGGGATTGACAACCCCTCCGGCAAAAATCAATAGATTTTTGCCACCTCCCCTTACACAGGGGAGGCTTTGGGCATCCCCACAAATTCCAATTTATCAGGCAGCTGGGTTAAGCCGATAAGCAGATTACATTTTCTCAGGGGCGGAGAAGGCCAGCAGATCAATGCTGGTTTCCAGAATTCCCTTGGCAAGCCCCATCAGGGCAATATAGCCGGCCTTTTTGGCTTCGTCCTCCTCCGTGAGAATCCGGGTCTCGTGATAGAACCGGTTGACGCAGCCTGCCAGCTCATAGATATAGGAGCACACCAGATTGGGAGCGGAGCTCTTCAGGGCGCCTTCCATGGCGGGGGCGAATTTGGTGATAGCCAGCATCAGATCCTTGGCGGCAGGGTTGGCGGATGCCTGAATGGGAAGCTGCTCCCAGGGGCCGTACTTGCTGAGGATGGACTTGATGCGGACGATGGTGTAGAGAATGTAGGGGCCGGTGTTGCCCTCAAAAGCGGCAAAGCGATCCATGTCGAAGATATAGTCCTTGGAGGGCTGGTTGCTGAGATCGCCGTATTTCAGAGCGCCGATGGCGATTTTTGCGGTGGTATCCTCCACCTGATCGGCTTCCACAATCTGGTTCTCCACCACCTTGGCACGGACAAAGTCGGTCATGTCGTTGATAAGCTGCTCCAGCCGCATGACGCCGCCGTCCCGGGTCTTGAAGGGCTTGCCGTCCCTGCCGTTCATGGTGCCGAAGCCCAGATGCTCCAGCTCCACGCTTTCGGGGATAATGCCGGCCTTCCGGGCGGCACGGAACACCTGCTCAAAGTGGAGACTCTGGCGCTGATCGGTGACATAGAGAATCTTATTGGGGTGGAAATCCTGCATCCGCTGCACCATGGTGGCAAGATCGGTGGTGGCGTAGATGGCAGAGCCGTCGGACTTCACCAGAATACAGGGGGGGATCTCCTTTTTGTCCCCCTCCTCAGCCACGGGGATGACCCATGCCCCCTCGGAAGGGATAGCAATGCCCCGGGCCTTCATGTCCTCCACCATGGCAGGGATGTAGGGGTCGGCGTCGCTCTCCCCCAGCCAGCTTTCAAAGCTGACATTGAGCCTCTGGTAGTTGCGCTTCAGGTCGGCAACAGACAGCCGCAGGATGTGGTTCCAGATGGCCCGGTAGCCCCGGCGACCCTGCTGCAGCTCATAGGTTGCGGTGTGAGCCTGTTCGGCAAACTGGGCATCCTCCTTCTTCCGGGCGGAGGCGGCAGGGTAGATTTCCTCCAGTTCCTGGATTGTGAAGGGAGCCTCGGCAGGGTATTCTCCCTCAAAATTGGGGTCAAAGTAGGGCAGGTCAGGCTGCCGCAGCTCCAGCTCGGCGATGATCAGACCCATTTGCAGCCCCCAGTCGCCCAGATGGATGTCGCCGATGGCGTTCCAGCCGAAGAACCGGTACAGCCGCTTCAGGCTCTCGCCGATGATGGCGGAGCGCAGGTGACCGATGTGCAGGGGCTTGGCCACATTGGGGCCGCCGTAGTCGATGACAATGGTTTTGCCCTGCCCGGACTTTTCCACGCCGAAATTCGGTGCGGTGCGCATCTGCTCCAGATACCGCCGCAGGAAATCGTCGCTGAGCTTCAGGTTCAGAAAGCCGGGCATCACGGCGTCGATCATGGAAAAATCGGCGGCGTCCAGCTGTTTTGCCACAGCCTGAGCAATCTGAATGGGAGCGCATTTGTACTGCTTGGCGGCAGCCAGCGCGCCGTTGCACTGGTATTCGCACAGGTCGGGACGGTTGGAAACCGTGACCCGGCCGAAGGCAGGATCATACCCTGCCTTTTCAAAGGCCGCCTGCATTTTGGCGGTGATGATGTTTAAGATTTTTTCCATCAGTTCAGCTTCTCCTTCTGCTGCTCCATCCAGTACAGGTACTCGTCATAGGTGCCGTAGCGATCCACAATGGTGCCGTCGGGCTGGAAGGCGATGACCCGGTTACAGGTGGAGGAAAGCATCTCGTGGTCGTGAGAGGCCAGCAGCACCACGCCGGAGAAGGCCTCCAGACCCTTGTTCACAGCCTGAATGGATTCCATGTCCAGATGGTTGGTGGGCTGATCCAGCAGCACCACATTGGCGCCGGAGAGCATCATTTTGCTCAGCATACAGCGCACCTTCTCGCCGCCGGAGAGGACATTGACCTTCTTGAACACATCCTCGCCGCCGAAGAGCATCCGCCCCAGAAAGCCCCGGAGGTACACATCGTCCTTCTTGGCGGAGTACTGCCGCAGCCAGTCCACCAGCTCCATTTCGTTGCCCTCAAAGTAGGGGGAGTTGTCCTTGGGAAGGTAGCTGCGGCTGGTGGAAACGCCCCACTTGATGCTGCCCTCGTCCGGCTCCAGCTCCCCCATGAGGATCTGAAACAGGGCAGTCTGCGCCAGCTCATTTTCACCCACAAAGGCGATCTTGTCGTTTTTGCCCACGGAGAAATAGACCTTGTCCAGCAGCTTCACCCCGTCCACGGTGACGGATACATCCTTGACAGTGAGAATGTCCTTGCCCAGCTCCCGTTCGGGCTGGAAGCCCACGAAGGGATACCGGCGGCTGGAGCAGGGCATTTCCTCCACGGTGAGCTTGTCCAGCAGCTTCCGCCGGGCGGTAGCCTGCTTGGCCTTGGCCTTGTTGGCGGAAAAGCGCTGGATGAACAGCTGCAGCTCCTCAATCTTCTCCTGATTGCGCTTGTTCTTATTGCGCAGCATGGCCTGCACCATCTGGCTGGATTCGTACCAGAAGTCGTAGTTGCCCACATACATCTTGATCTTGCCGTAGTCGATGTCCACGGTGTGGGTGCACACGGTGTTCAGGAAGTGGCGGTCGTGGGAAACGGCGATGACCATGCCGGGGAAGTCCAGCAGGAAGTCCTCCAGCCAGTTGATGGCCTCGATGTCCAGGTTGTTGGTGGGCTCGTCCAGCATGACGATGTCGGGATTGCCAAAGAGAGCCTGTGCCAGCAGCACCTTCACCTTCAGACGGGGGTCGGTGGCACCCATCAGGTCATAGTGCATATCCGTGGGGATGCCCAGACCCTGCAGCAGACGGGAGGCATCGGACTCGGCCTCCCAGCCATTCATGTCTGCGAATTCCGCCTCCAGCTCGGCGGCGCGGATGCCGTCCTCGTCGGAGAAGTCGGGCTTTTCATAGATGGCGTTCTTTTCCTGCATCACATCGTACAGGTGCTGGTTGCCCATGATGACGGTGTCCAGAATGGTGTATTCGTCGTAGGCGTTCTGGTTCTGCTTCAGCACGGACATCCGCTTGTCCGGGTCCACGGTGACGGAGCCGCTGGTGGAGTCCAGCTCCCCGGTGAGAATCCGCAGGAAGGTGGATTTGCCGGCGCCGTTGGCGCCGATGATGCCGTAGCAGTTGCCGGGGAGGAACTGGAGATCCACATTCTGGAACAGCCACTGGCCGCCAAACTGCATGCCGAGATTGGATACTGTGATCATTTCATACTCCTTATCGTTTCGTTCTCGTTTTTTCTGCAAATGCCCTTAGGCACATAATTCTACACTTTAATCCTATCACATAATTGTAAATAAAGAAAGAACTTTTTTCAAACCCCTTGCTTTTTTCTGCGGCTGCGCTATAATATTAGCACTCAAGCAACTAGAGTGCTAAATCATTTGAAGGACGGTAATTCGATACTATGGAAAAAATGCAGTTTAAAGCCGAGTCCCAGCGCCTGCTGGATCTGATGATCAATTCCATCTACACCCACCGGGAGATCTTCCTCCGGGAGATTCTCTCCAACGCCTCCGATGCCATCGACAAGCTGGCCTACACGGCCCTGACGGACGACAAGGTGGGTCTTTCCCGTGAGGACTTTGCCATCATCATCACCCGGGATGAGGAGAACCGTACCCTGACGGTTTCTGACAACGGCATCGGTATGTCCCGTGCCGAGCTGGAGGAGAATCTGGGCACCATCGCCAAGTCCGGCTCTCTGGGCTTCAAGCAGGCTATGGAGAAGCAGGAGGATATCGACATCATCGGTCAGTTCGGCGTGGGCTTCTACTCCGCCTTTATGGTGGCCTCCTCCATCACCGTGATTACCCGGAAGTACGGCGAGGACACCGCATGGAAGTGGGTCTCTGACGGCGCGGACGGCTACACCATCGAGGAGACCACCCGTTCCGCCCCCGGCACCGATGTGATTATGACCCTGAAGGTCGACACCGAGGAGGACAAGTATTCCGACTATCTGGAGGAGTATGAGATCCGCTCTCTGGTGCGGAAGTATTCCGACTACATCCGCTACCCCATCCGCATGGAGGTGGAGAAGTCCCGGATGAAGGAGGGCTGTGACGAGGACAAGCCCGAGTACGAGTCCTATACCGAGATGGAAACCCTGAACTCCATGGTGCCCATCTGGCAGCGGGCAAAGAAGGATGTGACCCAGGAGGAGTATGAATCCTTCTACCGGGAGAAGTTCTTCGACTACAACAAGCCCCTGCGGGTGATTCATTCCAGCGCCGAGGGCGCCGTCTCCTTTAAGGCTCTGCTGTATATCCCCGAGAAGGCCCCCTACGATTTCTACACCAAGGATTTCAAGGCCGGCCTGCAGCTGTATTCCTCCGGCGTGATGATCATGGAAAACTGCGCCGACCTGCTGCCGGAGCACTTCCGTTTCGTCCGGGGCGTTGTGGACAGCCAGGATCTCAGCCTGAACATCAGCCGGGAAATGCTGCAGCATAACCGCCAGCTTACCATCATCGCCCGGAATCTGGAGAAGAAGATCAAGTCCGAGCTGAAGAGCATGATGGATAACGAGCGCGAGAATTATGAGAAGTTCTTCGATGCCTTCGGCAGGAACCTGAAGTACGGCACCGTCTCCGACTACGGCACCCACAAGGACATTTGCGCCGACCTGCTGCTGTTCCACAGCCACAAGCAGGGTAAGCGCATCAGCCTGAAGGAGTATGTGGACGCCATGGCCGAGGGTCAGGAGAAGATCTACTTCGCCCCCGGTGAGAATCTGGCGCAGCTGGCCAAGCTGCCCCAGGTGGAAACCCTGTCCGCCAAGGGCT
Organism: uncultured Clostridia bacterium; assembly: GCA_945877365.1. GTDB lineage: Bacteria > Bacillota > Clostridia > Oscillospirales > Oscillospiraceae > Faecousia. The sequence continues at coordinate 17,245 of CAMCRV010000016.1, read as the reverse complement.
ACGATGTGCTGCTGTGCAACGAGGATGTGGACGAGTTTGTCTTCCAGAGCCTGATGACCTACGAGGAGAAGAAGACCTGCAATGCAGCCACCGAGGATCTGGGTCTGCAGACCGAGGAGGAGAAGAAGCAGGCTGAGGAGAAGGCCGAGGAGCTGAAGGGCTTCCTGACCTTTGTGAAGGAGTCTCTGGGAGATCAGGTGAAGGAGGTTCGCCTGTCCACGGAGCTGGGCAGCCACCCCGTGTGCATGAAGGCAGAAAACGGCATGAGCTTCGAGATGGAGAAGTACATGAAGCGGGTGGAGCCGGGCTTCGACATGAAGGTGGGCAGAATTCTGGAGCTGAATCCGGATCATGCCGCCGTTCAGGCCATGAAGGAGGCCATGACCGCCGATCCCGTTCTGGCAAAGGACTATGCCCAGCTGCTGACCTGTCAGGCTCAGCTGATGGCCGGATTGCCCATCGAGGATCCCTACGCCTACACCGAGCTGGTTTGCAAGCTGATGAAATAATGACTTTAAGAGCCGGTGGGAGACCACCGGCTTAAAGTGCGGTCTTGCCAGCAGCCCCGGGATATGCTATGATAGTTTCGCAATTCCATAGATAGAGGAGGTACCACATTTATGATGTACGGTATGACTTCGATGCAATTTGAACAATTTCTGGATCAGCTTCTGAATTTCGGCAAGCTGTCGGCTCTGTTTCAGGTGCCGTCCTTTACGCTGGGCATTGTCGCCTATGTGCTGACGGCGCTGGCGCTGTACACCCTGGCAAAGCGCCGGGGCATTGACAACGCCTGGTTCAGCTGGGTGCCGGTGCTGAAGCTGTGGATCATCGGTTCTCTGTCCGACCAGTACCGCTATGTGGTGAAGGGACAGATCAAGTCCAAGCGGAAGGTGCTGGTGGTGCTGAGCATTATTTCCATGGTGCTGACGGTGGCCATCGTCATTGTCAGCGGCATGGCCGTGGCGCAGGTGGCTGCCAGCGTGTTCACCCATGTGAGTGAGGATGTCCTGCTGGGCAGGATTGTGGGACTGATTCTGACGGTGTGCGGCCTTGCTCTGCCGCTGGCAGGGGTGGGAATCGCAGCCGCGGTGATTCAGTATATGGCGGTGTACGATATCTACACCTCCTGCGACCCGGAGAACAGCGTGCTGTTTCTGGTGCTGAGCATCGTGTTTTCCATCACCCAGCCCTTCTTCCTGTTCTTCAGCCGGAATAAGGACAAGGGTATGCCCCCCAGAAAGCCGGAGCCCCAGCAGCCCCCGCAGACCCAGTACACCTATCAGGCTGACCCCGATCAGCCCTGGGAGGAGTAAGAAAAGACAGAACAGATCCCCCTTAAAAGCAGCGTTTGCAGCCGCTTTTGAGGGGGATTTTTTGCTTATTTCAGATTTTCCAGCTCCAGAATGCTTTGCAGCACATGGGCGGCGCAGCTTTGCAGCTCCCCAAGGGTGATGCCCTCCTCTTTTTTCAGGGTTTCCAGAGCGGTACCGTCACTCTTGGCGGAAAGCTCCCGCGCATTTTTGCTGCCGGGCATCAGCACATCCACCCCGGCGCGGATCCGGTAGCCGTTGCCCCGGAGCCTGGGAAATTCCGGAGAGGAGGTGTACTGCATCCACCAGTCTGTGAGGAAGCAGCCCCGATAGCCCCATTCCCTCCGGGCGATGGTGGTGGCCAGATCATAGTGGCAGCAGCACCAGACCCCGTTGAGCTTGTTGTGCCCAGTCATCAGGAATTTGGGAGCGGCTTCCTTTATGCAGATCTCAAAGCCCTTGAGATACAGCTCCCGGAGGGCCCGCTCCGAGACAACGGAGTCTGCTTTGTGCCGGTTTTTCTCCTGATTGTTGCAGGCGAAGTGGCCGGGGCAGGCGGCGCACCCGGCGGACTGGATGCCCCGGACAAAGGCGGCGGCGATTTTTCCCGTAAGGAGGGGATCCTCGGAGAAATACTCAAAATTCCGGCCGCACAGGGGGTTGCGGTGGAGGTTCATTCCCGGCGCCAGCAGCACCTGCACCCCACGGGTACGCATCTCCTGCGCCGTGTGCCGGGCGACGGTTTCCACCAGCTCCTGGTCAAAGGTGCAGGCCAGCAGGGTGCCGCAGGGCAGCAGGGAGCAGGATTCATACACCCCCACACCGGCAGAACCGTAGGCGGCGGCAACGGGGGGAATCCCCTTCTTCCGCAGGGACTCATTTACGCCGCCGAGGACACCGGCGTTGCCCCGGGGGCCAAGGGGACTGTTCATGGGGCCTGCTCCCCGGGTGATGGCCTCCAGCTCGTCATCGCTGAGCTGCGCCACAAATGCCTCCATGGAGACCCGGCCGCTTTTCACATCCTTCAGCTTGTAGCCCTTGTCCCCGGTGATGAACCGGGTTTTGGGAAGGTTTTCCAGAATCCTCTGCTTCCAATCCACCGTCCGGGGGGAGGCGGTGCGCTCCCCGGGCTGACCGTTGTCGTTCCAGACAATGGGGAAGGCAGCTGCCGGTGCGGCGGCCTCGGAAAGCTGCTGCACCACATGAAACGCCTCCACGGATACCTGATGCACCAGCTCAGCGTCCCGGACATTGGTGCCCACATACAGCCGGTGCAGGCCGGGCTGGATTACATAGCAGGACTTGTGACCGGTGAGGCCGCTGTCGTCATAGGAGGCCAGCTGCTCCGGGGTCAGATGCAGGCAGAGAGTCTGGGACTGCCCCGGCTCCAGCAAACCGGTTTTGGCGAAGCTCACCAGCTCCCGGGCGGGATTGCCCAGCACGCCGCAGGGTTTTTCCACAAACAGCATCATGGTGTGCTTTCCGGGGTGGCTGCCGGTGTTGGTGACGGTGACCCGGTAATGCAGGGGATCCTCCGTAACGGTTTCCGTCTGGAAGGTGGTATAGGACAGGCCGTAGCCAAAGGGATAGAGAACCCTGTCCCGGGAGAAGGTTTCCAGCCAGCGGTAACCCAGATAGATGTCCTCGCGGTACTCGCAGCCCTCTTTCTTGCCGAAGTATGGGGAGGAGGGATAGTCCTCATAGCGCAGTGCAACGGTATCTGTCAGACGGCCGGAGGGGACAGACTTTCCCAACAGCAGGTCGGCGGCAGCATTGCCGCTTTCCATGCCGCCGTGCCAGAGAATCAGCACGGCGCCGAAGGAGTAGTCCTTCAGGAAGGACAGATCCATGACTGAGCCGATGTTCAGCAGCAGCACGGCGTTGGGAAACCGCCGGGTCACCAGCCGGAGCATATTCACTTCCTCATCGGTGAGGTAGTAGCCGCCCTTTTCCAGAGGAAGATCCCGATCCTCCCCGGCGCAGCGGCCGATGACGATCAGGGCATCCGGGGAAAAGGTGCTGGCCTGCTTCACCACGGCATCCGTCAGATGCATCTCCGGATGGGAGCAGGGCCACTGACCCCAGGAGCCGGATTCAGCAGGATTCTCCACGCAGAAGCGCTCATAGGTCTGAGCCAGGACTTCGTTGACCTTCAGCTCCTTACAGCTGCGAAGGGCGTCCAGAAGGTTTACCTGATAGGGGGCGTTCACATCGCCGCCGGAGCCGTAGCCGGAGAAAAACCAGTTGATCTGGGTGCGTCCGAATACCGCCAGCCGGGTGCCGGGGGCAAAGGGAAGGACGCCGTTTTCCAGCAGAACTGCACCCTCGGCGGCAACCTTCCGAAGAAGCTCGGGCATACCGGGGGTGACGGATTTTTCAGAATTGTGCCGGGCATTGTCCTGCGCCAGATATTGAATGGCCGTGACACCCAGATTTTTGGCCTTTTCCATAAACTTCATGGAGAAACCTCCTGATGCTGCAAATTCTATGGCAATTGTAGCATTTTCGCCCCGGCAAGTCAAATCCAATGTTTTCTGTATGACTTGACATTTACGAACAGATGTTCTATAATGGAGAAAAGACGGTGAATGGAAAGAGAAACTGGGATTTGGCGATTACTTGGCTCCCACTCTGGGGGAGCTGTCACGGCCAAGGCCGTGACTGAGAGGGCCCTCTCCGCCCCCTACGGGGGCACCTCTCCCAAAGGGAGAGGCAAGCGCGGCTGCCTGACAAATTCCGATTTTCCGCACCGCTTGCCGGGTCTGAAATAAGGGGGGGGAAAACCATGGAAACCGGATGCTATATTGCCATTGATCTGAAATCCTTTTACGCCTCGGTGGAGTGCGTGGAGCGGGGGCTGGACCCGCTGACCACCAATCTGCTGGTGGCGGACGAGACCCGGACGGACAAGACCATCTGCCTGGCCGCTACCCCCAGCCTGAAGCGTTTCGGGGTGCCCGGCCGCGCCCGGCTGTTTGAGGCAAAGCAGCTGGTGGATCAGGCCAACGCCCTGCGGGCCATGAAGGCCCCCGGCGGAAGGCTCCGGGGCAGCTCCTGGGATGCCCGGAAGCTGGCGGAGGATCCTTGCCTGGCGGTGGATTTTATCACCGCGCCCCCCAGAATGGCCCTGTATATGGAGCACAGCACCCGGATTTACCAGATTTATCTGCGGTATGCCGCGCCGGAGGATATCCATGTCTATTCCATCGACGAGGTGTTTCTGGATGCCGCCCCCTACCTGAAGGCTCGGGGCATGACCCCCTATGAATTCACCAGAGCCATCCTCCGGGATGTGGTGCAGGAGTCCGGCATCACGGCTACCGCTGGGATCGGCACCAACCTGTACCTTTGCAAGGTGGCCATGGATATCGTGGCCAAGCACACGGAGCCGGATGGGGACGGGGTGCGCATTGCCATGCTGGATGAGCTGAGCTACCGGGAAACCCTCTGGGAGCACCGCCCCCTGACGGATTTCTGGCGGGTAGGACGGGGCTATCAGCGGAAGCTGGAAAGGCATGGAATGTACACCATGGGAGACATCGCCCTGCGCTCTTTGCAGGATGGGGAGTCTCTGTACCGCCTGTTTGGAATCAACGCTGAGCTGCTCATCGACCACGCTTGGGGCTGGGAGAGCTGCACCATGGCGGATATCAAGGCCTACCGTCCCCAGACCAAAAGCCTCAGCTCCGGTCAGGTGCTGACCAGACCGTATCCGGCAGATCAGGCGCGGTTGGTGACCCGGGAGATGGCGGATCTTCTGGTGCTGGATCTGGTGGACAAGGGGCTGGTGACGGATCAGCTGACCCTGACGGTGGGCTACGATGTGGAGAATCTCAAAGATCCTGTTCTGCGGCAGTCTTACAGCGGCCGGATTGTCACCGATCACTACGGTCGGGAAATCCCGAAGCACGCCCACGGCACCGCCCGGCTGGAAGGCCGAAGCGCCTCCACCCGTCAGATCCTCCGGGCGGTGACGGAGCTGTACGACAAAATCGTGGACAGCCGCCTGCTGGTGCGGCGGATCACCCTGGCTGCCTGCAATCTGAGCCGTCAGGAAGAACAGGCCGAGACCATGGAGCAGCTGAATTTTTTCACGGATCAGCAGGAGCAGCAGCGCCGGGCGGCGGAGGAGCTGCGGCTCCGGCGGGAGCAGTCCCGGCAGAAGGCGGTGCTGGACATCCGGAAAAAGTATGGGAAAAATGCCATTGTCAGGGGCATGAATCTTCAGGAAGGAGCCACCGCTATGGAGCGCAGCCGGCAGATCGGCGGCCACAGGGCATAGACCATGGATGACCGATATGCGCAGATTCTGCATCACCCCCGGCCGGTTTCCCAGCAGCGGCTGCCCATGCCCGTACGGGATCGGGCGGCGCAGTTTGCCCCCTTCGCCGCGCTGACAGGCTTTGACGATGCCATCGGGGAGACAGGGCGGGTGGTGGAGCAGCCGATTATTCTGGCGCAGGATGCCCTGGAGGAGCTGGATTCCGCCATCCGGAAGATTCAGGACACCATCGAAACACAGCCAGAGGCGGAGGTGGTGTGGTTCCGACCGGATTCCAGAAAGGCCGGAGGATGCATTCACTCCGCCCGGGGGCGGGTGAAGCAGGTGGATATCCCCGGTCAGCTTCTGCTGTTTGCCGACGGGAAGTCGGTTCCTTTGAAGGAAATCACATCCATCCGCCTGGAAGAAGAATATCCCGGCTCCTGAAGTACGCTTTAGAGACTTGAGACTGGCGAAAAGATTCGCAGAGTTTGCCGCCTAAGGGGAAAAAATGTGCATATCGCCTGAAGTCAGCAAAGCGGCAAATTGGAATTTGGCGGTGTGTCTGCCAATGCCCTCCCCTTCGGGGAGGGTGGCCGAGCGTAAGCGAGGTCGGGAGAGGCTCCTATCGTTTCGCCGAAACATAAGAAATGATTTACGCTTCACCGCCCTCTTCCGCCCCAGTGTGCGCACTGGGGCACCTTCCCCAAAGGGGAAGGCATTTCCTCGCCAAATTCCAATTTATCAAGCGGCTGAGCAAAGCCGATAAGCAGAAAAAATAGTTTTCTGTCAGGGCGTGTACCTGACGGAAAAATACATATCAGGCTGCAAACTTTTATCGGAAAAGCCCGAAGGTTTTTTCGACAGTGAAAGCCCCTGAAGATTGCTTCAGGGGCTTTTTCCGCGTCTTTTGGAAAAAGAAGCAGAAAGTTTTTCCAACTTTTCGTAGACGGAACGGAAAAAGTGTGCTATACTTACCTTAGAATACTATCTTAACATGGCGAAATATTGAAGTTTCCCCAGGGGGAGGATGAACCCGTGAAAAAATATAACATTCTGAAGACCATTCAGATGATTCTGTTTATTCTGTTTGCGCTGGGCTGCGGCTACATGATCTTCTCCCGGTATGAGCTGTATCATGCCATCGCCAACGACCCGGCGGTGAAGGCTGTGTGCGCCATGCTCTGGGCCTGCCTGGGGCTGTGCTTCGTCTTCATTCTGGTGGACTTCGGCTTCATCGGCGCCTATAAAAAGGACTACCGGGAGCTGGACTTTGCTGTCCATTCCGATCCCCTTTCCGGCCTTGCCAACCGGCACAGCTGCGACCGGCTGATTGAGAAGTATCTGGACAAACCCCTGCCCAGGAATGTGGGCTGCGTCATGGTGGAGTTGAGCAACATCATGCAGATCAACGAGGAATTCGGTCACGCCGAGGGCAACGCCATCATCCAGGACTTTTCCAATATTCTGAAAATGGCCTCCGTGAGCCTGTGCTTTGTGGGGCGCAACGGCGGAAATAAATTCCTGGCCTTGTTTGAGGACTGCAGCCGGGCGGATATTGACATATTTCTGGACCGCATGGACAAGAAGGTGTGCAGCTATAATTCCGCTGCCCAGGGTAAATGCATCCAATACCGTTACGGTGTAGCCTTTGAAGAGGGACCGGAGATCAAAACCATTACCGATCTGGTGGCGCTGTCCAATAACAGAATCCACAGAGGCTAGGAAGGCGTGACTTACTTCCGGAAAGAGAGGAGGCGTGGGCAGTGGCAAGTTTGGACTATCAATATCTGGCGCAGCTGGTGAAACGGGCGCAGATGGGTGACAGCGATGCATTCGCGGAGCTTTATGTTGCCACCTACCAGCGCCAGTATCGGTTCTCCTACCGCTATCTACGGGATGAATTTCTGGCGCAGGACGCCATACAGGAAACCTACATACTGGCTCTGAAAAACATCACCACCCTGCGGGATCCCACGGTGTTTGTATCCTGGCTGAATCAGATCAATATGCGTGTCTGCTTCGATATCTATCGAAAGCAGCGACTATATGAGGCAGAGCAGGACCAGTATGAGCAGAGCAGCCTGTTCCGGAAGGAACAGCGGGGGGACAACGAATCCCCGGAGCTTCGCACCATCCGGGCAGATCAGGAGGAGTACCTCGTCAAGCAGATCATGAGCCTGCCCTTTTCGGAGTCACAGGCCATTGTTCTGCGGTATTATCGCAACATGAAAATCGAAGAGATTGCCAGAATGATGGATATTTCCGTCAGTTCCGTGAAGCGCTATCTCCAGAGCGGACGGAATATGCTGGCAAAAACCATAGAGCGCTAGGGAGGAGGAGCGGTCGTGTTCAGAAAGAAAGAAGATAAGGTCAAGCCTATCACACAGGCGACTGCCAGCCAGATGCTGGCAAATGTATTTGATGCCTGCGGTGCAGAGCCCAATACTGTACCATTGGAGGTCCTGGAATCCTACAGCAACTACCGCAGGGAGCGCTATGCCCTGCAGCGGTCGGTGCTGGCGATTCTGCTGGCGCTGTTTCTGCTGATGCCCATCCTGTTCCTGACCCCCGAGGTGGTGGTGGCCAGCGCAAAGGGAATCCCGGGCCGTCCCATCTTTGAGATCACCTATTCCAGCTTCCTGCCCCTGCGGCGGATTTCCGCGATGCTGAACGGGAAGAAGCTGCCGGTCTACGAAATGGATACGGGCGTTTATCAGGTTCGCCCCGAGGAAAACGGTCATCTGGAAATCACCGTCACCCTGATCAATGAACAGTCCACCACCCAGAGCATGGAAGTCACCGGTGTGGATGTCACCGCGCCGGAGCTGGTGGGAAGCACTCAGGAGGGGGATAAGCTGGTGATCTTCTTCCAGGATGACAGCGGAGAGCTGGACTATGAGGGCATCTACGCCAAGACTGCAGCCGGCGAGATGATTGCGCCGGAGGCCTGGGATCCGAAGAGCATGAGCGTCACCTTCCGCTTCCCCAGGGAGGCTCTCAACATTTTTGTGGCGGATCGGTGCGGAAACTCCCTGCAGCTGGCGCTGACGGTGTACTGATCCCCGGCATTTGGAAAGGAGGCATGATCGATGAAGCGTTGGGCTTCAGCGGTTATAGCCTTGATATTGCTTTGTAGCCTAACCCTGCTTTCCGGCTGCGCCGAAGAGGAGATTGCCGATCCGGCGGCAAAACGCCAGACCCGCACCACCCTCCTGATTCCGGAAAGCCCGGGAGAGGAAGTCTGTGAAAACGAGCTTGTGACGCTGGATATCTCCCGGAGGAGCGAGGGATATTTTACCCTGTGCTACCGGGGCAGCGTGGAAAATGTAAAAATTCAGATCACCGTCCCGGAGGGCGGTGTGTACACCTATTCTCTGGCCAGACACGGCGAGGCCGAGGTTTTCCCCCTCACCGGGGGCGCCGGAAGTTATGAGGTAAAGGTGCTGGAAAATGCATACGATGATATGTATGCCCTGGCCTTTTCCGCAGATTTCCGGCTGGAACAGGCAGATGAGTTTAAGCCCTATCTCTACCCCAACCAGTATGTCTGGTATACCCCCCGGAGTGAGGCCGTGGCCTTCGGCATCCGCCTGTCCGAGGAATCCCGGGATGACCTGGACTATGTGGAGAAGGTCTATGACTATGTCACCGGGAATATTGTGTATGACACGGAGCTGGCAGCCAATGTACCCCTGGGGTATATCCCCGAGATTGATTCCACTCTGGAACGGGGAAAGGGCATCTGCTTTGACTATGCTTCTCTGATGACCGCACTGCTGCGGACTCAGGGAATACCCACCAAGCTGGTGGTTGGCTATTCCGGCACTGCGTACCATGCCTGGATCAGCGTTTACCTGCAGGAGGCCGGATGGGTGGACAAAATCATCCGCTTTGACGGCAAAAGCTGGTCGCTGATGGATCCCACCCTTGCGGCCAGCAACGACCGGGAGGATGTGAAACGCTATATCGGCGACGGCGGAAATTATATCGCCAAGTACTTCTACTAGGAGGCAAACCGTTATGGGCAAACGCACAAGACCCTTTGGGGCAGAAGAGCTTTCCGGCTTTTGCGGCCAGATGGCAATGCTCCTTGCCTCCGGAATTTCCCTGCCGGAGGGTCTGGACATGATGCTGGAGGATGCCGAAGGCAGACAGGAGCAGGAGCTTCTGGAAAGGCTGAAGGAAGAGCTGGCGCAGCAAGGAGAATTCGCCCCGGCGCTGGAGCAGACCGGCGCATTTCCGGAGTATATGACCCAGATGGTTCGCATCGGCGAGCAGACCGGCAGGCTGGACGATGTGATGACCGCCCTTACGGAGTATTTTGATCGGGAGGCCGCCATTTCCCAGAGTATCCGCAGCGCTGTGGTGTATCCGGCAGTGATGCTGTGTATGATGCTGCTGATTGTGGGTGTGCTGCTGACCAATGTGATGCCGGTATTTCATCAGGTGTTTTTGCAGCTGGGCACGGAGATGACCGGCCTGAGCCGGGTTTTGATGAATCTGGGTCTGATGATCCGCCGCTATGGCACAGTTCTGGGCTGTCTTGCCGCCGCGCTGGTGGCGCTGGGGCTGTGGTTTGCCATGACGACCCGGGGAAGAAGGGCCTTCTCCGCCCTTTGCTTTCGGATTCCCCCCGCCCGGCGGATGTTTGAGATGCTGGGTCTTGCCAGATTTGCCGGGGGAATGCACCTGGCCCTCAGCAGCGGACTGGATCCGGAGTATGCTCTGGAGCTGGTGAGAGATCTCAGCGGGGATGATCATTTCCGCAGCCGTCTGGATCAGTGCCGGCAGGAGATGCTGACCGGTGAGGGCTGGATTTCCGCTCTGCGGAAAACCGGGATTCTTACGGGACTTTCTGCCCGGATGGCCGCCATTGGAGAGAGAACCGGCACCGTGGCGGAGACCATGAATACCATTGCCGCCAACGCACAGGAGGAGGCCGACCGCCGGATTTCCGGTGCGCTGGGGCTGATTGAGCCTGCGCTGGTGATTCTGCTCTCCGTGATGGTTGGCATCATCCTGCTTTCGGTGATGTTCCCGCTGCTGGGCATCCTCTCCGGTATGTAAGGGGGCGGTGGAATGGCCCGGTTTCAAAGGGAAAAAAATAGAAAATTCGGCGCCTTGCTGCTGTCGGCTGTGCTGTTTCTGGGAGTGTTTGCCCTGTTTTCCGGGGGTGTTTCCGTATTCTCCCGGCAGACACGCACCCGGCAGAGGCGGGCTTTGGAGGATGCGCTTTACCGCAGCATTCTGACTTGTTACGCTCTGGAGGGACACTACCCCCAGAGCCTTGATTACATTCGGGAAAATTACCACCTCACCTACAACGAAGAGCTGTTCTTCGTGGACTACCGGGTGCTGGGGGAGAATATTCTGCCGGATGTGACGATTCTGGAAAGAGGTGGCTGATATGCACATTTCTTCCCGGCGGCATATGATGGATCTGATGTTCCCTCTTGGGCTGCTGCTGGCCTTTGCGGCTTCGGCGGTTATGGTGATTCTCATGGCAGCCAATCTCTATACCAGAACCGCCCAGGATTCCTCCCGGGCCTATACCGCCCGGACGGTGCTGGCCTATGTCACGGAAAAGGTGCATCAGAACGATGTGGAGGGCGGCGTGTGTGCCGGCTCCTTTGCAGGCTGCCCTGCGCTGATCCTGGAGCGAACCCAGGAGACTGCCACCTACTGCACCTATCTGTATGTCTGCGACGGCTCCCTCCGGGAGCTGATGGTGCAGAAGGGCACCGATGCAAAACCCGAGGACGGCAGGAAGATCCTGCCCCTGAAGGAATTTCTGCCCCGGCAGGAGAGCGATAATCTGATCTATCTGACCTGTACCGATGAAGAGGGAAAGACGGCAGAGTCCTTCCTGACCATTTCATCCGTCGAGGAGTAGCCTATGGTAAGAACCCATGTATCCCGGCGATCCGGCATATTCCTGACGGAGCTGATGATCGCCATATTGCTGTTTGCCCTTGCCAGCGCCCTGTGTGTACGGATTTTCGTCCGGGCACAGCAGATTTCCACCCAGGCGCAGGAGCTGTCGGAGGGAGTCAACCGCTGCTCTTGTACGGCAGAGCTTCTTCGCAGCGCACCCTCCGGGGAAAATGCCCGGCAGCTGCTGACACAGCGGCTGGGGATGGAGAAGGTTGACACGAACCTGTTTCAGTTAGAAGAGGAAACAGGTACCCTTCAGGTGCAGACCGGGCGGGAAGGCGAGCTTTTTACCGCACACATCCTCTGGATGAATCTCCGGGGGGAGAGCGTCTATGATCTGACAGTGGAGCGGTGGATTCCGGAGGTGAACCCATGATGAGTCCGTGCAGCGCCCCGGCGGTTTCCGCCGCCAAAGAGAAAAAAACCAGAGGCAACTATCAGTTGCCGGGCTTTGTTCACATGGGAACCAGCCTGCTTTTGAGCGTGTTCCTGATTCTGATGCTGGTGGTGTTCTCCCTGCTGACCCTGTCCTCGGCCCGGAACAACCAGGATTTTGCCCAGACCCTCGCCCAGGAGAAAAAAGCCTACTTTTCCGCCTGTAATCAGGCAGAACGGGGGCTTGCAGAGATGGAAAACGGGGAATGCAACTGGGAGTTGACAATTTCAGACAGCCTCGTTCTCTGGGTGGAGGCCACCCGGGAGGGCGATTGCGTCACTGTGCATCGCTGGCAGGTGAAAAATGCACAGCCGTGGCGAAATGAGGACACCCTGACGGTGCTGAATCCCTGAAAAATGAGCGGAGGATAACCCGGATGAATATGGAAACACTTCTAACCGCTGCGGTGGAAAAAGACGCATCGGATATCTATATTATTGCAGGATTAGCCGCATCTTTGCGGAAAAACAAGAACATTGAGCACGAATTTGACCGGCTGCTGCCAGAGGACACCCACAGGCTGCTGACTCAGCTGTATGCCATGGCGCAAAACCGCTCCATGGAGCAGCTTCTGGCCACGGGAGACGATGATTTTTCCTTTTCCGTGCCCGGTCTCTCCCGGTTCCGGGTCAGCGCCTTCAAGCAGCGGGGCTCTCTGGCGGCGGTGATCCGGGTGATCCGGTTCTCACTGCCGGACAGCCGGCAGCTGCATATCCCCGAAGCGGTGATGGAGCTGGCGGGAATCCGGCAGGGAATGGTGCTGGTGACAGGCACCGCTGGAAGCGGAAAATCCACGACTCTGGCCTGTCTCATCGACCGGATCAACCATGACCGCCAGAGCCATATTATTACATTGGAAGATCCCATTGAATACCTCCACCGGCATGATCAGAGTATTGTCACCCAGCGGGAAATCGGCTCCGATACCCAGTCCTATGTAAAGGCCCTCCGAGCCGCCCTTCGGCAGAGCCCCGATATTATTTTGTTGGGGGAAATGCGGGATTATGAGACAATCGAGGTGGCTATGACCGCTGCGGAAACCGGCCATCTGCTGTTTTCCACCCTGCATACCCTGGGGGCGGCCAATACCATTGAACGAATTATTGATGTATTTCCCGCCAACCAGCAGCGGCAGATTGCGGTGCAGCTGGCCATGGTGCTGAGGGCAGTGGTTTCCCAGCAGCTGGTGCCTGCTCTGGACGGCTCGCTGGTGCCCGCCTTTGAGGTGATGATGGTGAATCCGGCCATCCGCACCATGATCCGGGACAGCAAGGTGCACCAGATCGACGGCATTCTGGCCACCTCCGCCCGGGGCGAAATGTTTTCCATGGACATGAGTCTGATGCAGCTGTTCCAAAAGGGAATTATTTCCAGAGAAACTGCGCTGAATTATGCCGCAAATCCGGAGCAGATGGCCAAAAAGCTCTGATTCACCAGTGTCACGATTGTAAACACCGGAAAAGAAAATAAATTATAAATTTTTTCAAAAAATCTGAGCCGTTTTTGCAATCTGAACCGTCTTATATTATGAAAGCTGAAATTCCGCGGCTGTGCCCGGAAGCGGTTTTGAGTGTTCGTAATTTACAGCATAGTAAAGTGAGGTAGCTGTTATGAAAAATCAAATTTGGAAGAAGCTCGTGATTTTCACCCTGGCGGTGGTCGTCGTGGTTGGCTTTGCACTGTCAAACCAGAATGCACGGCTGTTTGCCAGCGAGGGCGAGGGGGTTGCCGTACAGGAGCCTGCACCCGCCCCTGCTCCGGCACCCGCTCCGGCTCCTGCCCCTGCTCCGGCACCGGCACCCGCTCCTGCCCCTGCTCCGGCACCGGCAGAAGAGCCCAAGGCCGAGGCACCCAAGACAGAAGCACCTAAGGTAGAAGAGCCCAAGGCCGAGGCACCCAAGACAGAGGCACCTAAGGCAGAAGAGCCCAAGGCCGAGGCACCCAAGACAGAAGCACCTAAGGCAGAAGAGCCTAAGACAGAAGAACCCAAGGCCGAGGAACCCAAGGCTGAGGAACCCAAGAACGAAGAAACTTCGGCAGAGGAATCCAAGACAGAACAGACCGAAGAAGAGAAGAAGGAAGAAGAGCAGACTGAGGAAGAGACCGTGCTTCCCGCCGCTCAGCTCCCCATCACCGTCAAGCTGGTGGACGCTCAGGGCGCCGCAGTGGGCGAAGGCACCTGGACCGGCACCGTCGCCTTTGCAGAAGGCCAGACCGTAGCAGATGTGGTTCTCCCCACAGTGGAAGGTTATGTGACCCCCGCCCTGAAGGTGGAGCGCAACAAGGAAACCACCGCCCTGAATGTCACCGCAATCTACGCAGCCGCCAAGCCTGCCGAGAAGGCCAGCTTCACCGCAGCTTTTGCCATTGCCGGAAGCGAAAACGGTAAGGTCACCGCCGCCGGTGCGGAGGCAACCAATGGTTACTCCCTGAAGCTCACCGAGGGCGAGACCCTCACCTTCACCGCAGCACCCAACGAGGGCTGCACCGTCACCGTGAAGATCAACGGCGCAGAGGTGGCCATCGCCACCAGCAATACTTACAGCATCCCCATGGACGGCAACAAGACCGTGGCCATCACCTTCGCACAGCCCCAGACCGAGGAAGCCGAGACTGAAGAGGCCGAGACCGAAGAGGCCGAGGCCGAGGCAGAGAAGACCCTGGAAGAGCAGCTCAACCCCAACCGCTCCATCCACCTCAGTCTCGCCGGCAACCCAACCTCTCTGAAGTATGGTGACAGCGTCACCCTGGTGGCTACCCTCAGCGGTTATGAGAATCTGGAGTACACCATCACCTGGCAGTACAGCAAGGACGGATCCAGCTGGCAGGACTGCGGCGTCACCGGCGAGACCATGACCGTCGTGGTTACCCCAGAGAATGCAAACAACTACTGGAATGTTCTGGTGACCATCACCGGCGTCAAGTAACAGATCAGCACAGACCCATTTGGTAAGGTTCAGCTCTTTCCTTAAGAGCAAATAAACAGGAGGGAAAGCATTATGATGCAACCTTTGAAAAGATTGATTGCCGCACTGATGGCGCTGGTGCTGATCTGCACGGCAGTACCCTTCCCTGCGTATGCGGAAAAGAAGACAGATATGGGCAGCGGAATCAATTACGGCGGACTGATTGAGGATAGTTCCGCTTATGCAACCGGCAGTCTGCAAGACAAAGAAATTGATGTGGATGAGCAGACCACCTTAACGGGCACTTCGAACGCGTCTAGCTGCGGCTATGGACACGAATGGACTTCTTCGAATCCTTCGGTCGCTACAGTCAGTGGAAGCGGTACAACCGTCACTGTCACCGGTGTGAGCGCGGGAACAGCGGAGATTACCCACAAATACTGTAGCAGGAGCGCAATTGGTCATGCCATTTTAGGATCCCATTCTGTTGCAGATGAGAAATGCACTGTTACAGTCAGCACGCCTCCGCTGACGGGCCTGAGCATCAGCAGTGAAAACGATGTCTATGAAGTGAATGCTGGTAAAACCCTTCAGCTCGCTGCGGAGATAACTCCCAGCGGCGCGGAGACAACTCTCGTCTGGAGTTCTGGCAATACCGATGTCCTGACTGTGGATCAAAATGGCCTGGTCACCGGCGTAGCTGCCGGTGAGGCAACCGTTACCCTGACAGATGAGATCACAGGGATGACTGCAACCCGTACGATTACGGTTACCGAGCCTGTTGCGCTGGAATCCGTTACTATCGAAGGCGACCAGGAGATGACAGCCTTTACAGAAATCAATCTGACCGCTGTGCTGGATCCCGTGGATGCGGACATTACATCGATGAGCTGGGAATCTCTGAACGCGGAAGTCCTGACTGTGGATGAAACCGGCAAGGTCTTTGGAGTCCAGCCCGGCGAGGGCACGATCCAGCTGACGGTGACCTGTGCAGACGGTACGACAAAAACCGCTGAACACAAGATTACCGTTAAAGAGACTACGGAATCTACGCACGAAGCTGATTTCTACTATCTGAAAACACCTACCAGCAATCCTGCATCCAACTCTGTTGATCAGTGGGGTAAGACGCTGGGAGCTGGCA
Organism: uncultured Clostridia bacterium; assembly: GCA_945877365.1. Taxonomy (GTDB): domain Bacteria; phylum Bacillota; class Clostridia; order Oscillospirales; family Oscillospiraceae; genus Faecousia. The sequence goes on along the minus strand of CAMCRV010000016.1, from coordinate 1,248 downwards.
AGATTAACATTACAGGCGCTACTTGGGTGAACAACAAAAACTGCTTCAATCCGGCTGGCCGGATTATCTCCTGGCCCGCCAGCACCAATGGCAATGTGGTGCCCGGAGGTAGCAGCCACTGGAATGTGATCTACGAAGCTTTTAAGGAAACAGTATCTGGAATTACATCACCTGATGATGTTGAGGCCATTATCCTGCATCCCTACAAGATTTCCAACAACGAAAGGTACCATGTGGACTGCACGGTGGAGATCAAGGCAAAAACCATCAGCACTGCGACCTACTACCTGTGGGATGCCGGCGATACCGGATATATCTGGAAAGCAGCCCAAAACTATCGGAATGGAGAGGAAACTTCTCCCTTCGGGCCTGTGCAGAATTTGCCTGATACGAAGATTGTGAATGGTGTGACATACACCTTTGACGGCTGGTATACCAACGCCAACCGCACCGGCAGCAAGGTGGCGTTCCCCTACACCATGGCAAAGGAAAATGTGAATTTCTATGCCAAGTACATAGCGGGCTATCAGGTGAACTATGACCTGGCAGGCGGTTCTTGGGGAATCCAGTCCACCTACAATAAAAATGAGGGAACTACAGTCCAGATCGTTAGCACCATTCCCACCAAAACCGGCTACAAATTTATCGGCTGGACTTCTGAAGATCTGACAACTCCGGAGATTCAGGCTGGCTCTTTCGTAATGCCGGGGCATAATGTGACCCTGACGGCACAGTGGGAGCGCAATGTCTTTGATGTGACCTACGCATACACCGGTGATGTTCCGGAAGATGCACCTGCAGCACCTGCTAAAGCCAGCCATGATTATAATACGCCACTAAGTGTTGCAGCTGCTCCCTCTCTGGATGGCTATACCTTCTCCGGGTGGACTACCGATGATGCCACTGTGACAGACGGCAAGTTCACTATGCCTGCCAACAATGTGACTTTCACTGGCAGCTGGACGATCAGAAGTGATCTGAGCTATACGGTGGAGTACCGTGAGGGCAGCGAAACAGGTACAGTTCTGCACGACGCCAAGACCGTGGAAAACAAGACCTTCGGTGAGATCTGTGAAGAGACTGCCGAGACGATTGACGGCTATACGGTTGATGCACAGACCAAGAGCGTGACGATTACCACCGGCACGAACAAGATTGTCTTTATCTACACGAAGCGTACAGATCTGAGCTACACGGTGGAGTACCGTGAGGGCAGCGAAACAGGTACAGTTCTGCACGACGCCAAGA
>CAMCRV010000015.1 GCA_945877365.1 uncultured Clostridia bacterium | reverse complement strand
ATGGAGATTTTGATTCGCTGCGCGGAGCACAACCCCTTACACAGGGGAGGCTTTGAGCATCCCCACAAATTCCAATTTACCGCAGGAAAATATGCAGCAGCTTTTCATACAGGGTACTGCTATAGGGCTGGTAGCGGATGGGAAGATCCAGCCAGGTCTTTTTATCCACAATGGATTTCCGGTGGGAGAAGGTCTCGAAGCCTTCCCTGCCGTGGTAGGCGCCCATGCCGCTCTCTCCCACGCCGCCGAAGCCCATGCTGCTGGTGGCAAGGTGAATCACCACATCGTTGATGCAGCCGCCGCCGTAGCTCAGCTCTGTGCTGACCCGGCGGATGTGATTTTTGTCGGATGAGAACAAATAGAGCGCCAGGGGCTTTTTGGCATTTTTCAGGCCGGAAACCACTTCCGCAAAGGATTCGTAAGTCAGAATGGGCAGAATGGGGCCGAAGATCTCCTCTCCCATCACCCGATCCTCCCGGGTCACATAATCCATCACCGTGGGGGCGATGCGGCACGCTGCCGCGTCCTGCTGTCCCCCGACCACCACCTTGTCCGGGTCTATCAGGCCGCACAGCCGGTGAAAGTGCTTTTCGTTGATGATCCTGCCGTAGTGGGGATTGTCCAGCGGATGCTCGCCGAACTGCGCCCGGATCTGCTCAGCAAGCTGGGACACCAGCTTTTCCTTGACGGAAGCGTGGCAGAGAATGTAGTCCGGAGCCACGCAGGTCTGGCCGCAGTTGAGAAATTTGCCGAAGACAATGCGCCTGGCAGCCAGGGGAATATCGGCGGTTTCCTCCACGATGCAGGGGCTTTTGCCCCCCAGCTCCAGCACCACGGGGGTCAGATGCTCCGCCGCCCGGCGCAGTACCTCCCGGCCTACCCTCTGGCTGCCGGTGAAGAAAATGAAGTCGAATTTCTGCTCCAGCAGGGCGCTGTTTTCCGCCCGACCTCCCGTGACCACAGCCACATAGGCCGGGTCAAAACACCGGGACAGAATTTCGGCAATGAGCCGTCCCGTGGCAGGAGCGTAGGCGCTGGGCTTGACGATGGCGGTGTTTCCGGCGGCGATGGCATCCGCCAGAGGCTCCATGGTCAGCAGAAAGGGATAGTTCCAGGGGCTCATAATCAGGGTGCTGCCATAGGGCACCGGCTGGGTGAAGCTGCGGGAGGGAAACTGCGCCAGAGGGGTGGGGACGGTTTTTCCCCGGGCAAGCCTTTTGGTGTTGCGAATCAGGAAGGACAGCTCCGACAGCACCAGCCCGGTTTCGCACATAAAGCCCTCGAAGGGGCTTTTTCCCAGATCCTCCTGCAAAGCCCGGGCGATGGCGGCTTCATGGGCGGCAATGGCAGCGTAGAGCTTTTTCAGCTGAGCTATCCGGAAGGCCACGGGAATGGTGGCCCCGGTCTGATAGAAGGCGCGCTGGTTTTTCAGCAGATTCTGAATTTCCGAATTGGTCATGGTGCATTTCTCCCCTCGGCTGTGGACGGATATTGGTATCAGAAAATGTGCATATCGACATAAGTCAGCAAACCGGCAAATTGTTATTTGTGGGGATGCCCAAAGCCTCCCCTGTGTAAGGGGAGGTGGCAAAAATCTATTGATTTTTGCCGGAGGGGTTGTCAATCCCCCAGTCAGCTTCGCTGACAGCCCCCTTTACACAAGGGGGCCTTTGAGCTCACTAAATTACAATTTGGCGAGTTCTCCACCCACACTGTCATTCTGAGCGTAGCGACCGTTGGGAGCGAAGTCGAAGAATCTTCGCATTTACCTACTGCATGGCACAAACCAAGTGCGAAGATCCTTCGACTCGCTTGCGCTCGCTCAGGATGACAACAGGTGTATAAATTCCAATTTTTCAAGTGGCTGAGGAAAACCGATAAGCATATAAAAAATTGTACCACATACCTGCCGGGATAGCAATCGCAAAGCACCGAAGGGCTATGCTTTTGCCGGTTTCACCGCCCGAAGCTCCATATACCCACGCTCCCCCCGGGGTTCCAGCTGAATCCGGGGGTTTTCGTCGTCCCACCCATAGCCCATGGGGGTGGGGTCAAACTGATCCATGGCGTACTGGACGGCCTGAATGGCCTGGCAGTAATCCTCCTCCCGGAACACCGGCCCCTGAAACAGCAGATACTCCGCCTCCGGCAGACGGATGGTGTCAAAGCCCTCGGGAATCACCCCGGCGTAGTCCAGAGGCACCTCCACACCCTGCACATAGGTGGAGGTGCCCGGCTTTTTGTACCGGGGCGGCAGCCACATACACACCGGCTCGCCGCACAGGGAGGGCATACTGGTGAGAATGCCCCAGATGTCGCAGCTGACCTCCTCGCAGTAGGGGAAGTAGTCCTCGGCGCGTTCGGCACGCTTGATAATGCACAGCCGCTCCGGCTTCCGGATCACCCGGACGAACACGGTTTGAAGGTTACTCATATCCAGTTTCTCCTTTCGCAATGCCCGGTATTTTACACCGTAGGGGATAAATAATGGGATGGGCACGGGATTTCTGGCGTAATCCCTGGGATTCAGCCCGAATTCCCGGTAAAATGCCCGGGTAAAGGTGTCGGCGTTGGAAAAGCCCAGGTCGAAGGCAATGTCCAGAATCCGCTCCTTTCCCTCTTTCAGCCGCACAGCTGCCATGGAAAGCCGCAGCTTGCGGACATACTCCGCCGGGGTCAGCCCCAGATGCTCCCGGAACAGCCGGTGGGAATACCACGGGGAAAAGAGGGACACCCGGGACAGCTCCGACAGGGTGATTTCCCTGCCGGGGTTCTGGGCAATCCAGTCCTGCATCCGCTGGACGCTAAGCAGATGTTCCTCCATGGACGCATCCTTTCTAAAGGGATTTCCGCAGATATTCCGCGGTGATGGTCTGACCCTCGGCGCACATCTGAGCCGGGGTGCCGGCAAACACCACCACGCCCCGGCCGCCGCAGACCGGGCAGCCGCCCTTGCTGTTGAAGGAGAACAGGGAAGCCTCCGCTCCGGTTTCCGAAGCCATCACCTTCCGGATCTCGTCGAAGAACCCCAGAAAGGTGGCAGGGGTGGAGCGGCCGGTGGCGGTCACCGGGGACTGATCCACCAGAATCACCCGGTCGTCATACTGCTTTGCAAACACATCCCGGATCAGGGAGCTTTTGCCGGAGCCTGCCACGCCGGTGACCACCGTCAGCACATTCAAAGGAATGTCCACGGATACATTTTTCAGGTTGTTCTGCCGGAGTCCCCGGATGAGGATGGAATCGGGCTGCATAAGGTTCCCTCGCTTTCCTTGTGATGAAGCTATCATACAGCATTCCGAAATATTTGTCTCGACTTTTTTTGCTGACAAAAGCCCCGGGCTGAGGGACTGCCTGCACCTGCGCCGTTCCGGTACGTACGTACGCAGCGAAAACCGCAAGTTCACCTGTTGCACAGCAGTTGGGAGCGAGGAGTGAGGAGTGAGGAGCTATGGTATCCCCTTCGGGGATAGCGAATAAAAAGCTGCATCACATTCTTCAGCTGCTCACTCCTGCAAATTGGAATTTGGCGAGTTCTCCACCCACGCTGTCATTCTGAGCGAAGCGCGTAGCGCGAAGTCGAAGAATCTTCACATTTACCTACTGCATGGCACAAACCAAGTGCGAAGATCCTTCGACTCGCTTGCGCTCGCTCAGGATGACAACAGTTGTGCAAATTGGAATTTGTCAGGCAGCCGCGCTTGCCTCTCCCGTTGGGAGAGGTGCCCCCGTAGGGGGCGGAGAGGGCCCTCTCAGTCGCTTCGCGACAGCTCCCCCAGAGGGGGAGCCAAGAAAGCGTCAAATTCCAATTTGGCGAGTTGCACCGCACCACGACAACGCTGTCATTGCGAACCAGTGACCGATGTCACTGGTGTGGCAATCCGTTCTCCTTTTGGCATTTTCGTCGTTAGAATGCGTAAGGGGATGCGGATTGCCACGCCAGTGTGCGCACTGGCTCGCAATGACATACTAGACTAAACAGGCAAGAAAGAACCGGGCGTGCAGCGGATGGAAAGATTATCACCCGGGCGAAGGCTCGCATTGCCCGTGGGGGCATCCCCACAAATAACAATTTGTAGGAGTGAGCAGCTGAAGAATGTGACGCAGCTTTTTATTCGCTATCCCCGAAGGGGATACCATAACTCCTCACTCCTCACTCCTCCCTCCCCACTGCCAACTGCTGTGCAACAGGTGAACTTGCGGTTTTTGCTGCGTACGTACGTACCAAATCCACTGCCGCACACCTTTGGGGCAAAAAAGCTCCCCTGCCGCGGATAAACGGCAGGGGCTGTCTTATTCTCCCGTAATGGCGCGGCGGTAGCCGGTGCCGTACTGTACGCACCGGGAGACCCGGCTCAGGGTGGCGGAGGAAATGCTGCACTGCTCCATCACCTGGGCATAGGTGTTGTTTTCCAGCAGGAGCCTGGCGGCGAAGACCCGCTCGGCCATGTTCTCCACTTCCTTCCGGGTGCACAGATCCTCCAGAAGGGCTGCCATGTCCTCCGGGGTCTGAATTCCGGCCAAGAGCTGGTATAAAAATTCCATGCGCTGCTGCTTTGCGGTGTCTGCCATTGATTTCTCCTTTTAAAAACTTTCCTGTGTGCCCCGGATGAAGCTCCGGGTTTTTTCGCTTCTGGGATTTCCAAAGACCTCTTCGGGGGTGCCCATTTCCTCGATGACGCCGTCCGCCATGTACATCACCACATCGGCAACGCTCCGGGCGAAATCCATCTCGTGGGTCACCACCACCATGGTGTTGTCCTGATTTTTGAGGCTGCGGATGACCCGAAGCACCTCGTTGGTCAGCTCGGGGTCAAGGGCACTGGTGGGCTCGTCAAAGCACAGCACCTCCGGGTTCAGCGCCAGCGCCCGGGCGATGGCCACCCGCTGCTGCTGACCGCCGGAGAGCTGGTAGGGGTAGGCATTTGCCTTCTGGGACAGCCCCACCTTTTCCAGCAGCGCCAGCGCGTTGCTGCGAATCCGGTCTGCCGGGGCTTTTTTCAGCAGGGTGGGAGCCATGGTGATATTTTCCAGCACCGTGTACTGGGGGAACAGGTTGAAATTCTGGAACACCAGTCCGAAGTGGAGCCGGTTCTGCCGGATCTGGGCATCGGTGAGGTTCTGCCCCGTCAGGAGGCTGCCGTTTACCCGGATTTCCCCCGCGTCCGGGGTTTCCAGAAAGTTCAGGCACCGAAGCAAGGTGGTCTTGCCGCTGCCGGAGGAGCCGATGATGGCCAACACCTGTCCCTTTTCCAGCGAAAAGCTGACCCCCTTCAGCACCTGAGTGCCCGCGAAGCTCTTTTGAATGTTTTTTACTTCCAATACTGCCATAGCTTACCCCCGGAAATAGTTCAGCTTCTTCTCCAGCTGGGAGAAGAGAATGGTGAGCAGGCCGCTGAACAGCAGATAGAACGCACCTGTGTAGAACAGAGGCCAGATGAGACCCTTCTTGACGAAGGATTCGCCCACATAGGTGATCTCGTAGATGGCGATGATCCGGGACAGGGCGGTGTCCTTCACCAGCGTGATGAACTCGTTGCCCATGGGCGCCAGAATCCGCTTGATGACCTGAAGGAGCACCACTTTAAAGAAAATCTGGCTCCTGGTCATGCCCAGCACCTGTCCGGCCTCGTACTGCCCCTGGGGGATGCTCTCGATGCCGCCCCGGTAGATCTCGGAGAAATAGCAGGCGTAGTTGATGGTAAAGGCCAGAATCACGGCCTGAAACCGCCCCAGACCGTTGATGCCGAAGATCAGGCCGGGGCCGTAGAAAATCAGAATCAGCTGCAGCATCAGGGGGGTGCCCCGGATGATCCAGACAAAGCTCCTGGTGAGCCATTTCAGGGGCTGGAACCTGCTCATGGAGCCGAAGGCCACCACAAGACCCAGGGGCAGGGAGAACACCAGCGTCAGGGCGAAGATCTGCACGGTTTCCCAGAAGCCCCGAAGCAGCTCCATGGTTACGGAAAGGAACATAGATTACCTCTTTCTTTTTGCATATATCGGCTCAAGTCAGCAGGGCGGTAAATTGGAATTTAGTGAGCTCAAAGGCCCCCTTGTGTAAAGGGGGCTGTCAGCGAAGCTGACTGGGGGATTGACAACCCCTCCGGCAAAAATCAATAGATTTTTGCCACCTCCCCTTACACAGGGGAGGCTTTGGGCACCCCCGCAAATCCCAATTTCTCAACCGGCTGCGCAAAGCCGATGCGCAGATTCTTTTTATCCGAAAAACCGAAAGCACAGGGAGGGAAAGCCCCTCCCTGTGATACTTTATCGCATTAACCGGCTAAAGTCAAGCTGTACTTCTCTGCCAGAGCAGGCAGGGTGCCGTCGGCAATGAGCTTCTTGGTGATCTCGTTGACCTTGGCGGTGAGGTCGGAGTCCTTCCGGAAGGCGATGCCGTATTCCTCGCTGGTCAGGGCGATGCCGGAGGTGAGGTCTGCATAGCTGGTGCCCTCGCCGGTCATGGCGTTGGCCATGGTGATGTCGATGACGCAGGCGTCGGCGGTACCGGCGGCAACCTCCATGACGGCCTTGGCCTGATCCTGCACGGTAACATACCCGTCAATACCCAGCTCCTTCAGAGCATCCTCACCGGCGGAGCCGCTCTCCACGGCGAAGTTCAGACCCTTCAGGCTGTCGGTGTCGGGGTAGTTGGCAACGGCATCGGCCTTCATCACCACCACCTGGGCGTTGATGACATAGGGGTCGGAGACGCTGGCGTTGAGCCGGGCTTCCTCGGTGATGGTCATGCCGTTCCAGACGGCGTCAATGTTCTTGCTGTCCAGCTCGAAGAACTTCTGACCCCAGTCGGCGATGACGAAGAACTCGCACTGCACACCCAGCTCCTTGGCCACCAGCTGGGCGTACTCGGCGTCGAAGCCCGTCCACTGGCCGTTTTCGTCCTTGTAGTCCATGGGAGCATAGTCGGTGATGCCTACGATGAGCTTGCCCTGCTTTTTGATGTAGGCCAGATCGGAGTCCGGGTCTGCCTTGCTGCAGCCGGCCAGCACACCGGCCATCAATACCAGTGCCAGCACGAGAGCGATTGTCTTTTTCATAGTTTTCTTACCTTCCTTTTTCCTGGGTTTTTGTCATGGCTGGATTATACTTTATTACGCTAAAGAAGTAAAGAGGAAATTTGCAGTTTCTGCCAGTTTTGTATAGGTGCATAAAAAGAAAGCTCTCTTTAGCACTTTAGTTTGGTAAAGCAGCACAGGAAAGCCGATGGTTAAGCTGCCCCCTTGGGATGAAAAAGAAGGGCGGCCAAAGGCCGCCCCAGACTGTCGGAAAACTTGTCATTGCGAACCAGTCCTCAGAAAAAATGAGGTATGATTGCCACTGGCAATCATTGCGATTATGGATTCGCTGCGCGGAGCGCCACTGGTGTGGCAATCCGTTCTCCAAAGTGTTCTGTTTTTAGCTGGTTTTACGAAAAATAAGTGCATTCTTGGGGAAACGGATTCCCACGGCCGCTTCGCGTCCTCGGAATGACATACTTTTTTGACACGCTGGGGCGGCCAAAGGCCGCCCTTTCCATGGGTCAAGGGTATATCATTCTGGGGGTGGTGCTTCCGGACTGTGGTTTTGATCCGGCCTGCTGCGCTGTACCCTAGCCGTAGGGCGGACTGGAAACAATCACAAAGGTTGCGGGCTGCTCTTCCGTACAGATCAGGTGCTCCACATTTGCCTCAAACACGATGCTGTCTCCCGACCTCAGAAGGTAGCGCTCCTCCTCCACATAGACGCAGATGCAGCCGGAGAGGGTGAGGATCATCTCCTGACCCTGCTTGTGCTTGTGGATACGCCTCTCTTCCGGAGAATGGGGCGGCATATACACATAGCTGGCCTGGAGAAAGCCGGAGTCCGCCGGGGTGACAACCCGGTAGAAGAGATCGTCAAAGGTGCTGGAATCGTGGAACAGATCCTTCATCCGAATCACCCGGGGCACCTGCCCCATGGGCTGCAGGAAGTAGACCATATCCACCTCAAAGAATGCGGCAATCCGCTGCAGATTCGTAATAGACACCGAATGCTTGCCGTTTTCCAGGCCGGACAGGTAGGAATAGCTCATGCCGGTCTGGGAAGACATCTGCTGCAGGGAGATTCCGCGGATTTTCCGAAGTGCCCGGATTTTTTTCCCGACTTCAATGTTTGCCTGTTCTTCCATTGGGATTTCCTTCCTTTTTGCGGGAAGCTCCGGAGAATCGGCTCGCGGCTGCGGAAGATTCATGGGGAAGCTCCCTGACTACAGGCTTTTGACCCGTGATTATTTCTCGGAAATGGCAATGTGCACCGTATCCAGCTGGCTCTGATCTACGGTGGTGGGTGCGCCCATCATCAGATCCTGTGCGTTCTTGTTCATGGGGAAGGTGATGACCTCCCGGATGCTCTCCTCGCCGGTGAGCAGCATGATGAGGCGATCCACGCCGGGGGCTGCGCCTGCGTGGGGAGGTGCGCCGTAGGTGAAGGCGTTGTACATGGCAGGGAACTTGGCCTTCACATCCTCCTCCCCCAGACCCACCATCTGGAAGGCCTTGACCATGATCTCGGGATCGTGGTTCCGGACTGCGCCGGAGGCGGACTCATAGCCGTTCACCACCAGATCGTACTGGTCGGCGTTGATGGCCAGCAGCTTCTCCATATCCCCCTCGGCATCCAGCAGAGCCTGCATACCGCCCTGGGGCATGGAGAAGGGGTTGTGGCAGAATTCCAGCTGGCCGGATTCCTCCCCCAGCTCGTACATGGGGAAGTCCACAATCCAGCAGAGGGCGTACTGCTCCTCGTCGAAATGGCCGGGAATGCGCCGACCCAGCAGGGTGCGGATGACGCCGGCGGTCTTCTGGGCGGCGGCCTTCTTGCCGGCTGCCATGCACACGAAGCTGCCGGGCTTCAGACCCAGCTTTTCCGTCAGGGCAGGGGCGCAGTCGCCAAGGAACTTGGAAACGCCGCCGGTGAGGGCGCCGTTTTCGTCCACCTTCACCCAGCAGGCCTTGTTGCCGGTCTGCATTTCCACATCTGCCAGCAGCTTGTCAATCCACTTTCTGGCCTGATTGAAGTCGTGCACCACCACGGCCTTCACGGTGCTGCCCTCAAAGGGGCCGAAGCCGCAGCCCTGCACCTCGGCAGAGATGTCCTGAATCTCCAGATCAATCCGCAGGTCGGGCTTGTCGGAGCCGTAGCGCTCCATGGCCTCGTTGAAGGGAATGTGGCGGAAGGGAGCCTGAGAAACCCGGCTGTACTTGCCGAACTTCTGGAACACAGGCACCAGAACCTCCTCCAGCGTGGTGAGGACATCCTCCTGGGTGGCGAAGGCCATCTCCATATCCAGCTGGTAGAACTCGCCGGGGGTGCGGTCGGCACGGGCGTCCTCGTCCCGGAAGCAGGGGGCGATCTGGAAGTAGCGGTCAAAGCCGGAGGTCATCAGCAGCTGCTTGAACTGCTGGGGTGCCTGGGGCAGCGCATAGAACTTGCCGGGGTGATTCCGGGCAGGAACCAGATAGTCCCGGGCCCCCTCGGGGCTGGAAGAGGTCAGAATGGGGGTGGTGATCTCCAAAAAGCCCTGTTCCGTCATAAGCCGGCGCAGCTCGGCAACCACCTGGCAGCGCAGCACAATGTTGGACTTGACAGCGGGATTCCGCAGATCCAGGAAGCGATACTTGAGCCGGGTATTCTCGTCTGCCTCCCGGCTCTTGTTGATCTCAAAGGGCAGCTGGTTGTGGACGCACTTGCCCAGAACCTCAATTTTTTCGGGAACCACTTCGATTTCGCCGGTGGGCAGCTTGGGATTCTTGCTCTCCCGCTCCCGGACGGTGCCGGTGACGGAGATGGTGGACTCCTTGTTGAGCCCCTTGACAATCTGCATCATCTGCTCATTTTCGATGACCACCTGAGTGGTGCCGTAGTAGTCCCGGAGCACCACGAAGGCGAAGTTTGCGCCAACCTCCCGGACGGTTTCCATCCACCCCACCAGGGTGACCTGCTGACCGGCGTTTTCGGCCCGGAGCTGACCGCAGTTATGTGTTCTGGATTGCATCATAGCGAAAATCCTCTTTTCTCATTGTAATCGACTTATTTTCTCACACATTCCGAAGAATGTCAATCATTTGACGAAAAAAGCTTTGCGCATATCGGCATAAGCCGGGAAAGCGGCAAATTGGAATTTAACGAGTTAGGAGTTAGCAGTTAGGAGTTAGGAGTTATGGTATCCCCTTCGGGGATAGATTAAAAAAATAACTTGATGGAATTCTTTTGCTACTCTTGTAGGGGCGGCCATCGGCCGCCCTCAACCCTCGATGCGGAACTACCCGATTCTGGCGGCCAATGGCCGCCCCTACGAAAGAAGTGAAAGAACTTCAATCACTCCTCACTCCTAATTCCTAACTCCTCACTAAATAACAATTTCTCTATCCGCTGCGTCATGGCGATCAGCAGAAAAAGCTCTTCCGGATGGGGAATTTTCCGGGATTTACCCTTGACATTCCCATTCTATCCGGGTACAATAAGTTCGGTATAGTGTACGCTGGGGGCGAACTGCCCCCAGTGTTTCATGGATAACCGGCAGCTAGATGCCGGGGTATGGCTGTATGTACCCGTATGGGGTTTGGGGATGCCTGCGGACAGCACGCAGTGCCGCACGGCAGACTTTATAGTAATGGAATTTTTCTGACCGGAGATTCTCCGGAGACTTTTCATGCCTGATTTCACATGGGGACAGAGCGCCCACCCCCTTCGATGCTGACTATTATGAAGGAGGTGTGCTGAAAGTTTATGGGATTGTTTGAAATTATTTTCATTGTTGCTGGCGTCCTTGTTGGTGCGGCTGTGGGCTTCGGCCTGGGTGTCGCCTACCGCAAGAAGGTGGCAGAACGGGAGATTGGCTCCGCCGAGATGGAGGCTACCCGTCTGATCAATGAGGCTATCCGCTCCGGTGAGAGCCGGAAGAAGGAAATGCTTCTGGAGGCCAAGGACGAGATCCATAAATCACGCACAGAACACGACAAGGAAGTCAAAGAGCGCCGCGCCGAGCTGAGCAAGCAGGAGCGCCGGCTGGAACAGAAGGAAGCAACCCTGGACAAGAAGACCGAGGCCTTTGAGCGCAAGGAAGAGGAACTGGCCAAGAAGCTGGCCAAGGTCACCGAAACCCAGGCGCAGGCCGAGCAGATCAAGCAGCAGCAGCTGACCACCCTGGAGGAAATCTCCGGGCTGACTCAGGAGCAGGCCAAGCAGCATCTGCTCAGCAGCGTGGAGGAAGAGGTTCGCCACGATGCCGCCATGAAGATCAAGGAGATCGAGCAGCAGCTGAAGGACGAGGCCGAGGAAAAGGGTCGGGAGATCATCGCCACCGCTATCCAGCGGTGCGCCGCCGACCACGCCGCAGAAACCACCGTTTCCGTGGTGGCTCTGCCCAATGACGAGATGAAGGGTCGGATCATCGGCCGGGAGGGTCGGAACATCCGTACCCTGGAAACCATCACCGGCGTTGACCTGATCATCGACGACACCCCCGAGGCTATCACCGTCTCCAGCTTTGACCCCGTCCGCCGGGAGATTGCCCGTCTGGCGCTGGAGAAGCTGATTGTGGACGGCCGGATTCACCCCACCCGCATCGAGGACATGGTGGAGAAGGCTCGCAAGGAAGTGGATCGCACCATCCGGGAGGAGGGCGAGCGCGCCTGCTACGAAACCGGCATCCACAACCTGAACCCCGAGCTGGTGAAGACTCTGGGACGCCAGAAGTACCGCACCTCTTACGGTCAGAATGTGCTGAACCACTCCATCGAGGTTGCCCATATCGCCGGCCTGATGGCCGCCGAGCTGGGTGTGGATGTGGCCACCGCCAAGCGGGCAGGCCTTCTGCATGACCTTGGCAAGTCCATCGACCACGAGGTTGAGGGCAGCCATGTGCAGCTGGGCGCCGATCTGGCACGGAAGTTCAAGGAGAATCCCGTGGTGGTCAACGCCATCGAGGCACACCATGGCGATGTGGAGCCCAAGACGGTGATTGCCGTTTTGGTGCAGGCCGCCGATGCCATCTCCGCCGCCCGTCCCGGCGCCCGCCGGGAGAATGTGGAGAACTACATTCGCCGTCTGCAAAAGCTGGAGGAGCTCACCGGCTCCTATCCCGGCGTGGAGAAGGCCTTCGCCATTCAGGCAGGCCGGGAGGTTCGGATTATGGTCAAGCCCGAGGTGGTCACCGAGGACAACATGATCCTGCTGGCCCGGGATATTGCCAAGAAGATCGAGGCCGAGCTGGAATACCCCGGTCAGATCAAGGTCAATGTGATCCGGGAAACCAAGGCCGTGGAATTTGCAAAGTAAACACCATCCCCCGGGGAAGAAATACCCCGGGGGAATCTTTCTGCGCTTCGGAGCGTTCCTGCGGTAAAGCGGACTTTCACTGAGTTAGGAGTTAGGAATTAGGAGTTAGGAGTGAGTAAATTCTTCCACTTCTTTCGTAGGGGCGGCCATCGGCCGCCCGAATCGGGAAGTTCCGCATCGAAGGTATCGGGCGGCCAATGGCCGCCCCTACGAGAGCAATGAAATATTTGGTATTTTTTCATCCCCGAAGGGGATACCATAACTCCTAACTCTTCACTCCTCACTCCTAACTCGACTAAGTGCTCCTTTCCCCAACCAACATCCCCCGGGAGGGTATCCCGGGGGATGTTCCGAGTTCAGGCAGGGTTCTGTTCTGCTGCCAGAATGCAGTGTGTCTGATACAGCACCTGGGCAGCCTGAGCCCGGGTCAGAGTCTGGGCATCCAGCTCCATCCCCTCCCGGGCAAGGGCGGCCACCGAGGAAGCAGCCCACACGGGCAGGGCGGAGTCTTCCTCAGCAGAGGTTTCCGACTGCGCCAGCTCCAGCGCGTTGCTGAGAAGCACCGCAGCCTCCGCCCCGGTGATGGGCTGGTCGGCTTTTACCTCCTGCTCCGGCAGCCCGGCGGTCAGGCCGGAGCGGACAGCGGCGGCAACATAGGGACGCAGCCACGCAGGGGTGTCCTCACTGCCGGTAAACACGGCATCCTCCGTGGGGATGTCCAAAGTTTTCACCAGCATGGTGAGGAACTCCCCCTGGGTCACCGGCTTGTCCGGCTGGAAGCAGGGCTCCCCGGCAATCTGCTCCGCCTGAAAGATGCCTGTGTGCTTCAGCCACTCGGCGGTGAAGGAGCAGGTGGTGCCGGTGGTGTCGGTGTACTGGGGCGCATCACCGGGTTTCAGAATGGTGACGGTCACGGTAGCCTCCCGGGAGGTTTTCCCGGCCGGGTCAGTGGCGGTATAGACGAAGGAGTCCACCCCCACCTTGTTCTTCTTGGGCGTATAGGTGAAGGTGCCGTCCTCGGCAATGGCCACGGTGCCCCGCTTGGGCTGACGGACAACAGTGAAGGTCAGAGCCTCCCCCTCGGGGTCGGAGGCGCGGAGTTTGCCGGTGCTGGGCAGATTTTTGTAGGTCTCCGCCGTGGAATCCTCAGCCACCGGGGGCTTGTCCTCCTTGCCCCGGATGCCGATGGTCATCACCGCAGCCTCGGCAACCCGACCCTCATAGATGGGCAGATACTCCACCTGTGCGGTGATATCCGTCTCGGTTTTCACCGGGCAGAAGGTCATCTGCGCCACCTGATCGGCAGTGAGAATGTCACCGGGGCGCAGCACCCGGCTGCCCAGCTGGGTGCTGCCCAGTTCCTCGTTGGGCAGGCCGGTGATGCAGATGCCCCGGATGGCTTCCTCCTGAGAAAAATCCGCAGGAGAGAAGCAGTAGGTGCTGCCGCTGTCCACCTCCACCGCGGCGGTGGGGACTGCCAGCATGGAAAGCCCCAGAAGGAAGGCGGCAAGGGCGGAAAGAAATCGCTGTTTCAACATGATATTACCTCCAGAAATTAGATTTCCGGTGGTAGTGTTTGCCAGCGGTTGGAAAATTATTCAAGATTTGTTGGGGGAAATAGGAATTTGGCGATCTAAAGGCCCCCTTGTGTAAAGGGGGCTGTCAGCGAAGCTGACTGGGGGATTGACAACCCCTCCGGCAAAAATCAATAGATTTTTGCCACCTCCCCTTACACAGGGGAGGCTTTGGGCACCCCCACAAATTCCAATTTCTCTGCCTGCTGGGGGGATCGGATGAGGGATTCGATTGCCTTTTCGCCTTTGGCGAAAAGTAAGGAAGCCACCAGTTTTTGAACTGGTGGCCGCAACAGCCCACCGGGCTGTTGCATGGAAATCGGTTCGAATCCTTTGTTCTTTTATCCAAACAAGATGGATCGATGCCCACACCCGTACCGGGTGCGTTCATCGATCCATGGATTCTCCCACGGGCTAAAAAGTGTCCACTGGACACTTTTTGCACCAGTGTGCGCACTGGTGCCGCCCTTTCGAATCCCGTCTCATCCTCTGCCAATAGGAAAAGCCACCCATTCGGGTGGCTTTTCCTATTGGCAGAGGATGAGGGATTCGAACCCCCGCGAACGGAGTCAGAGTCCGGTGTGCTACCGTTACACTAATCCTCTATCTGCCGAACGGTTATATTATACCCATTTCCGGCAAAAAGTCAAGGAATATTTTCAGCCCTTCCGCCGGGCGCGGAGGAACAGCCCCAGGGCAAGACCCATGGCGGCAGGCACCACCCAGCCCAGATTGATGTTGAAGAAGGGAAGGATCTTCTGAGCCAGTGCCACGGCACCCTCCAGACGCAGCCCGGCTCGCATGGCATCCGGCAGAGTCTTGATCAGGTCAAACACGGCAGCCACACAGGTGAAGGCGGTGACGCTGACATACACCACCCGGTCGTGGTCAAAGCAGTTTCCAAACAGAGCCAGCAGGATCAGGGTGATGGCCAGCGGATACAGGAACATCAGCACCGGCAGGGAATAGCTGATGATCCGGGACAGACCGAAATTGGAAATCACAAAGGAAAACACCGTGAAGAGAATGGCCCAGCTCCGATAGGACAGAGCCTTGCGGAACATCCGGGCGAAGGTATCGGCGCAGCTGGTCACCAGACCGATGGAGGTTTTCAGGCAGGCGAAGGTGATGGTAACTGCCAGCACCAGGCTGCCTGCGGTGCCCAGATAGTGGCCGGAGATCTGAGCCAGAGCAATGCCGCCGTTTTCCGACACGGGAAACAGTCCCCGGGACTGGGTGCCCATGAGGATGGTGGCGAAGTAGATCACTGCCATGAGAATGCCGGTGAGAATACCGGAGGAGAGTACATCCCGGGCAACAGCCCCATCCTGCTCCACGCCCATGGAGCGGACGATGTCGATGACCACGATGCCGAAGGCCAGTCCGGCAATGGCGTCCATGGTGCCGTAGCCCTCGATGAAGCCGGAGAATAATGCGCCGCTCTCATAACCTGCCGTGGGCTCCACCTCGGCAATCCGGGCGGAGGGGTTCAGCAGGGCGGAGATCACCAGAATGGCCAGAAACACCAGAAACACCGGGTTGATGATCTTGCCGATCCACACGGTGATGCCAGCCGGGCGCAGGGACAGCACCAGCACCACGGCAAAGAAAATCAGGGAGAACACCAGCAGAGCCGCCGCCTCGGAGATTCTGCCCCCCAGCATGGGGGCGATGCCCGTGGTGAAGGAGGTGGTGGCGCATCTGGGGATGGCAAAGAAGGGGCCGATGGTGAGATACAGCACGCAGGTGAAGAAGTAGCCATAGCCCCGTCCCACCTTATTGGACAGGGTTTGCAGGCCGTCGGAATGGGTGTTGCCGATGGCAGCCACTCCCAGAATGGGGATGCCCACGGCGGTGATGATAAAGCCGATCATGGCGGGAATCACATTCCGGCCTGCCAGCTGTCCCAGATGCACCGGGAAAATCAGGTTGCCTGCGCCGAAGAACATTCCGAACAGGGTGCCGGCCACCAGAATCTTTTGTTTCAGGGTCAATCGCTTTTCCATGTTTTCCAACCTCCCGTTGAAGCTAAGCCTATTTTACCATCCCCCTTGCATTCTGAGAAACGCTTGTTTATAATAGGGATATGAGAAAATGTCATAGTAGCAGAATGGAGTGAGGAAAGATGGACAGCAAAAAGCTGGAGATTCTCATGACGGCAGCGGACTTGGGGAGCTTCACCCGGGCGTCGGAGGTGGTGGGCTACACCCAGTCGGGGCTGACCCACATGATGGACGCGCTGGAACGGGAGGTGGGATTTCCCCTTCTGCAGCGCAGCCACAACGGCATTCAGCTCAGCGAGCAGGGGGCGGCGCTGATGCCTGCCATCCGGGAATTTTTGCAGGCCAACGCCAATCTGGAAAACCAGATCCGCGCTATTGCCAGCCAGAAAAACGAGGTGATCCGGATTGCGGCCTACGCCAGCATCGCCATGCACTGGATGCCGGAGGTGCTCTACCGGTTCCGGCGCGCCTGCCCGGAGATCAATGTGGATCTGCGGATGGTGGATCACGCACTGGAGCCCTTTGAGATGCTGGAAAGCGGCCAGACAGACATCATCTTCGCCAGCCGCCAGAACTACAGCTTCTGCGACTGGACACCCCTGTATGACGACAAAATGTACGCCATTCTCCCCCAAAGCTACCCTCTGAAGGGGCGAACCACCTTCCCGGTGGAGGAATTTGCCGGGCAGGAATTTCTCATGCCCTACGGCAAATTTGACAACGATGTCCGGGCTGTGACAGAGCCGCTGGGGGTGCGCCTGAAGGAGACCGTCGCCCGGGTGGACGACGAGACGGTGATCCGCATGGTAGGTCGGGGCTTGGGAGTTTCCATGATGTCGGAGCTGATGATCCGGGGCCGGACGGACGATGTGCTGTGCGTTCCGGTGGAGCCGGCCGCCCGCCGGGAGTTGGGGATGGGCACCCATGTAAAGACCAGACCCACCGAGGGAATGCAGCAGCTGAAAACCTGCGTGCTGCAATTTATCCACGACAGGCTGTAAAGAACGCAGTGCAGTCTTTGCTTCGGGAAGAATAAAAGCGATGCAAACCGCATCGCTTTTATCGTATGCTTTACAAAATGCCCATGACATAGATCCATACAATGCAGGCCGGAACTACGAAGGTAAAGACGGGGCGCATCCAGCTCTGAACCTTCAGACCTCTGCCGGAATTGGCCTCCGCCACAAAGGCATCCCAGCCCCAGCCAAGGCGGCTGCTGACGCAGTACAGCGTAAAGATCAGCGCGCCCAGAGGCAGCAGGTGGGTGCTGACAATGGCATCCCAGAAATCCAGAAATACGGAATCCGGCCCAAAGGGATGGAAGGGAAGGACATTGAAGCCCAGAGCGGTGGTCAGGGAAATCAGAGCGATTCCCACGCCGCAGATCAGGCTTCCCTTCTTCCGGGACCAGCCGGTCATCTCCCGGACACAGGCCAGAATATTCTCGCACACCGCCAGCTCCGTGGAGAAGGCGGCAAAGACCATGAACAGGAAGAACATCGTTCCCCAGATTCTGCCCCCGGCCATGTTCCGGAACACCGTAGCCATGGTGTCAAACAGCAGGGAGGGCCCGGCGGTGACCTCCAGACCGAAGGTGGAGCAGGCTGGGAAGATAATCAGACCGGCCACAATGGCCACGAAGGTGTCCAGCAGAATGACGCTGAGACTCTCCCCCATGAGGGTGCGGCGCTTGTCGATGTAGCTGCCGAAAATGGCAATGGCGCCAATGCCGATGGACAGGGTGAAAAATGCCTGATTCATGGCAGCCACCACCACGCCGGGGGTGATTTTGCCCAAATCCGGGACAAGGTAGAAGGAAAGCCCCTCCGCCGCCCCGGGGAGGGTGGCGGATTTCACCGCCAGCACCACCATCAGCACCAGCAGAGCCGACAGCATATACTTGGTAACTTTTTCCAGTCCCTTTTGCAGCTGGAAGGTGAGGATGAAGAAGCCCAGCGCCACAGCCGCAAGCATATACCCTGCGTTGATGACCGGGCAGGCAGCCATCCCGGCGAAGCTGAGGCTCTCATAGCTTCCCAGCAGGAAGGACACGGCGTAATACATCATCCAGCCGGTGACCACGGTGTAAAAGGCCATGAGGCAAATGTTGCCGAAAAGGGCCACATAGCCGTGGAGATGCCATACCTTTTTGGTGGGGGTCAGAGCTTGATACATCCGGACAGGGCTGGCCTGAGCAGCCCGGCCCATAGCAAACTCCATGGTCATCACCGGAATGCCCAGAAGCAGCAGACAGACGGCATACAGCAGCACAAAGGCACCGCCGCCGTTCTGCCCCACCATCCATGGGAATTTCCAGACATTGCCGCAGCCGATGGCGCAGCCTGCACTGAGCATGATAAAGCCCAACCGGGAGCCGATCTTTTCTCTGTTCATGTTAACTTACAGCCTTTCTACGGGGAGATTGGAAGGAAATCTGAGGAGCGCGTTTTTCCGCGGAGACAAGCTGCCCCACCAGAAACGCGCTGAAGGTGATGACAAGAATGCCGTACAAGGTTTGCAGCAGAGACTGTCGAAAAACCTGTATCAGAATGATGGAGGCATCCACCACATTCAGCGTCAGCGCAATGGGGAAATTCCAACGGTTTTGCAGAATCACCCCCAGCACGCAGAAGCCGCCGGAGGAGGCACCGCTGCGCAGAAGCAGGCCGGTGCCTGCCCCCAGCAGGGTCCCGGCAATCAGGGCGCAGACCAGCGGACTGGCAGGAGGCTGCGTCCCATTCTGGGAAAAGATCTGCAAAAACAGGGGAAACAGCAGGCTGGAGGCCACGGTTTTGACGGTGAAGCCCTTTCCCACAAACACCAGCCCCAGCGCCAGAAACAGCAGATTGATGGCAAGGACAAGCTGGGACAGGGAAAGGGGAAGAAACGCGCAAATCACAGAGGCCAGCCCGGTAACCCCGGCAGCGGCAAAGCCCCCGGGCAGGATAAACAGCCCGAAGGCCATGGCAGAAAGGGCGGTGCCCAGAAGCATTTCCAGAGTGGAAGCCCCGGTTTTCAGGATGCTGAGCAAGGGTGCGCCGATGGTATGTTCCATGATTCTGTCCTCGTTTTTCGTAACTTGTTCTTATTATAATAGCAGAATTTTTCTTTACAACCGCTAGTTCTGTATGATAACATAATAAAAAACCTATGTTTGGAGAATTCTATGACCACCACACAGCTTCGCTATTTCGTTGCCGCCGCAAGGCTCAGGAGCTTTACCAAGGCAGCCGAGCAGTTTTACATCACCCAGACCGCCATGACCCAGCAGATTCGCGCACTGGAGGAAACCGTGGGGGCGCCTCTGTTTGACCGCAGTACCCGTCCGGTATCCCTGACCCCGGCAGGGGTGGCCTTTCTGCTGGATGCCCGCGCCATACTGGAACGGATCGATGTATCCCTGGAGCACATCAAGGAGGCCTCCACCGGTCTGGAGGGCACCCTGCGCATTGGCTATGTCCGGGGCTATGAGCGCAGCAACCTGTCCAACCTTCTGCGCTCCTTCCATAAAAAATATCCCAATGTTCTGCTGAGCCTGTACCGCAACTCCACGGATGCCCTTGCCGCCGCCCTGAGCAATCAGGATCTGGATCTCATTGTCACCTGGGACAGCACCAATCTGGCCGCCAACCCCCAGTGGAGCAGCTTTCGCATGGCCGGTGCCCGGTTGGTGGTGGCACTGTACCCCAGCCATCCTCTGGCCGGACGGGCATCCCTGTCCCGGAGGGAATTGAAGGATGAGAAAATCCTCTATATGTCCCCCTCAGACAGCCAGGATTCCTATGGCGATGCCTTTTTTATGAATCTGTATCAGGTGGCGGAATTCAGACCCAATATCATTTTCCGCTCCTCGGACACGGAGAGCATTCTCATCATGGTTGCCGCCGAGGAGGGCGTCTCCATTCTGCCGGACTACTGCACCAACAAGCTGACCAATGCGGACAATCTGGTGTTCATTCCGCTGGAGGGGGAGAATGAGATCGAGGAAATCACGGTGGTTTGGAGCCGGAGCAATCCCAACCCGGTGCTGCCCCGTCTGGTGCAGCATCTGCAAAAACACGCGGAGTGAACCGGGAACGGGAGTATGAAAAAAGCGCCGCTCACAGCGGCGCAAAAGGTGGGGCAAGACTACGGGACTCGATTACACTATGGAGACAGCCAGTGTTTGCACTGGCTGTGGCAGATGTCCACCGGACATCTGCATGGAATGGGTTCGAGTCCCTGCTCCACCAATAAAAGAGCACCGCCCGAAGGGTGGTACATACAAATGGGGGCAGGACTACGGGACTCGATTACACTATGGAGACAGCCAGTGTTTGCACTGGCTGTGGCAGATGTCCACCGGACATCTGCATTGGATGGGTTCGAGTCCCTGCTTCATCAAAATGAAAACCCACACCTTCTGGTGTGGGTTTTCATTTTGGTGGAGACTACGGGACTCGAACCTGTGACCTCATGCGTGTGAAGCATGCGCTCTAACCAGCTGAGCTAAGCCTCCGAACAGAACAGTTAGATTATACCATACATTTTCGGAATGTCAACCATTATTTCTGTAACTTTCTCTTTTCATTCCGGTTGAAATCTGGTATCCTAGGGAAAAAAGGAGGGGATAAGTCTTGATCTATGCCGGAATGGTGCCCGGGGTTTTCCTGCGGCGGCCCAATCGGTTCATCGCCCATGTGGTCATCGATGGGCAGGAGCAGGTGGTTCATGTGAAAAACACAGGCCGCTGCCGGGAGCTTCTGCCTGAGGGGGCGAAGGTCTGGTGCCAGAGGTCGGATAACCCGGACAGAAAGACAAAATACGACCTCATCGCCGCACAGAAGGGGGACAGGCTCATCAACATGGATTCGCAGGCGCCCAACGCCGCAGTCCGGGAATGGCTGCTGGCCGGGGGACTGGGGCAGGTGGAGCAGCTGCGGCCGGAGACCACCTGGGGCGGCTCCCGGTTTGACTTTTCCTTTGTGAAAGATGGGAAACAGTGTCTTCTGGAAGTGAAGGGGGTCACGCTGGAGGACGGCGGCATCTGCGCTTTCCCGGATGCCCCCACCCAACGGGGAGCCAGACACCTGAGAGAGCTGACCCAGGCCGCCGGGCAGGGGCTTGAAGCCTATGTGCTGTTTGTGATTCAGATGGAAGATGTGGCGTATCTGCACCCCAACGATGCTACCGACCCGGAATTCGGACAGGCTCTGCGCAACGCTGCCTTGGGCGGGGTGAAGGTGCTGGCCATGGACTGCCGGGTGACCCCGGATACCATGGAGATTGGAAAGCAAGTGCCAGTTATTCTGTAGCAGAGGCTTCCTGCCCCAGTTGATATGCCAATACAATCAGTGCCTGTTCCAGTTCTTCGCAGGCACTGATGTAGTTATCCAGCCTGATTTGATTACCGGGAGTTAGTAGTGCCTGAATTTGAAGATAATCCTGCTCGCGATTCTTTACAACAGACAATAGCTGCCGATACCTTAGATCGGCTTTTGCTCGGTTGCTCAATTCTTTCATCCAGTCCATAGAATGCCCCCCCAAAATGTTTTTCTACTATTTTAAGGGATATAGCCTTAAAAATCAATAAGGGATTAACCCTTATTACATAATAATCAAGGGTGATTATTATGTATCAAAACCGTCTGAGAGACTTACGGGAGGATCGGGACTTAAAGCAGAAGCAGCTGGCGGATCTTTTGAAGATCCACCAGACCACCTACTCCGACTATGAGCTGGACAGGCTGAACATTCCTGTGTCTGCCCTGCATATCCTGGCGGATTTCTATCATGTCAGCGTGGACTATCTGCTGGGCAGAACCAACTGCAAGGAACCCTATCCGCCGAAATAACGCAAAAAAGCACGGGGCAGCCCGTGCTTTTTCTGCATTTATTTGATATCGATCATCTCTTCCTTCAGCTCGTTCCGGCGGACCAGGAAACGGCGGATAGCGAAGAGGGCGGCGATACAGGCGATACTGGACAGATTGCTGAGGGGATCGTCGTGGGTCAGCACCACATGACGGGTGATAGCCACAGTCAGAACCTCCAGAATGTTGGCAGGGCTGGTGTC
Source organism: uncultured Clostridia bacterium (assembly GCA_945877365.1). Lineage (GTDB taxonomy): Bacteria > Bacillota > Clostridia > Oscillospirales > Oscillospiraceae > Faecousia. The sequence goes on along the minus strand of CAMCRV010000015.1, from coordinate 33,401 downwards.
GATGAGCATACGCACAAACTCCAGGCCCACGACGATGGTCAGCAGGTTGTGGAGAATGCTGTGCACATCGGAGAAGTAGCCGGGAACGCTGACCATGTGGTACATTTCCACAAACAGGGCAACGACCAGGGCGGCGACGGTGATGGCGGCGATGAACCATTCCACCACATGAAGCACTCTGCGGAAGATATGTTCATGCCTGCGATCCTTTTTGGCCAACTTTTGGATGATCTCCTCCAGCTCGGGATCGGAGACATGGATGGGGTGATTACTCATGGGCGGCCTCCTGATTTGTAGTTTTCTTCTATTGTACAGCAAAATTGAACAAAATGGAAGCCCTGTTTTGAAAAAATTCATGCCTATTTGCCGAAAAATGCTTCCATTTCCCGGGATGCCTCCCGAACCATCTGTTCCAGCTCCCCGGCGGAGAGGCGAAGGGTGCCGCTGCGGAAGGCAGAAAGCTGAATCAGCGAGTCGTTGCTGGCCACCTTGACGCAGTAGTTGCTGCCGATTTCACTGGCCAACGACTCGATATACTGGTCGGCGGTTTCCCCCTCCCGGGTGTAGACCACCTGAAGGTTGTGAAGCACCGACTTTTCCCCGGGATTGCCCTTGCGCTTGTAGCCGTCAAACACCACCACCATGCGGCATTTGGTGAAGCCTGCATAGCTGCTGAGGATATCCAGAAGCTGCCGCCGGGCGGCATCCAGATCACTCCGGGCGGTCTCCGCCAGAGCGTCCCATGCAAAGATGATGTTGTAGCCGTCCACGATGATGTAGGTTTCCCGGGGCGGGCGGATGGAGAGGGTTTGCGTGGCAGGGATTTCCTCCGCCCTGGCGCGGTACAGAGGCCGCTGCCGGTTGCCGAACTCCCGTTCCATGATTTTTTCCAGCTCCCGATCCTCCCCCCACACATTCCGGGGAATCAGCTGGGGAGCCTTTTCCTGCCGCAGGCCGCTTTCCAGATGCATATAGTCCCTGACCTGATTCCACTTCACAAGGAATCCGGCGCCGTGGGCGCAGAACACGCTGTCCGGGGTGTTTTCCGTGTCGGCCTCCGGGTCATAGCCCAGCTGTGCCACCACCTCCTCCGTGTTGTGGCAGGGAAAATAGCCGTGGAGGGTCAGCTGAAGCCGTCCCCGGCCTTGGGTATAGGCCGCCAGGGTTTCGGCATAGTCCCGCACTTCGGCGGCAGGCACCTGCCCGGTCAGGGTGGAGATGCCTCCCTGGGCTTCCGGGGCATCCATCTGGCCGCCCATGGCCTTGAAATCGGTGATGGCGCGCCCGATTTGCTCTGTGGGCATGGTGAGGGTGAAGTCGTACCACGGTTCCAGCAGAACACTCCGGGCCTGCATCAGGCCCTGCCGCACCGCCCGGTAGGTGGCCTGACGGAAATCGCCGCCCTCGGTGTGCTTCAGATGCGCCTTGCCCACCAGCAGGGTCAGCTTCATGTCGGTGATGGGAGAGCCGGTGAGAACACCCTTATGCACCTTCTCCCCCAGATGGGTGAGAATCAGCTTCTGATACTGCCCGTCCAGCACATCCGTGGGGCATACCGTGTCCAGCACCAGACCGCTGCCCCGACTCAGGGGCTCCAGCAGAATATGGGCTTCGGCGTAGTGCCGCAGGGGCTCATAGTGCCCCACGCCCTCCACGGTGTTGGCGATGGTTTCCTTGTAGAAAATCCGCTGGTCATCCAGGGTGATGTCCATGCCAAAACGCTGGGCTACCAAACTGCGGAAGATTTCCAGCTGCACCTTGCCCATGATCTGCACATGGAGCTGACCGCCCTCCTGCACCAGATGGAGCTGGGGATCTTCCTCCTCCAGCTGCCGCAGTCTGGGATAGGCTGTGGCCGGGGCAACCCCTTTGGGCAGATTCACCCGGTAGGTCATCACCGGTTCCAGCAGGGGAGGCAGACTGCTCTGGGCGCAGCCCAGACCCTGCCCCGACCATGTGGCGGTCAGGCCGGTAATTGCGGCAATCTGTCCGGCAAAGATTTCCTCCGGGGCGTTAAACTTTTCCCCGGAATACTGCCGCAGCTGCACCGCCTTTTCCTCCAAAGTCTCTCCTGACCGGTTTACATAACGCAGAACGGAGCGCACCTTCAGGCTGCCCCCCAGCAGCTTGACCCAGGTCAGCCGGTTGCCCTGAGGATCCCGGGAGATTTTGAACACCCGGGCGGAGAATTCTGCCGGGTATTCGGGGTCGGGGGCAAACCGATCCAGCAGTTCCAGCAGCTCCTCCACGCCCTGCAGCTTCAGGGCAGAGCCAAAGCAGCAGGGGAACAGTTTGCGGTGAGCAATCAGGGAGCGCAGATTCCCCTCCGTGACGCTGCCGGTTTCCAGATAGGCTTCCAGCAGGGCTTCGTCACACATGGCGGCGCTTTCCGCGATCTGCTCCGCCTCCTGCCCGAAGTCGATGCACCCGGGGCTGAGCTGGCTTTGCAGCTGCTGCATTAGGGTTTCCCGGGGGATTCCCGGCAGATCCATTTTGTTGATAAACATGATAACCGGCACCTGATACCGTTCCAGCAGCCGCCAGAGGGTCAGGGTGTGTGCCTGAATGCCGTCGGTGCCGCTGATCACCAGAACAGCGCAGTTCAGAACAGGCAGAATCCGCTCTGTCTCTGCGGAGAAGTCCACATGGCCGGGGGTGTCCACCATGGTAATCTGCCGGTGGTCCGTCTCAAAAATGGCCTGCTTGGAGAAGATGGTGATGCCCCGGCTGCGTTCCAGCGCATGGGTGTCCAGAAAGGCATCCCGGTGATCCACCCGACCCAGCGTCCGCCGGGCGCCGCTCCGGAACAGCAGCGCCTCCGACAGCGTTGTCTTTCCGGCATCCACATGGGCAAGCAAGCCCAAACAACATGGCGTCTTATTTACTTGGTCAGGCATATAAAACGCCCCCTTCCATGAATCATATTCCGCATTATATCATGGAAGGGGGCTGTATGTCGATAGATTTACGCTTTTTTCTAAGGCAAATGGGACAAAAGATCCGCCGAAGCCCGCAGATCCCATTGTGCGGTGTTGCCCTAAATGTGCTTATCGGGTTTGTGCAGCCGGTTGAGAAATTGTTATTTGTGGGGATGCCCCCACGGGCAATGCGAGCCTTCGCCCGGGTGGTGATCTTTCCATCCTTTGGGCACGCCCGGTTCGTTTTTGCGGTGGTGGTCTATTCTATATAACCTACGCAGTTCCGGTCGAGGGGCCCAAAGGATGTGGATTGTCTACCCGCAGTCCGTAACGCATTGTCAGCGGCGACTCGCCGCCAAATTTCAATTTATCGCTTTGTTGACGCAAGCTGATATGCACATTTCTAAAATATTTGCTGCCTGCGCATTGGCGGCTCACTGTTCTGTTTGCTCCGGTGGGCGCGGTCACGCCTGAATTTCATGCTGCTTTTCCACCAGGGACATTGCCACCTTTTCCGGAGTGATGGGCAGCTCCCGATGCCAGACACCGGTGGCTCGATAGATGGCGTGGGCGATGGCAGGGGCAGGTGTGTTGATGACGATTTCGCCGATGGACTTGGCGCCGAAGGGGCCGGTGGGCTCATTGCTGTGTTCAAACTCCACCCTCAGGTGTCCCATATCCAGACGGGTGGGAATTTTATACTGCATAAAGGAGGATTCGATGGGACGGCCGTTGCGGTCATAGGTCACATTCTCCATCAGGGTGTGGCCGATGCCCTGGACAATGCCGCCCTCGGCCTGAATTCTGGCAAGAGCTGGGTTGATGGGAATGCCGCAGTCCACCACGGCCATGTAATCCAGAATGGTCACCAGACCCGTCAGCTTGTCCAGCTCAATCTCCACCATGCCCACCATGTAGGGCGGAGGCGAGATGGGGGAGGAGTGGGTGGCTGTGGCCTCGGCGGGCTGGGTGTTTCCCACCTGAGCCTTGTAGGCGATGTCTGCCAGAGACACGGCCTGATCTGTATCCATCCGGCGAACCCGGGTGCTCTCAAAGACCACTTCTTCTTTCTCACATCCCATCATCTGGGCTGCAATGGCGCAGATCTGGTCTTTCAGCTGGGTGCAGGCCTTTTCCACAGCCTTGCCGGTGATGTAGGTGGTGGAGGAGGCATAGGAGCCGGAATCATAGGGAGAGGCGTCGGTATCCGCGCCGAACACGGCAACATCCGCAAGGCGGCAGTCCATGCACTCGGCAACCATCTGCGCCAGAATGGTATCGCAGCCGGTGCCCATGTCCGCGGCACCAATCAGCAGGTTATAGGTGCCGTCCTCGCTGAGTTTGACGGTGGCGGAGCCTACATCGATATTGGAAATGCAGCTGCCCTGCATGGCCATGGCAACACCGGCGCAGCGCACCTTTCCGTTGCCCATGTCCCGGACAGGATACCGCTCCTCCCAGCGGAACATCTGGCGGCAGTGCTCCATGCAGCGATCCAGGGCGCAGGCATTGGCAGGCTCCCCGTAGTAGGCCGGCATGACCATGCCCTCCTTGACCATGTTCCTGTCACGAATGACAGTGGGATCCATGCCCAGCATTTCCGCCAGCTCGTTGACTGCGGATTCCACGGCGAAAATTCCCTGGGTTGCACCGTAGCCCCGGTACGCCCCTGCGGCCTGCAAATTGGTGTAAACCACATCGTAGGAAAAGCGGTGGGCTTCCAGAGAGCCGGTGTACAGGGGGATGGACTTGTGACCGGACAGGCCAACCGTGGTAGGCCCATGCTCGCCGTAGGCGCCGGTATTGGACAGGGTGTAAAGATCCATCACCCGGATTTTACCCTCCCTGCTGGCGCCCAAACGAACCCGGACTTCCATCTCATGCCGGGGAGAACCGGAAATCTGAGCCTCCTCCCGGGTATAGCTGATCTTGGCAGGCCTGCCGGTTTTCATGGTGACAAATGCAGGGTATACATCACACACGGCAGTCTGCTTTGCCCCGAAGCCGCCGCCGATTCTGGGTTTTTCCACCCGAATCCGGCTTTTGGGGATGCCCAGCGCCCGGCTGAGAATCCGGCGGGTGTGGAACACGATCTGGGTGGAGGACACCACATGGAGCCGTCCATACCGATCCAGCTCGGTATAGCAGATGAAGGGCTCCATCATGGCCTGATGGAAGGCCTTGGTGTGATAGGTGCGGTCAATGACGATATCGCAGTCCGCCATGACCCCATCCACATCGCCATGGGCGCTGACCTCGCTGGCCACCAGATTTCTCCTGTTATCGCCGCCAACCTCACAGGGAGGGAACCAGTCCGCCTCCGGGTGAACCAGCACGGGGTTATCCTTGGCGGCGCGGAAATCCAGAACCGCTTCCAGCACCTCGTATTTTACTTTGATGAGCTTCATGGCCTTCCGGGCGGCCTTTTCCGTTTCGGCGGCAATGATTGCCACTGCATCCCCCACAAACCGCACATGGCGGTCAAGAATCAGCCGGTCATAGGGGGATGGCTCGGGATAGGTCTGGCCTGCAATGGCGAACCGGGTCTGGGGGACATCCTGCCAGGTGTAGATATCCACAACACCGGGAACCTTTTTAGCCGCATCCGTCCGGATTTCCTGAACGATTGCGTTGGCATGGGGGCTGCGCAGCAGCATCACCACCAGGGCGTTTCGGGGTGTGATATCATCCACATAGACAGGCTTGCCGGTTAAAAGCTGCATGGCGTCCTTCTTTCGGAAGGACTTGCCTACCGTCTTGTATTCTCTGTTTTCCATGGTGTCCTCCTCATCTTCCGCGGCTGTTCAGATAATTGCGGATACCCCGGAGCTGTCCGTCATAGCCGGAGCAGCGGCACAGATTCCCTGCCAGAAATGCCCGAATTTCCTCGTCTGTGGGGTCGGGATTTTCCCGGAGCAGGGCGATGGTATTCATCACAAAGCCGGGATTGCAGAAGCCGCACTGATCCGCGCCCTGATCGGCGATAAAGCCGATAAAGTCGGCGGCTTCCCCCTGAAGTCCCTCCAGTGTGAAAACCTCATGCCCATCGGCACGAACTGCCAGCGTGGAGCAGGACAGGATGGGCTTTCCGTCCATCAAAACCGTGCACAGTCCGCAGTTGGAGGTGTCGCAGCCCCGCTTGACGCTGAGGCAGCCCTTTTCCCGCAGAAAATCCAGCAGCACCGTGTCGGCATCCACATGGCCCACGACCTGTCTGCCATTGAGTATCAGTTTGATCTCCATATCAGATACCTCCCAGTTCCAGCACAGACCGCTGGGTCAAAACCCGGATCAGATGGGTGCGGTAGGCGGCGCTGCCCCGGACATTGTTCTCCGTGGGAGCCTTTTTCGCAGTATATTCCGCAAAGGCTTTTGCGCTTTCGGCGGTGATGCCATCGGAGAGCAAGCCCTGTTCATCCCGGATCACCATAGCCCGGGCAGGCCGGGCACCAATAGCTGCCCGATATTCCCCGCCCAGCTGAGAAACGGCACAGGCAATCACAGGGAAATCCGTACGCTGGTTGCGCATGGCGGTGTAAACGATTCTGGCAGGAGCCTTTTTGACAATCAGCCGAACCAGAATATCGTTGTCCTTCTTCATGGAGACAAAGGTTTCCAAAGGAACCATGCCCCCTTTATACAGCTCTGCATAGGTGTCCAGCCCCAGAAAAACGGTGAGAACATCCGAAAAGCCAAACCGCCCCCAGATGCTGCCGCCCACGGTGGCCATGTTGCGAAACTGCACGCCCACAATATCCTTCACGGCGTTTCTTACCGCCCCCCGGGTGTAGGCGTTCAGTCCGTCATGCAGTTCCAGATCCCGGAGGGTGACCATGGCGCCGATGCGAAACTCCGTATCGTTTTCCTCAATGCCATTCAGCCCCAGATTGCAAAGGTCGATGGCAGTATGGATGCTGCCCTTGCCCAGCCGCAGCCACAGCATACCGCCCAGGATGCGGTTCTGCCTCTTTTGATTCAGGCTCCACGCCTCTTCCAGACTCTGCGCCCGGACATAGTTCTGTATGGTGATCATGGTCGATGCTCCTTTTTGGCGGGTTTGCGGTTTTTCAGGATAAATTATACCAGTAAAGATTGATTTTGGAAAGACAGTTTGCTATAATTCCGTTATATTTTTATAACTATAACGACAGGAGAAAAAACCATGAAAAAGCTGCTTTCCCTTCTGCTGTGTCTTGCCATGGTGCTGTCCCTGACAGCCTGCGGCCAATCCGGCGAAACCCAGCCCGCCGTTTCCGAGACTGCGATCCCCGAAACCACGACCTCCGAAACCTCTGCTCCCGAAACCACCATTCCTGCCGGCCACTATCCCATCACCGTAACAGATCAGGCCGGACGGGAGGTGACCATTGAGCAAGCACCTGAGCGTCTTGTCAGCGGCTATTACATCTCCACCAGTGCACTGATTGCGTTGGATCTGGAGGACAGGCTGGTGGGCATCGAAGCGAAGGCGGATAAGCGTGCCATCTACAGGCTGTCCGCCCCGGAGCTGATTGACCTGCCCAATGTGGGCACCGCCAAGGAATTCGATCTGGAGGGCTGCGCCGCGCTGGAGCCGGATCTGGTGATTCTGCCCCTCAAGCTGAAAAACGCCGCCGAAACGCTGGAGGGTCTGGGCATGGATGTGCTGCTGGTGAACCCGGAAAATCAGGAGCTGCTGGAGGGGATGATCTCCCTGATTGCCGCTGCCACCGATACCGAAGACAGGGCGCAGACCCTGCTGGACTTCACAGCCGCTCAGGAGGCTATGCTGACCCGAACCCTGTCCGGGCTGGAGACTCCCAGCGTGTATCTGGCAGGCAACTCCGGCCTGCTCACCACCGCCGGTGACGCCATGTACCAGTCCGATATGATCCGTCTGGCCGGCGGCGTGAACACAGCAGCCGAAATCACCGACACCTACTGGGTGGAGATCAGCTACGAAGAGCTGCTGAGCTGGAATCCTGAGTATATTCTGCTGGCCTCCGATGCCGGCTACACCGTGGAGGATGTGCTGGCAGATCCCAATCTGGCGGACTGCGCCGCTGTAAAGGGCGGCAGGGTCTATCAGATGCCCGGCAAGGCCGAGGCCTGGGACAGCCCGGTTCCCGGCGGCATTCTGGGCGCCCTGTGGCTGGCCAATGTGCTGCATCCCGATGCCTTCCCCGAGGCGGACTGCATCGCCCTGACGGATGAATACTATGAAACCTTCTATGGCTTTACCTACAGCGAAAACTAAAGCGCTCTGTGGAGCCGGGGCGGTTCTGCTGACCGTCCTGGCTGCTGCCAGCCTGTTTGTGGGGAAATATCCCCTGTCTGCGGAGAAGCTGCTGGCCGGGGACGAGCTGCAGCGGCGGGTTTTCTGGACTCTGCGGTGCAGCCGAACCATTGTGGGCGTTGTGGGCGGATTTGCGCTGGGCGCGGCCGGGTTTATTTATCAGACCGTTTTCCGCAATCCTCTGGCCTCCCCGGACATCATCGGCGTTTCCTCCGGCGCCAGCGCCGGAGCGGCGGCGGGGATTCTGTTTCTGTCCGGGGCTGCGGCAGTGACGGCTTCCGCCTTTGCCGGTGCGCTGCTGGCGGTGGTGCTGGCGCTGACGCTTTCCGGTCTGGATCAGAGGGGCAGAAACAGCACCATCGTCCTGGCCGGGATTGCGGTTCATTCTCTGGCACAGACGGCGCTGATGTGCCTGAAGCTCACCGCCGACCCGGAACGGCAGCTGGCATCCATTGAATACTGGATTATGGGCAGTCTCAACGGCATCAGCCTTCATTCCATCGGCGGCAATCTGGTGCTGTGCGCAGTATGTCTGACGGCTCTGTTTCTGCTGCACCGGCAGGTAATTCTGCTCTGCGCGGAGGAGGGGGAGGCTCGTATGCTGGGGGTGGATGTGGGCAGGCTTCGTCTTGTGATTCTGCTGATTGCCACACTGGTGGTGTCCAGCGTGGTCAGCCTGTCGGGGCTTATCAGCTTTGTGGGTCTGCTGGCGCCCCACGGCGCAAGGCTGCTGACCAGAGATAACCGCGTGGGCACCATGCTTCTGAGCGGTCTGCTGGGGGGATGTCTGCTGTGCGGAGCGGATATTCTGGCAAGAAGCATCGCGGCCACGGAGCTGCCCGTCAGCATTTTTACCAGCCTTCTGGGTGCGCCCTTCCTGATTTTTCTGATTGTCAAGGGGAGGAAATGCCCATGAGCTTCTTTTCCGCACAAGGCATTTCCGCCGGGTATGGCGCAGATGACATCATAAAGGATATCTCCTTTTCTGTGGAAGCCGGTCAGCTCACCGGGATTCTGGGAGCCAACGGCAGCGGCAAGACCACGCTGCTCAAGGCCATTTGCGGAATTCTCCCCCATTCCGGCAGCTGCACGCTGAAGGGGGAAGGGCTGGAAGAGCTTTCCCCCAAAAAGCTGGCCAGGCGATGCAGCTATATCCCCCAGCGCAGCGGCATTTCCATCGACATCTCCGCTCTGGATGTGGTGCTGATGGGGTTCAATCCCCGGCTGGGGCTGCTGGAGAGTCCGGACAGCGCCATGATCTCCGCCGCCCGCCAGGCGCTGACCCGGGTCGGACTGACGGGAATGGAAAACACCAATTACCTGCATCTCAGCGAGGGGCAGAAGCAGCTGTGCATCCTCGCCCGGACGCTGGCAGCCGACAGCTCGCTGCTCCTGCTGGACGAGCCGGAGAGCGCGCTGGATTTCCGCCTCCGTCACCGGATGCTTCATACCATCCGAAGCTGGCTTGCGGAGGCAGACCGCTGCGGTATCGTCACCCTTCACGATCCGTCTCTGGCGCTGAACTTCTGTGACCGGCTGCTGCTGCTCTCCGGCGGCGTATTGACGGGCTGCATCCGTCCCGGAGAGGACGATCTGGACAAAATGGAAGCCATGCTGGAAACAATCTACGGAGAGCTGTCTCTGCTGCGCTGCAAGAATCGCTCCGGGCAGGAACAGCTGGTGATGCTGAAGGAGGGAAGGATATGACAGCCGCAACAAAAATCATCTTTTTTGACGATGCCGGTGAGAAGTTTTTCGGGGAGGGTCCCTGCCGCCTGCTGACGGCAGTGGAGGAAACCGGGTCTGTGCGGGCTGCGGCACTGTCCATGGGGATGGCCTACTCCAAGGCGCTGAAGCTGCTGAACCGCGCGGAAGCTGCCCTGGGATTTCCCCTGACCATGCGAACCGCCGGGGGCAGGGACGGGGGCGGCAGTGTCCTGACACCCCAGGGAAAGGAGTGGCTGAGACGGTATGAAGCCTACCGGGATGCCTGTATTCAGGCCAACCGCAGACTGTATCCGGAATTCTTTCCGGAGCAGCGGTAAGCGCCACCTGATCCTCACCGGGGGTCGGGGCAGCGGGAAAACCACCCTGCTGAAGGCTCTGTTTCCGGAGCCCCTTCCCGGTATCACCACCTGGGCAGAGCCCGGAAGGGCGGTCTGGCTGAAGGAAAACCAGTCCGGGCAATGTGCCCGGGTGGGCTGCTATGACAGCACCATGCCGGGAAGGGAAAACAAAATGACCCTATGCCCGGAGGGGTTTCGTTCCCTGGGCATCGGCGCCCTGCGACGGTGCATGGACGGCAGGAGCCAATGGGTGACCATGGATGAGATCGGCTATCTGGAAACCGGGTGCCCGGAATACTGCGATGCCATCCGCCGCCTGATGACCTGCAAACGCCTTGCCGCCGTGGTGCGGAAGCAGGATACTCCCATTTTCCGGGAAATAACCCGCCGGGAGGATGTCTTTGTGGTGGATCTGGATGCGCCCTATGGGAAATTGGGCTGCGTCATCATGGCATCCGGGCTGGGAACCCGGTTCGGCGGCAATAAGCTGATGGCGCCTTTTCGGGGGGAGCCCCTGATCTGCCGGGCGCTGTCTGCCACGGAGGACATTTTCCACCGCCGGGTTGTGGTAACCCGCCATGAGGATGTGGCTGCCCTCTGCCGGGGGCGGGGAATGGAAACCGTGCTGCACGACCTTCCCCATCGCAGCGATACCGTCCGGCTGGGATTGGAAGCGGTTGGCGCTGTGGATGGCTGCCTGTTCTGCCCCGGGGATCAGCCCCTGCTGCGCCGGGAAACCGTAGCCGCGCTGGCGCTGGCTGCGAAGAATGACCGGGCCTTTATCTGGCGAACCGCCTTTGAGGAGATCCCCGGCTCTCCGGTGCTGTTTCCCGTATGGGCATTTCCGGAGCTGACGAAGCTGCCGGAGGGAAAAGGCGGGGGACTTCTGGTAAAAAAGTATCCCGAACGCCTGCGCACGGTAAGCGTTCGGGACAGATATGAGCTGATGGACGCAGACAGTCCTGAGGATCTGGCCTTTCTGGTGGAGCGGTAATCTTACTGCTCCACCTTTTCTGCTGCGGTGCGGCCTGAATGAAAACCTTCGGATTCCTGTGTATGTACGGAAAGGAGAAACCCTTTGCGGTTTTTCGGCAGAGCGGAATTACGCCTCCTGACAGAAGACCTGCTTGCCGTCGATGAAGACAGCCAGCACCGTGGTCTCGATCTCAAAGGGGTTGCCGTCGGTGATGACGATATCGGCATCCTTGCCGGCTTCCAGAGAACCCACCCGGTCCGCCACGCCGATGTGCTCAGCGGCGTTGATGGTGATGGCCTTCAGAGCTTCAAAGGGGTCCATGCCTGCCTTCACAGCCAGACCGGCGCAGATGGGCAGGTACTTCTGGGGGATCACCGGAGAGTCGGTGATGATGGAGACATGGCAGCCGTGGGCAGCCAGAATCCCCGGGGTGCTCCAGGTCTTGTTCCGCAGCTCAAACTTGGTGGCGTGGCCCAGAGAGGGACCCACAGCCAGCATGACATGTTCCTTTGCCAGCTCCTCTGCCACCAGATGGCCCTCGGTGACATGCTCCAGGGTGATGTTCACATCAAATTCCCGGGCAATCCGCAGGGCGGTGAAGAAATCGTTGGCCTGATGGGCGTGAGCCTTCAGGGGGATTTCCTTGCGCACCACCGGTAGCATGGCGTTGAGCTTCATATCAAAGGGAGGACGGGCGGAGACATCGTCGCCGGCCTTTTCCAGCCTGGCCTGATATTCCTTTGCCTTGAAGAGGGTCTCCCGGAGCCGTGCGGCGGTGGTCATGCGGCTGGAGTTTCCCTTGTCCTTATAGCAGCGCTTGGGGTTTTCACCGAAGGCGCACTTCATGGCAACTTCCTCCCGGATGCACATCTGATCCACCCGGCAGCCAACAGGCTTGATGGCGGCGAAGGTGCCGCCCAGGACATTGGCGCTGCCGGGGCCGATGCACATGGTGGTGACGCCGGCGTTCCGGGCTTCCGTCAGAGCCTGATCCCGGGGCTCGATGGCATCGATGGCACGCAGCTGGGGGGAGAGAATGTCGCCCATCTCGTTGTAGTCCTGCCCCTCATAGCCGATGCCGTAGCCATCCAGGCCGGAGTGACCGTGAGCTTCCACGAAGCCGGGGTAGATTTCTTTCCCGGCGGCATCCAGAATTTCTGCGCCGTCGCAGCTGAGGTTGGGCTGAATTTTCAGGATTTTGCCGCCGTCCACCAGAATGTCGGCGACGAAGGGATCCCGGTCAATGGCATTGTGAATGGTTCCGTTTTTGATTAACAGCATAGTGCGCCTCCCGAAAGTAGTATAACAGCATTATACCATATCCGACAGAAATGGCAAGGGCTTCCGGAGACGCTTTTCAGGGGGCCTTGTTGATCAGGGGCTTTGTCCGGGAGGTGAAGCTGCTGAGATACCAGAACTGAGGCAGCTGCATCATTTCCCGGGCAAACAGCAGAAAGAACAGGTAGTTCTCCCGGAAGGCAGAGCGGTACAGGGTCATGTTTCCGTTGACCACATCGGCAGATTCTGCCGTCAGCCAGCCCCGTTTGACAAATTCCGCAAGGATCTGCTGGGTGCGGGCTTCCCGGATGCCGGTCTCTCTGGCGGCCAGCCCGGCGGTGAAGAGGGTGTGGCTCCGGGTGCCCACAAAGAGAAACAGCTCCATGGTGTCCCGGTTTCCCAGAAAATGAAACAGCTCCGCCAGGGCTTCCGGATCTCCGGCGATCTTCTGAAAGCCCTCCTTCGGCTCCGGCATAACGGAGATGGCCTGCAGCTCTTCCGTGACAATGCCGTAGGCGACGCCGCCGTCCTTGGCGATCCGGAAGCGGGAATTTTCCAGACCGGTGCTGTTGCTGTAGTTCAGAAAGGCGATATCCGGAATCCCTGTGATGCCCTTCATGGCGGACCAGCACAGCCCGACGGCGGTATCGAAGGCATCCCCGGCCGGGGCGTGGAGTACGGTATGGTAGGCTGTATCTTCGGGACTGCAGGCGTCGTGGGAATCCCGACCCATCAGGGCATCCAGCGAGACATGGAAGTAGTCTGCCAGCACGATGAGGATGCTGATGTCCGGGATGCTGCCCCGCTCCCATTTGGAGATGGCCTGCATGGAAACGCCTGCGATTTTCCCAAGCTCTGCCTGAGTCAGATTGCTGCGCAGACGCAGCTCGCGGATGATGGTGCCAAAGGAATTTTGATACATTTGGAGGCTCCTTCCCGGGTTCGTCGGAGGTTCGGCGAAAGCCGAACCGAAAGATTATCGATCTGATAAAGTTTTTACTGGAACAGGTAAATTTGGCAACGATTGACCCTATTATTATAGCAGGTTGAGAAAAGAAAGGCAATACAAATGTGAGTTGATAATGTAAAATTAAAAGGCGATAGGATCAACTGGTAGTAGATGGCAAAAATGTTGATATTTTTGTCGAAATATGGTCTAATTTAAGAATCCTGTATGCGATGTATGAACGAGTGTCTTTCGGCAAGCGTATTCGGGTCGCCGGCGGGGGGGCGAAGTGCCCTCGCGGCGGGGCAACTAACAAAGAGGAGAAAGTGACCATGAAGAAATATGTGATCAGACGCATCTTCAGCGGAATTCTCACCATTCTGGTGGTGTTCACCATGAACTTCCTGCTGGTGAAGAGTGCGCCCGGTGACCCGATCAAGACCCTGATGGGAAAGGAGACAGACGACCCTGTCCTGCGGGCTGCTCTGGAGGAAAAGTGGGGACTGAACAAGCCCCTGCACGAGCAGTATCTCAGCTATCTGGGCAATGCCATAAAGGGCGATCTGGGAACCTCCATCACCTACAACCGCTCCGTCAATGATATGATCTCGGAACGGCTTATGGCTACGGTGATTCTGGGTCTGTCGGCGCTGCTGATTTCCTTCCTGTTGGGTACTGCCATGGGAATCTTCTGCGCCCGAAGGGACGGAAGTCTCATAGACTCTGTGCTTTCCACAGTCTCCTATGCCACGGACGCCATGCCCTCCTTCTGGCTGGGACTGATGCTGATGATTATCTTTGCCACCAAGCTGAATCTGCTGCCGTCTCAGGGTATGTACAATGTCCGGGCGGGCTACACCGGCTGGCGGTATGTTCTGGATGTGGCCCACCATCTGGTGCTGCCCTGCATGACGCTGGTGCTCATCACCATGAGCGGCTACTTCCGCATCACCAAGTCCTCCATCCTGCAGGTTACCAACGAGGACTTTATCACCACCATGCGGGCTACCGGCATGCCTGAGAAAAAGATTTTCAATAAGTATATCTTCCGCAATGCCATCCTGCCCACGGTCACCATGCTGGGCATCTCCGTGGCATTCCTGATCACCGGTGTTTCTCTGATTGAGATTGTGTTCTCCTGGCCCGGCATGGGTCGTCTGACTCTGACAGCTATCAACCAGCGTGACTACCCCACCCTCATGGGTGTGTATCTGGTGATGAATGTGTCGGTGGTTGTTGTCATGATTATCACGGACATTGTGTACGCACTGCTGGATCCTAGAATCCGTTACGACTAAGGCTGGTGAAAAGAGATGAAAAGATTTTTTAACAAGACCCTTTCGGCTCTTCGCAGCGATGCTCAGCTGCGGGTGGGTGTCATCGGCCTGGCTCTGTTATTCCTGATTGTGATTTTCGGATCCGTCATTGCCACCCATGATCCCTATTTCTACGGCCCGGACAGCCTGGCAGCCCCCGGTCAGAACGGGCACCTGCTGGGCACCAACCACATGGGTCAGGATGTGTTCAGCATGCTGGTGTATGGCGTGCGCACCTCCCTGATGGTGGCCATCACCGCCTCCATGATCTCCGGCGTTCTGGGTATCATCATCGGCGGTGCCGGCGGCTATTTCGGCGGCAAGGTGGATGTGGTGATCTCGGAGCTGATCAATGTATTCCTGCTGATCCCCACCTTTTTCCTGATTATGCTGATTGTCTCCCTGTTCGGCAGCGATATCCGCAATGTGATGATCGTCATCGGCCTTACCACCTGGTCCAGCAATGCCAAGCTGATGCGCGCCCAGGCGCTGTCCCTTCGGGAGCGTACCTTTGTCAAGAGCGCCATCGCCCTGGGCGAAACCAAGCTGCAGGTGCTGGTGAAGTACATTCTGCCCAACGGCATCTTCCCGGTGGTGGCCAATACCACCCGCGGCATGGCCGGCGCCATCCTGACGGAGGCATCCCTGTCCTTCCTGGGTCTGGGCGATCCCAATGTCATCTCCTGGGGTCAGATGATCTATCAGGGCAAGCAGTATATCACCACTGCATGGTGGATCACTGCGTTCTCCGGTATTGCCGTGATCATTACGGTGATTATCTTCTATATGCTTGGCGACGGCCTGAACCATGTGCTCAACCCCAAGTATAGCCAGGGGGGTAAGTAATCATGGAAACGATTCTGTCTGTCAATCATCTGAATGTCACCTATGTCAACAAGAGCCGCCGGGTCATGGCGGTTCGGGATGTAAGCCTGTCCATCAACAAGGGCGACTCTCTGGGCATCGTGGGCGAGTCCGGCAGCGGCAAGTCCACCCTGGCCATGGCGCTGCTCCGGCTCCACCCCAAGGGAACGGAGATCACCGGTGAGGCCATGTTTGAGGGCAAAAACCTGCTGACCATCTCCGAAAAGGAGATGAACGAGCTGCGCTGGGTGAAGCTGGCGGTGGTGTTCCAGAAGGCCATGAACGCCCTGAGTCCCGTCCACCGCATCCGCCAGCAGATCGAGGATATCTACCGGGTGCACTATCCCAAGGCATCCTCTGCCGAGATCCGGGAGCGGGCCATGGAGCTTTTGAAGCTGGTGAATCTGCCTCCCCGGGTTTATAACCTCTATCCCCACGAGATGAGCGGCGGTATGCTGCAGCGTGTGGCCATTGCCATCAGTCTGCTGCACCATCCCCAGCTTCTGATCTTCGACGAGGCCACCACCGCTCTGGATGTGGTGACCCAGGGTCAGATCCTGAGGGAGATCGTGGAGATGGAGAAGACCCTGTCCACCACCCGGATCATGATCACCCATGATATGTCCGTGGTGGCCACCACCTGCAACAAGGTGGCGGTGATGTACGCAGGCGAGCTGATGGAGTACGGCATGGTCACCGATGTGCTGACGCACCCCCACCATCCCTATACCCAGGGTCTGCAGCGTTCCTTCCCCTCCCTGAAGGGCGACAACCGCAAGCTGGAGTCCATTCCCGGATTCCTGCCGGATCTGTCCAAGCCCTGCCAGGGCTGCGTGTTCGCACCCCGTTGTCCCCACGCCACGGAGCGCTGCTTCAGCCAAAAGCCTCCCATGTTCAAAACCGGAGAATCCGGCGGCGCTGCCTGCTGGCTGTGTGAGGGTGAAGAGAATGGAAAATAATGCTTATGTAGAAATCCGGGGGCTTCAGAAATTCTACCCCCATAAGGACGGAAAGATCTTCCGCAAGCCCGGCGAGGAGAAGCCTCTGGTCAAGGCTGTGGACGGGGTGAGCCTGTCCATTCAGCGCGGTGAGATTCTGGGTGTCATCGGAGAATCCGGCTGCGGCAAGTCCACCCTGGGACGGCTGCTGGTTCGCCTGGAGGATCCCACCAGCGGCGATGTTCTCATCGACGGTGTCTCCACTGCCCAGATGCTGAAGAAGGATCCCAAGCATTTCCGCCGTCAGGTGCAGATCGTGTTCCAGAATCCCTTCGATACCTTTACCCCCCGGGATACCATCCAGAAGATTCTGCTGCGTCCCCTGAAGCACCACAATATCGGCAAGGATACCGAGGAACGGCTGGAGATCATCCGCAAGGCTCTGGAGGCCGGCGGCCTTCGCCCGGCAGAGGATATTATGAGCCGCTATCCCCATGAGCTCAGCGGCGGCCAGCTGCAGAGAATTTCCATCATCCGCGCTATGTTCCTGAACCCCGGCTTCATCATCGCCGACGAGCCGGTGTCCATGCTGGATGTCTCCGTCCGTGCGGAGATCATCAATATGCTGCTGGATCTGGCCCGGAATCACAATGCCGCTCTGGTGTTTATCAGCCACGACATTGCCCTGACCCGCTACATTTCCGACAACATCGCCGTTATGTATCTGGGTCGGATCGTGGAGTACGGCTCTGCCGATGAGGTGATCCGCAACCCCCAGCATCCCTATACCCGTGCCCTGATTTCCAACTGCGCCTCTGTGGATCCCTTCGAGACCCGGGAGGAGATCAATATCGAAGGCGAGCCCCCCACGCCCATCAACCCCGGCCCCGGCTGCTATTTTGCTCCCCGCTGCTATATGGCCACCGAGGAATGCTTCCAAAAGTATCCCGAGCCTGTGGATCTGGGCAATGGCCACTATGCCGTGTGCAGCAAGGTGAACTGCGCCGCCTGCGGCAAATGCAACCCGTCAAATAGCAATGCCTAAGCATGCTATCAATAAAAAAGGAGGAAAACCAATGAAAATGAAGAAGTTCCTGTCCCTCGTCCTGGTTATGGCTCTGTGCCTGACCGCACTGGCAGCCTGCGGCGGAAACGGCGGCACTGAGGCTCCTGCCGCTACCAATGCTCCCGCAGCAGCCGGCAGCGAAAGCCCCGCTCCTGCTGCTCCCGTCTCCACCATGGACACCCTGATCGTCCGCAACACCGGCGATCCCATGAGCTTCAACCCCACCGTTGCAGCCGATGACAATCTGTACTACGCTGCAATGTGCATGTTCCACCGCCTGACCAAGCTGGACACCACCAAGAGCCCCGTGCCCGATGCCGCTGAGTCCTGGGATGTCTCCGACGACGCCCTGACCATCACCTGGCACCTGAAGGACGGCCTGAAGTGGTCCGACGGCGAGCCCCTGACCGCTGATGATGTCAAGTATACCTTCGACTACATCAAGGAGCACCCCGAAACCTACTTCAGCACCAGCATGCAGATCGTGGACAGCATCGAGGTCGTGGACGACCTGACGGTTGTTTTCCATATGAACACCGCTGATATGTCCTTCGTTGCCCGTATCGGCTGGTACGGCACCTTCATCCTGCCCGAGCATGTATTCAACAACGGCCAGAAGTGGGAGGATAACCCCGCTTCCACCACTCCCGTCACCTCCGGCCCCTACAAGTACGGCAGCTACACCCAGGGCTCCGATATCACCCTGGTTGCCAACGAGGACTATGTTGAGGGCGCTCCCGCCATCAAGAAGATCATCTTCTCCATCATCCCCGATGACGCCACCGCAATTCAGGCTCTGCTGAACGGCGAGCTGGACTATATGCAGAATGTTCCCAGCGCCTATGCTGACCAGCTGCTGGCCGACCCCAACTACCGCATGATCCGGGATATCTATCCCTCTCCCTACCGTATCATCTTCAATGTGAACGATCCCATCGTCGGTGATCTGGCTGTCCGTAAGGCCATTGCCCTGTGCATCAACCGTGAGGACATCTCCGCCAAGGTCTACGCCAACATCATGCCCCCCGAGTACAGCGCTTACCCCTCCTGCGTCACCTGGTGCTCCAACACCACCGATGTGTACCCCTCTCAGGATATCGAGGCTGCCAAGAAGGTTCTGGAGGATGCCGGCTACACCAAGGATGCTGACGGCTACTATGTCCGCGGCATCGAGTGGGAAGTCTTCGAGGGTATGCAGGACATGGCAAACCTGATCATCGCCTCCTGCAAGGAAGCAGGCATCGAGATCAAGCTGAACCTGTCCGAGTACAACGCATGGGCTCAGAAGGTGGGTCCCGAAGGCAACTACATGATGGAGGCTCAGGGCGGCTTCATGGGTCCCGACCCCGCTGCTCTGGCAACCCGTTACGGCACCGGCTCCAACACCAACTACGCAGGCTGGAGCAATGCTGAGTTCGATGCTCTGTGCGCCGAGGCTGCTGCCACCGGCGACAGCGCAAAGCGTGCCGAGCTGTACAAGGCCGCTCAGAAGCTGATCATCGAGGAGCTACCCGCCATCAATGTGGTCGGCTACGCTTCCTACACCGTCTGCCCCGCCAACCTGAAGAATGCCCCCGAGGACGGCGCAGGCCAGTGGGGCTGGGGTGACTGGAACTACGCTTACTTCGAATAATCCGAAGGCTAGCGCAGCGTCAGCTGTCTGATATCTAATACTCTTTCCTGATAAAACTATAAAGTTTTATCAGGATGACACCGCCTAACGGCGTTGTCGTTTCCATGGTTTTCGAGATAGAAAACCATGGAAACCCGTCTCATTATGATCTTCATATTAAAAACTTCAATTCTAACGAATTAAAGTTTTTAATTGAATATCAGTATAAAATTATAGGGCACGCGAAAGTGTGCCCTATAATTGTAGCCAAAACCGGAAAAACCCGGATTTTTCTGCAAATTCCGGGATAAATAACTCTGACAGGAGGGTGAAACACTGTGAATCCGATTTTTACCGAGCTGCTGAACAAGATTCCCGATTACAAGACATTCCTGACGCTTGAGGAGCTGGACGCCAGTTCCCGCGCGCTGGCGGAGAAGTACCCGGATGTGGTGAGCATCTTTGAGATGGGACGCACCAAGGACGACTATCCGCTGCTGTGCCTGAAGATCGGTAACGGCTCCAAGAACGCCCTGATGTTCGGCTGCCCCCACCCCAATGAGCCCATCGGCACCATGATGCTGGAATACTTCACCGAGAACCTGGCGAAAAACAAGGCACTCCGGGATGAGCTGGACTACACCTGGTATGTGGTGAAGGCATGGGATGCCGACGGCCTGAAGCTGAACGAGAAGTGGCTGAAGGGACCCTACAGCATCTACAACTATTCCCGGAACTTCTTCCGGCCCGCCGGCCACCGTCAGGTGGACTGGACCTTCCCTGTGGATTACAAGGGCCTGCACTTCCATGACACCATTCCCGAGGCAGAGGCCATGATGGCCCTCATCGATGAGGTCAAGCCCACCTTCATCTATTCCCTGCACAATGCCGGCTTCGGCGGCGTGTACTGGTATATGTCCGGACAGCTGCCGGAGCTGTATGACGATATGTACGCTGCAGCCAACCGGGTTCAGGTGCCCCTGAATCTGGGGGAGCCCGAGGCGCCCTACTGTGTCCCCTTTGCCCCCGCCATCTACCAGAGCCTGGGCATCGAGCAGGAGTACGACTACATTGAGAAGTTCTCCCCGGAGGGAACGGATGTGGGTGCCCATTTCAAGGTGGGCAACAACTCCGAGTCCTACGCCCGCACCCGTCACGGCAGCTTCACCCTGCTGACCGAGCTGCCCTACTTCTATGACAAGCGGATCATGGACAAGTCCGACGGCACCATGACCCGGCGGGAGGCTGTGCTGAAGAGTCTGGACACCAATCAGGAGAGCAACCGCTACATTCTGGATACCATGGCCATCTCCCGGCAGTATTTTGCCCCCCTGAATCCCTTCAAGCTGGCGCTGGATGCCTTTACGGAGTCCCGCAGCGACGAGGCTACCCGGAATATGGTAAACACCGACCCGGAGTTTGCCAAGACCGCCACCGTGGCAGAGGAGTTTGACAATCTGCTGATGTCCCGGTTCTATAAGTCCCTGTCCTACGGTATGCTGATCCGTGCCAACGAATATGAGCTGGAGGCCATGGAGAAGGCCGGGGAAGTGAACCCGGAGAAGAAGGCCGCCCTGGAGAAGGCAAGGGACATTGCCATTGTCCACCACAAGGAGCTCACCGACCTGCTGGAGCAGGAGATCGACTATGAGGTGGTTCCCATTCGGAAGCTGGTCTCCATTCAGCTGGAGTGCGGCCTGCTGGTGGGTCAGTATCTCCACGATCACCCTGTAGATCTGAAGTAAAGGAACGATTTGAATATGAACAAGCTGGAATCTCTGCTCCGCACCGGCTCCGCCCGCAGCGCGGTCTGGGTGGGAGAGAATACCATTGCCTTCGTCCGGGTGGGCGACGGCGGCCCCAGAGTCTGGCAGCTGGATCTTGCCACTGGGGAAGAGCGTCAGCGCACCTTTGGCAACGACCGGATCTGGAATATCAAGGGCTGCCCGGAGAGCGGCAGCATCCTGTTCTGCATGGACAAGGGCGGAAACGAGCACGAGCAGATCTACCTGCTGGAAAAGGATGCCCGGGAGCCCCGGGATCTCACAAACACCCCGGAAGCCCGGCATTTTCTGGGCGGCCTGTCCCCCGACGGCCGTACCCTGAGCTATGCCTGCAACAGCCGCACCCCGGAGACCTTTGACATCTGGACCTGCGATGTTGCCACCGGCGAAAAGACCATGGTGCTGCGCAACAGCGACCACTACAACTGGCCTGCCGGGGATGCTCTGTCCCCCAACGGACGGTATATGCTGTACAACAAGCTGCTGGGCACCTCAGACAATGCCCTGTGGATGGTGGATCTCACCACTGCCCAGGCCGTCCGGGTGCCTGCCGACCAGCGGGTTTCCGCCGAGACCAACCCGGCCTGGCGGCCGGACAGCGCCGGCTTCTACCTCATCACCGACCGGGATGCGGAGTTCCCCTATGTTGCCTACTATGACATTGCCTCTGCAACCATGGAGAAGTGCTTCGCCTTCGACTGGGAGGTGGATGCACTGGGGGTGTCCGCCGACAACCGCTATCTGGCCATGACCGTCAACGAGGACGGCTACTACACGCTGCACATCTACGACCTGGTGCAGAAGGCATGGGTCAATGCACCCCAGCCCCCCAAGGGCGTGGTCAGTGCCTACGGCGCCGTGAACTGGTCCCCCACGGGTCACCGTCTGCTGTTCACCCTGAACAGCGGCAAGCGCCCGGAGAGCGTCTGGCTGCTGGATCTGGATCAGGACAGCGTCCGGGCAGTCACCACCGCCGATATGCATGGACTGACCTCCGACGACCTCACCGAGCCGGAGCTGCACCACTACCGCAGCTTTGACGGGCTGGAGGTGCCCTTCTGGCTGTATGTGCCCAAGGGCGTGGAGCCGAAGAATATGCCTCTGGTGGTGGAAATCCATGGCGGCCCCGAGGGACAGGAGCTGCCCACCTTCGCCCCCTTCATCCAGTATCTGGTGAGTGAGGGCATCGCCGTTGCCGCCCCCAATGTCCGGGGCTCCACCGGCTATGGCTACACCTACACCCATCTGGACGATGTGGAAAAGCGGCTGGACAGCGTGAAGGATATTGCCAGCCTTGTGGAACATCTGGTGCAGGAGGGGATTGCGGACGCATCCCGTCTGGCCGTCACCGGCATGAGCTACGGCGGCTTTATGACCCTGTCCTGCGCCACCCGGCTGCCGGATCTGTGGTGCTGCGCCATCGACACCGTGGGAATGTACAATCTGGAGACCTTCCTGGAGAACACGGCAGAGTACCGCCGGGCACACCGGGAGACGGAGTATGGCTCTCTTGCCCACCACCGCCAGATTCTCAGAGAGGTTTCCCCCATTGCCAAAATCGATGACATTCAGGCTCCCCTGATGGTGGTTCAGGGCCGCAATGACCCCCGGGTTCCCGCCGAGGAGGCGGAGCAGGTGGTGGATACCCTTCGCCGGAAGGGGCACACCGTGGAGTACCTCTGCTACGAGGACGAGGGTCATGGCATCACCAAGCTGAAAAACCAGCTGGATTGCTACCCCCGGATGGCGGCTTTCCTGAAAAAGTATATGAAATTCTGATAAAAATGCTGCAGCCGGTTTCGGCTGCAGCATTTTTTGCTTATTTGGAATCGGGGGAAGGCATTTTGCCCGCCATGGCATATTTCAGGAACAGGTGCATTTCGGCAATGGTCTGCCAGTAGACCTCCCCCTTGCCTCGGTCGTGGCTGCCCTCTGCCAGAACCCGCAGGAGAATGGGGTTTTCGCTGCGGTTGGCCTTCTGCATCCGGGCGGCAAACTTCTTCCCGTGGTAGGGAGGAACATTGTTGTCCAGCTCGCCGGTCTGGATGTACACCGGCGGATACGCCCGCTCCTGCACATGGTGATAGGGGGAGTAGCTCAGCAGATATTCAAACATCTCCCGGCTTTCTCTGGGGTTTCCGTATTCCGTGATGTACATGGGACCCCGGTCGTCCTCCACAAAGTGAATCATGTCGGTGTGGGGGACGGAATCCAGAACACAGCCCCACAGCTCCGGCCGCATGGTCACCAGAGCGGACATCAGCAATCCGCCGTTGGAGCAGCCGCAGATGGCCAGCTTTTCCGGACGGGTCCAGCCCTGCCGGAGAATCTCCTGGGCAACGCCGATGAAGTCCTCATAGCAGTGACGCTTGTTCATCATCATGCCGTCCTCATGCCACCGGGGACCGTACTCGCTGCCGCCCCGGAGGGTGCACTGGATATAGATGCCGCCGTTTTCTGCCCAGCGGGCCACCTGCAGGCCGCTGATGGCCTCGGTGTACTGGGGAGTCAGACCCACATTATAGCCGCCGTAGGCGTGCATAAAGGTGGGGTTGGTACCGTCGGGCTGAACATCCTTCCGGCGGACAAGGTAATAGGGAATGGGGGTGTTGTCCTGGGCGGAGGGGGCGAAGTGCTGCTCCACCACCAGGTCGGGGTGGGTGGTATCGTCAGACAGCAGCACCGGGCTGAGGGTATCCCCTGTGAACAGAAGAATCCTTGGGGCATCCACGAAGGATTCAAATGCCAGAAGCACGCCGGCGTCAGTCCGTCCGGTGCAGCTCAGGGCGCCGTGAGGGCTGGGCAGGGGAATCCGGCTGCCGTCGCTGACCCGGATCAGGCGGCTGCTGACATCCTCCATGGCGATGACATACAGCTGCCCTGCCACGCTGAAGCCCTCGCAGAGAACCAGCGCGCTTTCCGGCAGAATGGTGGTGCGCTCCCGGCCGCAGACGGCGATAACGGCGCCCCGCTCGGCCTCGCTGAGGGTGATGAAGCAGTGCTTTCCATCCACAGAGTCCAGATAGTGCCACTCCACGGGCTGGGTGTTCAGCAGGGTGCAGCTGCCGTTGTTGTCGATGGCCACCCACCGGGCGTGGGCGTAGTCCAGACAGACCTCGGCAAGGACAAACCTGCCGTCCCGGGAGGCATGAACCTCACCAAAAATGCAGTAGCTGTCGTCCTCATACACCGTCGTGCTGGAATCTGTGGCGGGGTCGTACTTGAAGAAGACGGAATGGCTCTGCTGGGTGACGGGGTCGGACTGAGTGGAGGAATAATAGACGCACCCGTCGCCGCTGCACCAGCAGAAGCTGAACAGGCTGGGGAATACCCGAAGCACTTCCCGGGTGGACACGCGGCACACCGCCAGGCAGGGGCGTGCGGCGCCGGGATACTGGATCATCATGGCCAGGATGTCCGGATCTGCGGGGCAGGCCTCTGCCCGGAAAAGGGGAAGGCCGTTCAGCTCCTCTGCCCGGGGCAGCTCCTCCGTTGCCCTGAAACCGGCATCCAGCCTGTAAAGCCGGTAATCGCCGTTTTCCCGCATGGTGCCGATATAGCCGTCCTTCCAGGGGGTGATGCCCGTGGGCAGCGGCTTTACGGCGCGGGCTTTCAGCTCCGCAATCATCGCCCGGAGATCCTCTGCCGGGAAGAAGGCATCGGTGCAGGCGTTCTCCCGGGCTACAAAGTCCAGAACCCTGGGATCTTTTCCGTCCCGGAGCCAGGCGTAGGGGTCAGGCAGGCGGATGCCGAACCAGTCCTCCACGGTGTCACATTCCGGGCAGTGGGGGTAAGTATACTTGGCCACGGGGATCAGTCCTCCTTCTGATACACGGACTCGCCGTCGATGAATACCTGCTCCAGAATTGCATCGGTATGCAGGGAGGGGAGCTTGTCCCAGATCAGGAGGTCGGCATCCTTGCCCACGGTGAGGGAGCCTACCCGGCTGTCGATATTCAGAATTTTTGCGCTGCCGCAGGTGACCATGGCCAGCGCCCGAATGGGATCCATGCCCCAGCGGACGGCCTCGCCCATCTCATAGGTGAGCATATTTACCACCGTCACCGGGCTGTCGGTCATGACAGCCACCGGGACACCCCGGTCATCCAGTCCCTTGCAGCACCAGGGGTCCAGCTTGCCGCCTTCGCCGCCGAAGAGAGGCTCGCAGGTGGGGCCAAAGATGACGCCCTGCACATGAGGGTCGCAAAGCTCCTCATAGTAGTCGCTGGCGCCCAGAGCGTGATCCAGGGTGATGCGGATGTCAAATTCCCGGGCAATTTCCAGAACGGTCATCATGTCGTGCATATAGCTGTGTACCTTCAGGGGAATTTCCTGTTTCAACACGGGGATGCCGTGCTCCAGACCCATGTCGAAGGGAGGCAGCTTCTCCGGATCATTCCCGGCGGCCTCCTTCTTGTCCATGTATTCCTTTACCTTCCGCAGATAGCCCCGGAGGATATTGGCGATGGCCATACGAGTCATGGGAGCCTGGTTTTTCCCGGCATAGCAGCCCTTGGGGTTGATGCCCATGGCGGCCTTCAGAGCCACGGGGCGCTTCACCACCCGGTCTTTGCCTGCGGACTTACAGGCGAATACCCAGCCGCCCACCACATTGGCGGAGCCGGGGGCGAGGCAGGAGGTGGTGATGCCCTGCCGGATGAGCAGGCGAAAATCCTTGCTGTCGGGATTGATGGCGTAGTAGGCATCCAGCTCCGGGGTGAGGGGGTTGGTCATTTCGTTGAGATCCTGCTCGCCGGAGGCCTCCAGTCCGCCGGCATGGCTGTGGGGGTCCACAAAGCCGGGGGTGACACACTTTCCGGCGGCGTCAATCACCGTGGCGCCCTCCGTGGAGAGGTTGGTGCCGATCTGGGTGATCTTGCCGTTTTCCATCCGCAGGTCTGCCTGAAGAACACCCTGACCATCCATGGTATACAGGGTTCCGTTTTGGATTACATACATTTCATCTCGTCCCCTTCCTGATAGATGACCTGTCCGCCCAGATAGGTGCGGACAATGTGAGCCTGATAGGTCTGCATGGGATTTCCGTTCCAGATCACCAGATCGGCCCGCAGACCCGGCCGGAGGGAGCCGGTGAGCTGGTCAATGCCCAGAATGGCGGCAGGAATGCTGGTGACCATTTTCAGCACGGCCTCGCTGTCGTGGAGTACCTTCATCATCTCGGCGCTGTTCCACAGCAGATCCTCCCGGGCGTTGAGGGAGTTGCCGCAGCTGCCGCTGAGAGCCACAGGAACTCCGGCCTGCATCAGGCGGGCGACGGCACCCAGATCCAGCTCCAGAGCCTCGGTATCCATGGGAGAGGTGGGGGTGCGGACGATGACGGGAATCCGGTTTTCCAGAATCCATGCTTCCCGGCCGGTGAGGCCGTAGCCGTTGACCAGAACAGGCTTCACCTTGGGGAAATCGGATAGGATTTCCTGCACCCGCTGGATGGCGACAAGACTGTCGCAGGAGATAAACAGGGGCAGCTCCCCTTCGGTGACCCGTTTCAGGGCGATGAGCTTTTCATCGGCGGGCTTGTCGTCTTCTTTTTTGTAGTCCGCAGCCTTTCGGAGCTGGTCGGCAAAATTGGCGAAGATCCACATCCGGGTCTGAGGTGCGGCAGGGCGGGTGCCATAGGTCTTTTTCAGATTGGGATGAACGGAGGACATCATGCCGATGTCCCGCTTCAAACACATCCTGTAGGGGTTCAGCCCCTCGATGGTGAAGGCGGCGATGGTGCCGCCGAAGAGGTTGTTGTCTGTGGGGGCAACGCCGCAGGCAGTCAGGCCGAAGGCTCCCAGCTGCTGGGCGGTGGCGGCGCGGCCGTTGAAGGCATAGAAGCCGTCCAGCTCCGGCGTGATGGGGCTGCTTTTTTCGTCATTGTCATTGGAGGAAGGGCGGATCTCCTGAATACCGCCGTTGACGCCCCAGTTGGAGATGGCCTGCACAAAGCCGGGGAGGATCTCCATACCGGCAGCGTTGAATACTTCTTCTCCGTCCGCAGGGGTCAGGCTCTGCCCGATTTCCTGAATCAGCCCCTGGGAAAGCCGCAGATCGGCGGTGGTGACGGAACCGAGACCATCGTGGATTCTGCCGTTTTGAATCAACATATCTTGTTTGCACTCCTTTCGGATACCCCCGGCAGGGGCACCGTATTTTTCCCCAAAAGTATACCATATTTTCCCAGAATCGTCAATCATATGGGGACATTTGTGCGGCGCAGAAAGAAAAATCCCCCGGAAAGCCGGGGGATGATGCGCTAACCCAGACAGCCGCGGCAGGGAGTGTAGCCCTGGTTGACGGCATCTGTGTAGTCTGTGAACAGAACCTGATTTTTCCTGGCAGGCAGGCTGCCGCAGGTGGGGGCGTGGAAGGTTTTGGAATTTTTGTTGCCCACATAGTACCGCTCCCCGGCAGGGGTGACATCCTCCGGCGCGGCCTGCTGGTTCTCCCACCGGAAGGTGATTTCGCTTCCGTCCGAGGTGGCTTTGATGGTGCCCAGCTGGTCGGTACGAAGCTGGACAATTCCGGCATCCTTCAGCCGGGAGACGACCTCCTCATGGGGATGACCGTAGCTGTTGCCCTGCCCCACGCTGATGACGCCGTAGGTGGGATTGACCTCGTAGAGGAAGCGGTAGCCGCTGGAGGTGTCGCTGCCGTGGTGACCCACCTTCAGCACATCAGCAGAGATATCCGGCTCCGTGTCCAGCAGGTCGTGCTCTGCCTCCTTCTCCATGTCGCCGGTGAACAGGAAGGAGGTCTGGCCGTAGACCACCTTCACCACCAGGGAGGTGTTGTTGGTGTCCTCATACTGCTTCACCGGACCCAGAAAGGTGACATGAGCCTGACCCAGAGAAAAGCTGCCCCCCGGTCTGGGGATGGTGACGGAAAGCCCCTGCTTGCCGGTGTACTTCACAAAATCGGAAAAGACCTTGGAGGAATATTCCGTCACAGGGGCGTAGACGGTTTCGGCCTGATATTTGGCCAGAACTGCCGGAAGGCCACCCACATGATCCTCGTGGGCGTGGGTGCAGATCACGGCGGTGAGCGTGTCGATGTACTGCTGCTCCAGATAGGAAACCAGAAGCTGGCTGTCGTCCACATTGCCGCCGTCGATGAGCATGGCCTGCCCGTCACATTCCAGCAGGGCGCAGTCGGCCTGCCCCACATCCAGAAAGTGTACCACAAGGCCGTCTCCGGAGACGGTTTGGGGCTGGGTGTCCGCTTCCCAGGGAAGCTCTATGTAGATTGTGCAGCCGCTGAGGAGCAAGGACAGACTCAGCAGCAGGGCAAAAAAGCGTTTTTTCATGGCGAGAATCCTTTTATTCCTGAGGATCGGTGAAGACCCACAGGGCAGCGGCAAGGGAGCTGGGGGCGATGCTCATGGGGCTGCCCACGAAGGTGCAGTACAGAGCCAGCATGGCGCACAGCCGCTGCATCCGGGGCTTTCCCATCCCCACATCGGCAGCAGTGCGATGGTAGGCAAACAGCGCCAGAAACACCAGACTGAACATACTGAAGAAATAGTCCAGAATCCGGGGGGTTCCGCTCCAGTTATGGTAGGAGCTCACCAGCCGCAGGGCGAAATACAGGCAAACGGCGCCGTGAGCCAGAAAGAACACCGGCTTGCCGGTAAACTGGCAGGCGCCTGACCAGATAAGCCCGGCGCAGCAGAGAATTCCGGCGATTTGCGTAAGCCAACCCAGCCGGGTTCTTACCTCCGTCAAGCCCAGAAAGATGTCCGCCAGAATACACACCGCCAGCAGCCAGCAGGCAACGGCATGGAGCTTTCTGTTCTGGGGCATGGGGGGCTGCCGGCTGTAAAGCACCGCCAGCGCCACTGCGCCTGCGGTGACCAGCCAGAGTAGCAGCTGAGCCGGCTGCCCGGGAATCAGCAGCCCCTTGTCATCCAGTCCCGTCATGTACAGCAGGCTGTGCAGAAATCCGCCCAGCGCGGAAACCGCCAGCATATAGACAGGAATGGGGATTTTTTTCAGTTTCATAAGGTTCCTCCAAGTTGAGACAGTTGGGAGTTAGGAGTGAGGAGTTAGGAGTTATGATATCCTCTTCGGGGATAGAATAAGTTGGAATTTAGTGAGCTCAAAGGCCCCCTTGTGTAAAGGGGGCTGTCAGCGAAGCTGACTGGGGGATTGACAACCCCTCCGGCAAAAATCAATAGATTTTTGCCACCTCCCCTTACACAGGGGAGGCTTTGGGCATCCCCACAAATTCCAATTTACCGGAACAGAAAAAACTGTCAACTGCCAATTGTCAATTGTCAATTAACTCACGCCTTCCGCGGCGTTGGCTTCTTCCTCCAGCACCCGGTAGGCCACCTTGCCCACCAGGGTCTTGGGCAGCTCCTTCCGGAACTCCAGCTCCCGGGGCATGGCATATTTGGCAATGTGGCTGGAGCAGTAATCCAGCAGCTCCTGCTTCAATTCCTCCGTGGGCTCAACGCCCGGCATGGGCACCACATAGGCCCGGATTCGCTGACCCCGGTAGCTGTCCCGGATGCCGATGACGCAGGACAGCAGCACCTTCTCGTGGCCGTCCAGAATGTTTTCCAGCTGGCTGGGGTAGACATTGTAGCCGGAGGTGACGATCATCCGCTTGATGCGCTGGCGGAAATAGATGAAGCCGTCCTGATCCATGTGACCCAGATCCCCGGTGTGGAGCCAGATCCGGCCGTCGTAGTGGCGGCGCAGGGTGGCGGCGGTTTCCTCGGGATTGTCCATGTAGCCCATCATCACCGTGGGGCCGGAGACGCAGATCTCGCCCTCGGTGTTGGCGGGAACCTCCTCGGTGGTGCCGGGGGTGACCACCTTATAGAAGGTATCCGGGAAGGGAACGCCGATGGAGCCGCTTCTGGCGTAGTCCTTGGGGGTCAGGCAGGAGGCGGTGACGCACTCGGTGGTGCCGTAGCCCTCCCGGATCTGCTGGGTGCAGCCGTGCTCCCGGAGGAAGGCGTCCACCTTCTTTTTCAGCTCGGGGCTGAGGCTGTCGCCGCCGGAGAAGATGCCCTTCAGAAAGCTGAGATCCTGCCCCTGAAGCGCCTCGGCACGAAGCAGAGCCTCGAACAGGGTGGGCACGCCGGGAATCAGGTCGGGCTTCTGCCGGATCAGGGTTTCGGCGTAGACCTTCACATTGAACTGGGGAATCAGAATGCAGGTGCCGCCGCCAATGAGGGCGGTATGGATGCCGATGCCCAGACCGAAGCCGTGGAACACCGGCATGACGGACAGCATTTTCATGCCCTGAATGTTCTCATAGCCGGAGGCGGCGATGGTTTGCAGACCCAGGGCGTTGAAGTTCAGGTTGGACAGCAGGATGCCCTTGGTGGTGCCGGTGGTGCCGCCGGAATAGAGAATGGCGCAGCAGTCGTCAAACTTGCCGTCGTCCGGGGGCAGGATGGTGTTTTTTCCTGCGGACACCATGTCATACCACAGGGTGTAGCCCGTCCGGGGCAGCTTCTTCACAGCCCGGGCGCCCTTGCTCACGGGATACAGGGCGTTCAGGGGGAAGGGCAGCTCGTCGGAGATCTTTGCCACCAGAATCCGGCAGGGCTGCTTCAGCTCCGGCAGAACCTCGGCTACCTTGTAGTAGAACTGATCCAGAGTCAGAATGGCCTTGGAGTGGGAGAAATTCAGGTAAAAGGCGATTTCACTGGGGGCGGACAGGGGATGAATCATATTGGGCACGGCGCCGATGCGGTTCAGGGCATAGAAGCAGTCCAGTGCCTGGGGGGTGTTGGGCATACAGATGGTAACCCGGTCGCCCTTTTCAATGCCCATGGCGGAAAGGCCTTTTGCAGCGGCCTCAATCCGCTTGATAAAGGCGGCGTAGGTGGTTTTCTTTCCGAAAAACACATAGGCAGGGGTATCGGGGTTTCTTCTGGCGGACAATGTCAGCTGCTGATACACGGTGGTGTGGGGATACTCCAGAGAAGCGGGGGTATTGCCGTAGTAGGCAAGCCAGGGCGCGGATGCAGACAGACCCATAAGAAATGTTTCCTTTCTATCCTCCGGCGTAAAATGCCGTATCTTTTTGATGTTATGCCGTGACGCTGCCCTACATTATAACAGTCCCGGCAGATAATTTCCAGCCCCTTTGTGAAAAAACGCTTTTCCCCTTGTGCGGATGGGAAAACAGGAGTATAATACGGTTACAAAAATGAATTTGGAGGAAATATATGCTGATTAAAACCATTACAGGGCTGTCTGCCCTGCTGTCTGTGATTCTGCTGGCACTGGGATGCTTTGGAATCGTCTGGCTGGTGCCGGTGTTTGCCGGAATCTGGCTGGGTCTGGCCATCATTGCCCTGGCCTTTCTGTGGATTGTCTGCGCTTTGGTGGACTTGGACAAGCCTCAGGAGGAGGACGACCCGGTCTACCGCTCCATTATGTATGTGTATATTGAAGCGCTGATGAATCTGGTGCTGGTGCGGCTGCACACCCGGGGGCTGGAAAATACCCCGAAGGAAGGCCGGTTCCTGCTGGTGTGCAACCACCTGTTCATCGCCGACCCGGGCATCCTGCTCCACGCCTTCCGGAAAAGCCAGCTGGCCTTCCTGACCAAGAAGGAAAACTATTCCATGCCCATCATCAACAAGTTCATGCACAAGATCCTCTGCCAGAGCATCGACCGGGAAAACGACCGGGAATCCCTCAAGAGCATTCTCAAGTGCATCCAGATGATCAAGGAGGACAAGGTCAGCGTTGCTGCCTTCCCGGAGGGGTACACCAGCAAGGACGGCAAGCTCCACCACTTCCGCAGCGGCGTGTTCAAAATCGCCCAGAAGGCCAATGTGCCCATTGTGGTCTGCACCATTCAGGGCACCCGGAACATCTTCCCCAACCTCAGAAAGCTGCGCACCACCCCGGTGGAGCTGCATCTGGTGGAGGTGATCCCGGCGCAGGAGCTGAAAGGTAAGACTGCTGTGGAGATCGGCGACCGGGTCTACGAGAGCATGATTGCCGATCTGGGAGAGGATTTCCGGGTGGCGGAATAAGCCCGGCGGGGATACGGCGAATAGGTAAATTGGAATTTGTGGGGGTGCCCAAAGCCTCCCCTGTGTAAGGGGAGGTGGCAAAAATCTATTGATTTTTGCCGGAGGGGTTGTCAATCCCCCAGTCAGCTTCGCTGACAGCCCCCTTTACACAAGGGGGCCTTTGAGCTCACTAAATAGCAATTTGCTGCGCAGAAAAGAAACCTGCAAAATATCAATACAATTTTATCAATTGGACTTGATTTCTATTGGAAGTTCCTGTATAATGGGACGCATTATAGAAACTGAGAATAAATGGGAGGTAAAAACATGAAAAACACCGAAAAGACCATGGAAAAAATTGTCAACCTCAGCAAAAACCGCGGCTTCATTTTCGCCGGTTCTGAGATCTACGGCGGTCTGGCCAACACCTGGGACTATGGCCCTCTGGGTGTGGAGTTCAAGAACAATGTGAAGCGTGCCTGGTGGAAGAAGTTCGTGCAGGAGAATCCCTACAATGTGGGTCTGGATGCTGCTATCCTGATGAATCCTCAGGTCTGGGTGGCCTCCGGCCATGTGGGCGGCTTTTCTGATCCCCTGATGGACTGCAAGGAGTGCAAGGAGCGTTTCCGTGCCGACAAGATCATCGAGGACTGGTGCAAGGAGCATAGCTTCGATCTGGGTCACAGCGTGGATGCCATGAGCCAGGAGCAGATGAAGGCCTTTATCGACGAGCATGAGATCTGCTGCCCCACCTGTGGCAAGTTCAACTGGACCGATATCCGCAAGTTCAACCTGATGTTCCGCACATTCCAGGGCGTTACCGAGGATGCCAAGAATGTGGTGTACCTGCGGCCTGAGACCGCTCAGGGCATTTTCGTCAACTTCCAGAATGTCCAGCGCACCACCCGCCGGAAGCTGCCCTTCGGCGTCTGCCAGATCGGCAAGTCCTTCCGTAACGAGATCACCCCGGGCAACTTCACCTTCCGTACCCGCGAGTTCGAGCAGATGGAGCTGGAGTTCTTCTGCCAGCCCGGCACTGAGCTGGAGTGGTTTAAATATTGGAAGGACTTCTGCCACAAGTGGCTGCTGAGCCTGGGCATGAAGGACGAGAACCTGCGGCTTCGTGACCATGACCCCGAGGAGCTGAGCCACTACTCCAACGCCACCACCGACTTTGAGTTCGTATTCCCCTTCGGCTGGGGCGAGCTGTGGGGCGTTGCTTCCCGTACCAACTTCGACCTGAACGCCCACCAGACCACCTCCGGCAAGGACATGACCTACTACGATCAGGAGAAGAACGAACACTATATCCCCTATGTCATCGAGCCCTCTCTGGGCTGCGACCGCGTGGCTCTGGCCTTCCTGTGTGAGG
>CAMCRV010000014.1 GCA_945877365.1 uncultured Clostridia bacterium | reverse complement strand
GAGTCCACCACCCATACCAATGAAAAAGCACCCCCGAAGGGGTGCTTTTTCGTTGGTGCGGGCGACAGGACTCGAACCTGCACGCTTTCGCAGAGGAACCTAAATCCACCGAGTCTACCAATTCCACCACGCCCGCAGCTGCCTGTTTATTTTAGCACGATATCCGGAGCTTTGTCAATGAACAAAGCGTCAGGGGCAGGTGACCAGTTTTCCGGACTGACGATCCACCCGGAACAGAGCCCCCTCCCGGATATCCCCGGGAGTTTCAAACAGGCTTCCGTACTTCTGCGAAAAGTCGTCCTCCAGCTGGTACAGCGCCACATAGTCATACTTCTCCCACAGAATATCTCTCCACTCGGTGCAGCTCAGGCCTGTGAGCCACTGGTACATATCGGTTTGGTTTTGGGAAAAATCCACATGGAAGGAGACATCCTTCACCTGGGTGCAGTAGCGCAGCATCAGGGCATCAAAGCCGTAGTTGTCCCGGCTGACCACATAGAGCAGATCGTCGCTTCCGGCGTATGCCGAGATGGTATCCGCCATGGGCTGATAATAGGACCGGGTCAGCCGGGATTGGGCCACGGTGCCCCGGGTCAGATACCCCAGCACCAGACTTGCCGGGGAGGTCACCGCCAGCACAACTGCCAGCACCACCCCCACCGTCCACGCCTTGCCCGCAGTCACATGGGGCAGCAGCACCAGAAGGCCAAGAAGCAGCACCGTCCAGCCCATCTGAAACAGGATGCTGAAGTAGCGGTCATAGCTCATCAGCAGCAGAGCCTCCACCTGCAAAAACTTGAACAGGTACATCAGGATGACACCGATGGTATAGGCGGCCAGTATCCCTGCAAGAACCCCGGAGATCACCCCAAGGCATCTGGGGGAGGTCTCCTGTTTTTTTACCCCCAGCCAGAGAATCCCGGCCACAGCCGCCAGCGTCAGCACCAGCAATGCCAGCACCGGCAGATCGATCCACAAAATGCTGCCCATGGACAGCACCGGGATATTGGGACTCACCAATGCCTGACAGAGCCGATGCCAGACCTCCTGCCGGTAGGAGCTGTCCCGTCCCAGCAGAATGTCCACCAGCTGGGTCAGGGAAATGGCCTGACCAAACACGGCCTCCGCCTGATTGGCCACAGCCACCTGAGAGCAGGCCACATTCCAGCTCCACAGTGCCTTGGGAAGCAGCACCGCGGAAAGCGCTCCCACAGAAAAGCCAATCCGCTGTTTCCGGCTCCACGCCTGCCAGCCCTCCAGCACATACATGGCGGCAATTCCGGCAGCAAACAGCAGCCCTGCATCCTTGGCCAGCACCAGCACGGTGCAGGTGGCCAGGACTGTTGCATGATACACCCAGTCCTGCCGCTTCTTCCAGGCCACGGTGCCAATTCCGGCACCGGTGAGAACCCCCAGAAAGGGATCCAGCAGCAGGGATTCATAGTAATGGCCGAAAAACAGCAGCGGCAGGCAGAAGGCCACGGCAGCAAACAGCCCATAGCCCAGCAGATCCTGCCGCCCCCGGCGGCAGAAGGGCATGAGGAAGGCCAGCAGCAGCACCTGATAGGCATAGTAGCACAGCCACTCCGCCAGAGGTTGTCCTGCCCTCCAGCAGTGCAGCTTTTGCAGAAAATACTGCATCAGCGCCATTCCCGGAGGATAGGAGGCATACTGGGCATTGGAGCCGGGGGCGGTGCCGAAGGCATCCAGATTGCACATAATCCGCACAATATCCCCCCAGTGGGTCAGCTCATCGGTTTTGTCAAAGAGCTTCCCCCACAGGCAGAAGGCAAACAGCACCTGAAACAAAAGGAACAGGAAAAAGCCCGGGGTAAAAAACGACCTCCGGAACCGGGCAAAGCCGCCCCCCATGATTTCCCGAAGGGTCAGCAGCCACCCAAGCGCGCACAGGCAAATGATCAGCACCACACCGAGCTTCAAAAACCCAGCCATTCCGGCGCAGAAGAGGATGCAAAGGATGCCGCCGCAGGAAATGGGCAGCAGATCCTCGAAGGGCCGCTCCCACCGGGCGGCGCAGAAGGCGCTGCAGGCGGAAAGGCACAGGAAAAAGAAGCAAAGAGCCATACAATCCTCCAGACCCTAAGGGCAGAGCACCAGCATTTCCCTCTGATGATCTACCCGGAACAGGGTGTTTTCCCGGATGTCCCCGGGATTTTCAAACAGGGGGCCATACCGCCGGATGAATTCCTCATTCAGCCGGTAAACGGCCACATAGTCGTAATCCTCCAGCAGCAGCTCCTTCCACTGCTCCCGGCTCAGATCCACCATCCAGGGAAGCCCCTTGCTGCCAAGGCTCCAGCTCTGGGCTGTGGTTCGGGGGCGGATGCAGAAGTGCAGCACCAGCCGGTCATACACCAGATCCTCCTGACACAACGCGAAAATCCGGGCATCCTCCGGCGTTTTCTCCTGAATCTGCTCTATCAGCGGAAGATAAGGGCTGCGCTGCTGCTGGGAAATGGCAGCGGTCTGCCGGGTGCCCCATTGCAGCAGAAGCCGGGGCGGTGAAGTCAACGCCAGCAGACACAACAGCACCCCGGCGGCGCAGATTCCGGCAGGCTTCGGCAGCCGGGGGATCTCCAGCACCATCGCCATCACCGCCACCGTCCAGAGGGGCTGGAAGGCAATACCCAGATAGCGGTCAAAGCTGGCAAGTGCCAGCGCCTCTCCCTCCGGCATCTTAAACACATACATAACCCCAAGGCCAAAGGTGTAGATCACCGTCTGTGCCAGAAGCACAACCGGAATCTCCCGGCTGCGGCTGGCCGGAATCTCCTTTTTCCGGGCGGCAAGCCCCAGCAGCACCGCCAGCAGCACCGCCAATCCCGGAATCACCGCCGCCACCGGCAGCTTTACCCAGAACAGCTCTCCCAGCGAGATAATGGAAACCCTTGGCGCCAGCAGTTCCCGGCAGAATCCTTCCCAGATCATCTGCCGGTTGCCGCCCTCCTGCCCCAGCAGAATTCTCACCATCTGGGCAGGATCGATGGCTCCCCCAAAGGCAACGCCGGCTCCCCCGGCGGCAATCTGGCGGCTCCAGAGCAGCTTCGGCAGGATCAGCGACAGGCCAAGTCCCAGAAAGGTAAGCAGCCGCTGCTCCTTCCGGCAATCCCCCCAGCACAGCAGCGCCAGGAAAAGCGCGAACAGCAGCCCCGCATCTTTGGTCAGTACCAGCATAAACACAAACAGGCACAGAGTCAGCAGCCGGACAGGGTCCTTCCGGTCTCCCCATACCACATGGCACACCCCGGCTCCGGCCAGCAGACCCAGAAAGCCGTCGATGAGGATGGTCTGGTAATACTCCGGGAAGAACAGCAGTGGCGCGAAGAAAACCCCGGCGGCAAACAGCAAAATGCCCGGAAGCCCAGTCTTCACCCGGCGGAAAAGTGGCATGAAAAGCGTTACCCCAAACACCTGATAGCCATAGTACAGCAGCCACTCGGAAAAGCTGCCGTTCAGCATTTGCAGAAAATACTGCATCAGTGCCATTCCGGGAGGGTAGGAGCCAAACAGGGAATCGGCTTCTGGATTTGTCCCGAAGGTTCCCAGCTGAAACAGCACCTTGACAATATCCCCCCAGTGGGAAAATTCATCCGTATGAGCCAGCAGTCTGCCATAATTGCAGAAGGCAAACAGCAGCTGGAACAGAACAAACAGGAAGAAGCCCGGAGTGAAGAGATTTTTCGCCAGAGGGCGCCAGCTTTTCTTCCGCAGGGCAGTTATCCCCGCCAGAAGGTACAGCCCCAGGCACAGGGCGCACACCGCCCAGAAGCCGGTTTCCAGCAGTCCAAGCACACCGAAGAAAAACAGCACTGCCACAATGGCACAGCCCGTCACCGGCAGAAGCTCTTCATATTTCCGCCCCCATCGGGCGGCGGCATAGACGCTGCCCGAGGACAGGCAAAGGAAAAACAAAATCAGAGTCATAGCACCACTCCAAAGATTCCACGCTTATTCACAGCGGATCAGCTTCTTCTGCCCGGCATCCACCCGGTACAGCGTATCGAATTGAATCTGTCCGTCTTCCTCGAAGAAGGCGCCGAATTCCTTTGAAAAATCCCCGTCAAACCGGAACAGCGCCACATAGTCATAGTTCTCCCAAAGCTGGCCTGCCCATTCCTCCGGGTCCACCTCGGGGCCATAGGGAGCGGCGCAGAAGCCTTCAAAATGATTCAGCTGGGTGGCGTAGCGCAGG
This sequence comes from uncultured Clostridia bacterium, assembly GCA_945877365.1. Classification (GTDB taxonomy): domain Bacteria; phylum Bacillota; class Clostridia; order Oscillospirales; family Oscillospiraceae; genus Faecousia. The sequence continues at coordinate 52,162 of CAMCRV010000014.1, read as the reverse complement.
ACAAAGGGATAGCTGTCGCTGCACTCCATGCACACCATCAGGATTCGATCCTCCGCTTTTGCGTTTTCTGCCAGCAGACCGGAAAGGGGTACGAACCGATTCCGGAAGTCCTGAGACTGGCGCACGGCGTCATGCGAGACATATTGTTTCATCAGCGTCACCGGCGAAGCTACCGCCAGAAAACCAGCCAGCACAGCCGCCGCGGCTGCCGCGCCCAGGGGTTTCCAATACTTCAGCATCATCACCAGCCCCATCAGCACCACCGTCCAGGCGGACTGGAAGAGGATGCTGTAGTAGCGCTCAAAGCTGGCCAGCTCCAGCGCCTCGGATTGGCTGAATTTGAACAGGTACATAAGACCCATACCCACGGTATAGGCCGCCATCTGCAGCGCCAGCAGGCCGGTGACAATGGGTACCTTCCCCGGCGCCACATCTCCCTTTCCGGCGCAGAACCGGAGGATTCCCCAGACCAAAACCACCAGCAGCACCATCACCGCCAGAGGGGGCAGATGGAGCTGGAAGTAGGTGCGCAGGGAGATGATTTCCGTTCTGGGGGTGGTCAGCGCCTCCAGGAAGCGATACCACACCTGCTGCCGATAGGAATTGTCCCTGCCCAGCACAACATTCACCAGCTGGGAGAGGACAATCTTCTGGGAAAAAGCCACCTGAGCATGGTTGAACCAGACATGGAAGCTCCACAGCAGCTTGGGAACTGCCACCGCGGCAGCTGCCAGTGCGGCAGGGTGCAGCTTCTTTTCAGACTGCCACTGCTCCAGCGCATACATAGCCGCCAGAATCACCGCAAACAGCGCCCCGGCATCCTTGGCCAGCACCAGAACCGCGCAGCTTGCCAGAATCCGGGCGTGGTACAGAAAATCCCGGTTCTTCTCCCACACCAGCAGGCAGATCCCGGCACCGGAGACAATACCAAGGAAGGCATCGATGAGGATGCTGTCGTAATAATGGGGAAAGAACAGGTGGGGCAGGCAGAACAGCCCCATGGCAAAGGCCCCGAAGCCCAGAAGGCTCCGACGCCCCTTTCCCCACAGGGGCATCAGAAAGCTCAGGGCAAATACCTGATAGGCATAGTAGCACAGCCACTCCACCATCATCCCCGGTTTCCAGTGGTTCAGCTTTTGCAGGAAGTACTGAAAAATGGACATGGCCGGCGGATAGCTGGCAAAGTTGGAGTTGGCGTCCGGATGGGTGCCAAAGGCATCCAGGTTGCACAGAATTCGAACCGTGTCTCCCCAGTGGGTGAACTCGTCGGTTTTATCGAAAAGCTTTCCGCAGATACAGAGGATGTACATCAGGTTGAAGGCCAGAAACAGCGCGAATCCGGGGGTGAACACATTTTGCAAAAGCACCCTTCCGGTTTTCTGCTTTCCCACCCGGAGGGCGGTGAGCACATACAGCCCGGCACAGGCGGCGCAGACCACAGCCGCACCCAGCTTCAGAAAGCCGAAAACACCGAACAGGAACATGGTCAGCACCATGGTGCAGCAGGTCAGGGGCAGAACCTCCTCATACTTTCGCTCCCACCGGGCGGCGGCATAGACACTGCCGGAGGAAATACACAGAAAAAACAAAATCAAAGGCATATGACACTCCCAAAAATTCCCATAGAGTCGTTATTGGCACAAAACCAGTGTTTTCTGCTGGGGATCCACCCGATACAGGGTGTCCGGCTGCAGATCCTGAGGATTTTCAAACAGATAGCCGTAGTCTCTCTGAAAATCGTCATTGAACCGGTACAGCGCCACATAGTCATAGTCCTTCCACAGCAGCTGACTCCATTCCTCCGGTGTGAGCATGGGAATGTTATCCGCAATGGAGAAGCAGTCCACATTGGGCAGCTGGACACAATAGCGCATCACCCCCGCAGACATACCGCTGTGATCCACTCCCACCACACAGATGTGGTCATCCGTCCCCGCATTGTGAAGAATGGCCTGGGTCAGCGGCTCAAAGGTTCGCCGATAGCTCTGGGAACTGCGCACCGTATAGCCGGTGAGATACTCATACATCAAAGTCACTGGACTTGCAGCCACCAGAAATCCAGCCAGAACCAACCCGGCAGCCACAGCCTGCACCGGTCTGCAATCCTTCAGCAGCACCATCAGTCCCATCAGCACCACGGTCCAGCCAGACTGAAACAGCATTCCATAATACCGGTCAAAGCACTCCAGCCCATAGGCCTCATATTCGGTGAACTTGAACAGATACATGGCGCAGATTCCCACGGTGAAGCCAATCATCTGGACGGACACCATACCGGTGACCAGTGGGACTGTGCTCCGGGCGATATCCCCCTTTTTCGCACAGGATCTGGCAATCCACCAAACGGCTGCCACCAGCAGCACCATCACCGCCAGCGGCGACAGGAACAGCCGGAAGTAGGTGCGCAGGGAGATGATCTGGGTTCTGGCAGACACAAGGTTCCGGAGAAATAAATACCAGATGTCCTGACGGTAGGTGGTATCTCTCCCCAGAATGATATTCAAAAACTGAGAAAAATCCACCTTTTCCGAAAAAATCCTTTGAGCCTGCATGGACCAGATGTTAAAGCTCCACAGCAGCTTGGGAACCGCCACGGCAGCGGCTGCCAGCACAGCAGGCCGCAGCTTCTTTTCAGACTGCCACTGCTCCAGCGCAAACATGGCTGCCAGAATCACCGCAAACAGTGCCCCGGCATCCTTGGCCAGCACCAGAACAGCGCAGATTGTCAGAACCCGGGCACGGTACAGGAAATCTTTTCTCTGCTCCCAAACCACCAGACAGATCCCGGCGCCGGAGGCGATACCAACAAAGGGATCGATGAGAATATTGTCATAATAGTGGTCATAAAACAACCCCGGCAGACAGAATACCCCCAGCGCAAACAGCCCATAGCCCAGCCAGTCCCGGCGAATCCGGGTGCACATGGGCATAATCAGGCTCAGGGCAAATACACGGTAAGCGTAGTAGCACATCCACTCTACCAACGGGTGTCCCGGCTGCCAGTGTTTCAGCTTTTGCAGGAAGTACTGAAACAGGGACATGGCTGGTGGATAGCTGGGATACAGGGCGTTAGCGGCCGGGTGAGTGCCAAAGACATCCAGATTGCACAGAATCCGGACAGTATCTCCCCAGTGGGAAAATTCGTCATCACAATCGAAGAGCTTTCCGTAGATACAGACGATGTACATCAGGTTGAAGGCCAGAAACAGCGCGAATCCGGGGGTGAACACATTTTGCAAAAGCACCCTTCCGGTTTTCTGCTTTCCCACCCGGAGGGCGGTGAGCACATACAGCCCGGCACAGGCGGCGCAGACCACAGCCGCACCCAGCTTCAGAAAGCCGAAAACACCGAACAGGAACATGGTCAGCACCATGGTGCAGCAGGTCAGGGGCAGAACCTCCTCATACTTTCGCTCCCACCGGGCGGCGGCATAGACACTGCCGGAGGAAATGCAGAGGAAAAACAAAATAACAGCCATGGCGGCTCCTTTCTTGGGGGGAATACTGGAAATTGGAATTTGTGAGGCAGACAGAACGCACTTGCCTCTCCCTCTGGGAGAGGTGCCCCCGTAGGGGGCGGAGAGGGCCCTCTCAGTCGCTTCGCGACAGCTCCCCCAGAGGGGGAGCCAAGAGCGCGCCAAATTCCAATTTATACACTCGATTATACGGAAAAACCGGTGTAAAGTCAAGGAATTGTCCCCATGGGGCAAAAATGGGGAAAGCCGGCGGCTTTCCCCGTTTTTCGTTATGGAAGCTGCTGAGCATCCGCCCAGCGCTTGAAGCAGGTTTTGCCGCCGTTTTTCCGCAGGTACTGCAGCTGCTTCTTTGCCATCTCCCTGTCTGCCCGGTTCCGGGCATCCATGGCCAGCACCTTCGCAATCTCCAACCGGCGGATGTTGTACTGGGCATGGTCAAAGGCATCCGTCAGAGCCTCCCGATCCACGCTTCTTCCCGTAAGGCAGTTGTAGTGCTGCCGGCGAAGGGTCAGGGTCTGAGACAGATTTTTCGCCAGCTCCGGCTTCTCCAGCCGGGCGGCATCGATGACTGACCTCAGCTCCTCCAGGGCTTCCCCACCCCGGGCGGTATCTCCGGCTTCCAGAAGGCAGCCGCAGCGGTTGGCGGCATACAGCCCCTTCAGGGCGAGATTTCCGGCAGGAATGGGTCTGTCCAGCAGCTCCAGCGCCTGTTCATACTTTCCGGCGGCAGCGTAGCCATCGGCCAGATAGCTGCGGTAAATGGCCTCCGCCTGGCTGCTCGGCTTCAGTCGGCCGGGAATGTCCGCATAGCAGGCCAGAAATTTTTCCGGGTCCAATTCCATGTGCAAATAGCCCAGATACCGGGTATTTTCCATATTTGCCAGCAGATTTCCCGCCACCCGGGCGGAAAAATAGCCAATGCCCAGCATCAGAATGCTGGCAATGACAGGAACAAACACGGGATACGCCCGATCCCGGAACCAGATGGCAGCGGCAATGACCACAGACACCGCCATGATTGCCTCACAGACAATGCGGCTGCGGCGGAAAGCTCGAATCATAGAAAAATACCCCCTTTTCTTTTGGTATTATAGTATTTTACGGGCTGTTTTTCAAGAAAAAACCGCAATTTTGCCCAGAGCACAAGGGCGAAGCAAAAGACGCATTGCTTTTTAGTATGTGTAATAAAAAATTGCTATTCCATTCCGGCGATAAATGGATTATAATGTCAAATGTACAAATTCATTTTTGTTTCTGCCAAAGAAATCGGGCAAACACACAGAAAGGGATGGGATTACCATGTTACGCATCACAGCACTGATGGACAACAAGCCCTCTGAGAACAAGGCGCTCATTGCCGAGCATGGCCTGTCCCTGCTGGCTCGGTACGGAGAAAAGCGGATTCTCTTCGACTGCGGCTCCGGGGCAAACACACTGGCCAATGCCCACCGGCTGGGCATTGACCTGAAAAATCTGGACGCCGTGGTGCTGAGCCACAGCCACTATGACCACGCCGCCGGATTCCGGGATCTGACGGAGGCCGGACTGGGCAGCCCCCTGCTGTGCACCGGCGCTCATTTCTTTGAGCCGAAATTTGCCGTATCCGGGGTCTGCTGCACCGACCTGTCCGCCGGCTTTGACCGGGCATTTCTGGAAAGCCACAGCATCCGGCAGCAGGAAGTGACGGATGTATATACCCCCTTCCCCGGGGTGCATCTGATCGCGGGTTTCCCCAGAGTTCACGACTTTGAAAAAATCCCGGAGCGGTTCCTCCGCCGCAGCGAAACCGGCTTTATCCCCGACGATTTTGCCGATGAGATCTGCATGGCTCTGGAGGTGGAGGGCGGACTTGCCGTGCTGGTGGGCTGCTCCCATCCCGGAATCCTCAACATGATGACCCATGTCCGGCAGGTGCTGGGCAAGCCCATCCGGGCGGTATTCGGCGGCACCCATCTGGTGGAGGCCGACGGCCACCGCATTGACCTGACCATCCACAGCTTACAGGATATGGGTCTGGAAATTCTGGGGCTGAGTCACTGCTCCGGCGATGCCGCCGACTGCGCCATCTGCGCCGACCCCAGCGTGCAGGGCTGTCATCTCCGGGTGGGAGACAATATCTTCTTTGATTGATGCTGCTATCTGAGTCGCTCATCGACTTCCCCCCGGCAGACAAATAAATTGGAATTTATCGACTTCGTCGAATTGATAATTTATAATGGATAATTGAAAATGATTGTGTCCCTTCGGGACGATTTTGAAATCATTTTTTGTGGTTCCTCTCGGTTTTTCTTTTTAAATTCATCCCGAAGGGATACCACAATTATCAATTATCAATTTTCAATTGTCAATTAAATAACAATTTGTTTCACAACAATCGTTTTTCATTGTATCAGGAGGCCAACCCATGCTGCTGGAAGAAATGGGCATAGAGCTGGTAGAAGTCACATCCGCGCTGGTGGGTGGTCGAACCATCAACATCATGAATACTGACGGGCTGATTGTGGCCTCCTCCGAACACAACCGGATAGGCTCCTATCATCAGGGTGCCATTGAGGCTGTGCAGACGGGAAAGGTGGTCAACATCCGTGCCGATCAGCTGGATCGTTACCCCGGCGCCAAAGAGGGCTGCAATATGCCCCTGCGGGTCAACGGCGAGATCATCGGCGTGGTGGGCATCTATGGCGACCCGGAGGAGATTCAGGATATCGCCCATCTGCTGGAGGTCTACGCCACCAAGTATTTCCAGCTGGAAACCCTGCTTCAGCCCCGGCTGGCTCAGAATACTCTGCGCAGCCGCCTGCTGCTGAGCCTGCTGTCCCCCTCCAACACCACTATGTCCGCATCCATGACCCTGGCGCAGAATCTCAATGTCTCCTTCCGCTTTCCCCTGTACACCGCGGTTTTTTCCGCTCCAAGAGGGCTGGGGCTTCCGGCCAGGGGCGAGAAGCTGTGCCGGAAGCTGGAAGAGCTGTCCTTCCTGCAGCCCGGCTGCGATGTCTGGGGCGTGGTGGATGACCGGATGGTTCTGGTGTGCAGCACCTGCGAGGGGCGGCACACCCGCACCCTGAAAGCTCTGACCCAGCTGGGTTACCGGGTATTTCTCGGCACCCCCAGCACTGCTTTGTGGCAGGTTCATGACGCCTATCATCAGGCTCTGGTGCTGGATTCCTCCTTCCCCGAAGCCTTTGGAGACATTCAGGACTCCTCCACCCGGTGCCACTACCTGCTGTCCAGCACGGCTTTGCAGGAGGAGGCCTTTCTGGACGGCCTGACGGAAAAGCTCAGCGCCGCCTTCGGCCCGGATTACCGCGCCGAGCTGGAGAGCATCCGCACCTACTATGACTGCAACCGCAGCGTGGGCACTGCCGCCCAGAAGCTGTTTATCCACAAAAACACCCTGCAATACCGGGTTCACAAGGTTCTGCAGGCTCTGGAGCTGTCCCAGCTCCCTCCCTTCCGGCAGGAATACCTGATTCGTCTGCTGCTGGAGCATATTCGTCGTAAATCGGGGCCGGAAGGCTCTGAAATATAGAGCAGCTTCCATTTTCCGGGTCGTTTTGCAAAGGGTCTGTCGGAACGCTTTGGCGAGGGCGCGGCAGATCCGGGAAGAGAGGATCGACCTGGCAGTGGGAAATGCCCGAAACTATGTAAGGAGGAAAATCCATGCAAACTTTCCTGTTGTTCGCAACCATTATCATCGCCGTTGTGCTGATGGTTCTGGCAATCTCCAAGCTGAAAATGCATCCGTTCATTGTTCTGCTGCTGGTGGCAATGGGCGTCGGCCTGTTCTGGGGCATCGTTGATCCCGAGTCCGGCCTGACTCCCACCGGCGTTGTCAATCAGGTCAAGAGCGGCTTCGGCAGCATCATGACCAGCATCGGCATCGTCATCCTGTGCGGCACCATCATCGGCACCATTCTGGAGAAGACCGGCGCCGCTCTCACCATGGCCAACGCCATCCTAAAGCTGGTGGGTGAGAAGAACAGCGTCGTAGCCATGGGCGCCATGGGCTATGTCACCGGCATCCCCGTGTTCTGCGACTCCGGCTTCGTGGTGCTGTCCCCCATCAGCCGCGCTCTGGCACAGCAGTCCAATGTGTCTCTGGCTGTGATGGGCACTGCCCTGTCCGGCGGCCTGTACGCCACCCACTGCCTGGTTCCTCCCACCCCCGGCCCCATCGCCATGGCCGGTACGCTGGAAGCTGATCTGGGTCTGACCATTCTGGTGGGTCTGCTGGTTTCCATTCCCGCCGTGGCTGTTGCCGTGCTGTACGCCCTGAAGGTGGCCAGCAAGATCAACATTCCCGCAAACTCCGAGTACACCCTGGACGAGCTCCGTGCCAAGTACGGCAAGCTCCCCGGCACTGCCGAGAGCTTCGCTCCCATTCTGGTTCCCATCATCCTCATCGGCATCGCCTCCATCGTGGACTTCCCCAGCAAGCCTCTGGGCGAGGGTCTGGCCTACCAGATCGTCATGTTCATCGGTAACCCCGTGGTGGCTCTGCTGCTGGGCGTGTTCCTGGCTATCCACCTGATCCCCAAGACCGAGAAGGAGAACACTCTGGCATGGGTTACCAAGGGCGTTACCGACTCCGCCGGTATCCTGGCCATCACCTGCGCTGGCAGCTCCTTCGGCGCTATCCTGAAGTGCATGCCCATCGCCGACTCCGTGGGCGGTCTGGTGAACTCCGGTCTGGGCGTTCTGATCCCCTTCATCATCGCCATGATCCTGAAGCTGGCTATGGGCGCTTCCACCGTTGCCATGATTACCACCGCCGGTATGATGGCTCCCCTGATGAGCGCCATGGGCTTCACCTCTCCTCTGGCAAAGGTCATCGTGGTTCTGGCCATCGGCGCAGGCTCCATGGTTGCCTCCCACGCCAACGACTCCTACTTCTGGGTGGTCTCCCAGTTCTCCGACATGAAGACCGACGAGGCCTACAAGTGCCAGACCGGTATGACTGCCGTCATGGGTATTACCATCATCGTTCTGCTGTTCATCGTCTCTCTGTTCATCTAATCTCACATACCTGCGCTGCCGCAGCCATCCGTTTCGGCGGGTGGCTGCGGCAGTCCTGTCCGCGATAAAAAGAAAGGAGCATTTTTCATGTCACTGCGGGAAAATGCCAACAAAATCATGTCCGCCGCCCTATGCGCCGCCATGCCGGACACCGCCGTCCGGGCCGCTCTGGAAAAAGCGGACTTCTCCGAAGGGCGTCTGGTGCTGGTAGCCGCCGGTAAGGCAGGCTGGCAGATGGCCAGTGCCGCCTGGGACCAGCTGGGCAGCCGGATCTCCGGCGGCGTGGTGGTGACCAAGTACGGCCACAGCAAAGGCCCCATCGGCAATCTGGATATTTATGAGGCCGGGCATCCCGTCCCCGACGAGAATTCCTTCCGGGGCACCCAGGCCGCCATTGATGCGGTGCAGGGGCTGACGGAAAAGGACACGGTGCTGTTTCTGCTGTCCGGCGGCGGCTCCGCCCTGTTTGAGAAGCCGTTGATTCCGGCAGCGGATCTGGATCGTCTTACCCGGGAGCTGCTGGCCTGCGGCGCAGACATCGTGGAGATGAACACGGTGCGCAAGCGGTTCTCCGCCGTAAAGGGCGGAAGGTTTGCCCAGCTGTGCCAGCCTGCGCAGGTCTTTACCATCGTCCTGTCCGATGTGCTGGGGGATCGGCTGGACATGATCGCCTCCGGCCCTGCCTACCCCGATGCCTCCACCACGGAGGAGGCTCTGCGGATTGTCGGCAAGTACAATCTCACCCTCACCGATCAGATGCGGGAGCTTCTGCGCCGGGAGACCCCCAAGGAGCTTGCCAATGTCCAGACCCACATCACCGGCTCCGTCCGGCAGCTGTGCGTCTCCGCCGAGGCAGTGTGCCGGGAGCTGGGCTATGAAACGGTGATCCTCACCGACTGTCTGTGCTGCACCGCCCGGGATGCCGGTTCCCTTTTGGGCAGCATGGCCCGCTACTACGCCCAGCAGGGTCGGAAGATCGCCTTCCTGGCCGGGGGTGAGACCGTCGTCCACCTCACCGGTCACGGCATGGGCGGACGGAACCAGGAGCTGGCTCTGGCTGCCGCGGAAGGGATTGCCGGGCTGAAGGCCTGTGTCTTTTCCCTTGGCTCCGACGGCACCGACGGCCCCACCGATGCCGCTGGGGGCTATGTGGACGGAACGGTCTATGAGACGCTGAAGGCACAGGGCATCCACATCAGCGATGTGCTGCAGGACAACGATGCCTACCACGCCCTGCAGAAGTGCGATGGTCTCATCATCACCGGCCCCACCGGCACCAATGTCAATGATATCTCCGTGCTGCTGGTGGGAGAGTAAAGGAGTATTTATCTGAGTAATGCCTTCCCCTTTGGGGTTGTGCCCCGCGCAGCGAATCAAAATCTCCATGATTGCCGGTGGCAATCATACCGAAGTGCATCAGGTGGCCGAGCGTAAGCGAGGTCGGAAGAGGCTCCTACCATTTCGCCGAAATGCAGAAGAAGGATTTATGCTTTACCGCCCTCTTCCGCCCCAGTGTGCGCACTGGGGCACCTTCCCCAAAGGGGAAGGCTTAAGTCGGTAAAGCCCGCTTTCTCCAAGTTACTCCCGTGTAAAAACCGCTGCCTCGTTGTGAGGCAGCGGTTTTTTGTTGCGGATTGATTTAGCCCGGAATCTGGCCTTCCTTGCCGCTGAGCAGATCCACCACGGATGCAATCACGGTGACACCGGCCACGACCTTGCCCCAGACTGCGGTGGTGCGGCAGGCCATGTCGGGGCTTGCGCACACGCCGATGAGGCTGGTGAACAGCAGGAACAGCACAACACCGCAGGCGATGTTCACAAACTGAACCTTCTTGTGATCCTTCCTGGCCAGAATGACCACGATTGCGGCAACCAGCGCAATCACAGCCACGCCGAGGGCTGCCTGAGCGGTGTAGAAGCACTTCATGTGGACTTCCTTGCCGGTGGTCAGGGTGAGCATCTTCTGGCACACGGGTGCCCAGATCTTGATGGCACCAATCAGCACCAGAGCAGCCAGAGCCTGAACCGCGCCTACAATGGTGGTAATCTTATTCTTCATTGTAAATCCTCCATTTTTTGAAAAAAACATATGTATCAAAGGGCAGCCGTTTCCTCTGTCACCGGGAAGAGCGCGCCATCTTCCAGATAGCAGCGGCGGTTTGCCTGCTTTGCCCAATGGGTATTGTGGGTAACCATCACCACGCCGGCTCCCCGGCTGGCCTCCCGTTTCAGCATCTGGATAATCTTCTCCGCCCAGATGCCGTCCAGATCGTTGGTGGGCTCGTCTGCCAGAATCAGCAGGGGATTGTGAATCAGGCATCTGGCAGCCATGGCACGGCGGCGCTGTCCGCCGGAGAGCTGGTGGGGGAAGAAGTCCCCCCGATCCAGCAGGTCAAACTCCATCAGAAGTTCATCCACCTTGTCCTTATCCGCCTTCTTGCCCCCCACCTGCTGGGCAAAAATCAGGTTTTCCCGGAGAGTCAGTGCCTGAATCAGGTTGGTGTCCTGAAACATGAAGCCGATCTTCTCCGCCCGAAGGTCGGATTTTTCATTGTCCGTCATGGCGGCCACATCCCGTCCTTCAAAGGTATAGGTGCCCGCCTCCCATTGCAGCATGGTGCCCATGACATACAGCAGAGTGCTCTTGCCGATGCCGGAGGGTCCCTCCACGGTGACAAAATCACCGGAATTCACGGTGAGTGTGGCGTCCTTCAGGGGAGAGACGGTTTCTCCCATAATGTAGTCCTTGCGGATATGTTCCAGTTTGCAAATTTCCATATCAGTTCATCTCTCCCTGTGTAATGGCAGTCTGAGGGTCCAGCGAGGCGGAGCGCATGGCAGGCAGGAAGGCTGAGGCAAAGCCCAGCAGACAGGCCAGAATCACACCTGCGCCGCCGCAGCCCAGCGCCAGCTTCCAGTTCCACACGGTGGCCGACAGGAAGAAGGCATCCGTCAGCACCTCAATGGCAGGGTTCATGCAAATCAGAGCGGCAGCACTGCCGGCGATGCCGCCCATGGCAGCCATCAGGCAGGCCTCCCCGATGATCAGGCCGAAGACCTGATGCTTTTTCACACCTATGGCCCGCAGCAGGCCGATTTCCTTCTTCCGCTCCCGCGCCAGGGCGCTGAACCGTCCTGCCAGGGACAGAGCTGCGATGATCATAGAGGCCAGCCACAGCGCAAACAGCACCTGCATGGTCACCTCCAGCTGGCTCTGCAGGGAGGCGATGGTGCTGCCGGTGAGGATGCACTTGGCATCGATGCCGGAGGCTTCCACCTGCTTCTGGAAGTCCTCGGGATTGACCCCGGGCTCCAGCTTCACCATGATGACGGAAATCAGGCCGAAGGGATCCTTTTCCACCCAGTCCTGACTGAGCACCTCGGATTCCAGGCACAGCTGCCGAACCACATCCATATTCATAAAGATGGTGCTGTCCATGCCGGTGCCGGTGGGATACAGCAGGCTGTGCACCTTGAACATCCGACCCAGAACCATAAAGTTGACGCCGTCATAGCTCTCGTCGAAATTGCCCCCCAGCAGCACCTGTTCGTCGCTGATGGGCTCCCGTTTGGCTTCATCCAGATAGGGCGTGAGGATAAAGTCCGTCTGGGGATCAAAGCCGATGATCCGAGCCTCTTCCCCCGGCTCGCAGCAGGACAGAGCCAGAGTCTGGGCGTAGAACTGGGGGGACATTTTTGCAATGCCCTCCAGCCGTCCGGCATCCTCCAGCACGGATTCCGGCATATAGATATTCTCCGGAATGGCGGTAAACAGCAGGTCATTGCCGGAGGCGGCGGCGTACTTGGGGATGAGGATGGCATCCGCACCCAGCCGCTGTCGGGACAGGGTCAGCCCCTGCTGCATGGTTTGAAAAATACCCAGCACCATCACAAAAGCCATCACCGTCAGCAAAGTGATGGTAATGGTCAGCACCGATTGGTTTCGCCGCCGGGCAATGTTTTTCCAGATCAGCATTCGCATAATGGTTTTCTCACCTTTTCTTTCTGCACTTTCGCCGTTTTTCACGGCAACACAGGGAATACGACCCACTTCCGCAAATCCATTCATTTTCTATATGTATATTACAATTTTGTATAAACATCATCTGCATATTGGCTTTTCCTATGGAATTTCTTCTGTTTTTTCGTTTTCCGGCGACCCATTGAATGGATTTTCCCCTTTCATTCGTGTATAATGTGCAGTTAGTAAGCGCCGCAGTGCGGCCATAATTGCAACGGCAGGTGAAACCGAAATGCGCAGCGAGCAGGATGTGAATACCACCATAGACCAATACGCCGACACCGTCGCCCGGCTGTGCATGGTTTATCTGAAGAATCCGGCGGACTCTGAGGACATCAGCCAGACGGTTTTCCTCAAATACGCCCTGTGCGACACCGTCTTTGAAAGCGAGGAGCACAAAAAGGCATGGCTGATCCGGGTCACCGTCAACGCCTGCCGGGATCTGCTGAAGAGTTTCTTCCACAGCCGCACTGTTTCTCTGGACACCCTGCTGCAATGCCCGGTGGAGACCACCGACAGCAGCCGGGAGGTGCTGGAGGCTGTTCTGGCTCTGCCCAAGCAATACCGGGAGGTCATCTACCTTCACTATTACGAGGGCTACACCGCCCCGGAAATCGGCCGGCTTCTGAAGAAAAACACCAACACCGTCTATACCCTGCTTCGCAGAGCCAAAGATATTCTGAAAGTATCCCTGGGAGGTGAGCTTAATGGATGAGCCAATCCGCTCTGCCTTTGAAGCCGTTCACGCTTCTGAGCTGTCCAGGCAGCGGACAAAGCTGTTTGTCCGGAAAAAGACCCAAGACTACAATTCCCGGCGCATCCGGCAGAGCCAGCGCAGACGGATGCTTTCCGGCCTGTGCGCTGCCGCAGCCCTGCTGTGCCTGTGCCTGTTCTATTTCACCCCTGCCGCCATGATTGAGATGGATGTCAACCCCTCCATTGAAATGAAGGTCAACCGTCTGGATCGGGTGATTCAGGTTCGGGGGCTCAACGCCGATGGCAGGGAGCTGGTTCAGAATGTGTCCCTGCTGAATCTTCCCTACAACCGCGCCGTGAGGAAACTGATGCTCAGTCAGGAAATGGAGCCTTTCATCCGAAGCCACGATCTCATCACCGTCTCCGTGGTGGGAGCTGCCCCCGGTCACACCGAGGAAATGCTGGCCAATGTCGCCTGCAGCGCCCTGACGGTGGCAGGGCGGGAAAATGTGTTCTACTGCGCATTGTCGGAGGAGGACATCCGGCAGGCCAGAGCTTTGGATTTGACCGTGCTTCAGTATCAGGCGTTTCAGCTTCTGTCGGCGCAGGATCCTTCCGTGACAGCGGACATCGTCCGGGCTATAGACAAGCGGGAGCTGCTGGCGCTTCTTTCGGATTTTGAAATGGACTCCCCCTGTGACCGCGCCGCCAGAGCCAAATAATATCCAAACATGTGCTTATCGGTTTTACGCAGCTGCTTGAGAAATTGGTATTTGGCGAGGTCAAAGGCCCCCTTGTGTAAAGGGGGCTGTCAGCGAAGCTGACTGGGGGATTGACAACCCCTCCGGCAAAAATCTATTGATTTTTGCCACCTCCCCTTACACAGGGGAGGCTTTGGGCATCCCCACAAATTCCTATTTGTCGGTTTTTTGACTGATACCGATATGCACATCCAAAAATACCGGGCTGCTCTATGATGGGCAGCCCGGTATTTATTATTTGTAAAATCGATTAATTTTCAATAATTGTACCCAATTTATCAGCCTTTCTTATAAGTAATCACCATCTATCGGAACTATCTTTTCGACTTTCTTCTCCAGTTGCTATATAATGTAAACTACTTTGGAAAGTGTGCGTTGAAAAAACGACATCCCTCCAACCCCCATTATTCAATACAGGAGTGTTGTATATGTCCCATCAAAATCCGCAGCAAGGGCAGACTGCAGCCGAACAAACCCCGCTGGATAAGCTGACCCGCCGGCAGCTCCAGGAGCTGGAGCAGAAGAAAATGACCCCCTTCCAGAAGTTTCTGGAAGCTGTCATCATGGTTCTGCCTCTGGTATGCGGTCTTGTTTCCGTTCTGGAATATATCCTGATTCCCGACAATTCCACAAACCGCCATCCCCAGACCTATCTGGTGTTTCTGATTCTGCTGATCTGCGCCTATTTTCTGTGTCTGGTGTACGCCGGAATCCGGATGGCACAGAAGCAGAAGACCTTCTATGAGAAGCTGCGCTACCGGGCACCCCTGTGCTCCGCCCTGTTTCTCCTGCTGGCCTACTATGACTACCTGACCCTGAAAACCGGCATCCTGACCCAGCCCTTTGTGCCCTGCCTGAACTTTGTCATCAACGCCTTCTGGCAGGATCGGATGATGATTCTGGACTGCACCCTGCACACCCTGAAGCTGCTGTTTCTGGGCTATTTTGCCGGTGTGTCTCTGGGGCTTGTCACCGGCATCACCTGCGGCTATTCTCCCCGGTGCCGCTACTGGATCGACCCCATTATCAAGTTCCTGGGTCCCATCCCCACCTCCACCTGGATTCCCATTATGATGGTGGTGGCCACCTCCCTGTTCGGCGGTGCCGTGTTCATCATCGCCCTGGGCTCCTGGTTTGCCGTCACCGTGGCCTCCATGACCGGTATCTCCAATGTGGATAAGGACTATCTGGAAGCCGCCAGAACTCTGGGAGCCAACAGCCGCCAGCTGGTGTTCCGGGTTGCCATTCCCCACGCCATGCCCAACATTTTCTCCGGTCTGACCCAGGCAATGTCCAGCTCCTGCACCGCCATTATGATCGCGGAAATGCTGGGTGTCAAATCCGGTCTGGGCTGGTATATGAACTGGTCCAAGTCCTGGGCAAGCTACGACAGTATGTTTGCCGCCCTGTTCGTGATCTGCATTATTTTCACTGTGGTCACCAAATCCCTGGAAGCCGTGAAGCGCCGTGTGCTGCGCTGGCAGATTGGAGTGAAGGCATAATGGAAAAAACCGTACTGAAGCTGGACAATGTTTCCAAGAGCTTTGCGAAAATCGAAACCGACGATGTGACCCATGCCCTTTCCAGCGTCACCACCACCATGGAAAGCGGCGAGTTCATCAGCATGGTTGGCCCCTCCGGCTGCGGCAAGTCCACCATCCTCCGGCTGGTGGCCGGGCTGATCCAGCCCACCACCGGCTCCATTACCCTCAACGGCAAACCCATCGAGGGCCCCGGCCCCGATCGGGGCATGATGTTCCAGAAGGCCACCCTCTTCCCCTGGCTCACCGTCTACGACAACATCGCCTTCTCCCTGAAAATGCAGGGCAAGCTGAAGGGCAACGAGGACAGGGTGGAGGAGATGATCAAAACCATCGGCCTGCAGGACTTCCGGGAGGATTACCCCGGCCAGCTGTCCGGCGGTATGGCCCAGCGTGTGGCGCTGGTGCGCTCCCTGATCAACGAGCCCCCCGTTCTGTTGCTGGACGAGCCTCTTGGCGCACTGGATGCCTTCACCCGGATGAATATGCAGGACGAAATCCTGCGAATCTGGCAGAAGAAGCAGCAGCTGGCCATCATGGTCACCCACGATGTGGACGAGGCCATCTACATGGGCACCCGGGTGCTGGTGATGGACTCCCACCCCGGTCGGATCGTCTCCGATCTGAAAATTGAGCAGCCCTATCCCCGGGATCGTTCCTCCCAGGAGTTCGTGGAATACCGCAACGAAATTCTCAAGCAGCTGCACTTCGCCGGAACAAAGGAAAAGTAATATCTGTATCCAATTACAGCATCCGCGCTGTACTTGAATAAAAATTCATTTGAATAGGAGAACGCACCAATGAACACCAAAAGAATTCTTGCTCTCGTGCTGGCTCTTGTACTGGCCCTGTCCATGGCAGCCTGTGCAAAGCAGGAGAGCGCCCCCGCTGCTACCGAGGCAGCAAAGGACGACAAGAAGACCCAGTATTCTGCCGCTCTGCAGGAGGACGGCCAGATCGAGCTGGGTCTGGAAGGCGTTGAAGTAGAGGTCAATGTCACCGATGTCCACATGGACTCCTTCGAGGCTTCTACCTCCGGCAACTGGGAAGCCATGTTCACCCCCGTGGATGTGGAAGGCCGTGCCATCGATCTGCTGAACTTCGACCTGACCCCCACCGCTGAGGAGAAGGCCGCCATGGAGAAGGAGCCTGCCTACGGCAAGCCCGTCCGTTTCTACATGGAAAGCGGCTGCACCTCTGGCCCCAATGTGGCTGACAAGAAGGGCTTCTACACAGAGGCCGGTCTGACCGCCGAGGGCTTCAAGGGCACCTCCTACACCGAGGCTCTGGGCACCGCTCAGGTTGAGGTTGCTGTTGGCCACATCGCCACCATGCTGGTTCCCGTCACCAACGGCGTTGACCTGACCTTTGTCGGCGGCGCTCACATCGGCTGCAAGTCCCTGTATGTTCTGGCTGACTCCCCCTATACCACCACCGAGGATCTGAAGGGCACCCCCGTCTCCGTTCCCTCCGGCATCGGCTCCTCCGACTACAACATCACCTGCATGATGCTGGATCAGGACAACATCAACCCCCGTACCGATCTGGAGCTGGTTCAGGTCACTGCTGACGCCTGCATCAACGCCATGGAGAACGGTGAGATTTCCGCTGCTCTGCTGTCCGATACCTTCGCCTACTCCATGGTTAAGGACGGCAAGCTGAAGTGCATCCGCTCCCTGCTGGACGAGGACTTCTCCACCAAGAACTGCTGCGTCATCGCCATGAACCGCACCTTCGTGCAGAACAACCCTGTCCACGCCAAGAAGATCGTGCAGGCTGTCCAGAAGGCTCACTCCTGGATGCGTGAGAACGGCGAGGAAGCTACCGATTTCCTGCTGGAGAACACCCTGAACAAGGGCGACCGCGCTATGAACATCATGATCAACAACTCCCTGCAGTTCGGCACCGCTGATGCCTTCACCGAGGCCGGTCTGAGAGACATCGTTGAGCGTTATGTCCGCCTGGGTCTGATCAACAAGATGGACAATGTGGATGAGATCATGGAGCTGGCCTGGACTCCCGTTCTGTAAATTTTCGTTTTTCCATAACAAATGCCCTGCAATGCATTGCATTGCAGGGCACTTTTTCGTGATGATCGGATGGATTATCCTTCCTGATTGACCCGATCCGCGAACCGGAGGAATGCCTCCATCCCCTCGGGGGTGCGCTTGAAGACACCGGCATCCTCCAGCACGGCGGCAAAGACCCGACCGGTTTCCTGGAGTATGATGTCCAGCGCATTTTCCGCCGTGAAGGTGTACTTCTCCTTCAGCTGGGACAGCCACACTGCGTGCTTACCCAGAATCTCATCCCCAGAGATGTCCCGGCCTTCTGCGGCGGCTTCTGCCAGAGCAGTCAGCTCCTGCTTCAGGCGGCTGGGCAGCACCGCCAGACCCATGACCTCGATAAGGCCGATGTTCTCCTTCTTGATATGGTGCTTGCCGGCGTGGGGATGGAACACACCCAGCGGATGCTCCGGAGTGCAGATGTTGCACCGCAGCACCAGATCCAGCTCATAGTCCTCCCCCCGGCGGCGGGCGATGGGGGTGATGGTGTTGTGAGGCTCCCCATCCGAGAAGGAAATCACGCCCACGCTCTCGTCGGAGTAGCCGCGCCAGCAGGTGAGAATCCTGTCGGCAAGGTCTGCAATCCGGTCTGGGTTGCTGCCCCTCAGGCGAATGACGCTCATGGGCCACTTCACAATTCCGGCCTGAATATCCTCGAAGCTCCGGAAGGTCAGTGCCTTTTCCACCCCAGCCGTTTCCATGGCAAAGCGATAGTGACCGCCCTGAAAATGCTCGTGGCTCAGGATGGAGCCACCCACGATGGGCAGATCGGCATTGGAGCCCACAAAGTAGTGGGGAAACACCCGGACGAAGTCCAGCAGCTTCTGGAAGGCGGACTTGTCAATCTTCATGGGGATGTGCTCCGCATTGAAGACAATGCAGTGCTCGTTGTAGTACACATAGGGGGAGTATTGCAGGCACCAGTCCGCGCCGCGGATTTCAATAGGGATAATCCGGTGGTTTGCCCGGGCAGGGTGGTTCATCCGTCCGGCGTAGCCCTCGTTCTCCCGGCACAGCTGGCACTTGGGATAGGCGGTCTGGGGGGCATTTTTTGCCGCAGCAATGGCCTTGGGGTCCTTCTCCGGCTTGCTGAGGTTGATGGTGATGTCCATTTCCCCGTATTCGCTGGGGAATTTCCACCGCATATCCTTGGCGATGCGATAGCGGCGGATGTAGTCGGTGTCGCAGCTGAACTTGTAATACCAGTCTGTAGCAGCCTCGGGGCTTTGGGCGTACTTCTCCCGGAAGGTGCGGATGACTTCCCGGGGCATGGGTGTCACCGCGCCCATGATCCGGGTGTCAAAGATATCCCGGGCGGTGATGCCGTCGTCGCACAGGCCGTTTGCCACGGCGTAGTCCAGCATTCCGGCCAGAATTTCCTCCAGATCCTCAGACTGAGGCTCGTCAGAGACGGTGTAGTCCTCCTTATGCAGGATATCCAGCAGCCGGTTGGTGAGCACCTGATGGTCGCAGGGCTCGGCAAGGCCGGTATTCATGGCGTAGGACACCAGAGAATCGATACAGGTTTCGATTCTCATGCCTGTACCTCCATCTCCACGCCGCCCTGAGGACGGATGCTCAGCACATGGCAGGCTCCCTCACCCAGCACACTGTCGATGCCGACCCGGAAATCTTCCAGAATCTCAAAGGGCACAAAGGCCTGCACCGTACCGGCGAAGCCGCCGCCGTGCACCCGATAGGCACCCTTGCCCTGCAGGTAATGCTCACACAGAGCCAGAGCGATGGCCACATCCTGATGCTCCTTATAACCGGCAGGGATGACATTTTGCAGATACATATAGGAGGAATGTCCGCTCTCCTTCACCAGCTTCAGGAAAGCGGCGAAGTCCCCTGCCTCCAAGGCAGCTACCTGCTTGGGCACCCGGGCGTTGTCCTGATAGAAGTGGACAGCCCGGAGGACAGCCCGGTCGCCGCAGCTTGTCCGCAGGGCAGGGATGGCGGCATAGAATTCGGCCTCGTCAATCTGGCTGAGAACCTCCTTGCCGAAGTGGGCGCAGACGGCCTTGATCTCATTGGGGATGGCGGCGTACTCGTCCGTCAGGTCTGCGTGGCTGGCTCGGGTGTCGATGATGCACAGGGCATGGCCGCAGGCAGAGAAATCAAAGTTTACCGGCTGGATTACAGGATGCTCCTTGTCAAAGAAGTCGATGGTCACCAGATTGCCCACAGCGGAGGCAGTCTGATCCATCAGGCCGCAGGGCTTGCCGAAAAAGACATTTTCCGCGTACTGACCGATCTGGGCAACCTCTGCCTGAGAAACCTTTCCCTCGAAGAACAGGTGGTTGACGATGGTGCCAATCAGCACCTCATAGGCCGCGGAGGAGCTGAGGCCGGAGCCGGGGAGCACCGTGGATTCGCAGTAGGCATCAAAGCCCTGAACCTTGCAGCCCAGCTGGGCAAAACGGGCGGCAACGCCCCGGATCAGGGCAGGGGTGGTGTTGATTTCATCCGCTCTGGGGGTCAGCTCCTTTACATCCACTTCGCACAGGGGATAGCCCTGAGACAGGATGCGGATGGTATCGGTGCCGTTGACCCGGACGGCGGCCACGGTGTCCAGATTCACAGCCGCGGCCAGCACCCGGCCACGCTGATGGTCGGTGTGGTTGCCGCCGATCTCCGTGCGCCCGGGGGCAGAAAAATAACGCTCCGGGGCGCCGCCGAAGGCAGCGGCAAAGCCGGCATCCAGCTTTTGCTTTTTTTCGGGATTCAGATACAGTACAGGCACAGCCATGGTGGGTTCCTCCTGAAAATGTAGATTATTTTTCTTCTGAAAATTGGAATTTGGCGATTCCAAAGGCCCCCTTGTGTAAAGGGGGCTGTCAGCGAAGCTGACTGGGGGATTGACATTTATCAGAACAACCCCTCCGGCAAAAATCAAAATATTTTTGCCATCTCCCCTTACACAGGGGAGGCTTGGCTCCCCCTCTGGGGGAGCTGTCACGGCCTTGGCCGTGACTGAGAGGGCCCTCTCCGCCCCCTTCGGGGGCACCTCTCCCAAAGGGAGAGGCAAGTGCGGCATCCCTACAAATTCCAATTTATTGAGATTATGCAGAACATGGTGCAATACGGAAAAGAAGGGCGCACGGTTGTGCGCCCTTCGCCGTTTTTTAAAACACGCCTATGGCATCCAGCGCAATGGCAATGGTTGTGAGAATCAGCCCTGCGATGCAGCAGCCGATGATGATATCCAGCTGCTTGAGGGTTAAGGGAACCTTGTCGTACCAGCTCTCCTTGGTCATCTGCCACAGGGTTTTGGCCGGAATATCCTCCAGCTTAGGGGCGGTTTCTGCTTCCTCTTCGGGAATGGGGTTGCGATTATCTTCCATTACTTCTTAGCCACATACTTGCGGATATCCATGGCAACAGCGGTGATAACCACAAGACCCTGAACGATGTAGTTGAAGTTGGGGTCCACGCCCAGGAACTGCAGGATGATCTTCAGCAGCTCGAACACCAGCACGCCCACCAGAATGCCGCTGACGGTACCGATACCGCCGGTGGTGGAGACGCCGCCGATGGTACAGCCGGCGATGGCCTCCAGCTCATAGCTGGTGCCCATGCTTGCGGATGCGCCGCCGGACTTACCGGTCATCAGGAAGCCTGCAAAGGCGTACATCATACCTGCAATCATGTAGATGGTGGTGAGCTTCTTGCGGACATTGACGCCGGAAACCTCGGCTGCGTTCTCGTTGCCGCCGATGGCGTACATATACTTACCATGGGTTGTCTTGTTGTACAGGAACCAGAACAACAGGCCAAAGAGCACAGCGAACAGGATGTAAGCGGAGAAGCCCTTGCCGCCGATGGCCAGCTTCAGGTTGAAGAAGTCCTTGAAGTTCTGATGGAAGCCGCCGATGGGCTGGGCGTTGGTGTAGATCAGGTTGATGCCGTAGACGATGGTCTGCATACCCAGAGTGGCGATGAAGGGGGGGACCTTCAGGTAGGCGATGACCAGACCGTTGATCATACCGATGACGGCGCCGATGCACAGAACCACCAGCAGAACCACCCACATATTGGTCTCGGGGGTCCATGCAAACAGACGGCCTGCGTAGTCGGCTCTTTGCACCAGCACGCCGGTGATGGTGGCAGCCAGAGCGGCCTGACGGCCTGCGGACAGGTCAGTACCCTTGGTAATCAGACAGCCGGAGACACCCAGAGCAATGAGGAAACGGACGGTGGTATTGCCTGCCAGAACATTGGCGTTTTCAATGGAGAAGAAGTTGGGGATGGTGCAGCCCACCACAAGGCTGATGAGGGCCATCATGACCACAATGGGGTTGCCCTTGATATATGCCAGAATTTTCTGGGAAACGGTCATATTTGTCTTCATATTGCATTGTCCTCCTTATACGAACTGGGTGGCCAGTTCCATGATGTTCTCCTGGGTGGCATCCTTGCCGTCGATGAAGCCGGTGACCCGGCCGTCGCACATGACCATAACCCGGTCGGACATACCGATCAGCTCCGCCATTTCGGAAGAGATCATAATGATGCTCTTGCCGGCCCGGGCCAGCTCCTCGATGATGCAGTAGATTTCGTACTTGGCACCCACATCGATACCACGGGTGGGCTCGTCCAGAATCAGCACATCGGGGCTGTTGGCCAGCCAGCGACCAATCAGCACCTTCTGCTGGTTGCCGCCGGACAGGCTCTTGATCTGGGTCTTGCTGTTGGGAGCCTTGATGTTCATCTTCTTGACATTGTCCTGAACCAGGTTTTCAACCTTCCTGTCGTTGATGACAACGCCATAGTCCAGATACTTGTTCAGAGAAGCCACGGAGATATTGTCGGCAATGCTGAGCACGCCCATGATGCCGGTGGCGCGGCGGTCTTCCGTCAGCATGGCAATGCCCTGATCAATGGCATCCTTGGGTCGGTTGATCACCAGCTCCTTGCCCTGATACTTGATGGTGCCGGTGGTATGGGAGCGGATGCCGAAGAGGCCTTCCATCAGCTCGGTACGCTGGGCACCCACCAGGCCGCCCACGCCCAGGATCTCGCCCTTGCGGAGCTGGAAGCTGACATTGCGGAAGCTCTTGGGGTTGATGGAGGTGAAGTTCTCCACCTCGAACACCACTTCCCCGGGGACATTGTGCCGCTCGGGGAACAGGTTGGTGAGCTCACGGCCAACCATCTTGGAAATGATAAAGTCGGTGGTCAGATTCTTGGCATCCCAGGTGCCGATGTACTGGCCGTCACGCATGACGGTGACTTCGTCGGAAATCCGGAGGATTTCGTCCATTTTGTGAGAGATGTAGACGATGGCAACGCCGTCGGCCTTCAGATCCTCGATGATTCGAAACAATGCTTCCACCTCGTTGGAAGTCAGGGAGGAGGTGGGCTCGTCCAGAATCAGAACCTTACAGTTGGCAGAGACGGCCTTGGCGATTTCCACGGACTGCATCTGGGAAACGCTGAGCTCGCCCACCTTCTGATGGGAGTCAAAATTCATCCGAACCTTTTTCAACAGGGCATCGGTATCCTCATACATCTTCTGGTGGTCAACCACGGGGATGAAGCCCAAAAACTTCTTCATGGGATAGCGGCCCAGGAAAATATTCTCGCCCACGGTACGGGCGGGGATGGGCTGCAGCTCCTGATGCACCATGGCGATGCCCATGTGGAGCGCCTCCAGGGGATCCTTGATGCTGACTTTCTGGCCCTCGTAAATGATTTCGCCCTCGTCCATGCTGTAGATGCCGAACATACACTTCATCAGTGTGGACTTACCGGCACCGTTTTCACCCATCAGTGCGTGAACGGTACCGGGTCTCAGACACAGCTGTGCATGATCCAGCGCCTTAACACCGGGGAAGGACTTGCAGACACCGCGCATTTCCAAGCGGTATTCACTCATAGAGCAAACCTCCTCTTTCCGTTTTTTCAAGACTTGTTTTCGTCTCAGTGGAAGACAGTGAACCATCTCTGTATTCCACTCAAAGGAAAACCTGGAAAAGTGGGTGGGCTGTTTCCAGCCCACCCGTAAAGAGCAGATAGAAATTAGCCGAAGTAGGAAGCGTCAACCTTCACATAGTCAACCCAGTAGTAGTTCTGCAGAGCCTCGCCCTTCAGAGCTGCAACGGCTGCGTCAACGGCAGCGTGGGACTGACCAATGTGGTCGTTCAGAACAGTACCGGTCATGGTGCCGTTCTTAACCATTTCCTGACACTCGGTCAGAGCGTCGACACCCAGCAGGTAGATGTCCTCGCCGACCTTGCGGCCATGCTTCTCGATAGCGGCGGCAGCGCCCAGAGCCATACCGTCGTTGTTGCAGAAGACGACTTCGATGTCCTTGCCGTACTGAGCCAGAGCGGCGTCAACGATTTCGTTGCCCTTAGCCTGATCCCAGTTGCCCACATTCTTAACCAGCTCGTTGACCTTGACGCCGGCGTCGGTCAGAGCCTTGATGGAGAACTCGGTACGGTACTGAGCATCGGGGTTCTCGGGGTCACCAACGACCATGACATAGTTGACAACGCCGTCACCGTTGATGTCGCCCTTGTTGGGCAGAGCCAGAACGATCTCGCCCTGGTAAGTACCGGACTGACGGGCGTCAGCGCCGACATAGCAGACCTTGGGGTTGTTGATGATGCCCTCATAGGACTCATCGCCATTGTCGCCCAGAGGCTCACGGTTGATGAGGATCAGGGGGATGTCAGCAGCGACAACCTTGTCGATGATGACTTCGGCAGAGGAGGTCTGAACCAGGTTGCAGATGATGACATCCATCTTCTGGGTGATGAAGGTGTCGATCTGGTTGGTCTGCTCAGCCATGTCGTTCTTGCCGTCGACCATGGTGATCTCATACTTGACATCGTCGGTCTCCAGGGTCTTGAAATAGTTCTCGATTTCCTGACGGTACAGGGTCATGAAGTTGTCGTTGTACTGGTAGATGGCAACGCCGACCTTGTAGGTCTTAGCACCGGAAGTGCTGGAAGCGCCGGAGCCACCGCAGGCTACCAGAGTCAGAGCCAGAGCCAGAACCAGCAGCAGGGAAATCAGCTTTTTCATTTGTGTTCCTCCTAAAAATGATTGTATGCTAAATCCGGCAAAAGCCGGGGATAGCCGGAAGCATCCCCTGTGGGAATGGGGTAGGAATGTCGCATTTTCGCCTATAATCCGCCGGGAAAACAGGGACTTATCATGCTCTGGAATAGAGCATGAATCCGCGGCTGCGGATTCGCCTTTGGGCTGTATCGCCCCTGTATTTGTCGAAATTGCGGAATCGCATTCCCGTATTTCCGTATCTATTGGGCATTATAACGCAAATCATGCGAAATGTAAAGAAATCATCTGCCCAGAAACGCCGCTTCCACAATTTTTGTCCCCTTTTACCAAAATCAGCAATTCCATTTTGGTGAAAAAGCCCAGTCTCTGTTAGATCGTCTATCCCGTCCGGCCAACCCGCAGTCCCGTGCCCACCAGCAGGAACAGAAGCGCCCGCAGCACAAGGACAGAAATCATTCTTTTCATAAATCCTCCTAATTTTTTCATGCTTATCGGCTTCAATCAGGAAGAAGATAAATGGGAATTTGTACACCTGTTGTCATCCTGAGCGAGCGCAAGCGAGTCGAAGGATCTTCGCACCCGGTTTGTGCCATGCAGTAGGTAAGTGCGAAGATTCTTCGACTTCGCTCCCTACGGTCGCTTCGCTCAGAATGACAGCGTGGGTGGAGAACTCGCCAAATTCCAATTCATCGCTTTACTGCCTTATGCCGATATGCACATTGTTTTTGTCGTGGTTCATTCTATCAGCATACCCCCGGCATGGTCAACGGTTGGGGTTATACGGATTTCTAATGGAAAATTAAAATATATTGACGAATTTATAAACCCATCAAAACCGGAATTTTGCCCGGTTCCACAGGGATTTTACTGTCAGCTCCGGGGTTTCTCCGGTGCCCAGAATGTCCACCAGAACATGGTGCACATTCTCTACGCCTCCCCGGCTGAGCCGCCCGGCGCAGGAGGCGCAGTAGGTATAGACATTAGGATAGTCCCGACTGGAAAGCTCAGCGGAGAAAGAGGCGGCGATTTCCGGCTCCTTCCCGGCGGCGCAGCCCCCCAGACCACAGCAGGGGATATCCGGGACATCCTCCCACTGCCCTTCCAGAAAGGGGCGCAAAGTCGTTTCCAGCTCCCGGCTGGCCTTGTCCGGGCAGGGAACAAAGAGGTATCCGGTTTCCTCCTGAATTGTGTTTCCCAACCCCAAATGGCGCAGCTTTTCATAGATGCTCAGAACAGGAATATCCAGCCGGGGCTTCAGATAGTGGTAGCAGTTGGGGCACAGCACCACCACTTCCTCCACCCCCAGGGAGGAAAGCCGCTGCTTCAGGGCGGTCAGTCCCTCCTCCTCGTTTAGCCCCAGCTCCGCAATGGGCTTGCCGCAGCAATCAAAGAGCACCCCCATATCCGCCTGCTTCGCCAGCAATTCGGCAAGATAGGCTGTGGTTTTGGGATAAAAGGAGGGAAAGTTGCAGCCGGGAAACAGCACCGACTTTTTATGCGCCTTCCGCGCATTGCGGAACAGGTAGTTTTTCTTCTCGGCAAGCAGGGCGGCGTAGCCCTTTTCCGGGACTTTTCCCCCGGCCTCCTGCACCCGATTCCGGCGCAGGGTCAACGCCACCTCCCGGCCGTCGATGCCCTTGGGGCACACCCGGGTACACTGACCGCACAGGAAGCAATGATAGGCAAGCTCCGGATGCCGGGCAAGCTCCTGCAAATCCAGAGAATACTTTTGAAGAAAGCTGCACTTCCGGGTGCATTTTCCGCAGTGGATGCAGTCCTTTGTAAGCGTTTCCATGGCTACGCCTCCTGATGCAGATACTTTCGTTTCATGTACCAGCCAATCCCCAGCACCAGTCCCAGCAGCACTGCCGCCCCGGCAAGGTACAGAGTGGTGTTCCCCTGGGCTGTCAGCCCGGCGGTGCCCAGGGTGAACATGGCAACCCCCGGAGCCATAAAGAGGAAGGTGCACAGGGTGTAGGTGCTCAGGGGGATATCCGTGATGCCGTAGGCGAAATTCTGCAAATTATAGGGAAACAGGGGCACCAGCCGGGTGATGGCCAGCACCAGCACATCCTTTCGTCCGGTTCCCTCAAACAGCAGCTGCCGCAGCCACCGGTTTTTCATCACCATGGGCTTCACCGCGTCCCGGAGGAAGAACCGCCCTGCCAGAAAGGCCAGCACCGCCCCCATGGTGGTAGCCAGCAGACACAGCAGCGTCCCCAGCCATGGCCCGAAGAGCATCCCGGCAAACACCGCGAAGGTCACCCCAGGCAGCGCCAGCACCACGCAGCCCGCCACCGTGAGCAGGCAGTAAAGAAGTGCCGCCTGCCAGAGATTTTCCCGAACCGCATCCATCAGCAGTGCCAGCGCATTTCCATCCGTCAGCTGCTTTGACCAGCCGAAGTGCCGGTCTGCCAGAAAAATGGCAGCTGCCGCCAGCAGCAGAAGCAGAGGCTTTGTGTACTTTTTCAAACCTGCTTTTCCTTCTGCCGGGACATCCAAACGGAGCGGAAGATTGCCACCAGAATGGCAAGGGCGAACAGGCACAGCAGGCCGGTGAACAGCAGCTTGGCGCCGCCGGTGAGCATACCGCCCACATAGGAGTAGACGATGCAGGCCGGGAGCTGACCCAGACCGGTGGCCCAGAAGAAGCCCCAGAAGTCGATGGCTGTCAGACCTGCGGCGTAGCTCACCACATCAAAGGAGATGAAGGGCAGCAGACGAGCCACCAGAATACACCGCTTGCCGTACTTTTCAAAGAAGTCCTCGATTTGCTTCAACGCGCCCTTGGTGCAGATCTTTTCCACCACATCCCGACCCAGAATCCGGGCGATGTAGAAGCACAGAGCCGCGCCTGCCATGGAGGAGACAAAGGACAGGATGCAGCCCTGCCACCAGCCGAAGAGGTTGGCGTTGCTCAGGGTGATGAAGAAGGCCGGCAGCGGGGCAATCAGGGACTGGAAGATCATCAGCAGAGCCGACACCAGCATGGCCCAGGGGCCGTACTGGGCGATGAAGGCACGCATGGCGGAGAAGTCGCCGGTGCGGAACATCACCAGCACCTTGTTGACAAAGCTGTTGACGCCGGGCACCAGCAGGTAAACCAGCACGCAGGCCACCGCCGCCGCCACAATGGCAATTTTTCCGGCAAGACCGGACTTCTTTGTTTCATTCATAAGTATGGGTTCCTTTCTTGAAAAATTGACAATTGACAATTGACAGTTGACAGTTGTGGTATCCCCTTTGGGGATAGGATAGAAAAAGTTGGATGAAATTCTTTAACTGCTCACTGCGCACTGCTCACTTCAAACAACACCGGGTTTTCGATGGTCAGGGCTGCTCTGAGGGTGTCCCCCACCTGAAGATTCACCTTTCCGGTGAAGGCCTTTTTCCAGAGAACTCCGTCTGTACCTCGCAGGTGCACCACCGTATCGCTGCCCCGGAAGGAAATGGTCTCCACGGTTACGGGGTAGTCTCCGGCATCAAGGATGCTCAGGCAGTCCGGGCGCAGAAGCAGCTCGTAATTTCCCTCTGCCTTCTCCGTGGGAAACCGGATACCGGGGGCGGTGAACATTCCCTGCTCCACGGTACCGGGAAGGTAGACGCAGTTTCCGAAGTAGTCCGCCGCCTGACGGCTCACTGGCTGGGTGTAGACCTGCCAGGGGGTGCCGCACTGAATCAGCCTGCCTTCGAACATCAGGGCGATGCGATCCGACATACTCAGGGCTTCCTCCCGGTCGTGGGTCACCAGAATCACCGTCATTTGAAATTCTTCTTTTAATTGCAGCACCAGATTGCGCATCTCCTCCCGGAGATTTTCGTCCAGCGCGGAGAAGGCCTCGTCCAGCAGCAGAAGCCTTGGCTTTGCCGCCAGTGCCCGGGCAAGCGCCACACGCTGCTGCTGACCGCCGGAAAGCTCCGAGGGTCTGCGGTTTTCGTAGCCCCCCATCTGCACGGTTTGAAGCAGTTCCCTTGCCCGGCGCAGCCGCTCACCCTTGGCAACCCCCTGCATTTTCAGGGGGAAGGCCACATTCTCCGCCACGGTCTTGTGGGGAAACAGCCGCATATCCTGAAACACCACCACGGTGCCCCGTTTGTGGATAGGAAGGGCTGTGATCTCCTGCCCGTCCAGATAAATATGACCCCCCTGCACCGGGACGATGCCGGCAATGGCCTTCATCAGTGTGGTTTTGCCGCAGCCCGAGGGGCCGAGAATGGACAGAAATTCCCCCTCCTCCATTTGCAGGGACAGCCCATGGAGCACCGCCCCGGTGTCGTAGGCCACGGAAAGATTTTCAATTTCCAGCTTCAAATCCGGTCACCTCGTTTCTGCAGGGCGTGAAGCAGTCCTTCAAATACAAAAAATACCAGCAGCGCCGAGGCCACAAAGGCCACGCTGTACACCGAGGCCAGCGCCCGGTCGCCGCTCTGGATGTAGGGCACCAGCACCAGCGCCATGGTTTTTACCCGTCCGCCGCCTATGATCAATGTGGAAAAATACTGGCTGTAGGACAGAATAAAGCCCATGCTCATGGAGGACAGCACCCCCGGCAGCAGCCCGGGCAGAGTGACCTCGAAAAAGGCTCGGGCAGGGGCGGCTCCCAGCACCATGGCCTGCTGCTCCAGCTTGTTTCCCACCGCCGCGGTCATGTCCGTCATGATGGTGATGCAGTAGGGCACCGCGGCAATCAGGTGGACCAGAATCACACCGGCGATGGTGTCCGACAGCCCCAGCCGGATCAGCGTCAGCTGGATGCCCATGGCGAACACCGTCCCCGGCACCAGCAGGGGCAGGAAGGCCCCGTGGCGCACCAGGGTTTTGCCCCGGAATTCGTGGAGCTCCGTGGCTCGGGCGGTCATCATGGCAATGATCGTACCCAGCACCGCCACAGTCAGGGCAAGGCCAATGCTGCTGAGCAGCAGCTTGGGCAGGCTGGCGGAGCCGGTGAGCAGCTCCCGCACCGTCCGCAGAGTGTAGCTCTCCGGCAGCAGCAGGGGCCAGGGCCACCGCCGGGTGACGCTCCACAGCAGCACCACCGCCATGGGCAGAACAATCAGCCCCAGCGCAATTACCAGCACCAGCTTCATCAGGGGATGCTTTTTCATTTGCCGCCCCCCATTCTCCGGTTCAGCCGGAAGACCAGGCTGCCGAAAATCAGCGCCAGCAGGGAGGACAGCAGCAGCATCACGGCGTTCATGGCCATGGCAAGAGGCCGCTGCAAAAGATCCGGGCTGGTGTAGGCCAGATAGGTCTGCACCGACAGTGCCTTGGGCGCAGTGGCTCCCAGCAGCAGGGGCAGCTCATAGCCACCGAAGGCGAAGATGAAGATAATCAGAAAGGCTCTGGCAATCACCGGGATGCTCATGGGCAGGGTAATTTCCCAAAAGCTGCGCAACGCCGAGGCACCCAGATTCTCCGCCGCCTCCCCCAGCGTGGCGCTGATGGAGCCCATAAAGGCCAGCACAAAATAGGCCACAAAGGGAATCTCCTTCCACAGATAGGCCAGAATCGTGCCCCAATAGCCGGGGGTATAGAGCAGCTGGGGAAACTGGGCAGAATCCTCCAGCAGCCCCAGGGCGAAGCCCACCCGCGCCGCCAGACCGTTCTGGGACAGCAGCTGAATGATGAACACCGCCACCACCGCATGGGGCACCAGAATGGGTGCCCGGATGGCGTACAGGATGCCGCCCCGGGTTTTGCCGCAGCGGATCAAAGCCATGCTCACCAGCACCCCCAGAATGCAGGACAGCACCGACGAGAACAGGGCGATGCGCAGGCTGACCCACACCGCGCTGAGAAAATCAGCCCGGGTGAATACCTGTAAGTAGTAGTCCAGCGTGGGCTTTGTCAGGCCGAAGGCCGGGATATATCCCACGCTCTGCACCAGCACATTCCCCACCGCTGCCGCCACCACCGCCATCAGCAGCCCAAAGGGAGCCAGCAGCAAAATAATTGCGGTTTTTTCCTTCAAAATTACTTGCCCACCACTTCGCTGAGCCAGATTTCCTCGATGATGGGAACCAGATTGGCAGGCATCTCCGGCAGGCGGTGGCTCAGAAGCTCTGCCTGGGTCAGAACGCCCTCGCCCAGATCCACAGCGTCAAACTCCGCGCTTTCCTGCTGGCTCAGCTTTGCGGCGGCAACCACCGGCAGCTCCCTCAGCTGAGCGTACTGGGTCAGCTGAATCTCGCCGCTGATGATGGCATTGATGGCCACCATGGCACCGGCCTTGTTGGGGGCGTTGAAGCCGATGGCCATGTAGTTGGTATTGCCGATGTTGCCCTTGTCAAAGACAAAAGTCTTTGTGGTTTCGGTGTAGATGCCCTTGTCGATGCCGGTGGAGACACCGAAGGGGCTGTAGCTCATGGCCATCACCAGCTCGCCGTCGGCAAACATGGCATCCACGGCGGTGCCGGAATCCGGGAAGGTCTTGCCCTCGTTCCACAGGTAGGGGTTCAGCTGCCGCAGGTAGTCCAGCGCAGGCTCGATGGCGGCCTTCACGGTGTCGTAGTCCGGCTCCATGGTTTGGAACTGCTCCCAGCCGCAGACCTCATAGATGATGTTGCGGACGAAGGCGCTGCCGGTGAAGTCCGGCAGGGCAGGATAGGTGACCTTGCCGGGGTTTGCCTTGCAGAATTCCAGCAATTCTTCTGCGGAAGCCGGCAGGTCGGGGGTGACTGCGGTGTCGGCGTACATCACCATCTGCGCCTTGGCATAGGGAGCCTCGTAGCCCTCGATGGGCATACAGAAGTCATTCAGGGTTTCGGGGTCGTTCAGGTCGATGTAGGCTTCCATATTGGGAAGCTGGGAAGTAAAGGGGCCGTAGAGCAGGCCGTTGTCCTTGGCGGAGTAGAAGTTCTCGCCGTTGATCCAGATCATGTCGATGCTGCCGGTTTTCGCACCGGCCTGCTTCTCGCCGGAGAGCTTGGCAAGGATATCGTCAATATTCATCCCCACCACTTCCAGCGTGATATCATAGTTGTCCTTCAGGTACTGCGCCACCGTGGTATTCAGCCAGTTGTTGCGGTTTTCGTCACCGCCCCAGCCGTAGAAGGTCACCGTGGTGCCCTTGGCGGCAGCCACCAGCTCCTCCCAGGTAGCCTGAGAAACATCCAGAGTTTCCGCCTTCTTTCCGCAGCCAAACAGGCTCAGCAGTAGCAGGGCAGACAGCACCAGAGCCGCAAACCGTTTCCAATTCATAACACAAACCTCATTTCTTTTTTTGAAGATAAAGTCCCACTAAACAATACATAATCCACCCTATTCTGTCAAGATAATCGAACATTTATGTGAAAAACCTATTATTTCAATATACCCATTCAAAATCTCTATAGATCCTC
Source organism: uncultured Clostridia bacterium (assembly GCA_945877365.1). Lineage (GTDB taxonomy): Bacteria > Bacillota > Clostridia > Oscillospirales > Oscillospiraceae > Faecousia. Next base: position 20,209 of record CAMCRV010000014.1, on the reverse strand, counting down.
TTTCCTCCCTTGCGTTCCTGGTATGGATAGACTATGATGAAGAAAAAAGAAGGAGAAGAAGCATGAAATCCATCCTTTTCGACTGTGACAGCACGCTGGGCATTCCGGGAAAACCCATGGACGACGCCCTGGCGCTGCTGTATCTGCTGGGGCGGCCTCAGGAGGCACAGGTGCTGGGAATTACCTGCACCTTCGGAAACGGCAACGCCCACGAGGTGTACAGGGCTACAAAAGCACTGATGCAGGAGCTCGGCAGACCCGATATCCCGGTGCTGCCCGGGGCAGATGCCGGGGAGAATCCCATTTCCGATGCCGCCCGGTTTCTTGCCGAAACGGTGAATCGGCACCCCGGGGAACTCTCTCTGGTGGCCATCGGGTCGCTGACCAACCTCTACGGAGCGTATCTTCTGGACAACACAATTTTTGAAAAGGTGAAGGAAATCGTGCTGATGGGGGGCTACACCGCGCCCCTTCTCTACCACGGCAGACATCTGGAGGAGCTGAATTTCTCCGTGAATCCCGAGGCTGCCGCCTGCGTGCTGAACCGGGGCAGAAATATCTCCATCCTCACCGGCAACAACACCCTGCTTCCTTCCTATCTTCCCAAGGGGGAATTTCTGGAGAAACTATGCTCCGGCAGCCCTTCCGGTCGCTTTATCGCGGAAAAATGCGGCTACCGATTTGATGTTACCGCCCGGCTGGACGGGGACGCAATTTCCTACTGCTGGGATGTGGTGGCCTCGGTGTACCTCCTGCACCCGGAGCTGTTCACCAACCATCCGGTTTCCTGCTTCGTCACGGAGCGCACCATGCACAGCGGCTGGCTGGGCATCACGGAGCCCGCCCCGGACACCTGCAAGCTGAATCTGCCGCAGGTAACGGACACCGCCCGCTATCGACAGGAGATGTACGCCGGATGGCTGAATTTTCAGGTGGGGGAACGCCCATGAAAAACGCCCTGATCTGCTTTACCCGGGTGCCCCGGCCGGGCGTGACCAAAACCCGGCTGCTGCCCGTCCTGACCCCGGAGCAGTGCGCCGGACTGCACTGGGCTTTCCTGAAGGATCTGGCGCAGGTTTATGAGAATGTGGATGCCCACCTGTTTGTGGCCTACACCGCCGACGAAAACTGGGAAGCTCTGAAGCCGGTGTTCCCCACCGCCCGGGACTTCTTCCCCCAGGAGGGCACCGATCTGGGGGAAAAGATGTACAACGCCATCGCCCGGGTGCTGGGGCTGGGGTATGAGGCGGTGGTACTCACCGGGGCGGATCTGCCCCTGTTGGAGCCCCGGCATCTGCTGGGGGGTTTTGCCGCGCTGGAAAACGCCGACCTTGCCATGGGTCCCACCTCCGACGGGGGCTACTATCTCATCGGCATGAAGCAGCCCCGGAAGTCAGTCTTTGCCATTTCCGGCTATGGCGGCAGCTCCGTCTATGAACGCACCGTTGCCGCCGCGAAAAATGCCGGGCTTATCGTAGCTGCCGCCCCGGTGTGCGACGATGTGGACACCCCGGAGGATCTGCGCCGGCTCGCCGCCCAATGCGCCCCGGACAGCTTTACGGGACAATATCTGATACTGATATTCAATAGAAAACTTTAACTCGCAAGAATTGAAGTTTTCTATATGAAGATCATAATGAGACGGGTTTCCATGATTTTCTATTCCGAAAGTCATGGAAACGACAACGCCGTCAGGCGGTGTCTTCTTGATAAAATTAAATAATTTTATCAAGAAAGAGTATGAAACAGGAGGGTATCTGTCTGTGATTCATCAGGAGCCCTATTCTTCCTATTTAACCAGCAGCGCGTTTCTGGCTTCTCTGGGCATCCCGGAGGGCACCGTGCCGGAGTTCGCCCTGCTGGGTCAGGGGGAGTACAATCTCAACTATGTCTTTACCCATCCCGTAACCGGGCAGAAGCTGGTGCTGCGGATCAACCGGGGCAGCCAGATGCATCTGGACGATCAGATTGGTTATGAGTTTTCCGCGCTGGAGGCTCTTGTCCCCAGCGGACGAACCCCGGAGCCTTTGCTGTGCTGCCGGGAGCTGGGGCTTCTGGTGATGCAGTGGCTTCCGGGTCGGGCGCTGGACTACCGGCAGGATATGCCCGTTGCCGCCGAAATTCTGGCGGATATCCACAGCGTTCCCGTGGCGGAAACCTGCCCCCTGCTGCGCCCCCCTGCCCCTGCCCTTGCCATCTATCAGGAGTGCCTGGAAATGGTGCAGCACTATTTCGATTGGGAGGAGGCCGACCCCCGGGTTGTGGCTCTGCTGAGAGAGCTGATCGTGGAAATCGGAAAGCTGCCCCTGTCGGCAGCCTCGGAGGCTCCCCGGTGTATCGTGAACACCGAGCTGAATTCCGGCAATTTCCTCATCGACCCTGCCGGGCGCAGCCACCTTGTGGACTGGGAAAAGCCCCTGATCTCCGAGCCTGCCCAGGATCTGGGGCACTTTCTGGCTCCCACCACCACCTTCTGGAAAACCGATGTGATCCTCACGGCGCAGGAGGTACGGGATTTCACCGACAGGTACATCGCCGCCGTGGGGGATCGGATGGACTGCGCCACTCTGAAGGCAAGACTGCCCCTGTTCTTCACCGTCACCTGTCTGCGAGGGGTAACCTGGTGCGCCATGGCCTATCGGGAATACTGCCAGCCCGACCGTCCCCTGTGCAACCCGGACACCTTCGCCAAGCTGCGCTCCTACCTGCAACCGGAATTTCTGGAAAATATTCTGGAAACCTATGTGAGAAAGGATTTTCTGGCATGAAAATCGCCATGATTCTCCCCATTTATAATGAGAGCAAAACCATTGAAGGAATGCTCTCCCAGCTGGATGCCCTGCCGGGAAACTGGGAAATCCTCTTTGCCGACGGCGGCAGCACCGATGATACCGTGGAAAAAATCGGCTCCCGCCACCGGGTTTTGGTCTGCCCCAAGGGTCGAGCCAACCAGATGAACTTCGCCGCTCAGGCTGCCGCCGCCGATGTCCTCTGGTTCGTCCACTGCGACAGCCAGTTGCCCACCGATGCCCACGCTCAGATCAGCCATGCCGTCGCCCGGGGGGCGCAGTGGGGCTGCTTTCACATTGGCTTTGACTACCACGGCCCCTTCATGGGCTGCAACACCTTCTTCTCCAACCGCCGCGCCAAACGGGGAATTGCCTTTGGAGATCAGGGTATCTGGGTGAAAAAGGAGCTGTTTCAGGCCATGGGAGGCTTTCCCGACCTGCCCATCATGGAGGACTACGAATTCTCCCGGCAGATGAAAATGCGGAAAATTCCCATCTGCCAGCTGCCGGGGCGAATCATCACCTCCGGGCGGCGGTACGAAAAACAGTTCCCCCTGCTTACCATGTGGCAGATGTTCTACCTGCGCTGCCTTTACCGCAGGGGCGTGGACATTCAGGAGATTGCCCGGCGGTACCGGGATATCCGATAGCAGAAACAGGACGCGTTGCAAAACGCGTCCTGTTTCCTGCCTGCGCAGCACCGGCAAATATCTTTCATAGAGAAGCCCCGGACCGTTGGGGGTGCATTTGTGCATGGATTTTTTTCAGCTGTGGATGGAGGGATCCGGGACGGGGATCTCCCCAAATGGATAATCCGGTTAATCTCTGCGCAGATTCTGGGACAGCTTGCAATAATTAAATCCATCATCCAGTGGGAACTCATCTTCCATTCCGTTTTTCTTCAGTTTTGCTCTGGCAACGGCCTTTTTGCAGTCCGGATCCTCCAGATTCATGGTACGCAGAGTTCCCTCCACTGTAAGCGGGAACTTGGAATAGGGGATAGATACATCGACTTCAGAGTCATCCCACTTGGCAAACATTCGTGTTCCTCCACAGAGCATGGAAACATTGATTTCGTTTGACATATAGGGATAGGCTGTGCTTTCGGAGCAAATGGCCTGCAAACCCGACATTTTGAAATTCGGATAAATACCGTAAAAGTAGGTATAGCCTTGAATAACCCGCATGGCATGATACGGATTGGTAATAATCTGAATTACCTGCGGGGGAGGCTCAGTTTCATCGAATTGGGTCAGTGGCTTAACCATAACACCATAGGCCTTATGGTCGCAAAGCGTCTGCCTGTCTCTGGAATATTTGGCAGTATTCAAGTCGTGATACAGCTGGTTTCCAAATGCACGGCATCCGCTTCTGTGAAACTCGCCAGGCTCGATGATACCCAGACAACGGATTGCTGCCGGGCATCGGTGTGCTTCAGCGGCGGCTTTTACTGCATTCCCTCTGGTGGCAGCTCTGACCATCTGGCAAAAATAAATTGGTTTTTTCAGTTCAACAGCGGTGGCATTGTTAAACTCTTCTTCAGAAAACAGGAAACGGATGCCTACAAACTCACGGGGCCAGTCAATGGCACATGACAGACGCTGTGCGAGTTCCTTTACACTTAAATCTTTCATATCTATCCTTTCTGAACACACTTGTAAATAAAATTGCCAATTAACTGGATTACCTGAACCAGAATACACAAAATCAGAACGCCGGTATAGAGAATCCGGTCATCGAAGCGATGATATCCGTAGTTCATGGCAACAGAGCCGAGACCGCCAGCACCAATCGTTCCCGCAATGGTCGTGGCAGACAGATATGTAATGGTGGCGAGTATGGTGCCGGAGACAATGGAAGGAACGGCTTCCTTCAGGATCACCTTAATCACAATTTGTGTATTTGAGGCGCCAAAGGACTGTGCTGCTTCAATCAGCTGAGGGTCGACCTCAACCATTGCGTTTTCAAATATTCTTGCCATAAATGGTGTAGCAGCAACAGTCAGGGGGAAGATCGCGCCTTTTACGCCGATGGTGGTGCCAACAACTGCCCGGGTCACCGGGAGCAGCGCGACAAGTAGAATCAAAATAGGGAAGGAACGAACAAAGTTTATGATAAAATTCAGGACAGCATAGACGGGTTGATTGGGGCGCAGACCGTTCTTTCGGGTGATTACCAGAATTGTCCCAAAGAAAAAGCCAAAAATGATAGCCATGACCATGGTTGCGGAGAGCATGACCAGAGTGTCCACAATAGAGGGGGCAATCAATTTGACAAAATACTTTTGATACCATGCAAGAAATTCGCTGTTCATTAAACTGCCTCCTTCATAGTCCAGGAGATATGGTTGTCATCCAAATAGGATATTGTGCGGGCAAAATCTTCGTCTTCAACATTGATAAAGAGGGAAAACAGTTTTTCAAAAGCGAATTGCTCTTGCTCTGCTGACAGAATGCGATAGGATACATTGATTTTTTTGCTCATCTCACTGAGCAGAGTTGCAGATTGCTCACCACTGGGCAGGACAATATGGATGTTCTTGCCGGTAGCAGGCAAGGACAGCACATCAATTTTCCCCATAATTGCCTGCAAGGCAGGCGGCGGATCCAGAAAGATCTCGGTGCATTTTCCACTGGCAGAAACACGACCATTTTCCAGGATGAAGACTTCCTCACAGTAGCGTCGAACAATGGAAAACTGGTGCGTAACGATGATTACTGTAATTCCCAGTTTTCTGTTGATTTCAACCAGCAACTCCATGATCTTTTCGGCAATGCTGGGGTCCAGAGCAGATGTCGCCTCATCACACAGCAGAATTTCCGGATTCATTGCCAGAGCACGGGCAATGGCGACCCTTTGCTTCTGACCACCGGAGAGCTCACGGGGATAGGAATTGCGTTTTTCCGGAATGTGAACCATTTCCAACAATTCCGTAACGCGTTTATCAATTTCTGATTTGGAGTATCCCCAGCATTTCATCGGCAGGGCGATATTTTCGTAAATGGTCAATCGGTTCAGGAGGGAAAAACTCTGAAAAATCATTCCAATCTTCCGGCGGAATTGCCGCAGTGCTTTGCCGGACAGAGAGGATACTTCAAGACCGTCTACGGTGAGACTTCCTTCATCATAGGGAATCAAACCGTTTATGCAGCGAAGCAGCGTGGATTTCCCAGATCCGCTCTGCCCAATTAAGCCGTAGATTTTCCCTTTCTCAAGCTCTATGCTGATATTTTGAAGTGCCTGAAAGTCTCCAAATCTTTTCTGCAGGTTTTCTATTTTTATCACAGTGGCCTCCATGAAAGCAACCACTGGGAGTTGTTCTCCCTTATCGTGAAAAGGATAAACCGCACCCAGTGGTTGTATTTATCAAGAAAATCGGTTATTAGTAGAGAACCATTGCCCCCTGGAACACTTCGTTGAAGCGTTCTGCGAACTCGTCAGTCTCCAGAGCAGCTACAAAATCAGCAACCCAAGGCTCGTTCTCACGGTCGGCCAGAATGGTCAGTCCGATGGGATAGTTGACCTTATCGGGATCCTCAGCCAGGAACTTGCCGGGATCCTTTCCGGCATTTAGAACAGAAGGTGCGGGGCTGATGATAGCATCGCACTCCTCAAGGCTTCTGACAGCGTAGCTGATCTCCACTTCCACAAACTTGATGTTCTTGGGGTTTTCCACAACATCCAGAGTGGTGAGGAAGGCATCGGAAGCGGACTTTTCGCCCAGCTTAATCAAGCCAATTCTTTCCAGAAACAGCAGATTGTTTTCCATGTTTACGGAGTCGTTGCAGATAGCGATGGTAGCACCGTCGGGCAGCTGATCCAAACTGTCATATCTGTCAGAGTACAGGGCAGAACGGCCATAGTACAGATGGTTCATTACCTTGAAATTTGTGCCGTTGGATGCATTGTACTGCATCAGCCAGGGCTCGTGATTGTACAGGAAACAGTCGACATCCCCGTAGATGGCACCTTCAACGCAGCCGGAGTTGGAATCGATGGTGATAATCTGGATATCGTACTTATCCTTCAGCATATCCTGAAGAATTTCTGCAGAGGTCAGATACAGACCGGCACCAGCCATATGAATAACGGGGCGTTCAGTGGGAACGGCAGTTGCAGCACCCTCGGGAGCCACAGCCAGCTCGGGGAACTTCTCGCTCCAGGCGGTGAAGCCGCCCTCCAGGGTGTAGACCTTGCTCATGTCGTAGCCGATGGCGGACAGAGCGTTGGTAGCAGCCTGTGCGTAGCGCTTGCCGGAGTAGCACACCAGAATGATCTTCTTGTCCAGACCCTTGGTGGCTTCGGTCATGGTAGCCTTACCGGCCTCGGCATCGCCCTCCTTGGCCTTGTCCATGTCCCAGGCCTGCGCACCGGGGATGGTCTTGGCACCGGAGTCGGCAGCCTTACGAATGTCGAAGAACACATAGCCGCTGTCATCCAGCAGGCCCTTGGCATCCTCGGGGGTGATGTACTGCATGGGGGCGTCGGCAGGGGCGTCGGCAGGAGCCTCGGCTGCAGGAGCCTTGGCGCCGCAGGCGACCATACCCAGAACCATGACGGCACACAGCAGCAGGGAAAGAATACGCTTGCTCATTTCAATTTCTCCTCAAATTTATATTGCATATAACAGAACGAATCTGGTATTGCCTCATTCAATGTGGGATGCCACATCCCGGTTGATATAGCGGATCAGGGTGTTGCGCAGCTGCATCATTTCCGTGTCCTCAAACAGATTGTCCCGGCTGGGCTTGCTTTCCGGGGGGATGGAGACATCATAGATCACCCTGCCGGGTGCCTGCCCCAGCACGCAGATCCGGGTGGCCAGCAGAAGCGCCTCGTCCACATCGTGGGTGACGAAGAACACCGTCTTTTTCTGCTGCTGGCTGCCCCAAAGCTCCAGAACCATATCCTGCAGCCGGGCCCGGGTCACGGCATCCAGTGCGCCGAAGGGCTCATCCATCAGCAGAATGGGCGGGTCAATGCTGAAAGCCTGGGCAATGGCGCAGCGCTGCTTCATGCCGCCGGACAGCTCCTTGGGCAGCTTCCCGAATACGGATTCCTCCAGCCCCACCGCCCGAAGGGCTTTCAGGGCGATTTCCTTACGCTGGGCTTTGTCCATCCGGGGGAACTTCTGCTTCAGAGCCAGCATAATATTGTCTCCGGCAGTCATCCATGGGAACAGGCCGTAGTCCTGAAACACCACGCCCCGATCCAGCCCTGCCCCGGCTATGGCCTTCCCATCCACGGCAATGGTGCCGGTGGTGGGCTTTTCCAGCCCCGCCAACAGCCGCAGGAAGGTGCTTTTTCCGCAGCCGGACTGACCCAGCAGGCAGACAAATTCGCCTGCCGCTACCTCAAGATCGATATCCTTTAAAATCAGTCTGGTGTCGTTTTCATAGGAAAAGGACAGATCCCGGATACTGGTTCCGTTCATGCGTCCTGCCCCCCCTTTTCATTTTGAGAACTCTGGAAAATTCCCACTTTTTTGTATCATACCTATGGATAGTACCATGAAATCCGGACTTTGTAAACATTTTCTGCCATTGTATTTTCCTATATGTGTTGTTCATTTTATAAAATTTCCCAATGAACAAAGAAACCATTTTTTGTTGAATTGGCCGAAGAAAGTCTTATAATGGAGTCACAGGCTTTATTCGGTTTCTTTGCAAGAATATACACTTCGGAGGGAATAAAAATGCATGGTTTTTCTGAGCTCACCGCGGAGGCGGTGAAGAACAAGGCAATGGAGCTGGGGGCTGATCTGGTTGGGATCGGGTCCGTCAGCCGGTGGAAGGATGTGCCGGAAAGCTAACCCGGAAATTCCGCCATAATTTTCTCTGATATTATATAGTGTGCATATCGACTCAGGCCAGCAAACCGGCAAATTGGAATTTAGTGAGCTCAAAGGCCCCCTTGTGTAAAGGGGGCTGTCAGCGAAGCTGACTGGGGGATTGACAACCCCTCCGGCAAAAATCAATAGATTTTTGCCACCTGATACATTTTGGTATGATTGCCACTGGCAATCATGGAGATTTTGATTCGCTGCGCGGAGCACAACCCCTTACACAGGGGAGGCTTTGGGCATCCCCACAAATAACAATTTTCCCAGCGGCTGTGGGAAGCCGATGCGCTGATGATAGAAAATGTGGGATCGCCGCAGAACAAAAGTGCGGCGATCCCAGCTTTTTTACAACAGTTCCCGATGCCGGAAGGCCTGCGTCAGCTGCCGCATGGCCCGTTCCACCAGCATTCTGGGACAGGCCAGATTGAACCGCAGGAAGCCCGCGCCGCCCGCGCCGAACCAGGTTCCCAGATCCACGGCGATATGTGCATCGTGGATAATGAAGCGCTCAATCTCCTCCGTGGTTATGCCGGTGCCCCGGAAGTCCACCCACACCATGTAGGTGCCCTCCGATCTGCGCATTTTCAGCATGGGCAAGTTTTCCTTCAGATAGTCCGCCATGTAGTCCATGTTGGCGCTGACATAGCGGCACAGGGCATCCACATACCCTTCGCATTGGTTATAGGCAGTTTCCAGCGCCACCTGTCCGAACCAGTTCATGTTGATGACCCGGTTGGCGGTGATGGCGGCGGTGAACCGCTGCCGCAGCTCCGGGTTGGGGATGACGGTGTAGGCCGTCTGCAGACCGGCCAGATTGAAGGTCTTGCTGGGGGCGAAATGGAAAATGGTGTTGTCCACGATCCTCTGGGACAGGGTGCCCACGCAGGTGTGGCAGCCGCCCTCCATAATCAGGTCGGCGTGGATCTCGTCGCTGAGAAGAATGACACCGTTTTCGGCACACAGCGTTCCCAGCCTTTCCAGCTCCTGAGCCGTCCAGCACCGGCCGGTGGGGTTGTGGGGATTGGACAGAATCAGCACCTTGTTATCAGGATCCTTCACCTGCCGCTCCAGCAGGTCAAAGTCCAGCGTCCAGTATCCGTCCGCTTCCACCAGCGGACAGGCAGCCACCTTCCTGCCATTGTTGCGCACGCCGTCAAAGAAGGGGTAATAGGAGGGCGACGGGACGATAATGCCGTCCCCGGGCTGGGTAAAGGCCTGGTAGGCCACATTGAAGGCAGGCACCACCCCGGGGGTGAACACAATCCATTCTTTCTGAATCTTCCAGTGGTAGCGGCGCTCCACCCAGGAGAGGATGGCATCATAGAAGCTGTCCGGGACGGTGGTGTAGCCGAAGGCCTGGGTCTGCACACGCTGCGCCAGTGCCTCCACCACCTCGGTGGGGCTGCGGAAATCCATATCCGCAATCCACATGGGCAGCAGCTCCACGGAAGGATCCACCCCGAACCTGGCATTGCAGCCGTCCCACTTGGAGCTGCGGGTGCCTCTGCGCTCCAGATAGGTGTCAAAAAATGTCTGATTGTATTCCATAGCTCTTACTCCTTCGGGCAGTAACGCCTGTTCTGCCGGATTCCTGTTTTTTCCGCCTTTATTATAGGGCAGGGGGTGAAATGAGACAAATTGCTTTTCTCTGGATAAACCTGCAACTCATCAGCGTTATCTATAAATCAACCATCCGCACCCGGGATTCTGGGGCAACCTCCACAAATGCCCCATCCTCTGTTTTTGCAAATTGACAATTTTCGTCCTTTGTGCTATATTGGCTCCGTAAGCAAGGGCGCTTATCCGAAGAAATTCGGATGGGCGTCCTTTTTCTTTTTTCAGATTGGAGGAAGACGGAGGGGGAAATTGGAATTTGTGGGGATGCCCAGAGCCTCCCCTGTGTAAGGGGAGGTGGCAAAAATCTATCGATTTTTGCCGGAGGGGTTGTCAATCCCCCAGTCAGCTTCGCTGACAGCCCCCTTTACACAAGGGGGCCTTTGGGCGCACCAAATTCCAATTTTCCTGCCTGCTCCCGTTGGGTCGATCTGTATTTTTCTAAAGGAGCGGAATTACATGAGAGAAAAGGACCGAAAGCTGGTGCTGGAGGACGGCAGCGAATATCCGGGCTACGGATTCGGCAGCCCCTGCCACCGGGTCTGCGAGGTGGTGTTCAACACCTCCATGGCAGGGTATCAGGAGATCGTCTCCGACCTGAGCTACACCGACCAGATGGTGGTGATGACCTACCCCCTCATCGGCAACTACGGCATTGCCGACGAGGACTTTGAGAGCAAGACCCCCAACATCGGCGGTCTGATTGTCTGCGATTACAACGACACACCCTCCAACTTCCGGTGCGTCAAGGCGCTTTCCGAGCTGCTGGAGGAAAACGACATCCCCGGCATTTCCGGCATCGACACCCGGAGATTAGCCCGGAGCATCCGGGATCTGGGCAGCCGCAGAGCCATCCTCACCTCCCTTGACACCCCCACCGCTGAGGCGCTGGAGATCATCGCCCGGACCCCGGTGCCCCACGATGCCGTGCGGCGGGTCAGCTGCAGGAAAAAGTGGTATTCCCGGACGGCAGACGCACGGTTCAGCGTGGTGGCAGTGGACTGCGGCATCAAACTGAACATCATCCGGCAGCTCAACCGCTTCGGCTGCAATGTGACCATCGTACCCTACAACACCACCGCCGAGGAAATCGCCTTTATGAAGCCCGACGGTGTGCTGCTGTCCAACGGCCCCGGAGATCCCCAGGATGTGCCGGAGGTTGCCGAAACCGTCCGGAAGCTCCGGGGCAAGGTGCCCATCTTCGGCATCTGTCTGGGGCATCAGATCATCTGTCTGGCCTACGGCGCCAAGACCTATAAGATGAAGTTCGGACACCGGGGCGGCAACCATCCGGTAAAGAATCTGCTCACCGGGAAGGTGGAGATGACCTCCCAGAACCACAGCTATGCCCTGATTCCCGAGACCCTGGAGGGCACCGGCCTGTCCGTCACCCACCTCAACCTGCTGGACAACACCGTGGAGGGGGTGGAATGCCGGGAAGATCGGCTCTTCGGAATCCAGTACCATCCGGAAAGCGCCCCCGGACCTCAGGACAGCGCCTATCTGTTTGCCCATTTCGTGGAATATATGGAGGAGAACCATGCCAAAACGAACCGATATTAAAAAAGTGCTGGTGATCGGCTCCGGCCCCATCGTCATCGGTCAGGCCGCGGAGTTCGACTACGCAGGCACCCAGGCCTGTCTTGCCCTGAAGGAAGAGGGCTACGAGGTGATTCTGGCCAACTCCAACCCCGCCACCATCATGACCGACACCTCCGTGGCCGACAAGGTGTACATGGAGCCCCTGACCCTGGAATACCTTGCCAGAATCTGCCGCTACGAGCGGCCGGATGCCATCATCCCCGGCATCGGCGGTCAGACGGGTCTGAATCTGGCGGTGCAGCTGGCGAAAAAGGGCGTTCTGGAGGAATGCGAGATTGAGCTGCTGGGCACCGATGTGGACAGCATCGAGCGCGCCGAGGATCGGGAGCTGTTCAAGGAGCTGTGCCAGCGCATCGGCGAGCCGGTGGTGCCCAGTCAGATCACCTACAGCATCGACGAGGCTCTCTCCGCTGCGGAGGAAATCGGATATCCCGTGATTCTCCGGCCCGCCTTTACCCTTGGCGGCACCGGCGGCGGCTTTGCCTATGACCCGGAGCAGCTCCGGGACATGATGAAAAACGCCCTTGCCCTGTCCCCGGTGCATCAGGTGCTGGTTGAAAAGAGCATCCGGGGCTATAAGGAGATCGAGTACGAGGTGATCCGGGATGCCAACGACACCGCCATCACCGTGTGCAACATGGAAAACCTTGACCCCGTGGGCATCCACACCGGCGACTCCATTGTGGTGGCTCCCAGCCAGACCCTCACCAACAAGGAATACCACATCCTCCGGGACAGCGCCCTGCGGATCATCCGTGCCCTGAATGTGAAGGGCGGCTGCAATGTGCAGTTCGCGCTGGACCCCCATTCCTTCCGCTACTTCGTCATTGAGGTCAACCCCCGGGTGTCCCGTTCCTCGGCGCTGGCCTCCAAGGCCTCCGGCTACCCCATTGCCCGGGTTTCCGCCAAGATTGCCGTGGGAATGCATCTGGACGAAATTCCCCTGGCCAACACCCCGGCCTGCTTTGAGCCGACTTTGGACTATGTGGTGACCAAAATGCCCCGGTTCCCCTTCGACAAGTTCCCGGCAGCCCAGAACCAGCTCTCCACCCAGATGAAGGCCACCGGCGAGGTGATGAGCGTGGGGCGCACCTTTGAGGAGAGCCTTCTGAAGGCCATCCGCTCGCTGGAGGATCACAAGTCCTACATCCGTCTGGAAAAATTCGCCGAAAAAACCATCGACCAGCTGCTGGAGTACATCCGGGAGGGCACCGACGACCGGATCTACGCCATCGCCCAGCTGATGTGGCTGGGAGTTGACCCGGCGCTGGTGTGCGATGTCACGCAGATTGATCTGTTCTTTGTGGATAAAATCCGAAAAATCGTGGAATTTGAAAAGGAGCTGGCTGCCGGAAAGGGGAATCTGCCCCTTCTGCGGGAGGCCAAGCGGCTGGGCTTCTCCGATGCCGCCATCGCCGGTATATGGAACATGAAGGAGCAGGAGGTGTACGACATCCGCTGCCGGGAGGGGATTTTCCCGGTGTACAAGATGATCGACACCTGTGCCAGCGAATTTTCCAGCTATGTGCCCTATTTCTACTCCACCTACGCCGAGGAAAACGAGTCCATCGTCTCTCCTGCCCGGAAGGTTATTGTGCTGGGCTCCGGCCCCATCCGCATCGGTCAGGGTGTGGAATTCGACTACTCCACCGTCCACGCCGTGAACACCATCCGGCAAATGGGCTATGAGGCCATCGTCATCAACAACAACCCGGAGACCGTGTCCACCGACTACACCACCGCCGACAAGCTGTACTTCGAGCCCCTCACCACCGAGGATGTGATGAATGTGGTGCAGCTGGAAAAGCCTCAGGGTGTCATTGTCACTTTAGGCGGTCAGACTGCCGTCAACCTTGCCCAGAGCCTCCATGACCGGGGGGTGAACATCATCGGCACCGACTGCGAAGCCATCGAAAAGGCGGAAAACCGGGATGCCTTCGATGCCGTCATCAAGTCTCTGTCCATCCCCAACCCCACCGGCGAGGCCGTCACCAACATCGACGACGGTATCGCCGCCGCCCGGCGCATCGGCTATCCGGTGCTGGTGCGCCCCAGCTTTGTGCTGGGCGGCCGGGCTATGGAGATTGTGGCCCGGGAGGAAAAGCTGGCGCAATATCTGGAAAACGCCTTCGCCGTGGATGCGGACAAGCCGGTGCTCATCGACAAATATGTGGTGGGCAAGGAGATTGAGGTGGATGCCATCTGCGACGGAGAGCAGGTGTACCTGCCCGGCATCATGGAGCTGGTGGAGCGCACCGGCGTGCACTCCGGCGACAGCATCAGCGTCTATCCCCCCTTCTCCCTGTCCCGGCAGGTGAAGGATACCGTGGCCGAGTATACCACCCGGCTGGGACTGGGCATCGGCATCCGGGGTCTGTTCAACATCCAGTTTATCGTGGATCCTCAGGATCGTGTCTATGTCATTGAGGTCAACCCCCGGGCTTCCCGTTCCGTGCCCTTCCTGTCCAAATCCGCAGGGCAGAATCTGGTGAGCATCGCCACAAAGGTGATGCTGGGGGTCTCCCTGCGGGAGCAAGGGATTGGCTCTGCCCCCTGCGAAGCCGGAGATAACCGGTGGTATGTGAAAGCCCCGGCCTTCTCCTTTGCCAAGCTCACGGGCATGGATGCCTACCTCTCCCCGGAGATGAAGTCCACCGGCGAGGCCATCGGCTACGATGTCCACCTGAAGCGTGCCTTCTACAAGGCGCTGCAGGCCTCCGGCATCCGAATGAAGGACTACGGTACCGTCCTCGTCACCCTTGCCGACGAGGACAAGGAGGAGGCTCTGCCTCTGGTGCGCAGGTTCTACCGTCTGGGCTTCAACATCGAGGCCACCGAAGGCACCGCCGCCTTCCTGAAGCGCAACGGCATCCGAACCCGGGTGCGGCGGAAGCTCAGCGACGGCAGCAACGAGATTCTCACCTCCATCCAGACGGGCTTCGTCAGCTACATCCTCAACACCCAGTCGCTCAAGTCCGGGGTGCATCAGGGGGACGGCATTGCCATCCGCCGGTGCGCCGTGCAGAACGGCGTGAATATGTTCACCTCACTGGACACCGCCCGGATCCTGCTGGATGCCCTGGAGGAGGTCATTCCGGAGATTTCCACCATTCATCGCTAAAGAACAAAGAACCTGTCACTGCACCTTCGCAATGACAGGTTCTTCCTTTTTGGTTTAGTTGGACGCTTTCTCATTTTCCTGATACCAGGCCTGCTTGTCCTGATACATCCGCTCATCCGCAATTTGCAGCAGCTGTTTCCGGGTCAGGCCGGGGAACTGGGAGGACAGAGCATAGCCTGCCGCGTAGTAGATTTCCGGCTTTTCTCCGGAGGCGTTATAGGTATCCACTGCGGTTCGGATTTCCCGGAGACAGGTCTCCAGCTTTTCCTGGGTGGCATCCGTGACCATCACCGTGAACTCGTCACCACCCCAGCGGCAGATGGTATTACTCCTGGGGATACAATTGCGCAGAATATTGGAAAAGCCGGACAGCGCCTTGTCTCCCATCTCATGGCCCAGGGTGTCGTTGATCTGCTTCAACCGGTTCAGGTCAAACATCACCAGCCCCACAGGCCCTGTCGACGGCACCTCGTCCCCCATCAACTGATCCCAATGGCTCTTGTTGAAAAGCCCCGTCAGGGCATCGGTCTTTGCCATTCTATTGATATCCAGAAAGTTCAGGACAAACCGCCCTGCGGTATAGATCAGGAAGGCGGCAAGGGTGTAGACCACGCCGGAGGAGCTGCTGTTGTAATAATAGCGGATCAGATCGGAGGCCACTCCCAAAGTAAGAATCCAGATGGGATTTTCGAACCATCGATTCTGCGCTTTGGCTGTCCGCCCCATCCTGACAGCCACCGTTACCGCAAGGGTCACACTGGTCAGAATGATAGAAGCATGGGCAAAGGCCAGGGTCTGCCGGAACTCCGCAATCCCCAGCACCTGACACAGAAGGCTCCCCAACGCCACCGCGCAGCAGATCAGGGACATCACGCCAACTAGCGTGTGCTTCTCCCCAGGGAAATGCTCCCGGGCGAAGAACAGCAGCGGACCTGCGCTGAGGAACAGCATGCCAATGGTGATGTAGCCCAGTGCCAGCGGATTATCCGGAAACATCAGGGGTGTAAAACGAGTATCGGTTATTTTCCAGATTCCCAACAGCATGGAGAAGCAGCCCAGATAGAAAATCTCCCAGCTTTTGGTCTTTGCCCGGAGAATCAGGAAAACCTGCACAGCCATGATAAACAGGCCGCCCAGAATTCCCAGAACTGCCAGCAAAATCTGGGGCAGATCCTGCTTCAGCTGGCGCAGATAGATTTCCAGTTGAGAACCGACGATGAATTTCACTTTAAAATCTGTACCGCTCCTATACACCGGGGTGATGACAACACGCACCTGCTTCCCGGCATCCTGCGCCTGCAGGGGAATCATGACCCAGTTGCTGCTGACACCTTTGCAAACTCGGTTCCCCGAGTCCGGCATGAGACGGTACACCGGTTGATCCTCTATCCAGACCTGTGCATATTGATGCACCAGATAGAAGCCAAGACAGTTCTCGCCGGCATCCAGCTCCCCCAGTGTCCAGCTGTACTCCCTGCTCAGTCCCACAGGGGCAGACGAATCCACAATCTCCATTTCAGAAAGCTCCGTAACCACGGTATAGGGCCGGGGATCTCTGGCCTGGAACACGTCGGTATTTTCAAATACTGCGATGTATATGAAGAACAAAAGGAACAGCGCGGACACCAGAATATATACCGCCACCGCACTGCGCTGAATTTTTGATTTCTGATGCATGGTACTTCCTCATTTCTGGGAAAGAAATGCGGGCAAAAGCCTGCCAATATACGGTCTGATTATATTCCAGAAAGCACCTAAAGTCAACTTTATATAACATATAAGTATTTTATTATGTGCTTATCGGTTTTACGCAGCCGCTTGATAAATTGGAATTTGGCGGCGAGTCGCCGCTGACAATGCGTTACGAACTGCTGGTGGAGAATCCACATCCTTTGGGCTCCTCGACCGGAACTGCGTTGGTTGACAGCATAGACCCCCACCGCAAAAACGAACCGGGCGTGCCCAAAGGATGGAAAGACCACTACCAGACTAACCTCTCGTCATTGCCCGTGGGGGCATCCCCACAAATCCCAATTTATCTGTCCGTTGGATTCCTTCAACTGATATTTCCCAGCAATAGCGCCCGAACGCCGGCGTTCGGGCGCTATTGCTGATTCGGCCAGACTTTCCTCTCGCAATTGCCTGTCTGTGCGTACAACCTAGGATTCCATCTGCTTGCCCAGAAAACCTGCGGCAGTTTTGGCCAGCATCTGGTCGGATTCCTTCAGGGGATCATCATTTTCCCCCAGAAGCAGCAGGACGCAGCCCATCAGATCTCCCTGCGACAGAATGGGGCTGGCAGCGCCGAGATGGTATTTGTCTGTGCCCTCCGCCGCCCGAAGAGGCGCCTGCCCGGGCTTGAACAGATAGTTGCACCGCTGCTCCATGAGCTTGTCCAGCTCAGCGGAGTTGGGCTTGTCCATCAGCTCCCGTTTGGGTGCGCCGTGGAGGGCGATGATGCTGTCCCGGTCGGCCACTGCGGCAATGTGCCCGGTGGCAGAGGAAATGGATTCACACATCTGCACCGCGAACTCCTGCAAATCCCCCATGGGGGAATACTTCCGAAAAATCACCCCGCCGTCCTTTTCCGTATAAATCTCCAGCGGGTCACCCTCGCGGATTCTAAGTGTCCTTCGGATTTCCTTGGGGATGACAATTCTTCCCAAATCGTCCACCCGGCGGACGATACCTGTTGCTTTCATATATCTTCTCTCCTCGTTAATAGTCGAATTACGATGCTATTATTTGTAACGAAGGGAAGATTATACTGAAGGATTTACTTTTTCAAACGACTATGTTATATATATAATATCTCTGTTTCTCTAAAGGAGGATGCAGTAATGCCTAGAATGATTTTCGTTTGCAGTAAGTGTAATTCTACATACGGAGCCGAGTCTGGAACACATAACATATGCCCCGACTGCAAAATACCGCTTATTGAAACAAGTATAACCACCGATTATTGGCGTACACTTTCGAATTCTCAAAAAGAAGAAGCAAAACATGATATTCAAGGCTTGATATGTCAACATAACGAAGAACCTGTACGCAAGCAAAAAGAGCAGCAATATCATTTGCGAACGAAATTTTGTTGTCATTGTGGTAAAGAAATCATGGATGAAGCTGTAATCTGTCCTGGTTGTGGTTGCCCTGTACAGACGGTAAATAGTACCCCAAAAGAAGAGACCGACCAATCTGTTAGTGTAGGTTTGGTTATCTTGGCACTTCTCTTTCCTCTCTTTGGCTGCATTTATTGTTTAGTATCACTAAAAAGACGCACCATATGTGCCGTTGCCTGTGGTATTGCTGCAGTCATCTCTTGGTATTTGGGTATTGCTTCCTTTGTATGGGCATTTATAGCTGGATTTATAGTGGGTATACTCGAATATCAATGGACATAATCGGATGTAAGTGTAATATAATCTAAAAACTTTTAGCAGCGCGGTAGAAATCTACTGCGCTGCTACTCTTTTCGCAAAACTATTTACTCCCCTGCAAAACAAGTCGAAGGATGTCAATGTTGTACACGAGGGGTCACCCTCGCGGATTCTAAGGGTTCTTCGGATTTCCTTGGGGATGACAATTCTTCCCAAATCGTCCACCCGGCGGACGATGCCTGTTGCTTTCATATTTCTTCCTCTCCTTGTGGTTATTTCCCAATGGTAGTGTTTGCAGGAAAAGGGGAATTATGCGAAATACATGAGAAACGGTGCCATATTTCAAACCAGATTTCTTCCGGTTTCCTTCATTGGCCTCCACTGCCGGGTCATCGCTTTCCGCTTTTGTCAGCCAGATTTCCGCGATTCTTTTTTCTTCGTCCATGTGAATCCGCATTTCAGGTCATCTCCTTTCTTACAGTATTTTCCAATGTGTTTCTGATTATTCTCTGGTGTTCCATTTCGCAGCCTCACAATTGTCTTGCTTTTGTGAATTTACCCGCCCATTTCCATGGATTCGTTTACAGGACATACCGGGTGCTGCGGCTTCAAAGCTCGTTCATTATTCCATTCGGGATATAAAATTGTCGGTTCCTGTATGATATCAGATGGTTTCGGGTTTCATTGCCATTCCTCCCTTGTGGTTAACTTGGTTTTGAATGTTGCTTGCCTGACATCATGCAGGAACATATGTTTGTTTATTGTATCAAAGGGAGGATGGTTTGTCATAACAATACTCCCCATAGTGTAGTCTCGAAATTTTTGTTATTTCGAGTGTCTACTCTATGGGGAGCATATCATTCCAGCAGGCCCTTGGCATCCTCGGGGGTGATATACTGCATGGGAGCATCGGCAGCAGGTGCCTCGGCAGGTGTCTGGGCAGCGGAACCGCCGCAGGCAGCCAGACTCAGCATCATTGCCAGAACCAGCAGTGCAGAGAAAAATCTCTTCATGGTGATTTACCTACTTTCTAAATTTCTGACATTTTGGAAACGAAAAGCCGTTCCTCACGGGAGAATCATACCATGAAAGATGATTTCTGTGAAATTCTGTTTTGCAATGATATGTATATATTTATTATTTTTGTCGATATCTGCATCTTCTGCAGATCTGCGGAAAGTGCACCCCATCAGAGGCATTTCCGAAGCCTCTCCATTGCCCAGGATGCCTGCGCCTTCCGATTGGTGGTTTCACCCTGGGCTTCCTTCCATATTTTTGTTGTGTATAAATCCTCTGTCCATCCGTTTTTCCCATCCTAATAACAAATAAATTCCTTGATACGATTTCCCAAAGTTTCAAGTTTTACAACCGCCCATACCAACAGGAAGATTATAAGGATTGCCGCTAATCCCATACCGGCAAGGATAGCCAGGGAAGTCCACAGTGCCTTTACGATGCAGTAGATGGAGCAGCCTGCAATCACCAGGAGCAACAGAGCGATCACATAAGAGGAAATGTTGGTGATCAAATTTCCCAGGATACAAGCAACAGTTACAATGAACAACAACGGCAGTGCCAATACTTTCAATACTATCTTCATAGGAACAACCCCTTTCTTTTGACCATATTGTACATTGAGAAGTGACGAACTGCAATGATGTCACCACCTATGTAACAACCAAGGGGCGTTGAGCATAAAAAAGGGCGCACTGGCTATTTGTGAACCAATGCGTCCCATTCATTCTGTTTTCAGTTCGACAAACTGGAATTTGGCGGCGAGTCGCCGCTGACAATGCGTTACGGACTGCAGGTGGACAATCCACATCCTTTGGGCCCCTCGACCGGAACTGCGTAGGTTATATAG
>CAMCRV010000013.1 GCA_945877365.1 uncultured Clostridia bacterium | reverse complement strand
CGCTGACAGCCCCCTTTACACAAGGGGGCCTTTGAGCTCACTAAATTCCAATTTTCCGAGCTGTCGGGGGTGTGAAGTTTATCTATAGATTTAATCGATAAATACTGGAAAAATGCTGATATTTGTGTCCTTGACAGCTGGGGAGGGAGGTGATATGTTGAAAACAGGGGAAATCCCTGTTTTTTTGTAAAACGGCAGGCTTTTTCCGCCGAATCAGCCCTGACAGACCCCGGCGATGGCGGCCAGAACCGCATCCACCTCCGCCTCGGTGGTGGAGAAGCCGGGGGCAAAGCGGACGGTGCCTCTGGGGAAGGTGCCCAGTGTCTTGTGGGCAGAGGGGGCGCAGTGCAGACCGCACCGGGTCAGGATTCCGAACTCGGTTTCCAGCCGGTAGGCCACCTCCGCGTTGTCCTGCCCGACAAAATCCAGAGAGATGACACCCACCCGGTTGTTTAGCCCCTGAGGGCCGCATACATTGACACCGGGGATGTTCTTTACCCCTTCCAGAAACCGTTTGCAAAGAGCCATTTCATGGGCGTGGAGCTTCTCGATGCCCTGCTCCTGCAAAAACCGCAGGGAGGCCTCCAGACCATAGATTCCCGGCAGGTTGGGGGTTCCGGATTCAAACCGGTCGGGCAGATAGTCCGGCAGGTATTCCGAGTCGGAGGCACTGCCGGTGCCGCCGGCAATCAGGGGGTCCAGCAGCCTGGCAAAATCGTCCCGCAGCAGCAGAAGACCGATGCCGGAGGGGCCCAGAAGTCCCTTGTGGCCGGGAGCTGCCAGCGCGGACAGACCCCAGCCTTCAAAATCGATATCGATGTGTCCGGCGGTCTGGGCGGCATCCAGCACGAAGGGGATACCGTGCCGACGGCAGATGGCACCCACGGCGGCGGCATCCTGCACCGCGCCGCAGACATTGGAGCCGTGAGCCATGATCACCAGCCGGGTGTTGGGGCGAATGAGTGGCTCCACATCGGCGGGATTCAGCAGCCCTTCGGCGTTGCAGGGAATCCTGTCAAAGCTGACGCCTTCCAGCTGCAGCAGGGGGCGCATCACGGCGTTGTGCTCCATGGAGCTGACGATGCAGTGGTCGCCGGGCTTCAGCAGCCCCTTGATCACCATGTTCAGGCTGGCGGTGGCACCGGGGGTCAGAATCACATGGGTGGCAGGCTCCGGAAAGTGAAACAGCTTCGCGGCAGCTTCCCGCAGGAGCAGGGTGGTGAGCCCGGCATCCTGGGCAGCACCGTAGACCGAGCGGTTGATGGTGGCGCCCACCTCATCCATATAGGTTTTCATGCTGCTGCTGACGCCCTCCGGCTTAGGGAAGGAAGTGGCGGCGTTATCCATATAAATCGCAGACATCAGGAGTTCCTCCTTATATATTTATCTGTATCAAGCATATCACAGCTTCCCGGATTTGTCACGGAAAAAAGGAAGGTAATATTATGATAGATATCAATCTGAAACAGCTGGAGGCCTTCGTCTCCACGGCGGACTGCGCCAGCTTCACAAGGGCGGCGGAGGAGCTGTTTCTGACCCAGTCCACCGTCAGTTCCCATATCAGCGCCCTGGAGCAGCAGCTGAATGTCCGGCTGATCCACCGGGGAGCCCGGCGCCGGGTGCGGCTGACTGCCGAGGGAGAGCGAGCCTATGAGATGGCCAAGGATATCCTCATCCGGTGTCAGGCACTGCAGGAGTTTTCCGCCTCCGGGGAGAAAAGCCAGCTGACCCTTGGCGCTTCCTCCGTCCCTGCCCAGTACCTGCTTCCGGAGCTGATGAGCGGATTTCTGGAGCGCCACGGCGACAGCCGCTACCTGCTGCAGAGGGGAGACAGCGAGCAAATTCATCAGATGCTGGCGCGGGGAGAGGTGCGCCTGGGCTTTGTGGGCGCGGCGCTGAACCGGGATGCCTTCTATTACCATACCCTGCTGGGAGATCGGCTGGTGCTGATTGCCGCCAACAATGAGCGGTTCCGGAAGTTCAAGGAGAAGGGAGCCTCCGGACGGGAGCTGCTGAGCCAGCCCATGATCCTCCGGGAGGAGACCTCCGGCACCCGGAAGGCTGTGGAATCCTACCTGAACCGGCAGGATATCTCCCTGAAAAACCTGAATATCGTGGCGCAGATCGACAATACGGAGGCCATCAAATCCAGCGTCAGCCGGGGCATCGGCGTGTCCGTGGTGTCGGAGCTGACGGTACGGGAGGATGTGGCATCGGGAAAGCTGCTGGCCTTCGACCTGGATGCCGGAGGCGTCTACCGGAATATCTACCTGACCTGGCGTAAGGATACGGTGCTGACCCCGGCAGAAAAGCATTTTGTGGACTTTGTTCTGGAAGAGCGGAACCGATAGACACAGGAGGATTGCCGGGTCTGGGCAGCAGAGGGGCAAATTGGGTTTTATCAAATTGACAATTGAAAATTGAAAATTGACAATTATGGTGTCCCTTCGGGACGATTCAAAATAGTTTCTGTGGAGTTCAGCACATTTTCTTTTTTCATTCATCCCGAAGGGATTCCTCAACTGTCCATTGTCAACTGTCAATTGTCAATTCGGCGAAGCCGCCAAATTCCAGTTTTTCTTCTTCAATCCCAGTCCAAAATGCACATGGTATAGAGAATCTGCCTCAGCATCTGGCTGGGGCAGACTTTTTTGAATGCTTTAATAGATTATATCAATATATATCACAAGTCTATTGAAAACAAGAATTGGTATTTTTGAGTAAAAATCTCTATAATGGTATCAGTCTCCTGAATGGAGACAAAAAGACAGAAAAGAGGATGTTTTCTATGAAGAAAATTAACTGGCTGGTTGTTGCTACCGGCGGCCTGGTCGGCCTGGCAGCCGTTGTGCTGACCCTGCTGGGCAACCCTGCCAACATGGGCTTCTGCATCGCCTGCTTCCTGCGTGACATCGCGGGTGCTACCGGTATGCATGGAGCCGCTGTTGTGCAGTACTTCCGTCCGGAGATCGTTGGCCTGGTTGTTGGCGCATTCATTATGGCTGTTGCCACCAAGGAGTTCCGTGCCAAGGCCGGCTCTGCTCCTGCCGTCCGCTTTGTCATGGGCGCTTTCGTCATGATCGGCGCTCTGGCATTCCTGGGCTGCCCCCTGCGTATGGTTCTGCGTATGGCCGGCGGCGACCTGAATGCATGGGTCGCTCTGCTGGGCTTCGCCGGCGGCATTGCCATCGGTGTTGTCTGCCTGAACAAGGGCTTCTCCCTGAAGCGTGCTTATGATGCCGCCCCTGCTGAGGGTGCCGTCCTGCCCGTGGTTCTGACCGGTCTGTTCCTGCTGTTCCTGATTGTTCCCTCCCTGTTCAAGTTCTCTGAGAAGGGCCCCGGCTCCATGCACGCTCCCGTGCTGGTTGCTCTGCTGATCGCCATCGTTGTGGGCGCTCTGGCTCAGAAGGCTCGTCTGTGCATGGCTGGCGGCCTGCGTGATGCCATCATGTTCAAGGACTTCAAGCTGCTGTTTGGTTTTGTTGCCATCTTCTTGGTTGCTCTGGTTGGCAACCTGATTCTGGGCAAGTTCAAGCTGGGCTTCGCCGGTCAGCCTGTTGCTCACAGCGATCACCTGTGGAGCATTCTGGGCATGGCTCTGGTGGGCTGGGGCTCTGTGCTGCTGGGCGGCTGCCCCCTGCGTCAGCTGATTCTGGCCGGTTCCGGCAACGGCGACTCCGCTGTTACCGTCTTCGGCATGATCGTGGGCGCTGCTTTTGCCCACAACTTCGGTCTGGCTGGTGCTGCTGCTTCTGCGGATGCAGCCGGCGGCGTTGGCATCAAGGGCCGCATTGCTGTGGTCATCGGCCTGGTGGTCATGGCTGCTATTGCTTACTTCAACATTCCCAAGAAGAGCAAGGAGGCTTAATCATGGTTGATGCAAGAGGTCTGCTCTGCCCCATGCCCCTGGTGATGGTTCGCAAGGAGCTGGAAGGCTCCAACCCCGATACCCTTGAGGTTCTGGTGGACGACGCCGGTGCCAGGGAGAATGTCACCCGCTTTGCCGAGAGCCGCGGCTACAAGGTAGCCTGCACCGAGGATAACGGCGACTATCGTCTGGTTCTGAGCAAATGAGGCAGTTCATTGCAACCTTCCATACCCACCTGTCGGCACTGATGACATCCCGTGCCCTGAACGCCGCCGGCGCGAAGGCTGGGATGATGCCGGTGCCCCGGAAGCTCAGCTCCTCCTGCGGTACTTGCGTGCGGTACGAAGCAGAGGACGCCATGCTGGAAAAGATGGATGTGGATGTGGAGGGCGTGTATGAAGTCACCGGCAAGGATCAGTATACCCGGCTGATGGAAAAAGAATAGTGCTCCCCAGGGCGTGCTGCAAGGCTTGCAGCACGCCCCTTGCTTTTCGTTAATTGACAATTGAGAATTGACAGTTGACAATTGTGGTGTCCCTTCGGGACGATTTTTAAATAATTCCCGTAGTTTTCAGATGGAATTTTTATACTTCATCCCGAAGGGATTCCTTCATTATCAATTTTCCATTGTCAATTGTCAATTAAAAAATCCTTTCCCGAATTTCCAACATTTGATCTTTCCCGTTTTCGTGACAAAATTTTTCAAAATCGGTTTACAACGGTCAAAAAATAGATTATGATACCATGGATAGAAACCTGAATTAAGGAGAAGGAACTATGAACCATAAGCTTTTACGGGAAATTCCCAAGGTAGACGAGCTTTTGAAAAACGATACTCTGGAGCGGCTTGGCAGCCGTATCCCCGGGCAGATCATCACCCAGGCCGTCCGGCAGACGCTGGAGGAGCTGCGCAAGGAGATTCTCAGCGGCGCAGTCGAGGAGATGCCCTCTGTGGATGACCTGTGCGGCAGAGCCGCCGCTCTGGCTGCCCGGAACGACCAGCCTTCCCTCCGCCCGGTGATTAACGGCACCGGCATCATTCTGCATACCAATCTGGGCAGAGCCTGCATCTCCGACCGTGCCGCCGCTGCGGCACAGGCCGTGGCGCAGTCCTATTCCACCCTGGAGTATAATTTGCAGGCCGGCAGCCGGGGTCTGCGCTACAGCCATGTGGAGGAGCTGATCTGCCGCCTCACCGGCGCGGAGGCTGCTCTGGTGGTGAATAACAACGCGGCTGCGGTGCTGCTGATTCTGTCTGCCATGGCAGCCGGCGGCGAGGTGATTACCTCCCGGGGCGAGCTGGTGGAGATCGGCGGCTCCTTCCGGGTTCCCGAAATCATGGAGGCCTGCGGCGCAACCTTGCGGGAGGTGGGCACCACCAACAAGACCCACCTCCGGGATTATGACCGGGCCATCTGCGAAAAAACCTGCGCCCTGATGAAGGTGCACACCAGCAACTACCGGATTGTGGGCTTCTCCGAGACTCCCTCTCTGGCGGATCTGGTGGAGCTGGGGCATCAGCGGGGGCTGCCGGTGATTGAGGATCTGGGCAGCGGCTGTCTCATCGATCTGAATCCCTTCGGTATCCATGGAGAGCCTACGGTTCAGGATTCCGTCCGTGCCGGTGTGGATGTCATCAGCTTCTCCGGCGATAAGCTGCTGGGCGGCCCGCAGGCAGGTATTATTATCGGAAGAAAGGACATCCTGAAAAAGCTGAAGGCACATCCCCTGACCCGGGCTATGCGTGTGGACAAGATGACCCTTTCCGCTCTGGAGGCTACCCTGCGCAGCTATGATGCCGGGGTTGCCGGACAGGAGATCCCCACCATCGCCATGCTCTCTGCCACGCCGGATTACCTCCGGGGCAAGGCAGAGGCTCTGCGCACCCTGCTGAATGCCGCAGGGGTGGAGGCAGAGGTGGTTCCCACAGAGGGTCAGGTGGGCGGCGGCTCCGTTCCCACCCAGCTGCTTCCCTCCTTTGCCGTGGCGCTCAGCGGAGGAAAGAAGAATCTGGATGAGCTGGAGGCGGCGCTCCGGCTGGGCATGACCGCCATCATCGGCCGCATCCACAAGGATCGCTTCCTGCTGGATGTGCGCACCCTCCGGGAGGGAGATTTTGAGACCATTGTTCGCTGCGTCGTGGAGGCTCTTGCATGAATCATGTAATTATTGGTACGGCAGGCCATGTGGATCACGGCAAAACCCTGCTGATCAAGGCTCTGACCGGCATTGACACCGACCGGCTTCAGGAGGAAAAGAAACGGGGTATCACCATCGAGCTGGGCTTTGCCCATCTGGACTGGCCGGACGGCACCCAGGCCGGCATCGTGGATGTGCCCGGACACGAAAAGTTTATCAAGAATATGCTGGCCGGTGCCGGCGGTATCGATCTTGCCATGCTGATTGTGGCCGCGGATGACGGCTTTATGCCCCAGACTCTGGAGCATCTGGATATTCTCACCCTGCTGGGCATCAAGGACGGCCTTGTGGTCATCACCAAGTGCGATGTGGTGGATCCGGAGTGGCTGGAAATGATGCAGGAGGAGATTCATCAGCGGGTGGAGGGTACCTTCCTGGAGGGCAAGCCCATCATCCCTGTCTCTGCCTATACCGGTCAGAACATCGATGTGCTCCGGGAGGAGCTGCACAAGATGGTGCTCCGGGCCGGGCAGAAGAATATGCGGGTTCCCTTCCGGCTGCCGGTGGATCGGGTGTTCTCCGTGGACGGCTTCGGCACGGTGGTCACCGGCACCCTGATCGAGGGCACCATGCACGAGGGCGATCTGGCGGAGATGGTGCCCAGCGGCGCTGCCACCAGAATCCGCAATCTGCAGGTTCATGGCAAGGATGTGGAAACGGCCTATGCAGGACAGCGTGTGGCCGTGAATCTGGCCGGTCTGAAAAAGACGGATATTCAGCGGGGCGATGCTGTGGCAAAGCCCGGCTCCGTCCGGATCTCCCGGATGCTGGATGTACGGCTGCAAAACCTCCGGGATTCCCATCGGGTGATTCAGAACGATATGCAGGTGCACCTGTACCACGGCGCTGCGGTGCTGATGGCCAAGGTGGTTCTGCTGGATCGGGACAGCCTGAACCCCGGGGAGAGCTGCTATGCCCAGCTGAGAATGCAGGAAAATATTGCCGCCAAGACGGGAGATCATTTTGTGATCCGGTTCCTTTCTCCGCTGGAGACCATCGGCGGCGGCGTGATTCTGGACGATTCCCCCCAGCGCCACAAGCGCAATGTCCCGGCGGTGCTGGAGGCACTGAAGATCCGGGAAACCGGCTCCGGCGGCGACCGGGTGATTCAGGTGCTCACCGAGCTGGGCACCGAGCTGCCCACGGTGGAAAAGCTGGCGCAGAAGCTCCACATGGAACCATCCGATGTGGAAGAGCCAATCCGGGAGCTGTGTGCCCGGGGCGAGGCCGTGGAGGTGCTGGAGGGTCGCTATGTGTCCTCCTCCGTGATGGATAAGATCTGGACCGCCTGCCAGGAGATTCTGGCTGGGTATCACAAGCAGAATCCCCTCCACGCTGGCATGAAGGAGGCGGAGGTGCGGCAGAAATGCTTCCGCAATCTGGATCAGACTGCTGCCGATGCTCTGCTTCGGGAGCTGCGCAGTGAGGGCAAGATCCGCCGGGTTTCCGACCGCTATGCTCTGGCGGATTTTGAGATCCACTTCACCAAGCGGCAGAACAACATCAAGGATCGGCTGGTTCAAACCTACCGTAAGGCAGGCATTGAAAGCCCCTCCACCGATGATGTGCTGGCTTCCTTCGCTACGAACGAAAAAATCGATAGTAAAATGGTGCTGGAAAGCCTGGTCACCGATGGCACACTGGTGATGCTCAATCCTCAGATCTGCTGGTATAAGGATGTCTATGCCGAGGCCTGCCGGGTGACCCGGGAGCACTTTGAAAAGGAAGAGACTCTGGTGCTGGGTCAGCTCCGGGATTTGCTGAATACCTCCCGGAAATATGCCCTGGCGCTGCTGGACTATTACGACAAAAACCGCATCACCAAGAAAGATGGTGATATTCGCCGTCTATATCAGGGTTTCCCGGAATAATCGGGCAAAAACCGGGGATAATAATGTCGAAAATTGGGCTTGCTTTTTTACAGGCACCATGCTATAATATCTGAGCCCATGGGAGTAGATGGGTGCTGGTGTGCCCCCCGGTCTTCAAAACCGGTGAAGGTGGCTAGGAACCGCCTAGGTGGGTTCGATTCCCACATATTCCCGCCAAAATAGATATACCCCACGGCCGAAGGCTGTGGGGTATATTTACTGCGTTTATCTATTGATAGCCCTTGTTTATCAGGATTATTGTGCAATATGTAGAAAAAATCAGGACAATACCCGGAATAAAAATGGCCATACTGCGGAAAAATAAAGAAAATAATTTGGAATAAATCTGCTATTTGAAAATTTCTGCAATATTTTATGAAAAAAAATTCGGTAAAAATGACGGGGATTGGTTCGTCATTATTATTCGCCAAACCGATGGAAAAAATGTTTTACTTGATTTTTCGAAAGAAATGGAGTTAAATAGGATTCGAGGGTGATGAGCCCTACCCCTTCAACTGCATATGGTGTGGATGAGGGTTGCAGGAGATCCGTAAAACCGGAGCCGAAGGAATAAGTGGTAGAGCTTGCCGCATTACCACGAAGATTTCAGGCAAGAGGACTGTGACCTGACACAACTCTGGAAAGCGAAAGCACCGAAGGAGCAACCTGCCTCGCAGGGAATCTCTCAGGTTAGATAACAGGGCGAGGCAATATGAAAATCTGATTCATGCTGTCCGACCCTGCTTTTTTTATTTCCGGATAGCCGGAAAGGAAAGTCTATGAAACCAGGACACAATTATAGAATTGTCACCAATAACCCTCTGGTTCGGGATATCCTGGGTCAGTGGTATGAGATCGATTATTCCGATATTACTTACCGGGAGGTTCTGGTAAAGGTTCGGGATCTCATCTATGCGGGTCACACGCTGTTCACCCATCCCCTGTCCGGCAGCGTCAAGCCCAACGAAACCCCTTACAAGTCCATTTTGGTGAGCAAGGTGCCCGGCACCTACGACATGGACGGCACGGAGCTGATGAGCAACGCCATCATCGCCTTCGACAAGTTCAAGCAGCTCGAACGCCACTACGCAGATTACCACCTGCGGGACTTCCAGTTAATTGACTATAGCCTGCTTTGCAGCGCCCTGGATGTGGACGCTGTGGCGGGTCTTAGTAAAAGAAACCCCAGTTAAAAAACCCAAAATTCATTCAAAAGGAGGAGGAGTTCGCTTTGAAATTAGAGCTTGGTTTTATTGAGATCAAGGATGTCCAATTTTCAAACGAATGTGCCGTGAAAGACGGCATTCTGTACGTCAACCCCGATCAGGTTAAGGAGTTCGTTTATGAGAACGACGACGTACGCCAGTATCTGAAGTCCATCAACTTCGATATTGCAAAGCCCGGCGAGTCCGTGCGTATCACCCCTGTTAAGGATGTTATCGAGCCCCGTGTTAAGGTTGAGGGCCCCGGCGGCGTGTTCCCCGGCGTCATCTCCAAGGTTGACACCGTCGGTTCCGGCCGCACCCATGTTCTGAGAGGCTGCGCCGTTGTTACCGCCGGTAAGATCGTCGGCTTCCAGGAAGGCATCATCGATATGACCGGCCCTGGCGCTGACTACACCCCGTTCTCCAAGACCCTGAATGTGGTCATGATCGTTGAGCCTGTCGAGGGCACCAAGCAGCATGACTACGAGCGCGCTGTCCGTTTCGCCGGCCTGCGTGCTGCCACCTTCCTGGGTGAGCTGGGCCGCAATGTGACCCCCGATGAGGTTAAGACCTTCGAGACCTACGGCATCAAGGAAGGCCTGGAGAAGCTGCCCGGCCTGCCCCGCGTCGGCTACCTGCACATGCTGCAGACCCAGGGCCTGCTGCACGACACCTATGTCTACGGCGTCGATGCCAAGAAGATTGTCGCTACCCTGCTGAACCCCACCGAGACCATGGACGGCGCTATCCTGTCCGGTAACTGTGTGTCTGCCTGCGACAAGAACACCACCTACCATCACCTGAACAACCCCGTTGTTGCTGAGCTGTTCGAGGAGCATGGCAAGTCCATCAACTATGTCTGCAACATCATCACCAACGAGAATGTCTACCTGGCAGATAAGCAGCGCAGCTCCGACTGGGCCGCTAAGCTGGCCAAGCTGCTGGATCTGGATGCAGTTATCGTCTCCGAGGAAGGCTTCGGCAACCCCGACGCTGACCTGATCATGAACTGCGTCAAGAACGAGAAGCAGGGCATCAAGACTGTTCTGATCACCGACGAGTACGCCGGTCAGGACGGCAAGTCCCAGTCTCTGGCTGATGTCAGCCCCCTGGCTACTGCAGTTGTCACCGGCGGTAACGCCAACATGGTGATCAATCTGCCTCCCATGGACAAGGTCATCGGCACTCTGGACTATGTTGATATCATTGCTGGTGGCCACGCTGGCTCCCTGCAGCCCGATGGCTCCATCGACGCTGAGCTGCAGATCATCACCGGCGCTACCAATGAGATGGGCTTCAACCGCCTGTCCGCAAGATAATCTCAGCGAAAGGAGAAGATTGACAAAATGAGTTTTCGTGTAGTACACTATATTAACCAGTTCTTCGCCAACATCGGCGGCGAAGAGATGGCTCACGTCGCTCCCGAGCTGCGCGAGGGTGCTGTCGGCCCTGGTATGGCTTTCAATCAGCAGTGGAAGGGCGAGGCAGAGGTCGTTAAGACCATCGTCTGCGGCGACTCCTACTTTGCTGAGCATGAGAAGGAAGCCAAGGAGCAGGTTCTGGCCTGGGTTAAGGAAGCCAAGCCCGATCTGTTCATCGCTGGCCCTGCTTTCAACGCTGGCCGTTACGGCTACGCCTGCGCCAATGTGGCTCTGGCTGTCAAGACCGAGCTGGGCATCCCTGTCCTGACCGGTATGTATGTTGAGAACCCCGGCGCTGACCTGAAGGACAAGGTTCTGATGGTTGCCACCGCCAACAGCGCTGCCGGCATGCGTAAGGCTGCCCCCGCTATGGCTAAGCTGGGCCTGAAGCTGGCTAAGGGCGAGCCCCTGGCTGCTTCCTGCGTCGACGGCTATATGCCCAACGGCGTCCGCGTTAACTTCTTCGAGAAGGAGCGCGGTGCAAAGCGTGCTGTCAAGATGCTGATCGCCAAGATCAAGGACGAGGCTTTCGTCACCGAGTTCCCCATGCCCAACTTTGACCGTGTCGAGCCCGGCAAGGCTATCCCCGACATGAGCAAGGCTGTTGTGGCTCTGTGCACTTCCGGCGGTATTGTCCCCAAGGGCAACCCCGACCACATCGAGTCCTCCTCCGCTTCTCACTACGGTGAGTACGACATCACCGGCTGGGACGCCCTGACCGCTGAAGGCTGGCAGACCGCTCACGGCGGCTACGACCCCGTCTATGCCAATGCTGACCCCAACCGCGTCCTGCCCGTCGATGTTCTGCGTCAGATGGAGAAGGAAGGCAAGATCGGCAAGCTGCACAACAAGTTCTACACCACCGTTGGTAACGGTACCGCTGTTGCATCCTCCAAGAAGTTCGCTGAAGAGTACGCTCAGAAGCTGCTGAAGGACGGTGTTCAGGCCGTTATCATGACCTCTACATGAGGCACCTGCACTCGTTGCGGCGCAACGATGGTTAAGGAAGTTGAGCGCGTGGGTATCCCCGTCGTTCATATGTGCACCATCACTCCTATCTCTCTGACTGTTGGTGCTAACAGAATCATCCCCACTATTGCAATCCCCTATCCTCTGGGCAATCCTACTCTGGAGCCCGCCGATGAGTACGCTCTGCGCTACAAGCTGGTTTCCAAGGCTATTGAGGCCTTCACCATTCCTGTCGAGCAGCAGACCGTGTTCGATGTCTAATTTTTAAATTGCGGAAGCCCCATGGCTTCGGCCATGGGGCGGCCGTTAAAAAAATTATAGGAGTGATTCCAATGAGCAAGATTTACGATGTCATTATCCTGGGTGCCGGCCCCGCCGGTCTGGCCGCTGGTCTTTATGCCGGACGCAGCTGCCTGTCTACGCTGGTTATCGAGAAAGGCAAGGATGGCGGTCAGATCGCCATCACCGATGAAATTGAAAATTATCCTGGCCAGAGCCTGGGCGAGGAGAGCGGTCCTTCTCTGATCGCTCGTATGACTGCTCAGGTCGCCAAGTTTGGCGCAGAGCGCGTTTCTGATGTTATCAAGGAAGTCAAGCTGGAGGGTCCCGTCAAGACCCTGATCGGCAACAAGGGTGAGTATCAGGCTAAGGCCGTCATCCTGGCCACCGGCGCATTCCCCCGGCCCATCGGCTGCGAGAACGAGGGCAAGTTCGTTGGTAAGGGCATTTCCTTCTGCGCTACCTGCGATGCCAACTTCTTCCAGGACTTCGAGGTCTTCGTGGTTGGCGGCGGCGACTCCGCTGTTGAGGAGGCCATGTACCTGACCAAGTTCGCCCGTAAGGTCACCCTGATTCATCGCCGTAACGAGCTGCGTGCTGCCAAGTCCATCCAGGAGAAGGCTTTCAAGAACCCCAAGATGAACTTCATGTGGGATACCGTTGTCGAGAAGGTCGACGGCGAGGAGCTGCTGGACACCATGTACTGCAAGAATGTCAAGACTGGCGAAGTCACCGTGGTCAAGGCTGATCCCGATGACGGCCTGTTCGGTCTGTTCGGCTTCATTGGTCTGCTGCCCAACAGCAAGCTGTTCGAGGGCCAGATCGAGATGGAGAACGGCTATATCAAAACCGACGACAATATGCACACCAATATCCCCGGCGTTTTCGCTGCCGGCGACATCCGTGTGAAGAGCCTGCGTCAGGTCGTTACCGCTGCTGCTGACGGCGCCATTGCCGCTATGCAGGCTGAGAAGTATCTGGCTGAGATGGAGTAATTCCGTCTTAAGTTGATAAAATAATACTAAGGAGACTGATTAACATGATTCTCGAAGTCGATAAGAATACCTTTGAGGCCGAAGTTCTGCAGGCCCCCGGCAAGGTCGTTGTGGATTTCTATGGTGATGGCTGCGTTCCCTGCGCTGCTCTGATGCCCCATGTTCATGCCTTTGCTGACAAGTACACCACTCTGAAGTTCTGCGCACTGAACACCACCAAGGCTCGCCGTCTGGCTATCGGCCAGAAGATCCTGGGCCTGCCCGTCATCGCTGTCTACGAGAACGGCGTGATGATCGATTCCCGCGTTAAGGAAGAAGCCACCCCCGAGGCCGTGGAGGAAATGATCCAGAAGCATGCCTAATCATTTGATGGGCAAGCATACCTCTGCCTGGGTTTTAGGCAACTCTGAATGGTAGCAAGCTCTTTGAGCTTTCTATAACTATTGAAGGAAGGAGGAAAATGAGACATGGCAATTTTAGCTGGCAAGAAGGTTATCATCATTGGTGACCGTGACGGCATTCCCGGACCCGCCATTGAGGAGTGCGCAAAGAGCGCAGGTGCCGAAGTGGTGTTCTCCTCCACGGAGTGCTTCGTGTGAACTGCCGCTGGTGCAATGGACCTGGAGAATCAGAAGCGCGTTCTGGCTCTGTCTGAGGAGTACGGTGCAGAGAACATTGTTGTTCTGCTCGGTGCATCCGAAGGCGAAGCTTCCAGCCTCGCTGCTGAGACGGTTACCGCTGGTGACCCCACCTTCGCAGGTCCCTTGACAGGAGTCCAGTTGGGACTCACGGTTTTCCACGTGTGCGAGCCTGAAATCAAGGAAGAAGTTGACCCCGCTGTTTACGACGAGCAGTGCGGCATGATGGAGATGGTTATGGATATCGACGATATCTGCAACGAAATGGCTCCTATCCGTGCTGAGTACTGCAAGTACCTGTAATCCTATAGGGTAACTTTCATATTGTGCACGCAGGGCGGCGGCTGTAGCCGCCGCCCAAATTCATTATTTTGCATGAGTTTGATTGCTCATGTTAATAATAGCAGTTTTCTTTATTTGAAAACGCAATAAAATTTTTTCAGAGAGGACGATTTCCCATGAAAACCGTAATCAAGGGCGCAGGTTATATCCTGGCTCATACCCCTGATATGGTGCTGCACAACGGTACCACCCAGACAACCGAGCGTATCGTCAATCCCGAATCCGAGTACCTGAAGGAGCTGCCCAGCCACCTGCGTGACTGGAACACCGTTCTGGGTTACTGGCCCAACCAGGTCTACATCGGCAACAAGACTCCCGATGATCTGGCTGCTATTCCCCAGCCCTGGTGCGACAAGACCTGCGATGTCAACGACCGTTTCGGCCCCTATGGTCAGATGATGCCCCAGGAAGAGTTCCTGCTGATGATGCAGGCCGTTGATGTTTTCTCCCTGGTCAAGCTGGAAAAGTCCTTCGTTGAGACCTACAAGCCCGTTCTGGCTCAGAACCCCCTGATCGACGAGTCCATCCTGAACCGGATCGTTGAGGGTATCGACGGCGCCGAGATCGCTCGTCTGGTTGCTGAGGAGCACTCCGAGGGCCTGTATCACAACAATGTTCTGGTTGGCTGTGTCAACCGCGCTCACGACATCGATGTGAACCTGTCCGCTCATGTCATGCACGAGAACATGGTTTCCAAGGCATCCTCCGTTCTGGCTCTGCTGGCTGCTCTGAAGAACGCCGGTATTGACAAGAACGATGTTGAGTATGTGGTTGACTGCTGCGAGGAGGCTTGCGGCGACATGAACCAGCGCGGCGGCGGCAACTTCGCCAAGGCTGCTGCTGAGATTGCCGGCCTGAACAACGCCACCGGTTCCGATGTTCGCGGCTTCTGCGCCGGCCCCGCTCACGCTCTCATCGACGCTGCTTCTCTGGTTGCTGCCGGCACCTTCAAGACCGTCGTTGTCACCGCTGGCGGCTGCACCGCTAAGCTGGGCATGAACGGCAAGGATCATGTCAAGAAGGGTCTGCCCATCATGGAGGATATGATCGGCGGCTTCTGTATCGTTCTGACTCAGGACGACGGCGTTTCCCCCGAGATCAACCTGAACATTGTCGGCCGTCACACTGTTGGCACCGGTTCCGCTCCTCAGGCTGTTATCTCCAGCCTGGTCACCGAGTCCCTGGATCGCAACGGTCTGAAGATCACCGACATCGACAAGTACTCTCCCGAGATGCAGAACCCCGACATCACCAAGCCCGCTGGTGCCGGTGATGTGCCTCTGGCCAACTACAAGATGATCGCTGCTCTGGCTGTTAAGCGCGGTGAAATCGGCCGTGCCGACATCGCTTCCTTCGCTGACAAGTACGGCCTGACCGGTTGGGCTCCCACTCAGGGCCACATCCCCTCCGGCGTGCCTGCTATCGGCTACCTGTGCGACAAGATCAAGGCTGGCGAGATGAACAGAGCCATGATCATCGGCAAGGGCTCCCTGTTCCTGGGCCGTATGACCAACCTGTTCGACGGCGCTTCCTTTGTCATCCAGGCCAACTCCGGCCCCGAGGCTCCTGCCGGTGTCTCCGAGGACGAGGTCAAGAAGATGATCGCCAAGGCAATGCGCGAGTTTGCTGCAACCCTGCTGGCTGCAGAAGAATAAGGGAGGTACTCCCATTATGAATCTGGAAAAATTCATTGCCAATACCTTCCTGGAGATGGCACAGGGTCTGGAGACCGGTTCCTTCGGCCACCGTCCCAAGATCGCTCTGACCGGTATGGGCAGCGAGCATGGTGAAGTAAACTCCATTGCTGCTGCAAAGATGGCTGCTGACCGTGGCGTCGATGTCTACTACATCGGCACTCTGGAGGCTCCCGGCGTGACCACCGTCCATGTTGCTAACGAGGATGAGGGTCACAAGAAGATGGACGAGATGCTGGCCAACCATGAGGTTGACGGCGCTGTCACTATGCACTATCCCTTCCCCATCGGTGTTTCCACCGTTGGCCGCGTTGTGACCCCCGCCAAGGGCAAGCAGATGTTCGTCGCCAACACCACCGGTACTTCTTCCACTGACCGCATTGAGGGCATGATCAAGAATACCGTTGCCGGTATCATCACTGCCAAGGCCTGCGGCATCGCTGAGCCCACTGTGGGCATCCTGAATGTTGACGGCGCCCGTCAGTGTGAGAAGGCTCTGAACCAGCTGAAGGACAACGGCTACGACTTCAAGTGGGCTACCTCTGCCCGTGCCGACGGCGGCGCTGTTCTCCGGGGCAACGATGTGCTGATGGGCACCCCCGATGTCATGGTTATGGACTCTCTGACCGGCAATGTTCTGGTCAAGATGCTGTCCTCCTTCACCACCGGCGGCAGCTTTGAGTCCACCGGCTTTGGCTACGGCCCCGGCATCGGGCAGGGCTATGA
This sequence comes from uncultured Clostridia bacterium, assembly GCA_945877365.1. GTDB lineage: Bacteria > Bacillota > Clostridia > Oscillospirales > Oscillospiraceae > Faecousia. The sequence goes on along the minus strand of CAMCRV010000013.1, from coordinate 43,020 downwards.
GAACCTGGTTCTCATCGTCTCCCGTGCTTCCGGCGCTCCCCTGATCGCCAACGCTCTGGAGTTTGCTGCACAGCTGGTCAAGGGCAAGGTGTTCGAGGTTGCCAAGGCTGAGTACGCCGCTGCCGAGAAGGCTGGCCTGAGCAAGATCCTGGCTGAGCGTAAGGCTGCTGCCGCTCCTGCCGCTGCCGCTGAAGAGGAGGTCAAGGCTCCCCCTGCTGAGCCCTGCACCGCTTCCATCCCCGGCATCGAGGTCATGGACCTGGAGGATGCCGTCAAGGTTCTGTGGAAGGCCGGCATCTATGCCGAATCCGGCATGGGCTGCACCGGTCCCATCGTGATGATGAGCAATGCAAATCTGGACAAGTCCAGAGAGCTGCTGAAGGCAGCCGGCTATATCGGCTAATCCCAAGAAGAAGGTGGAGTGGACATGCAGGTATACGATAAGATTAAGAACTTCACTTACGATGAGGAAAAGTATCGTCTGATTGACCTGGTTCAGTACCATAACCGTCAGGTGAACCTGTACTTTGACGAGGTCAAGACCGATGAGCACGGCTTCATCCACTGGGATATGGAAAACTGGTGCTGTGTTGACGGCCGCCGTTTCATCCGTACCTATGGTATTGAAGGCCGCATCCGTAAGGAGTTCAGTGGCTACAATGTCTATGACTTGGAAAACTATTTCCTGCCTGAGACAGCCTCCAAGGTAGAACTTGCTTAAAATCAAAAAGGGGCCGCAGCGAAAGCTGCGGCCTCAGTCTGTCGAAAATCCCCTTTGGGGCTTTCCGACAGGTATTTGCAGTCTGCTGCGCGCAGATTTTGTTTTCTGTTGTAAAACAAAATCCACACTGGCAGCCTGAGAGGAATTTTCTGTCAGGTACACGCCCTGACAGAAAATGATTTTATTTCTTTGCCGCTTAGCGGCAAACTCTGGAGACTTTTTCGACAAATTCAGGCCGCAGCGAAAGCTGCGGCCTTTTTGCGTTTTTTAAGGGGGTTAGTCCTCCCGGTATTTTGCCATCATGGTTTTGAACAGCTCCTGAGGGGAGGGCGGGGTGTAGGTGATGGCGTTGGCACCGGCCTCAATGGTGGCAGTGATGGTTTCCGGACGGTTTCCGCCGGTGGCGATGATGGGCACATCCGGAAACTGTGCCCGGATAGAGCGAACCAGCTCCGGTGTTTTTCCGGCTGCGGCAACATTTAAGATGGAAGCCCCAGCCTCCAGCCGGGCGGCGATATCCGTCTTTTCATCTACGACGGTGATGACCACGGGAATATCCACGGACCGTGCCACTGCCAGCAGATTCATATTGTTGATGGGTGCGTTGAGGACGACACCCATGGCTCCCTGACTTTCCGTGTCCTTTGCCAGAGAAACGGTTCTCAGGCCTTGGGTTGTGCCGCCCCCTACGCCGCAAAAAACGGGAATATAGGATGCTTTGATGATGGCATCGCTGATGGACTGCTGGGGTGTAAAGGGATAGACGGCGAATACTGCGTCCGCATCACAGTTTTTGATGACGGCCAGATCGGTGGTAAAGACCAGACTTTTGATCCGACGCCCGTAGATGACAATGCCGCTGGCCTTGCGGATCTCCTTGGGCATTTCCAGTATGTTGTGCCGAAGGCGGCTCTCAACCAGAGGAACCTGCTTTTTCCCATTTTCCATGTAAAATCCTCCTTTTTGAAATATTTTACAGGAAAACCGGAGTTTAGACCTGAATAATGTTTAAAAAATCCGTGAACAGACCGTAAATATCCCGTTGCAGAAACAGCCCCCGTACGCAAAAGCCGTACGGGGGGAGTCTCTTTGTATCAAATGGGAATACCGAAATCCAGAGCATAGACCTGAACAGGCCGCCCCCGGGAGTGGGAGCTCAGGGTATACACAGGAACGGCAACACCACCCTTCACAAGGTTGATGAGAATCCGGTTGGCGTTGCGAATGGTGATGTCAAAGCGTTGCGCCAGCTCCTGCGTGGTGATCTTATCGGAATCTGTGGAGCGAACGCTGTTGATGAGCTTCTGAATGGTCAGGGTCGACAGATTGCACCGCTTGGCGATGGCGCCCACATTGGGCATGAAGTCGGGGTGAATGATCATCCTGCTTTCAGAGCCCATGGGGCCGATGATGTTTCCATTCATGTCCACAAGGTGGCTCTTCCCGGACAGCAGGGATTCCCGGAGCGCTGCCTGGGAATTGGAAAGAGCCTGGACAACGGTTGTGCCGATGCCGTAGGCAATGGCCACAGGAAAGCTGAGATGGGCGGACAGGTATGAGGACAGGCTGCATACCTGAAAATCATCTGTAAGAATCCGGATGGTCTGCATGGAGGAGATGAGCATGACGCCATTTTCGCTGTCCTGTCCCATACAGTCCAGCAGGTTGGCCTTGATAAAGCTGGTGAGAGCGGCGTGCAGCTGCTTCTTCTCCTCGGGAGAGAAGGCCTCCTTCTGAAGGGGGGAGAAGCGGATGATGGCGGGAAGATTGTCCTGCATCTGCTTGATCACCAGCTGACCCTCGATTTTCCGGATGAGGGAGCGCAGTTGATTGTCCGAAAGGAAGGGGCAGCGATTGGGGATACCAAGCGCATCCAGCGCGGGAACCAGAGAACTGTACTGGCAAATCACCAAATCGATCTCCTTTTTCTGCCAAAGCTCCAGAATTCGTGTCATAATGCAGCTTTCGGCGCCGCCTACCTCCCGGGTTCCGATGGTATTCAGCCAGTTGCGGATCAGCGGGTGGATGGAATCCGTGTCATCCATGGCCAGAAAATCTGCCACGGAATATCCGATGCCCAGCGGGAGCAGAAAGTCCACAGCTACCCGGCTCAGGTCGATCTGGCGGTTTGTGGAGAGCAGGAACAGGATATCCCGGTAAAAGGCATCCGAGCCGATTTGAAAAGAGACGATGGGCTTGTTGATCCGGGGATGCGCCAGCTCAATGGCGCGCTTGGCGCTGGCACCGCTGACCAGAACAGCGTCTGCATGGGGGGCATATTGGGCGTAGACATCCCCAATGTTCTGAAAGTTCTGATAGGGCACCACCGTGGTGTCGCAGTCCAGCTGGATACGCGCCAGTGCATCCAGCGTGGGCTGATAAAAATGAAGACTTGTAATCAGTAAGATCTTGCTGCGCATGGAATCACCTCTTTCCGATAGTATATCAGAGCTCTACCGAAAATGAAAGACCTATTCTATAAATAGAAAAAAGTTTTCATTTTTTTCACAAATAATAAAAGAGAATTTTGTGAAAAAAACAGAAAAAAGGGTTGGAAAGACAGAAAGACAACGGGTTCTATTGACAATAAAACGATAATAAGGTATTTTATGTGTATTGGTAGACGATAAGTATACCAAAATTAAGCTGAAAGTCCGAAAATGTCCGGAATTTCAGTCTGCCTGGCATCGTCCGTTCCATCAGCGGAGCAGGCAGTCAAATGTCAAAGAGGAAGAAAGGAAGTAATGCAATGACAACGATTAAAGACATTATCAACAGCCCCCTGCTGCTGGCTCTGGTTTGCGGCGGCTTGCTGTACATCACCGCTTTCTCCGTGGTGTATCTGCTGAAGGCTAAGAAGCGCGCCCTGGAAATGGGTATTTCCAACAAGGAGATCGGCGACATCATCAAGTCCTCCCTGATCTTCTCCGTGGTTCCCTCTCTGTCCATTGTTATCGGTCTGGTGGCTCTGGCTACCGCTCTGGGCACTGTCTGGGCATGGTGGAGACTGTCCGTTATCGGCTCCCTGTCCTTCGAGACCCAGATCGCCAGCTCTCTGGCTCCCACTCTGGGCTTCAAGACCACCGCTGAAATGATGAACGGTGCCACCGGCGAGCAGTTCGGCGTGGTTATGATCCTGATGTCCGTTGGCATGCTGGCCGGTTTCTTCGTGCTGCTGCCCTTCGGCAAGAAGCTGATGACCTCCGTGGATAAGACCAAGGCCGGCAACGGCTGGAGCAATGTTCTGTCCGGCTGCTTCATGCTGGTTCTGCTGGCTGTCTATGTTCCCGTCCTGCTGATCTGCGACACCTATCAGGCTCTGGTTATGATCACCGGCTTGATCGTGGCTCTGCTGCTGGGTGTTCTGGCAAAGAAGCCCGGTATGGCCTGGCTGAACAACTTCATCATGGCCGGCTCCATGATCGCCGGTATGGTTTCCGCACTGCTGTGGACTTCCATTTTCTAAGAGAAGGAGGATATTTGAAATGAGCAATAACAAGACTTCTACTCCCGTGGCTCTGGATCCCTTCCAGGCTTGGGCTCACCGCTGGGGCCGCGTGGGTACCCTGATCGCTCTGGTGTACATGATCTCCCTGCCCTTCATCGTTCTGAACTATTTCCACTGCGTGCCTTCTCTGGGCGCCGTATTTAATGTGGCTACCTTCGGTATCCTGTCCATCTATGTGCCTGTGGGTATCTCCGAGGCTCTGAGCTACACCCCCCTGATGGGTGCATCCAGCTACCTGGGCTTCATCACCGGCAACATCATGAACCTGAAGCTGCCCTGCGCTGTCAACGCTCTGAAGATCACCGGCAAGGAAGCCAACACCGCCGAGGGCGATGTGGTCACCTCCATCGCTGTTGCAGCCAGCTCCATTATGACTGTGGCTATCCTGACCGTTGCTGCTCTGCTGATCTCCTTCATCAGCCCCATCTTTGAGAAGCCCGCTGTGCAGACCATGTCCAGCTACCTGCTGCCCGCTCTGTTCGGCTCCATGACTCTGGGTCTGTTCGCCAGCAGCTCCGCCGGTTCCAAGGTGGTGGTTGGCGGCATCAAGGGCGTCATCCCCGTGCTGATTCTGGTTTCTCTGGTCTGTATCGCAGCTCGCGTGGCTGGCCTGGGCGGTATCATTCTGGGTATGGTCGGCTTCCTGATTCTGGCTATGCTGCCTGTTGGCATCATCACCTCCCGGATCCTGTGGAAGAAGGGCATCATCAAGGTGGTTGACAAGGCAGAGCTGAACAAGTAATTCCGAAATAGCTCCGATTTTTTCCATTGGCGGAAATCTCCTGTGGAGATTTCCGCCAATTTTTTGTGAAATTCATACCAGAATAAAACTGCGCATTTGCGCCATACTGAAACAGAAAGAAAAAGGAGGGCAATATGGAATCAAAGAGCTATCAAAAGGGTTTCCTGCCCTATGCGCTGGCGGCATTTCTGGTGGGTGCCGTGGGCGGTTTCGGCGCGGTTCTGGGGCCTGCTGTGGTGCAGGACATGAACCTGCCCTATAACAACACCACCTGGATCTCTCTGGCGCTGGCCATGTCCACGGCTGCCTGCGCCCCGATTCTGGGCAAGCTGGGAGATGCCATCGGACGCAAAACCACCCTGCTGCTGGGCATCGCCCTGTATGGCATCGGAAATGCAGGGGCTGCCCTGGCGCCCTCCCTGCCCATTCTGCTGATTTTCCGCTTTGTGGTGGGTGTTGGAGCCGCGGCCATCGCCCCGGTGGTGATGGGCTATATCATCACGGAATTTCCCAAGGATGCCATGGCCAGAGGGTTTTCTCTGTATATGATGATTTCCAGCGGCGCGGTTATTTTCGGACCTACGCTGGGGAGCCTGATTATAGGCACCTGGGGCTGGCGGATCATGCTGTGGATTTGTACCGGCCTGAGCCTTGCCACCTATCTGGTCTGTGCTGCCTGCAAGGAGACCCATACGCCCCCCCGGAAGAGCCTTGCCGGGTTTGATGTCTCCGGCGGCGTGCTGGTGCTGATTGCTTTCAGCCTGCTGCTGTGCGTGCCTTCCTTCGGTCAGAACATCGGCTGGACCTCCGGCGCGTTTGCGCTGGTGCTGGTGGGAGCGGTGGCAGCCTTTGCGGCACTGACGGTGGTGGAAAAGCGGGCAGCCAAGCCCATCCTCTCCGGCAGCTTTATGATGCGCAAAGCCTTCATCCTGTCGGTGGCGGCTCTGTTTCTCACCAATGGTCTGATGCAGGCCAACATGACCAACACCATTGTGTTTGTCAACTACACCCAGCCGGAAAACAGCCTGTTCTCCGGGTATGCCATCTCCCTGATGTATCTGGGCATGGCGCTGGGGTCTGTCCTCATCGGCCCGCAGGGAGACAAGCGGGAGCCCAAGTATGTGCTGATTTTTTCGCTGGCCATCACCGCCGTGGGCTGCGCCCTGATGCTGCTGTTCTCTGAAAAGACCCCTGTGTGGCTTCTCATCGCGGCTCTGGGCATTCTGGGTCTTGGCCTGGGCGGAAACGGCACCGTGTTTATGAAGGTGGTGCTGTCCGGGCTGGATGCCGAGGCTGCCGGCGCGGGGACGGGAACCTACGGCCTGTTCCGGGATCTGTCGGCTCCCTTTGGAGTGGCTGTGCTGGTGCCGCTGTTTACCAATACCGTGGCCTCCGGCATCGCGGCAGGAACCGCACCGGCCACGGCGGCGGTATCCTCCATCCGGTTTCTGTCTCTGGTGGAGATTGCCTGCGTTGCGGCAGGTATTGCGGTGGTGTGTCTGCTGCCGGTTTTGCGGAAAAAGTGAATTCTTCTGGTGCAGGGCGAAAGCCCTGCACTTTTTAACAGCCTTTCAGGAAAATTCAAGAAAGTTTTACATTCCCTCTCTTGTTTTTTCTCCGGGCGTCCCGTATCATAGGAGGCGACAAAGGCTGCAAGCCAAGGAGGAAAACGCTATGTCAAAAAAAGCAATGGCACTGGTTCTGGCGGCACTGCTGCTGGCATTGTGCGGCTGTGAAAACGGCGGAGAAAGTGTCTATGTCCAGTCCGTGAAGGATCTGGCTGCCATGGGGGGTATCGCCCCCGGAGACCGGTTTTCTGGTATGGTGGTGTCGGAGAATGTCTCCCAGATTCAGAAGGACAAGGACAAAGCTGTCAAGGAACTGCTGGTAAAAGAGGGAGACGATGTGAAGGAAGGTCAGATCCTCTTTTCCTATGATACCGAGGAGCTCCAGCTGAGTCTGGACAAGAAGCGGCTGGAGCTGGAACAGCTTGAGGCCAATATCGCCAACTATCAGGAGCAGATCACCCGTCTGGAGCAGGAAAGCGCCAGAGTTTCCGGCTCGGCAAAGCTGGAGTATACCATTCAGATTCAGACCAATCAGCTGGATCTGAAGGAGGCGGAGATCAAGGTCAAGTCCAAGGAGGCCGAGGTGAGGCAGGCGGAGAACCTGCTGGAAAACGCCGATGTGGTGTCCCCGGTCACCGGCCGGGTGCAGAGCATCAGCGAGAGCGGCACCGACAACAATGGCAAGCCTATGCCCTACATCACCATCCAGAAATCCGGCGCTTACCGCATCAAGGCGGTGCTGGGGGAGCTGCAGCGGGGCGGCATTCAGCCCGGGGATCGGGTTCGGGCGGTTTCCCGTCTGGACGAAAGTCTCAGCTGGCTGGGCACCGTGTCCGTGGTGGACTACGAAAGCCCCACCCAGGGCAATCCCAACAATATGTACGGCAATGTGGATGAAATGAGCAACGCCAGCCGGTACCCCTTCTACATCGATCTGGACTCTACCGAGGGGCTGATGCTGGGTCAGCATGTCTATGTGGAGCTGGCCTCCGAAGGGGAAGAAATCTCCGGCCTGCAGCTGGGGGGCGCCTTCGTATGCTATGAGGAGGACGGCAGCACCTATGTCTGGGCGGAACGCCGGGGCAAGCTGGAAAAGCGGAAGGTAACGCTGGGAGATTACAATGAGATGCAGGATACCTATGTCATCACCGAGGGCCTGACGGAGGAGGACTATGTTGCCTACCCCGACCCGGAGGTATGCCGGGAGGGTATTTCCACCACCCATGAGCTGAAGCTGGAGGATACTTCTTCGGAGGATGCCGGTATGGACATGGGCATGGATGCGGACATGGGCATGGATGCGGACATGGGCATGGATGCGGACATGGGCATGGATGCGGACATGGGCATGGAGGTGATGGACTGATGGCACTTCTGGAACTGGTGGATATCTGCAAGGAATATCAGCAGGGAAAAGAGCCGGTGCCGGTGCTGAAGAACATCAACCTCACCGTGGAGCAGGGGGACTATATCGCCATCATGGGGCCCTCCGGCTCCGGAAAAACCACCTTGATGAACATTATCGGATGTCTGGATGTGCAAACCTCCGGTACCTATCTGCTGAAGGGTCAGGATCTGAAGAACATGACCGATGATCAGCTGGCAGAGGTGCGCAACCGGCATATCGGCTTTGTGTTTCAGAATTTCCACCTGCTGCCCAAGCTCAACGCCCGGGACAATGTGGCGCTGCCCCTGCTGTACGCGGATGTGCCGCTGAAGGAGCGCCGCCAGCGGGCGGAGGAGGCACTGAAGGCGGTGGGGCTGGAGGAGCGGATGGATTTCTTTCCCAACCAGCTCTCCGGCGGACAGTGCCAGCGCATTGCCATCGCCCGGGCCATGGTGGGAAAGCCGGAGCTGCTGCTGGCGGACGAGCCCACCGGTGCACTGGATACCAAATCCGGCAATCAGATCATGGACATTTTCCGCCGGCTCAGTCAGGAGGGAATGACCATTCTGATGATCACCCATGAGCCGGACATCGCCAAATGCGCCAATGTGACCTACCACATCCGGGATGGCGAGCTGAGAACCCGGGAGGGAGGCGGCAGCGATGGCTAAAAAGAAAAAAATTACCATTCTGGTTTCGGCCATTTGCGCCGGGGCTGTGGCTCTGGGGCTGGGCATCTGGTATTACTTTACCAATGTGAAAACCGACCCGGTGAAGGTCTATCCCTTTGTCTATATGGGCATGACGGAATACTGGGGCGACTCCCGGGAGAGCTACGGCCCCGTTACCTCGGACAATATCCAGACGGTGTTCCTGTCGGACACCCAGGAGGTCACGGAGATTCTGGTGAAGCAGGGAGACACCGTGAAAAAGGGCGACCTTCTTATGCGCTTTGACACCACCCTGTCGGAGATCGCTCTGGAGCGCAAACGCCTGGAGGTGGAGAAGCAGAAGCTGAAGCTGGAGGATGCCAAAAAGAAGCTGGCGCGGATCAACTCCCTGAAGCCCAGCCAGCCCCGGCAGGAAATTGTGGAAGTGGATGACGGCGACGAAGGCTATGTGCTGGATACTCCGTACCAGATTTCCACCAACCAGAAGTATGACGGCAGCAGTCCGGGGAAGGCACTGATCTGCTGGCTCCGGGAAGATACCGTGATCAGCAATACGCTTTTTCAGAGTATTCAAGAGGCATCCTCACAATACCGCACTGCCAATGCCCAGCAGAGTGCATCGGAGGAAGGCCCGTCTCCCGACGAGGATGACGCCGGGGCGGCCATTCTCCCGGAGGCAGAGGACACAGATACTCCCGTGGCGGATGAAATCTATGCCCACAGCTTCTATGTGGTGTTTAAGGTTACCTCCGGGAATTCATTTCTGGGCAGCCGCACTGTGTGGCAGGGGATGAAGGTGTCGGAATACAGCGAAGGGCAGTACAGCTTCCAGCTGTGTCAGGCGGAAATCCCCGACCACATGATGCTGGAGCCGGACGAGCCGGAAAGCGGCTATGTGGATTCCGGCAGCGGCTACACTGCTGCGGAAATCGCCCAGATGCGCCGGGAGCAGCTGAAGGCCATTAAGGACATCGAGTTCGAGATTCAGCTGCAGCAGGCGGAATATAAGATCATGCAGGCGGAAATGAACGACGGCAATGTCTATGCCAAGATCGACGGTCAGGTGGTCTCCCTGCTGCCGGAGGAGGAAGCCCGGCTTAACAGCCAGCCTCTGATGAAGGTTTCCGGCGGCGGTGGATTCTATGTTCAGGGCTCCGTCAGCGAGCTGGAACGGGATTCCCTGACCATTGGGCAGGAGGTTACCGTCAACGACTGGAATACCGGCATGACCTATACGGGAACCGTGAAGTCGGTGGGAGAATTCCCCCTGAGCGATGGGTATTCCTACGGAAACGGCAATCCCAACGCCTCCCAGTATCCCTTCTATGTCTTTGTGGACGGCAGTGCCAATTTGCAGGAGGGAAGCTATGTCAGCGTGAACTATTCCTCCTCCGCCGGGGAGCATGGCATTTATCTGGAGGTGCCCTTCCTCCGGCAGGAGAATGGGGAGAGTTATGTCTACCTCCGGGGCGCCAACGGACGGCTGGAGAAGCGGACGGTGGCCACCGGCAAGACTGTCTGGGGCAGCCATGTGGAGATTCTCTCCGGCATTACCGAGGACGACTATCTGGCCTTCCCCTACGGCAAGGGCGTGAAGCCCGGCGCCCAGACGGAAGAGGGCGATATGCAGGATCTTTACAGTTAGGAGCGTGAAGCATGACAGAGAATATTCGCCAGGCATTGCAGGGCATCTGGGGTCATAAGCTCCGCTCCCTGCTGACCATGCTGGGCATTATCATCGGCATCGCCGCCATCATCACCATTGTCTCCACCATCAAGGGCACCAACGAGCAGATCAAGCAAAACCTCATCGGCGCGGGCAACAATGTGGTGACGGTGGTGCTGAACCAGGACGGCTATCCCTATGACATGAGCTGGCAGGGCATCCCCCAGGGCGTGGATGTCATTTCCCAGCAGACCCGGGAGGCTCTGGAGGAGATCTCCGGGGTGGAGAAGGTGGCGCTGTTCACCCAGCGCAGCTACTCCGAGAATGTGTTTTACCGCAATACCCAGTTCAGCGGTGAAATGTACGGCATTGACCGGAACTATCTGGCAGTCTGCGGCTTGCAGGTGAAATCCGGACGGGGCTTTACCCAGTCCGATTTTGACAACCACCGGAAGGTGGCGCTGGTGAACGGCAACACCGTCAACACCCTGTTCGGGGGCGAGTCCCCTGTGGGGAAGAATCTGGAAATTCAGGGCGAGGTATTCACCGTGGTGGGGGTGGTGGCGCTGTCTCAGGAATTTGCCCCCACCATCTCCTCCCTGAAGGAATACTGGCTGTACTCCGACACCTCCGCCGGTGCGGTGTATCTGCCGGATGCGCTGTGGCCTGCGGCCTACCAGTTTGACGAGCCCCAGAATGTGGCCATCAAGGTGAAGAACACCGATGTAATGGCGCAGGTGGGTCAGGATGCTTCGGAGCTGCTGACCAGAGAGCAGATCCGCACCAGTGAGAAATTCGACTACCGCAGCCAGAATATGCTGGAACAGGCGCAGCAGCTGCAAAGTATGTCCCAGTCCACCAATATGCAGCTGATCTGGATTGCCAGCATCTCCCTGCTGGTGGGCGGCATCGGCGTTATGAACATCATGCTGGTGTCCGTCACGGAGCGGACGGCGGAAATCGGTCTGAAAAAGGCCATCGGCGCCAAGAAGAAGCGGATTCTGGTGCAGTTTCTCACGGAGGCCTCGGTGCTCACCGGCATCGGCGGTCTGGTGGGAGTCATCAGCGGCATCGGCCTTGCCCAGCTGATTTCCCGGATGATGCAGATTCCCGTGGCCATCGATGTGCCCACGATCTTCATCAGCGTTCTGTTCTCCACCCTGATTGGACTGGTGTTCGGCCTTCTGCCGGCCATGCAGGCGGCAAACCTGAACCCCATTGAGGCTCTTCGCCGGGATTAACCTATGCTCCCTTGCGCAAAGGCACAACCTGTGGTATACTCTTCCCAGAATCAGGAAGAGAAGAAGGGATCGCGTATGAACCGAATTGTTACCATGGTGCTCAACAACCTTTTCTGGGTGCCCAGCGCCTATTTCCAGCTGTGCCACTATGCCAAATACACCGACAACTACCCCGAGGAGATGAAGTTCGAGCATATCCGCAGGATCGTCCGCCGGGCGATTGCCGGCGGTCATGTGAATCTGGTGGTCACCGGGCAGGAGAATATCCCGGAAACAAGCGGATATATGTTCTATGCCAACCATCAGGGGATGTTTGACCCGCTGGCCATCGCCGCGACCTGCGGCAAGCCTGTGGGTGTGGTGCTGAAAAAGGAGCTGTATGATATCCCGTTTTTGCATCAGGTTGCCCTGTGCACCAAGTCCTTCCCCATGGACAGGGAGGATGTGCGCCAGTCCCTGACGGTGATTCAGGCGGTGACGGAGGAGGTCAAAAAGGGCAGGAACTACCTGATCTTCCCGGAGGGCACCCGGAGCCGCAAGGGCAATGAGATGCTGGAATTTCACGGCGGCAGCTTCCGCTGCGCCACCAAGAGCAAGTGTCCCATTGTGCCCATTGCCCTCGTTGACTGCTTCAAGGTGCTGGACGAGAAGGGCAGCGCCCCGGTGACCATGGAGATTCACTATCTGCCGGCCATCGAATATGCCGAATATGCGGACATGAAGCCTGCCCAGCTGGCGCAGCTGGTGCATGACCGGATTGCGGAAAAAATCCGGCAGGTGCTGGCAGAACGCTCATAAAAATATCCCCACCGTTTGCAGGCGGTATTTGCCCTCCGGTGGGGATTTTTCGTTGCATTTGTATTGGAAATGTGTTAGTATGTTACTTGCTTATCGGTTTTACGAAGTTGCTTGAGAAGTTGGAATTTATCGGCTTCGCCGAATTGACAATTGACAGTTGACAATGGATAATTGAGGAATCCCTTCGGGATGAATTAAAAAGAAAAACACGGAAATAAACAGATATTATTTTCAATCGTCCCGTAGGGACACCATAATTGTCAATTATCAATTTTCAATTGTCAATTTGATAAAGCTGATCTGTACATTATCTTAACATATCATTATACAACAATCCGGAGGCGGAAGAGAGAATGAAAAGACTGATTGCCTGTCTGGTGATTCTGCTGCTGTTGGCGGCCGGAATCGGCGGCAGCTACTTCTGGTATCGCACAGCCCATGTCTTTGTGGGGGAGGACTTCTATTCCAAAAATGCGGAAACGCTGGATCTGAGAAATCAGAAGATTACCCCGGACTATTTTGAGCAGCTGCATCAGCAGCTGCCCCAGTGCGAGATTCTGTGGAAGGTTCCCTTTGGCGGCGGCGTGGACAGCGACACAACCCAGCTGAAGGTTACCGATCTGACGGATCAGGATTTGCAGATGGTGAAATATCTGCCAAAGCTGCAAAGTATCGATGCTGCGGACTGCACCGATTATCCCCGGCTGCAGGCATTGGAGCAGAAACTCCCGGACTGTGATATCCGCTATCAGGTTCGCTTCGGGGAACTGGCTGTGGATCCCGGCCAGACGGAGCTGGTGCTGGAGCCCAACAGCTTTGACTACGATGCGCTGGTGGAAAACCTGAAATACCTGCCCGGAATGAAGAGCCTGACCCTGCCCAAGACCAACCTGACTCTGGAGCAGATCGACGCGCTGAAGGCGGCCTATCCCGAGGTGAAGGTGGAGTATACCTTCCTGGTGCTGGGTAAGCCCCGCGATATTGGCACCACCTCTCTGGATCTCTCCGACATGACCTCCAAGGATGTGGAGGAAACCATCACGGCGCTGACCCTGCTGAAGAATCTGCAGGAGGTGGAGCTTGGCTCCGACACCAGCAAAAATCTGACGCTGGAGGATGTTGCCAAGCTGCAAAAGGGTGTTCCCGGAGTGGTATTCCACTACAGCTTCACCCTGTATGACACCAACATCAGCACCACCGACGAAACGGTGAAATTTACCAACAAGCAGATGGGGGATGCCTCTGAGCCCCAGCTGCGCACCCTGCTGGATGCCATGGAGAACTGCACCAAGCTGACCCTGGACAACTGCAAGGTCAGCAACGAATTCGGTTCCCGGTTCCGGGAGGAGTACCGGGGCAAGACCAAGATCGTCTGGCGGATTTTCTTTGGCAAGTACAGCTGCCTGACAGACCGGGAGGTCATCCGGGCGGTCTACAATCTGTACAGCAGCAATACCGAGCCTCTCAAATACTGCGAGGATGTAAAGTACATCGACTTCGGTCACAATGATTTCAACGACTGCTCCTTTGTGGCAGGTATGCCCAATCTGGAGGCCATCATTCTCTCCGGCTCCTATATCAAGGATATCTCCGCCTTTGCAAACTGCAAGAAGCTGAAATTCCTGGAGCTGGCTTACTGTGATATGCTGACGGACATCAGTCCCCTTGCCCAGTGCGACAGTCTGACCATGCTGAACATCAGCTATTTGTCCAAGATTACCGATCTGTCCGCTCTGGACAACCTGAAGATGGAGCGGTTGGTGGCGGTAAAGACCGGCATCAGCGAGGAGGAAATTGCCCGCTTTGAGCAGCAGCATCCGGACTGCCTGACCCTGTTCACCGGCGATCAGCCCTATGACGAGGTGTGGCGGCGGAATGAGGACGGCACGCAGACGGAGTACTATACCCTGCTCTGTGAGAAATTCGGCTATCCCAATGCCACGGATACCCTGTGGTAAGGGACACAGAGAGAAACATAGCCGGGGGATTGTCTGCCCCCGGCATCTCTTTTTGGGAGGTCAGTATGAAAGCTGGCAAATTATGCAAAACACTGGCGTGGACTGCGTGCATTCTGGGGTGTATGACTTTGACCGCCTGCGCAGACCCTGCGGTTTCCGTGGGGCGGGAGAAGTATCCCCTGGATACCACCCGGCTGGAACTGTCCGGGGATACCCTGCCGGATGTGCAGGAGCTTGCCCGGCTGGAACAGCTGGAGGTGCTGGATCTGCGGCAGATGGCGGTGACGGCGGAGGAATATGAGAAGCTCCGTGCCGCCTTGCCGGACTGTGAGATCCTGTGGAGGATTCCCTTTCAGGGACAAGTCTGGGATATGGACACCCGGGAGCTGACAATCACCGAATTGACACCGGAGGATCTGCAGATTCTGGGGCTGTTTCCCCAGCTTCAGAGCGTTGATGCCTCCCGGTGCCCGGACCTGGAACAGCTTGCACAGCTGAAGAACCGCTATCCCCAGCTGAATGTAGAGTATCAGGTGGCAGTGGGGGGACAGCAGGTAAAATCGGACGCGGAGTTTCTGGAGCTGAAGGATGCCGACCCGGCGGAGCTTCAGCAGGCGCTCACCTTTCTGCCGGAGGTAAAAACCGTGGAACTGCTGGGAGCTGTGCCGGAGGAGCGGGACATGGATGCACTGATTCGGGCATTCCCCGAAATCGACTTCCTGTGGGAATGTACGGTTTTCGGCCGGACGGTGACCACCGATGCCCGGGAACTGGATTTATCGGGAATCAGAATCTCCTCGGCGGAGGAAGTGGAGCGGTATTTCCCATATTTTCCCTATCTGGAACGGGTGATTCTCTGTGACTGCGGCCTTTCCAGTGAGGAACTGGATGCCCTGTGGAAACGCCACTCGGAGATCCGAATTGTGTGGAGTGTGGATGTGGGATTTATGCACCTGCGCACGGATACCACCGCCCTGATGCCCTATAAGTACGGCTACAGAGGCTCCGAAGTGGGCGGAAAGCTCCATGATGCGGATTGCGCGGAGCTGAAATATCTGGTGGATCTGGTGTGCATTGATTTCGGCCATATGTGGGTGCAGGATCTGTCCTTCGTGCAGTATATGCCGAAGCTGGAATATCTGATGCTGTGCAGCAACGGAATTACCGACATTTCACCCCTGGCAGGCCTGCAAAAGCTGAAATATCTGGAGCTGTTCACCAACCCCATTACGGATATTTCGGCGCTGGCTCAGTGCCCGGCGCTGGAGGATGTGAACTTGAGCTATCTGGAAATCAGCGATGTCACACCGCTGCTGGGGCTGAAGAATTTAAAGAACCTCTGGATGAGCAGCAAGTACACATCCCCGGAAAATCAGGAGCTGCTGCGGCAGACCTTCCCGGAGGCAAAGCTGGTTTTCCACATCGCCCGTTCCACCGGCTTTGGCTGGCGGGATTTGCCCAATTACTTCGCCCAGCGGGATCTGCTGGGGATGCCCTATCTGAAAACGCCATAAGTGAAGCCCCCCGGCTTAGCCAGGGGGCTTCACTTATTCCGTATATTCTCCCAGATATTCCTCCAGACACAGGCCGTTGTCCCGCATGGGCAGGGACACCGCGGTGCCCACATAGCGGTAGTGCCACGGCTCGTCGATGATGCCGGTGATGTGTGCCTTGTCCGCCTGATACCGGACGATAAAGCCATACTCCCAGCAGTGCTCCGTCAGCCAGGCGATGGCGCCTTCTCCCAGCAGATCTACGGCAAGCCCCAGATGGTGCTCGCTGGTGCCGGGAAGAGCCACGGTTTCCCGAGCCTTGGCGTAGGCCTGATTGTAGTCATAGCCCAGGGACATATATTCCTCTGTCCGGGTGGAGAGAATCTGCGCCTGGGTGTCGATGCTGCGGTAGGCGGAGTTGAAAATCACTTCGTTTCCGGCATCGGTGCAGTCCTGAATCATCTTCCGCAGGGCTTCCAGACAGGTTTTGTCCACCTGATGCCATTCTTCGTATACCACCAGCTCCCGGTTCAGGTAGCTGGGAACGGCGTGGCGCTCATTGACCAGTACCACATGGATTCCGTCCGGGGTGAAGAAGTGGGTGTCCCGGCCGATGGTGACCGGCCCCACAGCAGCTGAGCCGTCCTCCTGCAAATAGTAGCGGTATTCCCCATCCTGATACCATCCGGTGTGCATCAGGCCTTCTTCCCCGAAGAAGTAGCGTTTGCCTTCGATTTCTTCCCAGCCGAAGGCTCGTGTGCCATCGGTGGCGTAATATCGGCGGCCATCGTTGGCATCCTCCCAGCCGGTGTACATACTGCCGTCATCCCGGAAGTAGTACTCCTCGTCGTAGAGCTGCACCCGGCCGGTGAGCATACGGCCATCGGTCTGGAAGTAGTAGGTGTTGTCCCCCTGAACCTCCCAGCCCACGGTCATGGAGCCATCCCTGCCGAAGAAGTAGGTGTCCGGTTCCAGCTTCAGCCAGCCGGAGGTCATGGCGCCTGTTTCCCCGAAATAATACCGCTTGCCTTCCAGTTCCAGCCACCCGGTGTGGCGGCTGCCGTCGGAATCGAAGTAGTACCGACTCCCGTCGATATCTGCCCACAGGGTCGCCATGGCGCCATCGGCAGGGGAGAAGTAGTAGGTTTCGCCCTCCACCTCCTGCCAGCCGGTGTCCAGTGTGCCGTCGGCACCGAAGTAGTAGCGGCTGCCGTCAATGTCCTGCCAGTAGGTGGCCATGGACTTATCCTCTGTAAAATAGTATCGGTCTGTGCCGATATCCTGCCACCCGGTACATTTTTTTCCGTGAAAATCCCGGTAATAGTAGCTGCCGTTTTTGGAAACCCAGCCGCTTCGGTCTACGGTGTTGTCGTAGACCAGCCAGGCGAGAATCAGGAAAAGAAGCCCCAGACCCAACGCCAGAATCCGGCGCAGTCGGGGATCGCATTTACCGTTCATAATCAAGTCTCCCATGGTGAGTCAATTTATATTATAGCATGATAAAAATAGAATTGCAAGGCGTGGAAAAACTTCCCGATTCTCCCAACGGATTGCCGTGTGTTATGTTGACAACAGCCAAATACAGGGATATAATAAATAAATCATGCTGTTATTTCAGGCGCCCGGAGGGGTGTTTTGGGTAAAAGGAGCAGAAATGGCGAAGTATTTGGCAGAAGAAACAAGAAAGCATCCCGCTGCGATTTGGCTTGCCGGACTGATCAGCGCGGTGGTGACGGTTTTCCTGCTGGCAGGGATGCTGTGGGCAAACAGCGGCGCTTCCTCGGGGATGCAGGCGCAGGCGAAGCTGGCGCTTATGGATAAATATAATATGTTTATCGCCAACACCACCAGCGAGGCGCTGGACGGAATCGTCACCATTGAAAAGGTGTATTTCCTCAGCGATGAGGATCTGGTGGCCCCCATGCCGGACCCGGAAAAGTATGGCCAGACCCAGAACCCCGGGGATATGACGGCGGTGATTGAAAAGGCTGCCCGGCTGCTGGATGGGCAGGAGCTGATTTTCTCCCCGGATGTGACTCTGGCGGAGGGCAGCAAAATCAAATATTATCTGGATGATACCATTCTGGCCATCACCTGGAAGGAAAAGGTGGGCAGGACGGTGTACACCTTCTCCGAGGTGAAGATCGCCCATCCTTCCCAGTTCCGCCGGTTTTTGTCAGGAGGCGATTACGGCACACGGCTGCTGTACACCACCACGGAGATGGCTCAGAGCGTCAACGCAGTCACCGCATCCAGCGCGGACTACTATTCCTATCGCGCTTTCGGCAACACCGTGTACAACGGTGTGGTTCGACGCTCCGGAGACCGGCTGCTGGACACCTGCTATGTGGATGAAAACGGAGATTTGAACTTCACCCTGATGGGAGAAGTGGTAAAGACGGAGGATGTTGAGGCCTATGTGAAGGAACACAACATCCGATTCAGTCTGGCCTTTGGCCCGGTGCTGGTGCTGGATGGGGAGCTTCTGGCGAAAAACCATTATTCCATCGGAGAAGCGGCGGATTTCTACTCCCGGGCGGCACTGTGCCAGCAGGACAAGCTGCACTACATGGTGGTTACCGCCAATTCCGGCGGCGTCAACATGGAGACCTTCGGCACTTATCTGCGGGATAAGGGCGTGAAAACCGCCTACGCTCTGGATGGCGGCCAGACGGCAACCATCGTCACGGGAAATGAGCGCATGAACGATGTGGACTACGGCGGCGAGCGGGATATCAGCGATATTATCTATTTTGCCACGGCAATACCGGAGGCATAGAAAAAACTTCGGGAAGGAAAAGAGATGTATGAGTTCACGGATATTTGGTGTTTTAGCGGTGCTTCTGGCGGCGGCAGCGGTGGTGCTTACCGTCAGCTTTCTGAACGCCCAGCCGGTTCTGGTGGAGACACCGGCAGAGGCCGGCAGCTGTGTGGAGGAGCTGATGGATGCAGCCTGCGCCGGGGATTATGAGAAGGTTTCCGCCTGCCTGGTGGGGAAACCGGATCTGGGGCTGTCCGCCCAGCCGGAGGGAGAAACCGGAAGGCAGATCTGGCAGGCCTATCAGGAAAGCCTCTCCTGGCAGCCGGAAGGGGAGTGCTATGCCACGGATTCCGGCCTTGCTCAGAAGGTGATCCTCACCGGAATGGAGATTCCCAGCGTCACTGCCAATCTGGGACAGCGTGCCCAGAAGCTGCTGACGCAGCGGGTGGAGGAAGCCCGGGATCTTTCTCAGATCTATGATGAGAACAATGAATACCGGGAGGACTTCGTCATGGAGGTTCTGTCGGAGGCCGTAGCCGATGCCATCCGGGAGGATGCGGTGGTTTCCAGTCAGGAGCTGGTGCTGAATCTGGCATACAGCCAGGGACAGTGGCGGGTTCAGCCGGAGCAGAAGCTGCTCAGTGCGCTCTCCGGCGGAATTGCAGGATAGGGGGCAGCGTATGAGGGAAAACAGAACCTCCTCCGCCGGTCTGTGGCCGGCTGTGCTGGCATTTCTGGCTGCCATATTCCTGCTGGCTGTTCTTGCGGCGGGGGGCAATGGATCCTCCGGCAATGCACAGGAGACCGGCAGACTGGACATGATGCAGAAGTATAATATGTATATGACCAATTCCGTCAGTGAAGCACTGGACGGAATTGTCAGCATTGAAAAAGTATATTTCCTCAGCGATGAGGATGTGGTGGCTCCCATGCCCAATGCGGATCTCTTCGGCGAAACCCAGGACCCGTCCTCTCTGGGCTGGCTTCTGGAGGATGCCCGGGAAATTCTGGATGGACAGGAGACCTTCTTCCGGACGGATATGGAGCTGCTGCCCAATTCCAAGGTGAAGTACTATCTGGACGATACCATCTTCTCCGTTACCTGGAAGATGGGTGTGGGTCTGGCTGCCTTTACCTGCGCGGAGGTGAAGGTCGCCCATCCGTCCCAGTTCCGGCGGTTTATGACCGGGGGACAGTACGGCGCCCAGATTCGCTATACCACCACGGAGATGGCGAAGAATGTCAATGCCGTCACGGCCTCCAATGGAGATTATTATTCCTACCGTCCCTACGGCATTGTGGTGGTCAACGGCAAGGTATTCCGCACCGGAGACGAGGAGCTGGATACCTGCTTCGTGGATGATCAGGGGGATCTGATCTTTACCCCCCGGGGCACCTTCCATTCGGCGGAGGAGGTGCAGCAGTATGTGGATGAACACCACATCCGCTTCAGCCTGTCCTTCGGCCCGGTGTATATTCAGGATGGGCAGATTGTCACCCCGGAGCGTTACCGGGTGGGGGAAATCGACCAGCATGTCTCCCGGGCGGTGCTGTGCCAGCTTGGCCCCTGCCACTATCTGGTGATTGCTGCCAACATTGAGAAGAATTACTACAGCCCTCCCGATATCCATACCTTCGCCCGGCAGCTGAAGGAGCTGGGCATTGAGAACGCCTACGCTCTGGACGGCGGCCAGACGGCTACCATTGTCATGGGCGGCGAACGGATGAACAGTGTGGACTATGGCGGCGAGCGGGAGATCAGCGACATTATCTACTTTGCAACGGCGCTGCCGAACGGAGGTTAGCTGCATGGCAAGAATTGCGTTTATCATCGGAGAACGGTTTCTCTATTGGAATTCCATCCTTCTGGCTCTGGCGGCGGCTGCTGCCATCTGTGTGTTTCTGAGCCTGTACCTCAGCACGCCGGGCAGGGGAGCGACAGCTGCGGTGGCGGTGCCCATGGCGCTGGTGCTGTCCATGGTGCTGTCCCGGCTGGTGCACTGGTACTGCCGGGTGGACAGCTATGCAAGTCTCTGGGCGGCTCTGACCAACTATTCCACCGGCGGCTATGCCCTGATGGGCGCCTTCGCCGGCTGCGCCCTGACAGCGCTGCTTCTGCGGCTGGTGAAGCTGTCGGACAGCATGGGGGCCATGCTGGACTGCATGAGCCTGGCCGGGGCGGCAGGCATCGCCCTGGGGCGGCTGGCCTCCTTCTTTGACGGCTCTGCCCGGGGGATGCTGGTTTCCTCCGTGAAGAGCCTGCCCTGGGTGTACCCGGTGATGAATCAGGTTTCCGGGCAGCTGGAATACCGACTGGCTACCTTCCTGTTCCAGAGCGTGATTGCGGCGGTGATTTTTGCGGTGCTGCTGGTTCTCTGGCTTCGGGAGAGAAGGAGGGGAACCGCAGAGGATGGGGATATCTGTCTGCTGTTCCTGCTGTGCCACGGGGCGGTGCAGGTGGCGCTGGACAGCACCCGGTATGACTCCCTGTTCTTCCGCAGCAACGGCTTCGTCAGCATCGTGCAGGTGCTGGGCGCACTGGCCATCGGCCTGACTGTCATTGTGTTTTCCGTCCGGCTGGTGCGGCGCAGGGGCTTCAAGGCGTGGTATCTGCTGCAGTGGCTGGCTGTAGCGGCGCTGCTGGGACTGGGCGGCTACATGGAATACCATGTCCAGCGCCATGCCAGCGAGGCCGTGTTTGCCTACAGCATGATGAGCCTTGCTCTGGCAGGACTCATGGGCATGGGTTTCTGGATCCGGGCACTGGCCGGGAAGACGCCGGTTCCTGTTCGGACGGCGAAATATCTGAGAAAATAAGGATACGGGTCTGTCTCACTAAAGTAAAATTGCACAAATAGAAGAACTGTCATTGCGAACCAGTGACCGATGTCACTGGTGTGGCAATCCGTTTCCCACCCTGAAATGTTCAGGTTAGTGGCATTTTTTAAGGAGAACGGATTCCCACGCCAGTGTGCGCACTGGCTCGGAATGACAGTTTTGCTTTTCCTCTGTGCAAATTGACGAAACAATTTCTTAGTGAGACAGCCCTGTTTTCGTATGATTGTATCGATAAAAAAGAATCCCTTCATGGTATTTTTGGCCAAAAAAAACGGGGACTTTTCGGTGGAAACGACAAATTTTCTAATAAATGCGAGTTATTTATTGATAGTCTCTTGCAAAAAAAATACTTGTATGCTACCATATCCACGGTATGTGCGCAGTTGTGGTATATTCACAAAAATGCCATACATAATCGCAAAAAACAGGATATTTTTCCCAAAATGAGAAAAGACGGATAGAAATCCAGGAAAGGCATGATGGAAAATGAGTAGACTTGAAGTAAAAATGCCCGCTCAGACTCAGGCAGTCATCGAGCAGATTTACAGCAGCATGGAGCGCCGGATTGAAGCCAATCCTCCCGGCCTGTGCCCTGTGGATATGACCCTGAACTTCCTGAATCTGTGCCAGGCTCAGACCTGTGGTAAGTGTGTTCCCTGCCGCATCGGCTTGGATCAGCTGTCCCAGATGATTCGCGAAATTTTGGACGGGCAGCCCGATGCAGACATTCTGGACCGGATCAAGACCACCGCTCAGGTGGTTGTGGACTCCGCCGACTGCGCCATCGGTATCGATGCCGGCCAGCTGGTGCTGAATGCACTGGTTGCCTTCCGGGATGATTTCGAGGAGCATGTGAAAACCGGCCGCTGCCTGGGCGGCATGGAGGACTCCATTCCCTGTGTGGCAAAGTGTCCTGCTGCCGTGGATATCCCCGGCTATGTGGCTCTGGTTCATGAGGGCCGCTGCGCTGACGCCGTGAAGCTGATCCGCAAGGACAATCCCTTCCCCACCTCCTGCGCTTACATCTGCGAGCATCCCTGTGAGAACCGCTGCCGCCGGAACATGGTGGATGGCTCCATCAATATCCGCGGCCTGAAGCGCTACGCCGTTGACATGGCAGGGGATGTGGAGAATCCTCCCTGCGCCGAACCCACCGGCAAGACTGTGGCTGTCATCGGCGGCGGCCCCTCCGGCCTGACGGCTGCTTACTACCTGTCCCTGATGGGTCACAAGGTTACCGTGTACGATATGCATAAGAAGCTGGGCGGCATGATGCGCTATGGTATCCCCAGCTACCGTTACCCCAGAGAGAAGCTGGATGGCGAAATTGCCTCCATCCTGTCCCTGGGCATTGAAGCCCACACCAATGTGAAGGTTGGCGTGGATATGACCTTCGAAGAGCTGAAGAAGAACTTCGATGCCGTGTATGTCGCCATCGGCGCCCACACCGATAAGAAGGTGGGCATCGAGGGTGAGGACGCCAAGGGCGTGATCTCTGCCGTTGAGATGCTCCGGGGTATCGGTGACGGGGAAATGCCTGACTTTACCGGCCTGAATGTGGCTGTCATCGGCGGCGGCAATGTGGCCATGGACTGCACCCGCAGTGCTGTCCGTCTGGGCGCAAAGACCGTCACCTGTGTCTATCGCCGCCGTCAGGAGGATATGACCGCGCAGGCAGAGGAAGTGGAAGGCGCCATCGCTGAGGGCGCTGAGGTTCTGACCCTCCACGCACCTTTGAAGGTGGAAGTGGATGCCGAGGGCAAGGCTGTGGCTCTGTGGGCACAGCCCCAGATCATTGGCGAGATGGACAAGGCAGGCCGTCCCCGCCCCAATACCGCCTCTGTGGAGCCTATCCGGATTCCTGCCGATGTCGTCATCGTTGCCATTGGTCAGGCAATTGAGTACCAGACCTTTGAAAATGCCGGCATTCAGGTCAAGCGCGGCGGTACGCTGGTTGCCGATACCACCACCAAGACCAATCTGGTGGGCGTGTTCTCCGGCGGCGACTGCGTCACCGGCCCTGCAACCGTTATCCGCGCCATTGCTGCCGGTAAGGCCGCCGCTGCAAATATCGACGAGTATCTGGGCTTCCACCATGAAATCAAGGTGGATGTGGAGGTTCCCACACCCCGCTGTGTGGATCTGAACCCCAGAGGCCGTGTCAACTGCCGTGAGCGCCCCGCAGCCGAGCGTAAGAACGACTTTACCTGCATGGAGCACTGCATGACCTGCGAGGAGGCCACCAAGGAATCCTCCCGCTGCCTGCGCTGTGACCACTTTGGCTATGGAATCTTCAAGGGAGGACGTGTGGAAAAATGGTAAATTTCAAGATTGATGGCCGCGAACTGAGCGTGCCCAAGGGCACAACCATTCTGGAAGCTGCGGAGAAGGCGGGTATTCCCATTCCCCACCTGTGCTTCCTGAAGGGAATCAATGAGATCGCCGCCTGCCGTATGTGCGTTGTGGAAGTGGAAGGCACCAACCGTCTGGTCCCCTCCTGCAATACCCAGGTTCTGGAGGGCATGGTGGTTCACACCAACACCCCCCGGGTTCGTGAGGCAAGACGCACCAATATGCACCTGCTGCTGAGCCAGCACCGCTCCGAGTGCACCGCGTGTATCCGCAGCGGCAACTGCGAGCTGCAGTCCATGGCACGGGCTCTGAACATCCATCAGCAGCCCTATCAGCCCAAGCTGGAACGCAAGCCCATGAATTTCGACACCCCCATCATCCGGGACTACACCAAGTGCATCAAGTGTATGCGCTGTGTTCAGGTCTGCGACAAGATTCAGGGTATGCACATTTGGGATGTGGCCGGCACCGGCTCCCGCACCACTGTGGATGTGAGCATGAACCGGAACCTGAAGGATACCGACTGCGTCCACTGCGGCCAGTGTATCACCCACTGCCCCACCGGCGCACTGACGGCCCGGGACGATACCTCTCAGGTTATCAAGTATCTGGCCGACCCCGAGATCACCACCATCATTCAGGTGGCTCCTGCTGTCCGGGTTGCCTGGGCAGAGGCCTTCAACCTGCCCGAGGAGATGGCAACCACCGGCCGTATGGTGGCTGCTCTGAAGGCCATCGGCTTTGACTATGTCTTCGACACCAACTTCTCCGCCGACCTGACCATCATGGAAGAGGGCAGCGAGTTCCTGCACCGCTTCACTCATGCAGCAGACTACAAGTGGCCCATGTTCACCTCCTGCTGCCCCGGCTGGGTCAGCTTCATCAAGAGCCAGTTCCCCGAGTATGTGGATAACCTGTCCTCTGCCAAGTCTCCCCAGCAGATGTTCGGCCCCATCGCCAAGAGCTACTTTGCGGAGAAGAAGGGTCTGGATCCCAAGAAGATCCGCGTCATCTCCATCATGCCCTGCTCTGCCAAGAAGTCCGAGAAGAATCTGCCCGGCATGAACAGTGCCTGCGGAGATCCCGATGTGGATGTGGTTCTGACCACCCGTGAAATGGTTCGTCTGTTCAAGTCCGATATGCTGGTTCCCGCAGATCTGGGCGAGGACAAATTCGACAGCCCTCTGGGCTCCGGCACCGGTGCAGCCGTGATCTTCGGCGCCACCGGCGGCGTTATGGATGCAGCTCTGCGGAGCGCTTACTATCTGGCCACCGGCAAGAACCCCGATGCCGATGCCTTCCGGGAAATCCGGGGCATCAAGCCCTGGAAGGAAGCCTCCTTTGAGGTTCCCGGCGCCGGCACTGTGAAGGTTGCCGTTGTCAGCGGCCTGGCCAATACCAGAAAGCTGATGGAAGCCATCGACAAGAAGGAAGTGGACTATCACTTCGTGGAAGTCATGGCCTGTCCCGGCGGCTGTGCAGGCGGCGGCGGTCAGCCCATTCACGAGGGTGAGGAGATGGCTGAGTACCGCGGCGATAAGCTGTGGAAGCTGGATGCGGATTCTATCATCCGTTACTCCCACGAGAATCCTGACATTCAGGATCTGTACAGGGATTATCTGGGGGAGCCTCTGGGCGAGAAGGCGCACCACCTGCTCCATGTGGATCACAAGGCATAGTAAATAAAAAGCAGCTGCTCCTCCCGAAAGGGAGGAGCAGTTTTAACTTGGTGGAAAACCCCTTTGGGCTTTTCCACCAGTTTTTTGCAGTCTGCTGCGCGCAGAATTTATTCGCCGGAGGCGAACAAATTCCACACTTGCAGCCTGAGAAGTATGTTCTGTCAGGCGCATGTCCTGACAGAACATGATTAGGGATTTATTCGCTGCTGATGCAGCGAACTCTGCGAGGCGTTTTTGACAGAATGTGGCTGCTCCTCCCGAAAGGGAGGAGCAGTTTTTGTCTGAGCCGGTTCAGCCGGAAGCCTGGTCAAGCTGAATTTCCCCATAGGAAAGGTGGGCGGTCTCATGGTTGTCATATCGGACAATAAGCCTGCAGGCATCGTCAATGCCGCAGATGTCCACCGTCTGGGGAACGCCGTTTCTGTAAACGACTGCTTTCCTGCCGATGACCAGGTTGCGCCTCCGGTATTCCGCAATATAATCGCCGGAGTTTTTTCCACGGTAGCAGGACATGAAATGGTTGAGAAAAGCAGCGGTGAGCCTGTTTTTGGCATCCTTTCCGGGAGCGGAAAACACGGCGCCGGCGGTATCCCGGAGATCTTCCGGGAAGCCGCCCTGAGGCGTATAGACATTTACGCCCACGCCAAGCACAGCATATTCCAGCATTCCGCTTTCCAGATCCAGTGCAGCTTCCGTCAGAATCCCACAGACCTTCTTTCCCCGAATGTAGATATCGTTGACCCATTTGATCTGCACAGTTTCCTGCGACACTTCTTCCATGGCCTTGCACATGGCAACAGCAGCCATCGTGGTGATGCTCAGTGCCTCAGAGGAGGGAACTGCCGGTTTCAGCAGAATACTCAGGTAGATTCCGGTTTTGCCGGGGGAGAAAAACGGACGGCCATATCTGCCCCTGCCTCTGGTCTGCTCGTTGGAGATGACGGTGTACCCCTCGTTTCCTCCTTGAGCCGCCTTTTGGCGAACCAGCGTATTGGTGGATTCGGCGGTGGGCAGCACAACGATTTCCAGATCCCGGCAGCTGCTGTCCAAATATTTTTGCACACCCTGAACAGACAGAATATCCGTGTCCGCTGCCAGGCAGTAGCCCTTGTTGGTAACTGCCGTTATTTCATAGCCCTCATTTTGGAGGCTTTTTACGGCTTTCCAGACAGCGGCTCTGGATACACAGAGCCGCCGGGCGATTTCCTCGCCGGAAAAAAACGCGCCTTTCTGCGTTTCAAACAGCTCCAAAAGCAGTTCCTTTGTGGTCATGGTTCCCCCTGATTTTCCCATGCTTTAAGTCAACCGAAGTACGGCGGCAAGCTTCTTGCTGAGGAGCATGGCGAGTACAATCTTTATGATGTCCGGAATGATGTACGGGAACACACACCATCCCAGAGCGGTCATCAGTCCGATGGGACCGGAGCTGCGGGCATAGACCAGGATAAACCATACTGTTCCGAATGTATAGCAGACCATCAGTCCCAATACCATGGACAGTGCCAGCACCCACTGCTTTTTGCCCAGGAGCCGTTCCATGCCCCACATTACCAGCGCGGAGAGAAGAAAACCGACGATATATCCCCCTGTGGGGCCCATCAGCGCGGCGATTCCACCCTTGAATCCGGCGAAAACAGGAAGTCCCACGACTCCCATCAGCAGATATAGGAAAACAGCCAGACTTCCC
The DNA here is from genome assembly GCA_945877365.1 of uncultured Clostridia bacterium. Lineage (GTDB taxonomy): Bacteria > Bacillota > Clostridia > Oscillospirales > Oscillospiraceae > Faecousia. Next base: position 15,950 of record CAMCRV010000013.1, on the reverse strand, counting down.
AGCTTTCCGCCCAGAACGGCTACGGTCAGGAAAATGCCAAAGGTCTGCAGGGTGAAGGGGACGGTTGCCGGAATGGACAGCCAGGAGCAGATTGCGATGACCACTGCGAACAGTGCGGCGCGTACCATGTCTTTTGTACGGATTTTTTGTGTTGTCATCTGTGATACCTCCCGAGTGCGATGGTTGAATGCTTCGGTATTGTACCATGGAATCTTCTGATTGTAAACTATGAAAAAATAAAAAGTTTACAATAGAATGCAGAGGGAAGAGGATACAGGAGGTGATGATACGGAAAAGCCGCCGCATCTGCATTTGACAGACATTTTACAGATCTCATCTTTCGGATTTTACATACGGGGCGTATGATGGCTGTAAAGGATGCAAGTCCCGAACTTAATGATTAAGGAGATAATGAAAATGAAACGAGTTATTTGTACCCTGCTGTGCCTGGCAATGGCACTGAGCCTGGCTGCCTGCGGCCAGAAGCCTGCTGAGGCTCCCGCCGCTGCCGCTCCTGCCGCAACCCAGGCACCTGCCGCCGCCCCCGCCAAGCTGTCCGGCACCGTGTCCACCGACGGCTCCACCTCTATGGAGAAGGTCATCGGCGCTCTGGGCGAGGCCTTCATGGAGGCCAATTCTGATGTGACCTTCACCTACAACCCCACCGGCTCCGGTTCCGGCATTCAGGCTGTGCAGGAGGGTCGCTGCGACATCGGCCTTTCCTCCCGTGCCCTGAAGGATGAGGAGAAGGCTGCCGGCTTGACCGAGACTGTCCTGTGCTACGACGGTATCGCCGTCATCGTGAACCCCGAGAACACCGTGGAGGATCTGACCCTGGAGCAGATCGCCGCCATCTACACCGGTGAAATCAAGAACTGGTCCGAAGTGGGCGGTGCTGACGCCGAGATCGTCCTCATCGGACGGGAAGCCGGTTCCGGCACCCGCAGCGGCTTTGAGGAAATTGTGGAAGTCAAGGATAAGTGCCAGTACCGTCAGGAGCTGAGCTCCACCGGCGATGTGATCACCACCGTTGCCCAGAACCCCGGCGCCATCGGCTACGCTTCTCTGGCCTCCGTGAAGGATACCGTGAAGGCTGTGAAGGTTGGCGGCGTGGCTCCCAGTGAAGCTGCCGTCAAGGACGGCACCTACGCCATCCAGCGTCCCTTCGTGCTGGCAACCAAGACCGGCGTCCAGCTGGGTGATGCAGCGCAGGCCTTCTTCGACTATGTAACCTCCGCCGATGCCAATGAGATCATCGTGGCAGCTGGTGTGGTTCCCGCAAACTAAACAAAGAAATGCCCCTCGAAAGAGGGGCGTTTTTCATGTCGGCGGGATTTGACACACAATTTACAATTGTTGCCTTTCCCATTTTACATTCCGGCAGTAGGATGAAGGTAGAAAAATCCGATCTGGAAAGGACGACATTATGAAACTGAATCGAAATCTGGTGGAAGATGCGGTACATGGCATCTTCCTGCTGCTGGGACTGGTGACGGTGGCCTGCGTGCTGCTGATTACCGTGTATCTGGTGGTTTCCGGCATCCCGGCCATCCGGGAAATTGGTATTGTGAAATTCCTCTTTGGAAGCGTCTGGGCTTCCACCGCAGCGGAGCCGAAGTACGGCATTCTTCCCTTTATCCTCACCAGCGTCTACGGCACCGCCGGGGCAATTTTGCTGGGCGTTCCGGTGGGCTTCCTCACCGCTGTATACCTTGCCAAAATGGCACCCAAATCCGTCAAGGAAATCATGGGACAGGCGGTGTCCATGCTGGCAGGCATCCCGTCGGTTGTTTACGGTCTGGTGGGCATGATGGTGCTGGTTCCCGGAATCCGCAAGCTGTTCCATGTCCCCGACGGAGCCAGCCTGCTGGCGGCAATCGTTGTGCTGGCGATTATGATTCTGCCCTCCATCATCAAAATGTCCGTCACCGCCCTGGAAGCGGTGCCCAAGGAGTATGAGGATGCTTCCCTGGCTTTGGGAGCCACCCCGGAGGAGACATGGTTCCGGGTGTCGGTTCCCACTGCCAAAAGCGGCATCGCGGCAGCCGTGGTGCTTGGCGTGGGTCGGGCAATTGGCGAAGCCATGGCGGTGATGATGGTGGCAGGCAACGCCGCCAATATGCCGTCGCTGTTCCAGTCCGTCCGGTTCCTGACCACTGCTGTGGCATCGGAAATGTCCTATTCCAGCGGCTTACAGCGGCAGGCACTGTTTTCCATTGCACTGGTGCTGTTCCTGTTCATTATGCTGATCAACGCGGCATTGAATTTCTTCCTGAAAGGAGAGAAGCAAGGATGAGAAATGGTAAAATTACAAGCAGCCGCAGGCTGTTTCTGTGGACTGTCCGGGGCGGTATGTACTTTGCCACGGCGCTGACGGGGTTACTCACTCTTTTTATTGTGGCTTATGTGCTGATGCAGGGGATTCCCAACCTGAGCTGGGAATTTGTCAGCACTAAGCCCAGCTACTTAAGCGGAAATATCGGAATCCTGCCGGATATTCTCAACACGGTGTACATCGTCATCATCACGCTGCTGATTGTCATTCCCCTTGGGGTGGGGGCGGCAGTGTACCTGACGGAATACGCCTCCAATCAGAAGCTGGTTGCGGTCATTGAGTACGCAGCAGAGGCGCTCAGCGGCATCCCCTCCATCATCTACGGTCTGGTGGGTATGCTGATGTTTGCGGGTACCATCGGCACCAGCCTGATGGCAGGCGGTCTGACTCTGGTGATTATGAACCTGCCCACCATCCTGAGAAACACCCAGGAGAGCCTGAAAACCGTGCCCCAGTCCTACCGGGAGGGCGCCTTCGGCCTAGGCGCAGGCAAATGGCGGGTGGTGCGGACGGTGGTGCTGCCCGGCTGTATCGACGGTGTCATCACCGGCTGCATTCTGAGCGTGGGCAGAATTTTGGGAGAATCCGCCGCGCTGCTGTTTACCGCAGGCTTTGCCCATGCCCTCAACGGCTTTGTGAAGGGGCTGGGAAGCGCAGGTGCAACCCTGACGGTTGCCCTGTATGTCTATGCCAAGGAGCAGGGTGAGTTTGGCGTGGCCTTCGGAATTGCGGCAATTCTTCTGGTGCTGGCTTTCTGCATCAACCTGGCAGCCAGCGCGGTCACCAAGTATTATCAGAAAAAGAATGCAGAATGAAAGCAGATAAAGGAATATTTAGTGAATTAATAATTGATAATGGGTAATGGATAATGATTGTGTCCCTTCGGGACGAATTAAAATAATATATGTGGCTTTTGTTTTCTTTCATCCCCGAAGGGGATACCACAATTATCAATTCTCAATTTTCAATTATCAATTAAAGACCGCTTTACCATACAAGGAGAATCAACATGAACAACCCAATCATTACCGTCAATGACTTAAACCTCTGGTACGGCCAGACCCAGGCGCTGAAGAATATCAGCCTGGAAATACCCGAAAAATCCATCACCGCCCTCATCGGCCCCTCCGGCTGCGGCAAGTCCACCTTTCTGAAAACCCTGAACCGGATGAACGATCTGATTCCCGGGGTGAAAATCACCGGAGAGGTTCTTTACCACGGGGAGAACATCTTTGAATCCGAGGTCAACAACCTGCGCAAGGAGGTGGGCATGGTATTTCAGAAGCCCAACCCCTTCCCCATGAGTATTTACGACAACATCGCCTATGGCCCCAGAACCCACGGCATCCGGAACAAAGCACAGCTGGATGAAATCGTGGAGAAAGCCCTCCGCGGCGCCGCCATCTGGGACGAGGTGAAGGATCGTCTGAAAAAGAATGCGCTGGGTATGTCCGGCGGTCAGCAGCAGCGGCTGTGCATCGCCCGGGCACTGGCTGTGGAGCCGGAGGTGCTGCTGATGGACGAGCCTACCTCTGCCCTCGACCCCATCTCAACCTCCCGGATTGAAGACCTTGCCATGGAGCTGAAGGAGAAGTACACCATCGTCATCGTCACCCACAATATGCAGCAGGCTGTCCGAATTTCCGATCAGACCGCCTTCTTCCTGCTGGGGGATCTGGTGGAATACGGCAGCACAGAGGAAATGTTCTCCCAGCCCAGAGACAAACGCACGGAAGATTACATCACAGGCCGCTTCGGCTAATGGAGGGAAGACTATGAGAAATCTGTATCAGGAGCAGCTGCAGAATCTGAACCAGGAGCTGACCCGGATGGGTGCTGCCTGCGAGGAAATTATCGATCTTGCCGCAAAGGCATTGACGGATTACAGCCCAGAGCTGGAGGAGAAAACGAAGCAGGTGGGAGCGGTGATCGACGAGAGCGAGCGCACCATCGAGACCATCTGCCTGAAGCTGCTGCTGCGGCAGCAGCCGGTGGCCAGCGACCTGCGGAAGATCAGCGCCGCCATGAAAATGATCACCGACATGGAGCGCATCGGTGACCAGGCGGAGGATATTGTGGATCTGGTGCCGAAAATGGAAAAGGGCGTGGAGGAAAACTATCCCCAGATTCAGGAAATGGCAAAGGCTGCCCAATACATGGTCACGGAGGCAGTGGATGCCTATGTCAAGCAGGATCTGCATCCGGCCAGGGCCGTCATGGACTACGACGATGTGGTGGACAACTATTTCAACCAGATTAAGAGCGACATTCTTGGCATCATTGCCGGAAATCCCAATGAAGGGGAATATGCCCTTGACCTGCTGATGATTGCCAAGTATTTCGAGCGCATCGGCGACCACTGCACGAATATTGCCGAGTGGGTGGAATTCTCCGTTACCGGCGTCCACAAAGACTGCCAATGAGCCGGTGTGTGAAGGACGGTCATTTTCAAAATGGAGGGCATGTCTCCTCTCTGCTTGTTACCTATGTTACTACTCTATACAGCTATAGGACTCGATAACGCTAAGGAGCGCCCGGCGTCCAGCCGGCGACAAGCAGCAGTCCACAGGACTGCTGCATTCAGATGGGTTTGAGTCCATCGTCTGCCAATAAGAAAAGACCACCCATTGGGTGGCCTTTTCTTATTGGTGGACACATACTGGTTAAATCCGAACTCAGGGCAGCTTGGAAGAATAACAAGTCCCACCGCATTGTGTGTACCAGCCACAGTGCGGTGGGATCGTTCAATTAGACTTATGCTTTGAATACTACAGAGAATTTATTCAGTTCAGTAACCAGAAAGGGGGAAATCCATGCATTTGAACATTTCACTCAATATCTGTGAAGATACCATAATGAATTATGACCCGGCATTGCTGTGGACATCGGCTTTGCCCCGCACCGTCCTTCACTGGTGATCTTCTCCCTGACCCCCGTGGACTTCGCCGTGATGAGCTTACGGGAGAACGATCCGAAGCCGGAGCTGTAGATGCTCTTTTCGGAGCTGTCTCACGAAAAAAAGAATACACGAATAGAAAAACTGCCATTGCGAAGATGATCGATGTCACCTTTGCAATGGCAGCTTTTTCTTTGCAGAATATGGAGAAACGACTCCTGAGTAGGAAAGAGCGTTTGTTGGCTGGTGCCGAATCCCGAATCACCTCCGGGATTGCCAAATTACCAGCGGAACAGTCAGTTCATCTTCTGTCATGCCGCCGTGGGTTGCCACCATGGAGCGCAGATAAGAAGGGTTGGGAAACAGGGTTTTGCAGGTGCGCGCCACCGCCAGAAAGTCCCCCAGCATGGATTCCAGCATGGGGTGCTCCGGCTCGGGGCCAAAGAGCCGGCAGTCCAGTACTGCCTGCCGGGAATAAAGCCGATAGCTGCTGCCCATCACCGCCTGCCACAGCCGGAGAAAATCGCCCTCTCTGCCGGGTTTCAGGAACAGATTCAAAGCCCTTGGCTCAATGGAGGGCTTGCGCAGGAGGGTGTCCTCCAGCTCCGGGAAATCCTCCAGACACAGACCCTCCACATCGGTAAAGCCGTGGTCGGCGGTCAGCAGAAACAGGGTATCCGGGCAGGTGTTTTCCAGCTTTTCCATGGCCCCATCTGCCCGGGACAGCCACTGCCTGACAGCTTCGGAACCGCAGCCCTCCCGGTGGAGGTGGTGATCCGGCTCATTGAGGTAGGCATACACAAAGTGCCTCCCCGGGGCATGGCACCGGGTCTGCACCAGATCCACTATCTCCTCCAATGTCTGCGCTCCCTGCTGATAGGTGGAAATTGCGTCAATTCCCCTCTCCCGGAGGACGGAAACCAGCTGGGTCACCGGCAGAAAGGTGTTACCAATGTGAACCTCCGCCGCAGGAGTGCCATCGTCGGTGGTATTGGGATACAGAGCAACATTCTGCCCGATGGGAGGCCAGAAAACGCTCCACCCCAGCCATCCGCTCTGGGAGGGGAACAGCCCCGTCTCCAACGCCGTAGCTGCCGCCGTGGTGGTGGGAGGGAACACCGAGGACAGGGTGTCCACCTGATGCCGCCGGAGGAAGGAATCCGGCGGTAAATGCCGGGTGAGGATATTCTGACCAAGGCCGTCCGGAAGCAGCAGCACCACATTTCTGGGAGCGTTTTCCAAATACCCGGCCAGAGCCGGGCAGACCGGGTTGGGGGCAGGTGCCCCGAAGTGCCGCAAAATCGCACAGGCCAGTGCCGCAATGCTCATCCGTGCATCCGGCTGGGAAAACAGATTCATACCTGCCCCTCCTCTCATTTTTTCAAGGGTAACACACCTGCAAACCAAAGGCAAGCACCCATCTCAATTTATAGGTTTTCTCAATCCGTTCGTTGATATATATGGCAAAAAACGATTGGACTGCACCCGGCTTTTGGGCTAAAATAACGGTTGATTTGTTATGCCACATTTTAAGATATTGTGCCACTTTCGGGGAAACAGGGAGCTGAGAATCTTGAAAATTCGTCTGGAAAACATCACAAAAACCTTCAAAACCACCACGGCGGTCAGCAATCTCAGCTTCACCATTGAAGACGGAGAGATGATCTGTCTGCTGGGTCCCTCCGGCTGCGGCAAGAGCACCACGCTTTCCATGGTGGCAGGTCTGGAGCAGCCCACAGAAGGCGAAATCTATTTTGACGATGTGCCTATGTCCGGCGTACAGGCGGAAAACCGGGACATCGGCATGGTGTTCCAGAACTACGCCCTGTACCCCCACATGAGCGTGCAGGACAACATCCTCTTCCCCCTGAAAATGCACCATGTCCCCAAGGCTCAGCGCCGGGAGCGGTTGGAAAAGATTTCCAATATGCTGCAAATTCAGGAGCTTCTGCACCGCAAGCCCGGTCAGCTCTCCGGCGGACAGCAGCAGCGTGTTGCCATCGCCCGGGCGCTGATTAAGGAGCCGAAGATTCTCCTGCTGGACGAGCCCTTCTCCAATCTGGATGCCCGGCTGAGGATTGAGCTGCGGGACGATATCCGGGCATTGCAGCAGAAGCTGAAAATCACCACCATTTTTGTCACCCATGATCAGGAGGAGGCCATGAGCATCTCCGACCGGATTCTGCTGATGAAAAATGGTGTTTTGCAGCAGTATTCCACCCCTCAGGAGATGTACCGCACCCCGGTCAACCTCTTTGTTGCCAGCTTTCTGGGGAATCCTCCCATCAACAAGCTGCCCTGCACCCTCCGGGACGGTGTGATCACCCTCCCAGGCATCAACGGCTGGAAGCCGGACGCTTTGGAGCCGGTATTCTGCGGCGAAGTACAGGAACAGGCCGTTCTGGGTGTCCGCCCCGAGGACATTCTGGTGGTGACAGAGGGCGAGCACCTCACGGCTCAGGTTGCCGCCATCCAGACTCTGGGTAAGGAGGTTTACCTCCGACTGCACCACGGGGAGCATACCCTCACCGCCTGCCTCAGCTGGGATCACGACTACAGCATCGGCGATACCCTGAAGCTGAAGCTGCGCAAGTGCTACCTGTTCCCCTCAGAGGGAGGTCTGTAAGATGCGCACAAACAGACTGACAGACAGCCCCCCGGTGCGGTTTGCGCTGCGCTACAAGGCATGGCTGTATCTGCTGCCGGCACTGCTGGTGATTACGGTTTTTCAGATCTATCCCATCTGCAAATCCTTCCTCATGGGCTTCTACACCGACTTCGACTACCTCAAGGACGAGGTGTACGCCTGGGGCTTTGACAATTTCCGCAACCTGATGCGCGATGCCGATTTCGCCCTTGCCATCAAAAACACCATGCGTCTGGCACTGGTGGCAGCACCCCTGTCCATTGCCGTTTCCCTTCTCTTCGCGGTGCTGCTGAATTCCGACATCCGCTGCCGCAAGGTGTTCCAGAGCATCTATTTTCTGCCCTTCGTCACCTCCATGGTGGCGGTGTCTATCGTCTGGGCATGGATGCTGAACAAGGACTTTGGCCTTGTGAACGCCATTCTGAAGGTCTTTGGCGTGAAGAAAATCGCATGGCTGACAGACCCCAACATGACCCTGCCCATTCTGGTGGTGCTGTGTATCTGGAAGGGGCTGGGCTACCGGGTCATCATCTTTCTGGCAGGACTTCAGGGCATTGACCCACGGTACTATCAGGCTGCCCGGCTGGACGGTGCCCGAGCCATGAACCGGTTCTTCCACATCACCCTGCCCCAGCTTGGCCCCACCGTCTTTTTCCTGTCCATCACCACCGTCATCGATGTGTTCAAGACCTTCGATGAGGTGTATGTCATGTACGCTAAGGAGCCGGGACCCCTGAAAAGCGGTCTGACCATCGTGTACTACATCTTCGACAAATTCTACCACAACTGGTCCTTTGCGGCGGCAGCGGCAGCCTCCTTTGTGCTGTTTCTCATTGTGCTGGCCATCACCCTGCTGCAATTCGGTGTTGTCCGGCTGGTTGCCCTGTATGACGAAAGGAGGACGAGCCGATGAACCAAACTCCGGGTCAAAAAGCGGCAAAGCTCCTGACCTACGCCATTCTGATTGCCGGCGCGGTATTCATTCTGCTGCCCTTTGTGTGGATGATCCTCACCTCGGTGAAGCCCAGCAAGGAGGTGCTGAAAATGCCTCCCGTCTGGATCCCCTCCAAAATCCAGTGGCAGAACTATGTGAAGGCCTTCAAGGCTGTGCCATTCTTCACCTATCTGAAAAACAGCATTCTGGTGACGGTGATGATTACCTCCTGCGAGCTGATCACCACCATTCTGGCGGCCTATGCCTTTGCCCAGCTGGAATTCCGGGGGAAAAACCTCCTGTTTTTGCTGCTGGTGGCTACCATGATGGTTCCCGGCGAGATTCTCACCATTCCCAACTTCGTCACCCTTGCCCGGCTGGGGTGGATCAACACCTATAAGGCCATGGTTGCCCCATGGGCTACCTCGGTGTTCTCCATCTTCCTGCTGCGGCAACAGTTTGCCTCCATCCCCCAGTCCTATTACAAGGCGGCTCGGATGGACGGGTGCAGCGACCTGCGGTATCTGTTCACCGTGATGGTTCCCATGTCCCGGCCTACAGTGGTGTCCATTGCGTTGCTGAAGATCATCAACAGCTGGAACAGCTACCTGTGGCCCCTGATCTCCACCAATTCCCGGGAAATGCGAACCCTGCCCGTGGGACTGGCCTACTTCTCCACCGAGGCCGGAACCGACTACAACACCCTCATGGCCTTTTCCCTGATGATCATTGCCCCCACCATTATCGTGTACCTGCTGACCCAGAAGTATATCATTCAGGGCGTCAGCAAAACCGGTCTGAAGGGCTGAAATGGGTTAAATCCATCGCTTCCCGATGAATTTATAACAATTTTTTAGGAGGAAAAAACAAGATGAAGCGTATTCTTTCCCTGCTGCTGTGTGCTGTCATGGTTCTGAGTATGGCTGCCTGCGGTGCCAAGGCTCCTGCAGCCGAGGCTCCTGCCGACGCCCCCATGCAGTACATCACCCCCGAGGATGCCAAGGGCCTGCTGGATGACAGCGGCTATGTGTTCTTCGACATTCGTAAGGCTGCCGACTCCGGTGCCAAGACCATCCCCGGTGCGCAGGCCTGGGACATGGACAAGGCCAAGGAGGGCGATGCCGAGGCCGGTAAGGCTACCATGACCGAAGCCACCAAGGGTCTGGACAAGAAGATCATTCTGGTGTGCTACTCCGGCAAGCGCTACGCACAGGCTGCTACCAACGCTCTGTCCGCCATCGGCTACGACATGAGCAAGGTCTACACCCTGGAGGGCGGCTTCACCGCCTGGAGCGAGAAGTTCCCCGATCTGACCACCGGTGCTGCCCCTGCCGAGACCCAGCCCGAGGAAGTGGAGCTGGTGTTCTGGCACGCCATGAGCGGTGTCAACGAAGAGGCCATGCAGAAAATCACCGACGACTTCATGGCTGAGTATCCCTACATCAAGGTCACCCTGCAGAATCAGGGCGGCTACACCGATCTGTTTGACAAGCTGATGGCTGCCGCCAAGGCAAATCAGCTGCCCAATCTGGCTCAGATTTACTCCAACCGTCTGTCCTGGTATGTGGACAAGGGTCTGGTTCTGGATCTGGTTCCCTATATGAACGATCCCGAAATTGGCCTCACCGCCGAGGACAAGGCTGACTTCCCCCAGATGTTCATGGACAACTGCATCTGGGGCGACGGCCAATACGCCATGCCCTTCAACAAGAGCATGATGGTTCTGTACTACAACGAGGGTATGCTGGAAGAAGCCGGCGTTGCCGTTCCCACCACCTGGGAGGAGTGGGCTGAGGCCTCCAAGAAGCTGACCAAGGACACCGACGGCGACGGCGATCCCGACATCTACGGCACCGTGTTCGCCAACAACCTGTCCACCGATATCGCCCCCTGGGTCAAGCAGGCCGGCGGTCTGTGCATGGATGATGCCACCGGCAAGCCCTTCTTCGATCAGGAGCCTATGAGAAAGGCTGTCACCTTCCTGAACGGTATGTTCCAGGATAACGCCGCCCGGTTTGCCGGTGAGGACAAGAACGCCAACATCCCCCTGCAGCAGGGTCGCGCCGCCATGTGCGTCGCCTCCACCTCTGCTCTGCCCTACATCGAGTCCGGTACGGAGGAGGGCATTGTCATCAACTGTGCTCCTCTGCCCGCCAACGAAACCGATGATCAGCTGTACTACGGCACCAATGTCACTGTCTACGATGTTGGCTCCGATGCTCAGAAGACCGCAGCATGGCTGTACCTGAAGTACCTGACCGCCACTGAGAACACCGCTTACTTCGCAGCTCAGACCGGCTATATCCCCGTCCGGAAGTCCGCTGTCAGCGATCCCGTGTTCGCTGCTGTGCTGGCTGAGAAGCCTATGAAGCAGGTTGCCATGGACAACCTGGACAAGGGCTTCCAGGGCGAGCGCTGCATCGGCTGCATCAACGCTCTGAACGCTCTGGGCGATCAGCTGAAGCTGGTGTTTGCCGGTGAGAAGGATCTGGATACCGCTCTTGCCGATGCTCAGGTCAACGGCCAGAAGGCTGTGGACGAGGCACGCAACAGCTAAACTCCCCATAACAGTTTCCCGGCGGCATTCCCTGCCGCCGGGAATTTTTACCACTGCCGCCGAAAGGAAACCCCATGACCCTTTACATCTCCGATATGGACGGAACCCTGCTGACCCCGGCAGGTACCGTCAGCCAAACCACCACAGTCATTTTAAACCGGCTGATGGCGCAGGGGCTTCGTTTTACCGTAGCCACCGCCAGAACGCCGCTGTCCGCCCTGCCGCTGCTCCGGGATATCCCCATCCGGGATCCCATGATTCTGCTGAACGGTGCGGTGTGCTACGATCCCGGCAGCAAAGAATTTTCCCATGCCGTTCCCATGGATGCCGCTGCTCTGGAGCTTCTTTCCAAAGCGGAAGCAGCTGCCGGGATAGGGGGAATGCTGTTTACTATGGAGGATGGGCGTTTTACCGCCAATCTGGGTAGGGTGGAGGGCTGCCTGTGGGACGGCTATTTTCCAATGGATGCCGTGGCGCATGTGGATGCCATCGACCCAAATATCCGCCGCCGGGCTGCCCGGGAGCTGCTGGACACGCAGGTCATTTACGGCCTGTATATGGACAACACCCCGGAACGGCTGGATGTTCTCAACGCCTGTCTTGAAAATTGCAACCTGACGGTGGACTACTACCGGGATATCTACTCCGAAAGCCGCTGGTGTCTGGAGGTTTGCAGCAGGGATGCCCACAAGGGGAGGGCGGTATCCCGGCTGCGGCAGGAGGGCTTTTCCCGGCTGGTGGCCTTCGGGGACAGCCGCAACGATTCTCCTCTGTTTGAAGCCTGCGATTTCTGCTGCGCCGTGGAAAACGCCGCCCCGGAGCTGAAGCAAAAGGCCAATCTCGTCATCGGCAGCAATGCCGGGGACGGTGTGGCACAATATCTGGAAAGGATGCATGGACGATGAAAAAAATTCTTCTGGTGGGCCATTGCCTGCTGAATACCGCCTCCAAGCTGAAAAGCTATGATCTGGGGGATATGGAGGCAGAGGAGGCTCTGCGCCGCAGTCTGCTGAAGGCCGCCATCGACAATGGGGTGCAGCTGCTGCAGCTGCCCTGCCCGGAGCTTTTGCAGTACGGTGCCCGGCGCTGGGGACACACCTGCGACCAGTTTGACAATGTGTTCTTCCGCCAGCGCTGCCGGGAGATGCTGGCACCCGTTGTCCTGCAGGTGCAGGAATATCTGGCAAATCCCCAGGAATACGAAATTCTGGGAATTCTGGGCATTGACGGCAGCCCCAGCTGCGGCGTGAAGTATACCTGCCGGGGGCCATGGGGCGGCGAATTCAGCGGCCGGGATGTAAGCGGCGTGCTGAAGCAGTGCCATCTGGCAGAAGGCCGGGGCGTGTTCATGGACACGCTGCTGGAGATGCTGGGGGAAAACGGCATCACCCTGAAGTGCGACGGCCTGTTCCCCCCGGAGCCGGAACGGGCTATGGCCATGGTAGAAGGGAATGTTGGTGTTCGTAAAGCATAAGGAGACAAGTAAACACGCAAAGACAAACAGCACACAGCGGCAGAGGGGTAGCTGTGTGCTGCTTTTCAAAAAAGAGCATAGCAAGAAAGCGGATCAAAAAAGTCCGCTTATACTGATTCTCTTTTAAAAACTTTAATCAATCTGGATTAAAGTTTTTCATTAGAGAATCATATGAGACGGGAATCTGTGATTTTCTATCCCGAAAATCACAGATTCGGCAATGCCGCAAGGCAGCGCCTTCTTGATTAAAATCAAAGTTTTTAATCAAGAAAGAGTATTAAAAAGCTATTCAAGGTGGAATGTTTCGTCGAATGTACAAAGCCCCCGGTTCTGCGACAGGCAAAACCGGGGGTGTAGGCTCAGTATGTAATATCTTTGATAGAAACGAGAAATCCGAACCCGTTCCCGATGGGGAAGAAGTTCGGATTTTTCCTGTATGGTGGACGATATAGGACTCGATGGCACTAAGGAGCTGCCGCCGTCGAGCCGACGGCAAGCGGCAGTCCACAGGACTGCTGCATTCAGATGGGTTCGAGTCCTCGTTCAGCAAGGGAAGCACACCGGAGCGTGGGTGCAAGTGGACGATATAGGACTCGATGACACTAAGGAGTTGCCGCCGTCGAGCCGGCGGCAAACGGCAGTCCACAGGACTGCCGCATTTAGATGGGTTCGAGTCCTCGTTCAGCAAAATGAGAACCCACACCTTACGGTGTGGGTTCTCATTTTGGTGGACACATACTGGTTAAATCCGAACTCAGGGCAGCTTCAATTTCCTTCAGGGTCAGGGTCTGGCTGCCGTCCTTGTAATTATAGGTGAGAAGCAATTTGTCATCGTACACATAGACGGAATTTACAAAAGTATCAATGATTTCCCTCCGGTAGTCGGGATCGTTGATATTGCCGTCCTTGTACCGGCTGATCCAGTCCACGATTTCTTCCTTGGTAAACTTGCGCCGCTCCAGCGCAAGCTGGGCAATGTTGGCTTTCAGAGAATCCCGCTGGATTTCCAGTTCCTCCAGGCAATCCTTGGTGGTATCCGTAATAATACCCTGCCGGATGGCCTTCATCACATTGCGGATTTCCGTTTCACACTGCTGCAGCTGCTGCTTCAGTACCGGGGTCATGGTGTCCTCCTGCTCCTGCATTACCACAATGGCATCTGCGATGCGGTCAATGGCGGTGTCGGTGAGCACATGGGTAACCGTAAACTTAACCACCACATTCTCTATCCAGTCCTTTCGGATGGCCTTCTTCTTGCACCCCAGCTTCCGCTTTGCACCGCTGCATTTGTAATAGTGATAGACGACACCTTTGCAGCCCTTGCCGCTTTCACCAGCCATCAGTCGTCCACACTCCCCACAATAGAGTTTCGTGGTAAGCAGGTATTCTTCCTCTGCCTTTGCCCGTGCCGGGGCCTTTTTGTTTGCTGCCATACGCATCTGCACCCTTTCGAATAAATCTTTGTCAATAATTGCCGGAATCCCATCCGGGATAATCACATCACCGTACTTATATTCTCCGATGTACTTGCGGTTTTTCAGCAGATTACTGAGCACGCTGATGGAATAGGGATTGCCCCGCTTGGAGCGAAGTCCCTGCTGCTTCATTTCTGCCTGTAACACCGTGAGCCGTTCGCCGTCTGCGTACCGGGAAAACAGTTCCCGAACATAGGGCGCTGTTTCGGGATCAATTTCAAGTTTTCCCGTTGCCTTATCCACATAGTAGCCCAGCGGGGTATTTCCGCCGTTGTTCATGCACTTGATTGCGTTGTCCTGCTGTCCTCGGCGAATCTTCTGGGAGAGTTCTGCCGAGTAATACTCCGCATAGCCTTCCAGCATGGATTCCAGAATGATACCCTCCGGGCCGTCGGAGATATTTTCCTTGATGGAGATCAGCCGGACACCGTTCTTTTTCAGAATGTGCTTATAGTGGGCGCTGTCATAGCGATCCCGGGAAAAGCGGTCCAGCTTCCATACCAGCACCACATCAAAAATACCTTTGGCACTGTCTGCAATCATCCGCTGGAAATCCGGCCGGTCCGCGGTTCTGGCAGATAGTGCCCGGTCAACATAGGTTCCCAACAGGGTCAAATTGTTTTTCTTGGCATACTCCGTGCATTCCCGGAGCTGGCCTTCGATCGATTCTTCCCGCTGTCGGTCGGAAGAATATCGGGCATAAATCACTGCGTTCATAAGCATTCTCCTCCATGTGTTCATAATAGTAAAAGGTGATTGTATCGTCAAATGTGCGGCAGGCAGCAGACACAAATCCACTGCCTGCCAAAGTCTTATTCCTCTTTCTTTTCCAAATCCGCCTGTATCTTCGGCAGCAAAAACCGGGCAAAACGAAGGATTGCGTGTTCCGGAATCAGTGCACCGTAATTCTCCTCAGGCTGGGTGACAACTTCCACAATCTGATCTTCTATAATCTGTTCTGGCATAGCTGTCACCTCCTTACCGTTCCTGCGCCCGCTGGCGCTTGCGGCAGTCGGCTTCCAGCAGCTTCAAAATCCGCTCCTGAATCCGAGCAACGCTGTAAGATTTGGGAAAGAATTTCCGCAGGTCCTCCACCCGGAAGCTGATCTTTTCCTGCTGGTTGGCCTTGGGCTCTCGGAGAATTTCAAAAATCTTGTCCATATTCAGTTCCCCGGACTGGCTCAGCTTTTTGAGCTGGACAGCTTGGGACAGGGACGGGGTGCAGTCCTCGCTTTCCATGGTTTCCAGCAAATCCCGCTGCTCCTGTTCGTTCAAATAGGACAACTCCACCGCCGGAGTTAGGGCGATTTTTCCGATATCCACCATGCTGAGAATTTGGGGGATCAATTCAGTCAGGCGGATATACCGCTGAACCTGACGACCACTCTCACCCTCTGCAATTTCCTCTCTACTCCACTTCTGGCCAACTTGTCCAGAAGTTCCTTGATGGCTCAGAGCATCCATTTTCAGCTTGTAGGCAAAGGCTTTTTCGCTGGGCAGAATCTTCTCCCGATGCAGATTGCTGTCCACAAGAGCAATGGCGGCGGCATCACGGTCGAGGGCATAGATTAAGGCAGGAACCGTTTCGATTCCTGCCTTTTGGCACGCGTGCAATCTCCGATGCCCGGAGAT